>CAZYUL010000015.1:1215-2290 GCA_964650715.1 uncultured Gemmatimonas sp. | reverse complement strand
GGGTGGCCGGGGCGCGAAACCGTCGTATCGTGGTCGGTTCCGACCCTCTCCGGCCCTTTGTCGGGGGGACGATGCGATGCGGGCGGGGAGCGTGGCTCCCGGCGCGCTTCGTCATTCGCGGTGGTGCGCCGTCGTGACGCCTATGACACGACCGGGTTCTGCAGGTCCATCACCGCCTTGCGGAGCATCTCCATCTTCGGCTGGTCGCAGGACCCCCGTGCGTCCTGCTGGAGCTGGGTCGCGAGCGCCGAGAGCGCGTTCGTGCGGGCCGGCCCCGTCGCCCGTTCGGCCCCCTGCAGGGTCCGCCGGACGTCGTTGATGCGCGACGTGCTGAGGCAGCGGTTCCGCTCGAGCTGGTCGAGGTAGGCGCGCGCGAGCGCGAAAGACGGCGGCCACTCGATCTTCGGCTGGCCCTGCGCGTTGAGCTGGTTCCACCGGACCGTCTTGGCAGCATCGATCTCGTTCTGCGTCAGGTGCTCGCTCGGCACGAGTTCGGCGACGTCGAGGCCGCGCGCGATCTCCGAGGAGACGATCGAGCCGTTGTACCAATAGACCGACCACGACCCGCCGCTCACCATCCGCGTCGAGTCCACCGGCCCGCGGTCGAAGAACGCGATCTCCTTCGGGTTCTTGGGATCCGTCCAGTCGAACACCGAGATGCCGCCCTGGTACCAGGCCTGCAGCAGGTCGACCGGCATGCTGACGGCGACGCCTTTGGCGGTGAGCTGCGGGTGCACGAAGCTGTCGAGCGTGGTCTCGACCTTGCCCTCGAGCGCGAGGTCGCCGGATTTCGTGTCGGAGCTGAGCCGGAGGCGGCCCGAGACGACGCCGCGGGCGTCGGCGGGGGCGAGGTCGAACGGCGCCAGGTTTTGGCTGAAGTCGATGTCGGCGGCGAAGGCCGGCGTGGCCGCGAGCGCGAGGTGGCCTTTGGCTTGCACGCGGCTCTGCGCGGAGCCGATGAGCAGCGCGACGTCGGCGAAGTCGACGCGGTCGGGCGCCAGCTTGCCGCGGCCTTTGAACGTGACGTCGCGCCAGAACAGCTGCGGCGCGCCGGCTTTGCCGCCGGGCGTGTAGG
>CAZYUL010000015.1:0-1205 GCA_964650715.1 uncultured Gemmatimonas sp. | reverse complement strand
CTTCGGCGACGCGCGCTTCCGGCTCGATCTGGCCGGCGCGGACGGCTTTGGCGTAGGCGGCGGCCGGCGCGGTCAAGGCGGTGTCGGCGAGCGCGGCCAGCTCGAGCACGCTGGCGAGGCGCATGTCGACCGGTAGGGCGACGTGGACGCCCTTCGCCACGAGCTCCGGGTGCGTCAGGCGCGCCAGGTCGGCTTCGACTTTGCCTTTGAGCGCCAGCTCGCCGGATCGCGCGTCCGAGCGCAGCGTCAGCTCGCCCGAGACCGCGCCGTCGAGGTCGCTCGGCTGGAAGTCGAAGGGGACCAGGCTCTGCTTGAAGTCGAGGTCGAGGGCGAGCGCCGGCGTGGCCGTCAGGGCGATGCTGCCTGTGGCGTGGATGCGGCTGAGCCCGCTGCCGGCCGTGAGCGTCGCGTCTTCGAGCTCGAGGCGCTGCGCGGAGACGAAGGCGCGCGCGTCGAAGCTGACGTCGCGCGTCGCGATGCGGCGCGACTCGGCGAAGATCTCGGTGGCTTTCGCGGTCAACGCGACGCTCGTGCCGCTCGGCGCGGGCGTGACCCGCAGCGTCAGGTTGGGCTCGCGCGCGAACGGACGCGCGCCTGCCGCGGCTTGCTCGGCGTCGATCGACGGGCCCTTCAGCTCGACGGTGAACGCGCCGGGCTTGCTCGCCTCGGTCACGACGCGACCGGCGAAGGCCGAGCGCAGGCCCGCGGCGCGGACGTCGAGGCGCGGCAGCGTCCAGGTCGCGCTGTTCGCGGCGAGGACGCCTTCACCGGCGAGGGCGATGGGCGTTGCCTGCCAGGCGTCCTGCTTGCCGGGACTTGCCAGGCCGTTCAAGTCGAAGGTGGCGCGCGTGTCGGCGTTCGAGCTGAAAGCGACAGCGGCTTTGCCGCCGGCGACGACGCGCGCGGCCTGGTCGCTGGCGCCGAAGCGCAAGGAGTCGGCGCCCGCGGGCGCGATTCTGACGTTGCCGCGGTAGCCGCTGGTGTCGACCTCGGCGTCGAGCTCGCCATTGAAGGGCGCGGCGACCAAAAGCTCGCCTTGCGGGCCGACGAGGCGGATCTCAGCGCGAGCGAGGCGGACGCCCGCCAGCTTCAGGCCGAGCGCCATGCGCGCGTCGCCGGCTTCGAGCTTGGGCGTGCGCGGGCGGAAGCGCGGCTCGAGCTCCGCGGTGACGCCCACCGTGCCTTTCGGGCTCGAGATCGCCAGG
>CAZYUL010000014.1:43247-55777 GCA_964650715.1 uncultured Gemmatimonas sp. | reverse complement strand
CCACCGGCTCCGGCGCCGGCCCCGCAGCCGCCCGCAGCACCCGCAGCACCCGCAGCGCCGCCGCCTCCCCCGCCGAAGCCGGTCGCGGCTGCCCCGGCAGCCGCAGCTGCGCCGGCCCCGTCCAAGCCGGCGGGCCGTCAACCGCTCGCGACGCTCGAGGTGATCGCCGAGGGGCCGCTCAAGGGGCTCAAGTTCGAGCTGCACTCCGCGCTCACGAACATCGGACGCGGTGAGCACAACGACATCCAGATCAAGGACGAGTCCATCTCGGACTCGCACGCGAAGCTGCAGAAGCGCGCTGACGGCTGGTATTGCGTTGACCAGGACTCGACGAACGGCACCTACGTCGGTGGTCGTCGTGTGGTCGGCGAGCAGCGGATAGAGGGCGCACCGGACCTGAGGTTCGGCGGGATCAAGATGACGTTCCGTCCGGCGGCGGCGCCGGTCGCTGACGGCGCCGGCACGCGCGCGATCGCGGCGGTGAACGTCGAGGCGCTGCGGAAGGCGGCCGCGTCCGCCAAGGCCGGCGCCAAGGCCGGCGCCAAGGCCGGCGCGGGGAAGCCCGGTCCCTCCCCGGTGGAGCTGGCAGCGGCGCAGCCGCCGGTGCAAGCCAAGAAGGGGTGCGGTAGCGTGATCCTCTTCTTCATCACGCTCGCGGGCACGGGGATCGGCCTCCTCTCCCTGCTGCTGGTCACGGGGCGCTGAACTCGATGCAGATCCGCGTCGGCGCGCGCACGGATGTCGGCATCGTCCGGCAGGGGAACGAGGACAACTATTTCGCCGAGGCCGATGCGACGCGCGGCGTGTTCGTCGTCGCCGACGGGATGGGTGGCCACGCCGCCGGCGAGGTGGCGAGCGAGATGGCGGTCCAGATCGTCGCCCGGGTGCTGCTGCCCCTCACGTGCGCCCGCGCTCCCGAGGCGAAGGGCCTCATGCAGCAGGCGCTGCAGGATGCCAACCGCGCCATCTACGAGCGGATGCTCAACGAGACCGACAAGCAGGGGATGGGGACGACCGCGTCGGTGTTGGTGCTCTGCGACCACGGGTTCCTGATCGGGCAGATCGGTGACTCGCGGATCTACCTGCTGCGCGACGGTGGCCTGACGCAGCTCACGAAGGACCACTCCTACGTGCAGGAGCAGGTGGACGCGGGGCTGCTGACGCCCGAGCAGGCGCGGTACCATCCGTACAGCAACGTGATCACGCGCTGCGTCGGCGCGAGCGACGAGGTCGAGGCCGACATCTATGAAGGGGAAGTCCGCGCGGGAGACGTGTTCCTGCTCGCCTCGGACGGGCTCACCGGGATGGTGGACGACCGGCGACTGCAGCAGCTGCTGCTCGCGCGGTCGGGGCCGGGCCGGATCGTGGACGCGCTGATCGCCGAGGCCAACAATCGCGGCGGGCTCGACAACATCACGGCGATCGTGATCCAGGTGGACGGGCTCGACGGCGCGCCGGTCGGCGCGGCACCGGCGGGTGCGGTGAAGGTGAGCGGCGCGGAGGCGCATGCCTGACCAGCCGGAGAAGGTCGGCGAGATCGCGGAGCTCTACCTCGGGAACATCCTCTACGCGCTGGAGCGCTGCGCGCTCGCGATGTCGGAGGAGGGGAAGGCGTCGGACGCACAGTTCTACCGCGGGATCGCGCGGTTGCTCGCCGAGGCGCACGGGAAGACGCGGAAGGGCGCCGAGGGGTAGCGGCCGCCTCAGCTCGCCGCGAGCGCCGTCAGCACCCGCTCGCGCGGCAACTCCACCCGCCGCGCCGTGAACACCCGCAGCCACCGCGCCGACTGGTAGAGCTGCTCGGCGAGGATCGGGAGGTTGATCGCGCCGGCGATCCCCTGGTCGGTGAGGCGGCGGACGGATCCATCACGCGCGACGAGGGGAAGGTCGAGCCCGAGCATCCGCTCCTTGCGCGGATAGTCGAGCAGCAGCTCGCCGGGCGCGAGGCCGAGTCCGGCACCGAGCGATTCCTCGGCGGCGCGGGTGCGGGCGCGATCCTCGGAGAGCCACTCGAGGTCGTGTCCCCCGAGCTCGGCGGCGGGTGCCTCCATCGCGCGCTTGTAGAGGCGGCGCGTGCGGATGGCCTCGAGGAGGGGACCCGCGTCGTCGGTCTCCAGCGCGTGCAGCAGCCCCTCGTCGGTGAAGCGCGCGAGGGTCGCGGCGGCGATCGTGCCGCGCCGGAGCGCGTCCTCGACCAGGCGCTTGTACATCGCGGTCGCGCTCCGGACCGCGTGCTGCCAGTACACGTTGCGGTACATCTGGTACTTGGCGAAGAGCAGGGACTCGAGCGCGGAGAGGCCCTTCTCGCGCAGGCCGACGGTGGGACGGCCGTCGAGCGGGTCGCGCGTGACGGTGAGCGAATGCCTGAGGCGGTCCACGTCGATCTCGCCGTAGGGCACGCCGCACATCATCGCATCGCGCTTCAGGTAGTCGATCTTGTCGAGATCGATCGATCCGGAGATCAGTCCCTGCAGCGGCGACGCGCTCCGGCCCCGGACGAAGTCGAGGATCCGTTCCGGGGCATCGGGGGCGAACTCGGCGCGGAGGATGCCGGCGATCTCGCCCTCGCAGAGCAGCGGCCCAGCGACGGCCTCGTGGTGGGCGATGCCGAGCTCCTCGAGCGCGTGGGAGAAGGGGTAATGGCCGATGTCGTGGAGCAACGCGGCGGCGACGACGACGACGCGGTCGTCACTCGGCACGCCCTCGAGCTCACCAGCCTCGGCGAGCACGCGCACGGTCTCGCGGGCGAGGTGGTAGGCGCCGAGGGCGTGCTCGAAGCGGGAGTGGGTGGCGCCGGGATAGACGAGGTGCGCGAGCCCGAGCTGCCGCACGTAGCGGAGGCGCTGGAAGGGGGCCGAGTCGATGAGCCGGAGGAAGGGCCCATCGACGCGGATGTTGTTCCAGAGGGGGTCGCGGAGGGTTGGCAACTTTAGGGGGAGGAGCGAGGATCGAAGAGCGAGGAGCGAGGAGCGAAGAGCGAGGGGAAGAGCGGAAGATGGAAGGACCGCCGGGGAGGGGGAAGCTACTCTCGAGTCGGGACGGCCGACCGCATCCTTCCGTTCCGACGCGTGTCGGCGCTTCGCGGGCGGTCGTGCTCGTCCTACGGCGGCAGCGAGACGTGCAGGTGATCCGCGGTGCCGACGTGGCGGAGGGTACGCAGTCCCATCAGGCTGAACCAGGCGCGCATGGCGGCGTTGCGGAGCCACGAGCGTCCGGCGGTGCGCAGGTCAACGGCGTGGACGTAGCCGTCGGGCTGACGGAAGTGCAGCGACTGCTCGCGACGCGGCAGCCCCATCCGACCGTAGTCGGCCGCTGTGCGCGCGGTCTCGGTGAGCACGATCGAGCGGTCGGCGAGGAGGGCGGTGCCGAGGGCGATGCGGAGCAGCGGGTGGACGGAGGTGAAGTAGGCGCGGACGTCGTCGGACTTGGCGTTCTCGCGGGCGAGGTAGAGCAGGGAGTACGCGCTGTAGATCGCGACGACGGGGAGGGCGATGCGCATCCCCATCCGCATGCCGATCCGACGCATCCGGTAGCGACCGAGGATGGACTTGGCGAGCCGCAGTGCGACGAAGGTCAGGCTCGCCGCGGTGAGCGATGCGGCGAGCGCGAGGGCACCCCAGGTTGGGACGCCCAGCAGGCGGTAGGTCCAGATGCTGCCGCCGACGAGCGTGACGAATGGGAGCGCCGCGAGGCCGGCGAGGCGGGCACCGAGCCACGCCGCCTCGCGGAGTCGCGCGGGGTGGGCCCAGCGCCCGCCGCGTGGGGCCCGCGGCTTCCCGCGTCGCGGCTCCAGCGCCCGTTGCGCCCTCTCCTTCTTCCGTCGCGCGCGCTCACGGGTGGCCTCGACACGGAGGCGTTCGAGGCGTTCCGCCGACTCGCGGTCGGCCGGCTCGCTCACCTCGCGCCGAGTCGCTCGACGATCGCGAGCATCAAGCTGTCGAATCGCGCGACGCGTTCGTGCAGGATGCCGGCGTGCCCGACGCCGCCGATGGTGTCCACGGTGAAGCCGGGGAAGTAGCGACGCAGGGCCTCGACCTGCGTCGGCAGCCGGGTCGTGTTGATGGCCGCGACCGGTACCCTGACGCTGCGCAGCGTCTCGTGGCGCTCCTCCACCATCCAGCGGTGCAAGGCCCTGACGATCTCGAAGAGATGCTCTCCGGGCTGCTCGGGGGCGTAGGACGCCATCCACTGGAGTATCGAGTCCGGCGTCTGCGGCGTGTAGGCGAAGGCGCGGACGAATGCGGTGTCGCCCCAGCCGGCGCGGAACCGCTCGATGGTAGGCTCCACCTGGTCGGCGGGCATCACGGACTCGGGATCCTGGAACGTATCCACGAACACGATGCCGGCTGCGCGCTCGTCGAGCAGGAGCGCCGCCTCCAGCGCGACGGCGCCGCCCATCGAGAAGCCGGCGAGGACGACGCGTTCGAGCCCCTCCTGGTCGGCGACCGCCACGACGTCGCGGGCGAACGACTTCATGCTCCACTCCGTTCGGTCCGTGCCCGACTCCCCGTGGCCAGCGAGGTCGATCGCGATGACGCGATGGTCACGCGCGAAGGTTTCCGCGTGCTCACCCCAGATCTGTCGCGGGTTGGTCCATCCGGGGATGAGCACGATCGCCGGACTCCCGCGGCCCCGCGCGTCGTACCGGATCTCGACGCCGTCGGCGGAGCGCGCGGTGCCGCTGATCACCGTCGGTGCGGCGCGCTCGCCGCAGCCCAGCAGCAGGAGGGCGAGCGTGATGCGCGAGATGGACCGCATGGGCAGACCTCCGTCGGGAGAGCGTGGGATGCCCACATCTTGCGCTCCGCGGGCGGCGATGGCCAGCCGCCGCGCATGTTTACGCGGAGGCGACGCGGGGCCATCTTGGGTCGTCGGCACCGGAGCGGCCATGCCCGACGACCTGCGGACGAGGCTGGAGAAGCACCTCGGCGACGAGTACGTCATCGAGCACGAGCTCGGGGGCGGGGGAATGGCGCGCGTCTTCCTCGCGCGCGAGGTCGCACTCGACCGGCGCGTCGTGATCAAGGCGCTCGTGCCGGAGCTTGCCGCCGACCTCTCGGGACGCCGTTTCGAGCGCGAGATCCGCGTGGCGGCGGGGCTGCAGCATGCGAACATCGTGCCGGTGCTCCGCGCTGGTGACGCCTCGGGGCAACCCTACTACGTGATGCCGTTCGTGGAGGGGCGCTCGCTGCGGGACGCGATGCGCGAGGCGGGGCGTTTCGAGCTGACGCGGAGCCTCGGACTGCTGCGGGACATCGCGCGCGCGATCGCGCACGCGCACGACCGGGGCGTCGTGCACCGCGACATCAAGCCGGAGAACGTGCTCCTCTCGGGCGATGCGGCCGTCGTGACCGACTTCGGCATCGCGAAGGCCATCGCGTCCGCGCGCGATGGGGACACCGGCGACCCCGTCGCCTCGGGCACCGAACTCACGATGAGCGGAATGATGCTCGGGACGCCGGCGTACGCCGCGCCCGAACAGGTGCTCGGCGACCGGGCGATCGACCACCGGGCGGACCTCTACAGCTTCGGGGTCCTGGCGTACGAGCTGCTCGCGGGCGGCGCGCCGTTCGTCGGCTCCTCGGCGCAGCAGTTGCTCGCGCAGCACCTGAGCGAGCCGCCGGCGCCCCTCGGGGAGCGCTGCCCGGAGTGCCCGCCGCCGGTGACGCGACTGGTGATGCAGTGCCTCGAGAAGGCACCCGACCGCCGGCCCGGCTCGATGCGCGAGGTGCTCACGGTCCTCGACTCCGAGTCGACCCGCGCCGGCCTGCTCGCCCGACTGCGGCAGCGGGTCACGCGACGGCAGAGACTCGCGGGTCAGGTCGTCGGGGTCGCGGTCGCGCTCGGCGTCGCCGCGGCCGCGGCGATGCGCGTCGCCGGACCGACGCCGCTGCATGCGGTCGCGGTCATCCCGTTCCTGAGCGAGCGGGCGGATACCAGCGGCGAGTACGTCGCCGACGGCCTGGCGGACGGCCTCGCCACGTCGCTCGGCCGTTCGCCGCGGATCCGGCTCGTGTCGCGCGCGCTGAGCGGGCGGTTTCGCGGGCGCCGCGAGTTCGACGTCGCGGCGGTGGCCGACTCGCTGTCAGCCCAGTACCTGGTGACGGGCGTCGTGCGTGATCTCGGCGGTTCCCTGCGGGTCTCGGTCGCGGTGACCGATGCGCGGACCTCGACCGAGATCTGGTCGGACCACGTGGACGGCGGGGCGTCGGACGTGCTCGCATTGCAGGAGCGATTGAACGCGCGGGTGGTCTCGGGCCTCGCCGACCGTCTGGGACTCGCACTCGACGAGGGCGCGGCGCTCAATGCCGGCGGGACCGCGGACCAGGCGGCGTACGACCTCTTCATGCGCGCACGGTATCTCGCGCTGCGGCGCGGGGCCGGCGTCCGACAGTCCATCGCGCTCTACGACAGCGCCGTCGTCCGCGATCCGCGGTTCGGACGCGCCCACGCCGGGCTCGCGCTCGCGCTGCAGCTGCTGCCGTACTTCGAGTCGGTGGATGCCCGCAGCCTGCACGACCGGACCATGGCGGCAGCGGCGCGCGCGCTCGCCGTGGACTCGACCCTCGGCGAGGCGCACGTCGCCCTCGCGATGGCCCATCAGCACGCGTTCGAGTGGGACGCCGCCGAGGCGGCATACCGGAGGGCGATCGCGCTCGACCCCGAGGAACCGGACGTGAACATCCAGTACGCCCGCTTCCTCTGGTACACGGGACGGGGGCCCGAGGCCCTCCGGCAGTTCGAGCAGGCACGACGCATCGACCCGTATTCGGCGGTCGCGTCGGGATGGCTCGGCGGGGTGCGGTTCTACACCGGCGACACCCTCGCCGGCCTCGCTGAGGTGGAGCGCGCGATGCAGATCGACTCGACCAGCCCTCCGACGATGATCTTCGCGGCACGAACGCTCGCCGCGGTGGGTCGAGCGGGCGAAGCGCGGGCGATCATGCGACGGCTGTGGGACCAGACGCCGTCGTGGCGCACGCCCGCGGCGGCGGTGCTCGCCGACGTGGGAGAGCCCGAGTGGGCGCGGGGCCTGCTCGAAGCGGTCCAGCGACCGGAGGCGGCGTCGCCGGTGACCGGCACCATGACCGCCATCCTCACACTCGCGCTCGACGATACCGCGCGGGCGCTCGACGCGATGGAGCGCGCTGCCGCCGCGCGAGAGATCCTTCCGACGTACTGGTCGCTCAGCAGCCCGGAGTTCGACGTGATGCGCGCGAACCCGCGGTTCCTCGCCGTCGTGCGACGATTCGGGCTCGACGAACGCCGATTCGGTTCGCCGAACGGAGGTCGCCGGTGACCGCGCGCCGGAGCGCCCGTGGTCGACCCCCTCTCACCCCTCCGGCCTCCGTTTCACAGTGACGACCTCGTTCCGCACCGGCGGCACCGTCCTGATGTACCGGTAGATCGCGCGGATGTCGTCCTCGTGCATCAGACCGAATGCCTGCCAAGGCATGATGCTCTCGGGGATCATCGCTCCCTGACGGAAGCGCCACACGAACTGGTCCTCGGTGGCTTGCCCGGTGATGCCGGTGGGGTCGCTCGTGAGGTTCGGGGGCGTGAAGACCAACGTGGGATCGACGTCGGAGGGGAACTCGAACCCCCCGCCGAGGTGCGGCCCGATGAATGCTCCGGTGCGGAGATCGCGCAGCGTGTGGCATCCGGCGCATTCCCCGACCGAGTTCACCAGGTACTCACCCCGCTCGACGGTCGGCGCGATGGCGGGCGAGAGGCGCGGCGCGCTGCTCTCGCGCGGGTGGGGCTTGATGACGAATGCGGCGACGACCTTCCCCATCAGGCTCAGGTCGTGTGCCGCAACGGGGTTCCGCACCGGCGGCACCGACCGGATGTATGAGAGGATCGCGACGATGTCCTCGTCGCTCAGCCCGGCGAACTGCATGAAGCCGGCGGCGGCCCGGCCGTGCGGACGCACGTTGTACCGCAACATCCGCGCGATCTCGGCGTCGGTGCGACGCCCGATCCCCGTCTCGGGGTCCGGGGTGATGTTGGGCG
This sequence comes from uncultured Gemmatimonas sp., assembly GCA_964650715.1. Lineage (GTDB taxonomy): Bacteria > Gemmatimonadota > Gemmatimonadetes > Gemmatimonadales > Gemmatimonadaceae > Pseudogemmatithrix. The sequence continues at coordinate 47,764 of CAZYUL010000014.1, read as the reverse complement.
AGTACATCGTCCCGAGGGGGAGGACGAACGGGACCCCGCCGGAGAGCAGCCCGCCGGGACCGTGCGTATGGCAGTCCACGCAGTGTGCCGGTCCATGCACGAGGTACCGCCCCTTCGCGATCGTCGCGGAGTCGGTCGTGGCGCGCAGGTCGGGGAGCGGGTACGACGCGTAGCGTCCGCGGTCCCAGGTGGCGCTCGCGTAGGCGACGAGGGATCCCGCGGCCACGACGACGAGGACGACCAGCGCGGCCGCGACCTTGAGGATCACCTTGAGCATCGAGTCGGCTCCAAAGGGTTCGGACAACGATGCGGCGGGAGTGGAGCGGGCGATAGGGGCGCGGCGGGCGTCGCGCGCTACTCCGGCATCGAGTCCCGCGCCTGCTCAGCGCGGCGCAGCTCCGCGAACTCATTGATCAACCGGAACGACTCACGACCGGTCAGGTCGTTGAAGAGCGTGTCGGGCGCGATCCCCGGTCGCCGCACGATCATCATGCCGCCGGGCGAGCCCCCTCGCGCGAGTGGCTGGAGGTTGATGTCGGCCTCGTCCGTCGGATGCCTTCTCGCGACGCCGGCCCGGAGGCGGATGATCGCGGACTCGGTCATGAGCAGGGCATCGGCGAAGGTGCGGCCGGCCTGGATGAACACGAACTCGACGCGCTCGTCCTCCGGCACGGCGCCGGACGCGCGCGCGAGGCGGACGATCGAATCGGGGACCGCGCTCCCTGACGCGATCAGGGCGGGGTCGGCCCCCTCGCCACCCGACATGAAGAACGAGAGGGCGTTCGCGGCCACCATGACGCCGATCACGATCACGGGGACGGCGCCCACCGCCGCGATCGCGAGGTAGATCCCCCGGCGCTTCCAGCGGCGGCGACGGACCTGCCTCGGCGAGAGCATCGCGTCGGGCGTCGTGGCCGCGGTCAGCTCCCGCACGAGCTCGGTGGCGGTCGGCCGCTCGGCTGGCGACTTGGCCAACATCCGACGCACAAGCCTTTCCAGTGCTGCCGGTGTCTCGGGCGCCGCATCCGACACGCTCGGCACCGGGGCGGAGATGTGCTGCGCGATCACCTCCGTCACGTTCCGGCCGCTGTAGGGGAGCGCTCCGGTGAGCATCTCGTGCAGGACGACACCGAGCGCATAGACGTCGGAGCGGCCATCCACCGCCTCGCCGAGCGCCTGCTCGGGACTCATGTAGTGGGGCGTGCCGGTGGTCGTCCCGGTGATCGCGTTGGCCGGCTTCGACGTGACGAGCGCGATCCCGAAGTCGGTGACGGTCGCGTTGCCGTTCGCATCGAGGAGGATGTTGGCCGGCTTGATGTCGCGGTGGACGACGCCGACGGCGTGCGCGGCCTCGAGCGCGCGGGCGCACTCGAGCGCGATCCGCGCGGCCTCGGCGGCCGGGAGCCTGCGCCCCGCGATCCGCTTCTCGAGCGACTCGCCCGGGAGGAGCCGCATCACGAGGTAGAGGAGCCCGTTCGAAGAGTTGGCCGAGTAGAGGGGCACGATGTGCGGATGCTCGGCGGCGGCGATCGTGCGCGCCTCGTGGAGGAACTGCTCCTCGCGCTCGGCGTCCACGGCGAGCGCGGGATCGAGCACCTTGATCGCGACGTCGCGCTCGAGATAGGGATCGCGCGCGCGGAAGACGGCGGCGAATCCGCCCTGGCCGAGGAGGTCGCCGAGCTGGAACTGGTCGCCGAGGGCGGCCTCGAGGCGCGGCCGCAGTGTTGCGACGTCGATCGTCATGAAGGAGCGCGGGCGCTACGCGGCGCGAACGACGGCGGCCGTCGGCGCGGGCCCCGCGACGTGGATCAGCGCCAGCACGCCCGGGAGGCTTCGGGTCGTTCCCGGACTGGCCGGGCTCTCGATCACGACATCGGTTAGGAAGGTCCCCATATCGTCCATCGCATGCCCTCGGCCCCGCGACGCTGCGTCGAACCAGCGCGGATCGGCGCGCTCCATCGTTGACGGTACCCTTGGGAGTCGCGGGGGACAAGGCGAGTGCGTGCGCCCTGCGCTTGCGGCCTCCCGCGCGGGGCCTCATCGTAGCCCGGTGAGGCTGCCGACCCACGCCCGACCGCGACTCCGCACCCTCCTCCTGGCTTCGCTCGCGGCGGGGGGGATGGTGCTGGCGTGCGGGCGCGAGATCACCGGTCCCGACGGCGCGTTCCGACGCGGGCGGGCGCTCGCCATCCAGCCGCAAGCACGCGGGCCGGGTGTCGCGACGGTCTTCTCCAGCGGGATCGCATTCTCGCGGGTGCGCGTTCTCCTCGAGCGACTGGGTGGTGCCGCGGCGGTGGACCGCGTCGTGGAGTTCCCACCCGACGTGGACGAGATCGAGCTCAGCATCCCGGTCACGGTGCGGTTCGACGCGCCGCCGGAGGGAGAGACCCTCGTCCTGAGCCTCCGCTTCATCACGTCCGCCGGCGACACGGTCTTCGCCAGTGGTCCCGACACGATCCTCGTGCCGGTCGCCCGCGCCGGCGACGAGCCGATCCCGGTCGAGGTGGATCCCGACTACGTCGGCCCGGGGGCGGAGGCGACCCGGGTGGTGCTCACACCCGCGACGGTCGCGGTCACGGGCAGCGCGCCAGTGGCCTTCACGGCCGAGGCGTTCGATGCCCTCGACGCGCCGGTCCCCGCCGCGCCGATCTACTTCAGCAGCACGGACCCGACCCGCCTCTCGTTCGCGGACGAGCGCGTCGGCACTGCGACGAACAGCGGGGCGCGCGGCACGACGCTCGTGATCGCCTCGCTCCTCGGAGGCGCAGCCGACACCTCGACCGTGACGGTCACGCCGTCGCCGACGACCATCGCCATCCAAGGCGGGAACGGACAGACCGGTCCGGCGGGAGCGATCCTCGCCCTCCCGGTGACGGCGCGCGTGACCGCGGCGGACGGACTCGGCGTGGCGGGCGTGACGGTCACATTCGCCGCGGCGAACGGCGGCTCGCCGACCTCGACCGACATCGTGACCGACGCCAGCGGCCACGCCAGCACGACGTGGACCCTCGGGCCCGGCGTCGGCGCGCAGACGATCACGGCGACGGTGGCCGGCCTGACCGGCAGTCCGCTCACCTTCACCGCGACGGCGACCGGCGCGACCGCGACCCAACTCGCGTTCGCGGCGTCACCCGCGACGACTGGGGCGGGGGTGTTCCTCGGACCGATCATCGTCGAGGCGCGCGACGGGACGGGCGCGGTCGACCCGGCATTCACCGGGCTGGTCTCGCTCGCTCTCGGCGCGAACCCGGGTGGCGGCACGCTCAGTGGCACGACCGCGGTCAACGCGGTCGACGGGGTCGCGACCTTCAGTGACCTCTTCATCGAGACCGCGGCCGTCGGGTACACGCTCGTGGCGTCGTCGGGCGCACTCACCGACGCGACATCGGCGGCGTTCGACATCACGCCCGGCGCTCCGGCGCTCCTCGCGTTCACGGTCCAGCCCACGGCGACGCCGGTGAACACGACGATCGCGCCGGCGGTCGTCGTGGCCGCGCACGACGCGTTCGGCAATCCGACGCCGGCGTTCACCGGCGACGTGACGATCACCTTCGCGGCGAATCCGGGAGGCGCGACACTCTCGGGCACGCTGGTGCGTCCCGCGGTCGGCGGGGTCGCCACCTTCGACGACCTCAGCGTGGACGTAGAAGAGGTCGGCTACACGCTGCTGGCGAGCGCGAGCGGGCTCCCGTCCACGACCAGCGATCCGTTCTCGACGACGATCGCGCTGATCCGGTGGATCAACGCCTCCGGCGGCAACTGGAGCGTGCCGGCCAACTGGGACCTCGGGCGGGTGCCGAACGCGACCGACTTCGTGATGCTCGACGCGCCCGGCACGTACACCGTCAACCTGGACGTCGACTTCACCGGCGACGCCCTCACTGTAGGCGCTCCGGGAGCCAACGCGTCGCTCGCGATCCCAACGACGCGCACGCTCACGCTGGCGGCGGGGCTCATCGTGATGGCAGAGGGCCGGGTGACGGCGCAGGGGAGCACCATCGCCGGCGTCATCTCGGTCGAGGGCACGATGGAGGCCGTCGGCACCGTCACCGTCAACGGTGACATGGCGATCGGCACGACCGGGAGCGTCGTGATCGGTGCGACCGCGGCCGTGGCCTCGTCGGCCACGCTCGCGCTCAGCGGCACGGTGGTGAACGCCGGCGCCCTGACGCTCACCAACCTCTCCTCGACGACCGGCTACAGCGCGTCACTCTCGATCGTCGGGGGTGCCCTGGTGAACGCCGCCGGCGCGACCATCACCTCCTCGCTCGGGCTGGGCGCCACCGGCGCGCGGGCGATCGTCGGTGACGTGGAGAACCTGGGCACGATCACGATCGCGAACGGGGCGGCGACGATCACGGGCGCGCTGACGAACGGCGCGACGATGACGCTGAACGGCGGGCTCACGGTCTCGATGGGGACCGGGATCGCGAGCAGCAACACCGGGACGATCGCCGCGACGGGCGGGAACCTCACGCTGAGCCAGGGGGCGGGGTCGAGCTTCACGAACGAGCCCG
>CAZYUL010000014.1:0-43147 GCA_964650715.1 uncultured Gemmatimonas sp. | reverse complement strand
TCACGACCGGGGCCCTGGTGAACGATGCCGCCGGGACGATCACGTCGTCGCTCGGGCTCGGGACCGGCGGGGCGCGGACGATCGCCGCCGACCTCGACAACCAGGGGGCGATCACGATCGTCGACGGCACGCTCACCGTCAACGGGCCGTTCGGCAACACCGGCAACGTCGCGATGGGTGGCGCGCTCACGGTCAACGCGGGGGCCGGGGCGGTCCGCTCGAACTTCGGCGCGATTACCGCGACCGGCGGGAACCTCACGCTGAGCCAGGGGGCGGGGTCGAGCTTCACGAACGAGCCCGGTGGCGGGATCTCTATCGCTGTCGGCCGGTCGCTCGTGCTGAGCGGCGGGACCTTCACGCACGCGCTCGGCGCGACGCTCGACGGCGGCGGCGCGCTGACGGCGAGCGCCGCGGCGGCCGTGGACCTCGCGAGTGCCTTCACGCTCGCCTCGCTGACGGCGAACGCGTCCACCCTCGCCGTCACTCCGCCGATCAACACCGCGACGGTCGCGGTCGCGCTGGTCAACAGCACGCTGGGCGGTGCCGGGAGCCTCACGGTGGCGAGCGGCACGCTGGTGACGGTCAACAACAGCATCGTGAACAAGGACGTCGCGAACGAGGGGACGCTCGAGGCCGTCGGCACCGCGAGCATCAGCGGGAGCTTCAGCAATGTCGCGGGCGCGACGCTGCGGATCGGGGCGACCGCCACGTCGCCGCAGAGCTCCGCTCTCACGCTCGCGACCGGCTTCACGAACCTGGGGACGATCGAGCTGACCAATGCCGCCTCGACGGCGAGCTACACGGCCGTGCTGGTGATCACGACCGGGGCCCTGGTGAACGATGCCGCCGGGACGATCACGTCGTCGCTCGGCCTCGGGAGCGGCGGGGCGCGGACCATCACCGCCGACCTCGATAACCAGGGCACGCTCGACCTCTTCCCCGGGCATTCGGGGACACTGACCGTCACCGGCGCGCTGACGTCGTCAGGCACGATCACGGCCGAGGTCGGCGGCCTCACCGCCGGCACGCAGTACGACCGCCTCGCCGTGAACGGACCGATCACGCTCAGCGGAGTGCTGAACGTCGGCCTGATCAATGCCTTCGTGCCGGTGAGCGGGAACACGTTCGACGTGATCACGCACACCGGCGCGCGGACGGGGACGTTCAGCACCGCGAACCTCGCGAGTCCGATCGCCGGGCTGCCGACCTACCTCGCGAACGCGATCAGGGTCGGGGTGCCGTAGTCCGGATCCCGAGCCACCATGCTGAATCGCTTCCCCTTCCTTGCGACGGCGCAGTGGCTCGTCGTGCTGCGCGTCGTCCTCGGCCTCTACATGGTCGCGCACGGCGCGACGCGCGCCGCGGTCGGTACGGTGGACGACTTCGGCGGCTTCCTCGATTCGCGGGGATTCCCGCTCGGCGTGGTGCTCGCCTGGGGGATCACGATCAACGAGATCGTGGGCGGCCTGACCCTCGCCGGCGGGCGGTTCGTGCGCGTGCTCGCCGGGGTGTTCGCGGCGGAGCATGCGATGGGGATCATCCTCGTGCACGCGCCGCGCGGCTGGTTCACGGTGGGCCACCAGGCGGGCGGCGCGGAGTACAGCGTCCTGCTGCTGCTGTGCTTCCTCCTCACCGCATCGACCGCACGGAAGGACTAGCGCGGCGCGAAACTCCGCCGCGACGGCGCCGTGCACTGCGGCCACCGTCGCGGCTGGCCGTTCGCCAACGGCGGCAGCACCGACTGCTCCCGCGACACCCGCTCCGGATCCTCCGACGCCGCGTACGCCATCATCGCCGCGACCGTCGCGTTCTGCTTCAGGTCGTCGAAGACGATCTTGTCATAGGTGTCGCGGTTGGTGTGCCAGGTGTACTGCCGGTACTCGGCGTACGGCGACTGCAGCCGGAACGCGGGCGCGCCCTTGCAGATGAACGGCGTGTGGTCGCTGCCGGTGTTGGCCTGGTTCCCCGGCGCCATCACGCGGATGCTGTCGCCGAGCTCGCTGGGGAGCTGTGCGACCCACCGCGCGAGGTTGCCGCCGGCCTTCGCGAAGCCCTGGGCCTCCAGCAGTTCGAATCTCCAGGTGCCGTTGTCCTGGTTGAAGACGACCTGCAACCCTTGCATCACCTCGGGGTGGTCCTCGGTGAATGCGCGCGAGCCGAGCGTGCCCTGTTCCTCGCCGCCCCAGTGGCCGACGAGGATCGTGCGCTTCGGGCGGGGATAAGTCGCCTTCAGGATGCGCATCGCCTCGAGCATCGTGATGGTGCCGGTGCCGTTGTCGGTCGCCCCGGTCGCGCCGTGCCAACTGTCGAGGTGTGCGGAGAGGAGCACGTACTCGTCGGGGAGCTCGCTCCCGCGGAGCTCGGCCACGACGTTGAACATCGGCACCTCGGCGGGCTGCCCCTGCGCGTCCACGCTCAGCCGGATGCGCGGACCCTGGTTGTTGGAGGCGAGGCGGTGCAGCAGGCCGTAGTCCTCACAGGAGAGGTCCACGCTCGGCACGCGATCGGAGATCGCGCCGAAGATCTTGTTGACGCCCCAGCCGTTGGACCAGTTCGACGAGAGGTATCCGGCGACGCCGGCGGAGTCGAGCCGCGCGTAGATCGCGGCGGGAGGCGCGTTCGGCGCGCTGCCCGCCGGGGCGAGCTGCCGCAGGCGCCGCAACGCTTCCTGCTGCGCCGCGGTCCGCTGGGCGTTGATCCGCTCGACCGTCGCCGGGCGCGCGTTGCGCTCTAGCTCCTGCGGAGCACGGCACATCGGCACCGGTGCGGAGACGAGGACGAACTTGCCGCGGAGTCCACGGATCCACTGCTGGGCGGCGGCGGCGTCGGCGAGTTCGGGGATCGCGACGACATCGCCCTCGACAGGGCGACCGCCGGTGCCGGCGCTCCACGCGAGGAGCTCGACCTCGAGACCCTGCGCGCGGGGCGCGATGAGGTCGGCGTGGGTCGCGCCCGCACGCCAGCCGCGCCACGTGCCGTAGCGCTCGCGGCGCGCGGTGATGCCCCAGCCGCTGTACGTTCGCTCGAGCCACTCGACGGCGGAGTAGTAGCCGGCGGTGCCGGAGAGACGTGGGCCGATGGAGTCCATCAGGACCTGGGCGAGCCGCTCGACCTGTGAGGAGTCCATGCCGACCTGCCACATCCGGCGGATGACGGGGTCGGTGGAGCGGAAGGTCTGCGCGGGGGCGGCGGTCGGCGCGAGCGGCGCGGTGAGGGCGGCGAGGGCGAAGACGAGACGGAGTCGTGTCATGGTGGGAGAAGATACTGCAGCGGCCACGGACCAGTGACCCGCTGTAACCGCCGCTCCTACCCCTCCGCCCGCATCGCCTCGCTCGCCTCGATCGCGAGGATCCGTCGCACCGGCACCGTGCCGGAGAGCAGCGCGATCGCGATCACGATTCCGGTCGCCAGCGCGACCGCGCCGGCGAACGAAGCCGCCGCCCGCACGCCGCTGGCGTCACCCGACGCGACCTGCACGACGAAGAACGCCGCGATGGGGAGGCCGAGCGCCGCGCCGCCGATGACCTGCGCGAGCGCCCGGCGCAGGATGAGGGCCACGAGCGCGGATCGCGGAGCGCCGAGGGCTGCGCGGATCCCGATCTCGCGCGTCCGGTCGGTCACCGCGAGCGAGAGCATCGCGAAGAGGCTCGAGCCCGCCATCGCCACCAGCACGCCGACCAGGACGAGCAGCCCGGCCGAGATCCCGACGAGGAGATACCAGTCGCCCTGGCGCACGGCATCGAGCGACACGACCTCCACCGGCACGAGGTCAGGCGCCACGGCGGCGGCGATCTCGCGCAACCGCGGGGCGAACCGCAACGGCGACGCACCGACGTGGATGCCGACCTGCAGGGGACTCAGCTCGCCGGGGGCGACCGGCAGGTAGACCGCGGCGCCGGACTCCGCGCTGATCATGTTCACTCCAAGGTGCGGCACGACTCCCACGACTTCGTACCACCGCGTCATCCCTCCACGCGCGACGTCGGCGACGCCGATGCGGCGTCCGATGGCGTCCCCTCCTCCGAACAGCTCGTCCACGAACGCGACGTTCACGATCGCGCGCGACCGCTCCCCCTCGAGGTCGGCGGGGATGAAATCGCGTCCGGAGATGGGCGACGCCGACAGGGCACGCAGGAAGCCGATGTCCACTCGCGCGACGCGCACCCACCGCCGCTCGGGCGTCTCGCCGCCCGGGACGTCGTCTGCGCCGGCAACCACGACCGGCACGGACCGATGATCCATCCGGGGCAGGGCGTCGCCGACGGCGACGGAGCGGATGCCGGGCTCGGCCGCGAGCGCCCCGATCAGGGCGCGCTGCGATGCGGCGCGGTCGGCGAGCTGCCGCGATCGGTCACCGCCTGACGCGGCGCTCTCGTCGGCCATCCGGAACTCCGCAGCGAGGTACTCCGCGGCGGGGATCCCCGCGACGTCGTCGGCGTGCCGGAGGTCGCGCACCTGCTGGGCGATCGCGAGCGCCATGCCGACCGCGGCCACCGAGACCGCGACGTCGGCGACGACGAGCGCCCCGCTCCACCCGCCGAACCTCACGCCGGAACGCCCCCGGATGTTCTGATGGACCGCGCGACCGGTGATCGCGATGGCGGGGAGCACACCGGCCACGGTCGCTGAGACCGCCGCGAGCGCGAATGCGACGAGCATCGTGCGCTGCGAAACGCCGAGGGAGAGCCAGTAGGGCAAGGCCGGCTCGCCGGCGATCGCGGCGACGTTCACGTGGGTGACGAGCCAGTCGCCGACGGCGAGGCCGAGGGCGGCGGCGAGGACCGCGACCACGAGCGCCTCGGCGAACACCTGCGAGACGATGCGCGAGCGACTCGCGCCGAGTGCGGTGCGGATCGCCATCTCGCGGAAGCGCGTGGCGGTGCGGGCGAACACGAGCATCGCGACGTTCCCGCAGGCGACGAGCAGCAGCACGTACATGAGGAGCTGGACCAAGCGGAATTCCGGCAGCGCGTCGAGCCCGCCGGCCGGGAGGCCGAGGAAGAGCATGCCGAAGGGCACCACCTCGGGCCGGAGCCCGCGTCCCGTGTCCGGCTCCCGCTCGCGCGTCGGCGCCGGTTTCGCGGTCAGCTCTGCTTGCGCGGCCGCGTCCCGGACGCCATCGGCGAGGCGGCCGATGATCCGGACCGGCGCCGTGTGCTCGGGCGTCCCGGGCGAGGGCGCGTGCATCGGGAGCCAGAGTTGCTCGTGGGACGGGAAGGCGAAGCCCGCGGGCATCACGCCGACGACGGCGCGCGGCGTGCCGGCGACGCGGATCGTGCGGCCGACGACGGCGAGGTCGGAACCGAATCGCGTGCGCCAGAGATCGTGCCCGATCACGACGACGGCGGGCGCACCCGGCTCGGCGTCGCGCGCGGTGAGGGCGCGGCCGAGCACCGGAGCGCGACCGGCGAGCGTGAACGCCGCGCCGCTCATCGCGGCGCCCGCGACGAGCTCGACGCGTTCGTCGCCCGCGGAGACGCGGTACGTCCCGGTGCGGAACGCTGCGATCGTCGAGAACGCGGTCAGTTCGCGGGACCAATGCTCGAAGGCGTCGTAGCCGGTCGGTGCGACGCGCGCCGTGACGGGATCCCAGTGGCGGAGTGCGCGGATGTGGTCGTCGTCGTCGCCGGGGAGGGGCGACTCGATGGCCCGCGCGACGTGGGCCGGTGCGAGGCCGACCGGGATGCCGACGGCGAGGGCGAAGACCGCGGCGAGGCTGAGCAGGGGATGCTTGCCGAGCATCCGGAGGGCGAGCTTGAGGTCGAGCCAGGAGAAGCGGAGGTCGTCGAAGCGCCGGAGTCCGCGTGCCTCGCGCGCCGTGTCGCGGATGGCGTCGACGTGCCCGAACTCCCGGCGCGCCTGGGGCAACGCGTCGGCCGGTGGGACGCCGCGGCGCGCGAGGTCCGCGGCCCGGAGCGCGATGTGCTGCTCGAACTCCTCGCGCATCTCGGATTCGACCTCCTCGCGGCGCAGGAGTGCGCGCAGGGCGGCGCGCAGGCGGGCCCAGAGGGTCACGCTCACGCTTCCTGCGGGGTGGCGTCGAGGGCGACGCTGATCGCGGCGGTGAGCCGGCCCCAGCTCGCCTTCTCCTCGGCGAAGCGGCGGCGGCCGAGCGGCGTGAGGCGGTAGTACTTCGCGCGCCGGTTGTTCTCGGAAGTGCCCCAGCGACTCTCGATGAGTCCCTGGGACTCGAGCCGGAAGAGCGCGGGGTAGAGGGCGCCCTGTTGGATGAGGATCGCGCCGCGGGAGATCTGCTCGATGCGGAGGAGGACCCCGTATCCGTGGACCTCGCCGAGCGAAACGGCCTTGAGGACGACGAGGTCGAGGTTGCCGGGGAGGAGCTCAGCGGCGCGGGACATCCATTCTCCTAAGGCGCATAGGAGAAGGATCGCCGCGCTCTCCTAAGCTGTCAAGGAGAGCGATGGGTGGGCTTGCCGCCTCGCGTCCCGTCGCCGCTCCCGCATCCGCCAAATCCACCACCCCATCGTCCCCAGCGCGGCGAGCGGCGGCACCGCGAGCAGCGGGTAGATCCGCATCCATCGCGGCAGCTCGTCGGCCTGGCCGATGAAGAAGCTCAACGCCGCGATGAACAGCGCGAAGCTCATCCGCCAGAGGTGGCGCCGTTGCCGGCGCGCGCCGGTGTACGCGCCGCCCGAACGGAGCAGCCGGAGGTCGCCGATCCCGCCGAGCATCCCGACGGTCCCGAACATGAAGTAGGGGAAGCTCGGGATGCCGTCGAGCAGCCCACGCGGACTGCGGGTGGCGACGTAGCCCAACGCGAGCCCGCCGACGCCGATGGCGAACGCCATCATCGCGCCCCCGATGGTGATCGCGCGCTGGCGCGACGACGGTGCGCGGACCGTCATCAGCGAGGTCAGCACGAGGTACGCGCTGACCGAGGAGGCGAGGACGTTCACGAGGATGATCCGCCCCTCGACACTCATAAAGATGAGCGCGCTCATCGTCATCGCGACCATCGCGAGCACGAACGCGAGTCCGGCCCGGCGATGGACCAGCGCGCCCTTCCGCGCGTAGAGGGCGGTGAACCCGACGGCAAGGGCGACGCCGCCGGACACGACATGCCCCACGAGGATCGGTGACATCGCCTCTCCGCTACGCCCGGAGGGAGATGGCGGGGTCTATCCGCGCCGCGCGGCGCGCGGGGATCCAGCAGGCGAGGAGGCCGATCGCCGCGATCAGCGCCGCGACCCCCACGAGCGTCGCCGGGTCGCGCGGGCCCACCTGGAAGAGCAGGTCGCGCATCGCGGCCAATGCGACGAAGGCGAGGGCGACGCCGAGCGCGAGCCCGAGGCCGAGGAGCACGCCCCCCTCGCGGAGGATCATCCGCTCGACGTCCCACGCGCTGGCGCCGAGACTCATCCGGACGCCGATCTCGGTGGTGCGCGCGCCGACGGAGAAGGCGAGCACCCCGGTGATCCCGACGGCGGCGATCAGGACCGCGAGGAGGCCGAAGGAGGAGAGGAGCACGGCATTGAGCCGTCGCGGACTCACGCTCTCGTCGCGTACCTGGGCGATGGTCACGACGTTCTCGATCGGCGTCGTCGGGGCGAGTCGCCGCACGACGCGCGTGGCCTCGCCGGCGAGCGCCGCGACGTTGCTGTCGGCGCGGATGACGAGTCCGCCGGCGATCGCGAGGGTCTGCGCCGCCGGCATGTACATCGCGGGCCGCGGCTCGGCGTCGAGCCCGCCATCCTGCGTGTTGGCGACGACCCCCACCACGGTGCGCCAGTCGGGGCTGAAGGGCGTGAATCGGAGGATGTCGCCGGTCCACGCGACGCGGCGTCCGACGGGATCCTGGCCGGGGAAGAGGCGGTCCGCGAGCACGCGATTGAGGATCACGACCCGCCCGGCGCCGCGGTCATCGCTGAGCGCGAACGGGCGTCCGGCGAGCAAAGGGATCCCCGCCGCGTCGAAGAAGTCGGGATCGGCGATCCGCACCTCGGCGCGCGGCATCGCCTCGCCGACGTCGAGTGCGCGACCCTCGGCCTTCACCTCGAAGCGGACGGTGGTGCTGCGGAGCGGGCCCGGCGTGCCGAAGGCGACCTTGGTGACGCCGGGGATCCCGCGGAGCGCGTCGAGCATCTCGGCGTAGCGCTTCTTGGCGCCGGCGTCGGCGCCGGGATCGGAGAGGAGCTGCGTCGGCGTGAGGAGGTCCACGTTCATCATGAGGACCTCCTCGGTGCGAAGGCCACTCTCGACACGCGAGAGCTGGAGCATCGTGCGGGTGAGGAGTCCGGCGCCCGCGAGGAGCACGACGGAGACTGCGACCTGCGCAACGACCAGTGCGCGCTGCAGTCGCTGGCGGCGGAGCCCGCCGCCGATGCGGCGCAGACCGGCCGAGATCACGCCGGCGAGGGTCCCCTCGCGTGGGAGGAAGGGCGCGAACGAGAGGGCGAGCGAGAGCGCGACGGCGAGTCCGAGGGTGAAGAGCAGGACAGTGCCGTCGAACGAGACCTCGTTCGCGCGCGGCGAGTAGCGCGCCGCGAAGGCGGTGAGCAGTCGCACGCCGCCGACCGCGAGTAGTGAACCGATCGCGGCGCCGGCGAGGGTGAGGAGGAGATTCTCCACGAGGAGGAGCCGACGGAGGCGCGCCGCGCCGGCGCCGAGCGCGGCACGGATGACGAGCTCGTGCTCGCGCCGCACGCCGCGCATGAGCGTGAGGTTCGCGACATTCGCCGCCGAGATCAGGAGGACGAATGCCGCGGCGGCCATGAGGAGCCAAAGGGTGGTGCGGGCGCGCTCGCCGAGCACCTCATGGAACGGGAGGACGGCGACGCGATGGTTGGCGTTGGGGTCGTAGGCGTCGCGGAACTGCGCCTGCGCGCGCTCGAGGACTGCGGTGACCTCGGCGCGCGCCTGCTCGATCGTCGCACCGGGGGCGAGCCGGGCGACGACGTCGGTCATACGGTGGGTGCGCCCCTCGACCATGGAGGCGCTCACGTGGTGCTCGCTGACCGACATGTTGAGGAGCGCGTCTATCGGCCGCGGGTGGAAGGGCGCCGGCTGCAGCACGCCGATCACCGTCGCCGACTTGCCATCCACGCGCACTCGGCGGCCGATGATCCCGGTGTCGCCCGCGAAACGGTTCACCCACCCGTCGTGCGTCAGGACCATGACAGGCGGAGCGCCGGGTCCGTCGTCGCCCGGTTCGGTGACGCGGCCGAGCACCGGGGCGAGGCCCATCACCTCGAAGTAGTTGCCGGTGACGAGTCCGGTGTTGATCCGCTCGGTGCCGGTCGGCCGTTCGAGGCGGAGGGTCCAGGCCGAGAACTCGGCGATGCCGCCGAGTGAGCGGACGCCTTCGCGGAGGTCGCGCACCTCGGGGACGGAGAAGGCGATGCTCGCGCCGCCCGGTCCGTCCATGGAGTGGCGGAGGTAGACGAGTCGCTCGCCGTCGCGGTGGGGAAGGGGCTTGAGGAGCACGCCGCGGACGACCGTGAAGATCGCCGTGTTCGCGCCGATCCCGAGGGCGAGGGTGAGGACGACGACGATGGTGAAGGCGGGGCTGTGTCGCAGGGCGCGCGCCGCGTAGCGGAGATCCATCGCGATCCCCTCGATGAAGGGGATGCCCCGCTGTTCGCGCACCGATTCGGCCGCCTGCGTCAGGCCGCCGCTCGCGATGCGCGCCTGTCGGCGCGCCTCGTCGGGTGCCATGCCGCGGCGGATGTTCTCCTCGGTCTCCATCTCGAGGTGGGCCTCGAGCTCGGCGCGGAGGTCGTCGTCGTCGGCGCGGTCCGCGAAGAGTCCGCGGAGGCGGGCGAACGCCATGCGAAGGAAGCTCATGCGCGCTCCCGCCCCTGCGTGGGGGTCGAAGTCATTGGGCCTCCGGTCGCGGCGCGAGGAAGGCCGCGATCAGGTCGGCGGTGGCGTTCCACTCCTTCGCCTCGCGCGCGAGTCGCTTCCGGCCGGCGGAAGTGAGGGAGTAGAACTTCGCCTTCCTGTTGTTGTCGGAGACCCCCCACTCGGCGGCGATGAACCCTTCCTGCTCGAGCCGGAGGAGGGCGGGGTAGAGGGTGCCGTAGTTGAGGGCGATGCGGTTGCGACTCGTCTCCTCGATGCGCCGCGCGACCCCGTAGCCGTGGAGCGGCCCGAGGACGTCGAGGGTCTTGAGGATCATCAGGGCGAGGGTGCCCTGCGGGACTTCCTGCTTCGGTGGGTCTTTCGGTGCCGGCATTGACAGGGCGTCGTCGTATGGGTTACCCATATGACGGTAATGCCGACGAGAAGTTTCACGCAAGGGACGGGGCGCTTGATGAGCGAACGCGCGTGGCTGACCGGCGCCTCGGTGCTCGGGGTGTCCCTCTTCATCGTGCACTGGGCGCAGGACGTCGCGCTCGGGATAGACCGAGTCGGGTTGCAGAGTTACGGCGGGGTGGCGATCTGCCTCGCCTGGTTGCTGTCGGCGACGGTCCTCCGCGAGACGAAGGCGGGCAAGTTGGTGCTGTTGCTCTTCTCGCTGCTCGCGGCGGCGATGCCGTCGCTGCACCTGAAGGGGACGCGGATCGCGACGATCGCCACGGGCGAGGGTGGCCTGGCGTACCTCGTGGTGATGTTCACGCTGGCGGTCACCGCGGCGTTCGCGGCGGTGCTCGTCGTGAGGGAACTCTGGCGGGGGGATGGCGCCGGCCGGGCCTGATGTGTCCCGGAGGGATCGGACGGCGTACATTCGAGCCCATGCCCCTCCTCCACGATCCGCAGGTCAAGCGCCGGTTCGAGTCGCGACTGAAGGCGTTGCGCGCCGACTCGCCGCGCCAGTGGGGCGCGATGAGCGCCTCGCAGATGCTCTGGCACGTGAACCAGTTCCTCGCCTTCAACCTCGGTGACGAGGTGCCGGCGCCGCAGAAGATGCCGATGCCGCTGCCGATCGTTCGGTTCTTCCTCCTCTACATGCCGTGGCCGAAGGGGGCGCCGACGCACAAGCAGGCGGTGGCGACGTCGGAGCACGACTTCGAGCAGGAGCGCGCGAGGTGCCTCGCGCTCATCGAGCGCTTCACGAACCGTCCGGTGGATGGCGCGTGGCCCGCGGACCCGATCTTCGGGTTCACCAGCGGCAAGCAGTACAGCCGGCTGCAGGCGAAGCACCTGGACCATCACTTCCGGCAGTTCGGGGGCTAGGGACGTGAATCGGCACGATCGCGCAGCGCTCGCCTTCACTCCATGAGTTGGCGCGCACGATGACCGACACCGCGACCACCGCCATCCGATCGGCACGCCTGCGGATGCGGCGGCGCTCGCCCCGATCGCCGCGGAGATCTTCGCCGACGCCTTCGGCGCCGACAACCGCCCGGATGACCTCGCGCTCCATCTCGCGCGCTCCTATGGACCCGAGCAGCAGGGGCGTGGACTCGGCGACCCCACGATCGTGACGCTGCTCGCGTTCGTCGCGGGAGCGGCGCCACTCGAGATCCAGCGTTTCTATGTCGCACGGACGTGGCACGACCAGGGGGTCGCGCAACAGCTCACGGCGCGTGTGGTTGCGACGGCGCGATCGCTCGGCGCCACCCTCTGGCTCGGAGTCTGGGAGCGCCACCCACGCGCGATCGCGTTCTATCGCAAGGCCGGCTTCGTCGATGTCGGTTCGCACCTCTTCACCGTCGGCACCGACGCGCAGACGGATCGGATCATGGTGCGCGCGGTCACGAGGTGGGTCGAGCCCGCGGCGCGCGCGGCCGAGATCGTCGCCCGACCGTCGGCTCGCGTCACCCGCCGCCGAGCGCCTTCCGCACCGCCTCGAGCACCACCTCACGCCGCGCGGGCTTCACCACCCAATCCGTCGCGCCGAGCTGCGTCCCGATGTCACGATCCTCCGTCACCGAGACGACCACGACGGGGACGTTCCTCGTCTCCGGGCGGCTGCGAAGCATCGCGAGGATCTCGAATCCGTGGCGGCCGGGGAGGAACATGTCGAGCGTGATCAGCGCCGGCCGGAGCATCGGCACGAGTTGCAGTGCGGCCTCGCCGCTTTCGGTGTGCGCGACGCGAAAGCCGGCGCTCACGAAGTAGTGCGCGAGCAACTCCCCGGCGGTGCGATCATCCTCGACGATGAGGATGAGCTTGCCGTCCTCCGGCCCTTCCGGAATGGCCGAGTGTGCGACGCCACGGGGGGGTGTCGCGGAACGGGCGGCGACGGGCAGGCGGACCCGGAAGACACTTCCCACGCCCGGGCTGCTCTCGACGGCGAGGGAACCTCCGTGGAGTTCGGCGAGCCGCCGCGCGAGGGGCAGTCCGAGTCCCGTTCCCTGCTGCCGCCGGCCGTGTGTCGAGTCCACCTGGTAGAACTCCTCGAAGATCCGTTCGAGATCCTGCTCGGCGATCCCGATCCCGTCGTCGGCCACCGCGACCTCGGTCCAGTCATCCGCGCCGTCGCCGTTCCCGGTGACGCGGCGCGTGGTGATCCGGATCTCGCCGCCCTCGTGCGAGAACTTGATCGCGTTCCCCACGAGGTTGAAGAGGATCTGGTCGAAGCGGGAGCGGTCGGCGTCGATCGGCGGGAGACCGGCCTCGTGCTCGAGCCGGAGGCGGAGCCCTCGCGGCGCGGCGATGGCCGACATCGTCGTCCGGACCTCCTCGAGGGCGAGGCCGACGTCGAAGGTGGACCGATTGAGGTCGAGCCGTCCGGCCTCGACCTTCGAGAGGTCAAGGATGTCGTTGATGAGCTCAAGGAGATGCCGACCGCTGGAGAGCACGTTCTCGACGTAGCGCGCCTGCTTGCCCGCGAGGGCCCCGCCGGTGCCCTCGAGGAGGAGTTCGGAGAAGCCGATGATCGAGTTGAGCGGCGTCCGCAGCTCGTGGCTCATCTTGGCGAGGAACTCGGACTTCGCCTGGTTCGCGTGCTCCGCGGTCTCCTTCGCGGTGCGGAGCAGCTGTGCGCTCTCCTTGAGCTGTCGTCCGGCCTCGGCGGCCTGCCGCGCGCGGGCGACCACCTCGGACTCCATGCGCTCGGCGCGGGTGCGTAGCGCGAGCGTCGCCTCGGACTCCGCCTCCTGTGAGCGCTGGAGGCGGACATACTCGGTGACGTCGGTGACCTGGTGGAGGATGCAGAGGACGGCGCCGCCGGGATCGCAGACCGGCGTGTTGATCGGGCTCCAGAACCGTTCCTCGAAGCCGCCGCCCTCGGCTGTGGGTCGTTCGATGTTGTACCGCTGGATGGTCATCGCATCGGCGACTCCTGTGGCGCGGGCCCGCTCGAGCGAGGCGCGGAGGTTCCGCGTCGCGTCGGCGGTCGGGTCGTCGGGGTCGTCGGGGAAGGCCTCGAAGATGTCCAGGCCGACGAGTGACTCGCGGCTGCGCATCGTGGCCGCGAGGTAGCGGTTCGTCACCGCGATGATGCGGAACGACGGGTCGAGGACGAGGACGGCGTTCTCGCCCTCTTCGAAGAAGCGGCGGTAGTCGGCGGTCATCCCTTGTGCATCCGGATCGCCTCGATCGCCTGCACGAGGCGCTTCGTGTCGACGGGCTTCGTGACGTAGCCGTCGAAGCCCTCGGCGATCGCCCGCTCGGCGTCGCCGCGCATCGCCTGCGCCGTGACGGCGATGATCGTTGCTCCCGCCGTCGCCGGCATCGCCCGCAGTGCCCGCATCGTCGCATGCCCGTCCATCCCCGGAAGCCCGATGTCGAGGAGTACGACGTCGGCAGGCTCTTCGCGGGCGACCGCGACCGCCGCCTCGCCGGAGACGGCGAGCCGCACGAGCCATCCAGCCGCCTCGAGGAGGTCGGTGACGAGTTCCGCGCTCAGCGGGTCGTCCTCGACGACGAGCGCGCGCACGACGCTCATCGGCGCGCCGCGAGGGCGCGGCGGGCGGCTTCGATCACCTCGTCCCGGTTGAACGGCTTGACGACCCAGGCGGCGGCACCAAGCTCCCGCCCCACGCGCTCGTTCTCAGTCACCGAGACCACGATGATCGGCACGTCCCGCGTCTCGGGCATCGCCTTGAGGGTTGCGAGGACGTCGTGGCCGTGCCGTCCCGGAAGGAGGATGTCGAGCGTGATGAGCGCCGGACGGAGCGAGGGGGCGAGCTGGAGGGCGAGTTCTCCCGTCCCGGCGTGCACGACACGGAACCCCGCGTCGGTGAAGTAGTGCCCGAGGAGTTCTCCGGCCCAGACGTCGTCCTCGACGATGAGCACCAGCGGCGCATCGTCGGCCACCGGCCGGTCGGAGTCCACGGGCGCGACCGGGGTCCCGGTGACGGGCAGGGGTGCGACCGGCAGGTGCAGCCGGAAGGTGCTGCCGACGCCGGGCTCGCTCTCGACGGTGATGGAGCCGCCGTGGAGCTGGGCGAGTCGGCGCGCGAGGGCGAGGCCGAGCCCGGTGCCGGTCTGGGAGCGGGCATGCGGCGAGTCGACCTGAGCGAACTCGTCGAAGATGCGGGCCTGGTCGCGCGGATCGATGCCGATGCCGCTGTCCGCGACGGCGCACTCGATCCAGCCGCCGCCGACGCTGCCACGCCGGAAGACCGTGGACACCGTGATCACGCCGGGGTCGGGGGAGAACTTCACGGCGTTGCTCACGAGGTTCAGGAGGATCTGCTTGACCTTGCCGCGGTCGCCATCCATGTCCGGCACCGCGGTGCCACGGTCGACCGCGAGGCGCAGCGCCTTGCGCTCGGCGACCTCGGCGAGCGAGGCGCACACTTCCTCGACGGCTCCGTTGATCGCGAAGATCTCGCGTCTCAGCTCCATGCGGCCCGCCTCGACCTTGGAGAGGTCCAGGATGTCGTTGATGAGCTCCAGCAACTGACGTCCGCCGGCGAGGACGTTGCCGACGTAGCGCTCCTGCCGCGGCGTGAGGGGACCGGCGGTCCCCTCCTGGAGGACTTCCGAGAACCCGATGATGGAGTTGAGCGGAGTGCGGAGCTCGTGACTCATGCGCGCGAGGAACTCGGATTTCGTGCGGTTCGCGCGCTCGGCCATCTCCTTCGCGGCGAGGAGGTGGCGCTCAGTCTCCTTCAGTTCGCGGTTGGTGGCCGCGACCTCTCGCGTGCGCGAGACGACCTCAGCGGCCTGGAGGTCGCGGTCCTCGAGGGCGGCCCCGGCGCCGGTCGGCAGTGTGCCGTCCGGGTTCATCCGGACGTACTCGGTCACGTCCTCGGCGCGGTGGAAGATCCAGCGAAGGCGACCCTCCGCGTCGAGCGCCGGCACGTGGGTCGCGCTCCAGAAGCGTTCCTCGTATCCGCCCCCGAGTTCCGTGCTCCGGGCGATGTTGTAGCGCTGGAGCGCCATCACGTCCGGCCGTCGCGTCCGCTGCACCCGCTCGAGGGACGCGCGCAGGTTTCGGCGGGCGTGGCCCTCGGGGTCCTCCGGGTCTTCGGGGAAGGCGGTGAGGATGCTGTGGCCGACAAGGGAGGCGCGGGTGCGCATCGTCGCCGCGAGGTACGCGTCGGTGACGGCGATGATCGTCAGCTCGGGATCGAGCACCAGCACCGCGCAGGGCATCGCCTCGAGGAGCGCCCGCACGCCGGCGGCGTCCATCGCCGTCACGCCCGCGGGGTCCATTCGGGCACGCGCGCCGGGCGGCCGAAGTGGTAGCCCTGCAGGAGCTGGACGCCGAGCGACCAGAGCGTCTCTGACTCGGCCGGCTCCTCGATGCCCTCGGCGATCATGCTGACCGACATCGCCCCGCACAGGTCCACCATCGATCGCACCACGGCCTGTCGTGCCGAGCTCTGGTGGATGCCGCGAACCAGCGACAGGTCCAGCTTGACCATGTCGGGCTCCAGTTGGGTGAGGGAGGCGAGTCCGGAGTAGCCGGCACCCAAGTCGTCGACCGCGAGCCGGAACCCCAACTCGCGGAGGTTCCGCACGTGCGAGACGAAGTTGGGGATCGAGGAGAGGGTGGCGCGCTCGGTGATCTCGAGCATCACGCGACGGGCGAACCGGGTGAGCGGCGAGTCGCGATCGGTCAGCTCGGGATCGAGGAGGTCGGCCGGAAGGAGGTTGATGAAGAAGAGCGTCGGCTCGGGCGTCATCGCGACGCGCTCGGCCACGAGTCGCCGCACCGTGCGGCCGAGCTCGTTGGTGCGGTCGAGACGGGTCGCGGCCGCGATCAGCTGGTCGGGACGTGACAGTGCCTCACTGTCGGTGCGGACGAGGGCCTCATAGCCGAAGAGCGCCTGCCCCCGCCCGCCGACGATCGGCTGGAAGGCCATCCAGAGCGCGTCGATGCTCCGGTCGAGCTGCTGATCGAGGTCGAGGCGCGAGGCGTCCTCGGCGCCGACGGCCTCGAGCGCGCGTCGCCTTAGGCGGGCGAAGGACCGGACGAGCCCGGCGCGCCGCACCGTGCGCTCGAGCTCGGTCGGATCCACGGGCTTCGTCAGGTAGCGGTAGGCCCCGAGGTTGAGCGCCAGCATCGCCGACTCGAGCTGTGGCACGGCGGTCATGAGGATCACGGGGAGGTCGGGGTCGCGCTCCCGCACCTCGGCGAGCAGCACGAGTCCGTCCTCGCCCGGCATGTGGATGTCCGAGACGACGACATCGAATGAGTCGGCGGCGAGGCAGGCGCGGGCGCGTCGGACGCTGTCCACGGTGGTCGGCTCGAAACCGCCGCGCGCGAGCACGCGGTCGAAGGCCTTCGAGACCCCGAGGTCATCGTCGACGAGCAGGACCTTCAGGGGCGTGCCGGTCACGCGACTGCATCCACCGCGCGTGAGGCGCGCGGCAAGGTCATCACCACGCGCGTCCCCCCCGTGAAGGAGTCGTCGACGGCGACGTGCCCGTCGTGTTCCCGCATCACGAGGCTCACGAGGTACAGGCCGAGTCCGTGGCCGCTGCGCTGGCCCCCTCGGCGCAGCTCGCCGCTGCCGTACTTGGTGAAGAGCAGGGGGCGCTGCGCCTGCGGGATGCCCGGTCCCTCGTCCTGTACGCTCACGCGCACGGTCGCGGATTCCGCGCGGATCCCGATGACCACCCGGGTCCCCGCCGTCGCGTGCCGGATCGCGTTCGCGATGAGGTTCTCGAGCGCGCGCCGGAACAAGGTCTCGTCGCCCAGGATCTCCACCTCCGCTGGGGCGTCGACCGCGATCATGAGGTCGCGTGCGCTGGCGGCCGCCTCGCTCGCCGCGACGACCGCATGCGCGATCGCGGTGAGCTCGACGGGGGCCCGCTGGGCCACCTGCGCGCCATCCTCGAGGAGTCGCACCTGGAGGAGGTCGTCGATCATCGCGCGGAGGCGATCGGCTGCCGCGTGGGCGCCCGCGAGGGCGTCGGCCGCCTCCGCGCCGAGGGGCTCGAGCTGCAGGAGCCCGAGGTTCGCGACGAGCCCGGAGAGGGGGTTCCGCAGGTCGTGCACGAGGAGCGCGGTCAGGTCGTCCTTGAGGGCGTGCAAGTGATTGAGGTCGTGCAGCAAGACCTGGTGCTCGAGGTGGAGCCGTCGTGTCCGGAGGAACGCGCGCACCCGGACTCGCAGCTCCTGCGTGTTGATCGGCTTGCTGATGAAGTCGTCGGCCCCCGCATCGAACCCAGCGATCCGCTCCGCCGACTCGGTGAGCGAGGTGAGGAGGAGGATCGGGAGGAACTCGTTCGGCCGGGACTCGCGCAGGGCTCGGCTGACGTCGTAGCCGGTGAGCCCGGGCATCATGACGTCGAGGAGGACGAGGTCGACGTCGGCGCGCGCGGCGGCGGCGATCGCCTCATGGCCGTCGGCCGCCTCGATGATCGTGTAGTCGTTCTCGAGGATCGACCGCAGGAGCTCCCGGTTGGGCGCACTGTCGTCCACGATCAGCACGCAGGGGCGCCGAGTCAGGTGGCGGTGCGGCACGGGCACACTCCGTTCATGGGTTTCCGCCGGCGGGCGGTCGATGGCTCCCCCCTGGGGCCGGCACTCCCTCAAGGCAAACCCCACTGCATTAATCGGGCACAAGAGCGTGTGAAACGCAACACTGTCCCCACCTCATGTGATACACATCACAGGCTCGGGATGTGGCATGGTCCCGACGCGACAAGCGGCGATGGCCTCAGGAGGCCGCCCGGATGGGTCCGTTGCCGCCTGAAGGCGGCGGCATGCCGACCGGCCAAGAGGTTGCTCCGCCCGCGCCTTGACGTGTCCCGCCTCGTACCGCCATCTTCCCCTCAGCTACTACGGGAAAGCAACTCAGGGGAGACCACCGATGCCGCCGCACGCACTGCCGCTCCTGCCGGGGACCCTCGACCTCCTCGTCCTCAAGTCCGCGGCGTGGCGGCCCGAGCACGGCTACGGCATCGCGCGCCGGATCGAGGACCGCTCCGAAGGCGCGTTGCGCATCGAGGAAGGCGCTCTCTACCAGGCGCTGCACCGGCTCGAGCACCGCGGGGCGCTCGGCTCGGAGTGGGGGACCTCGGACAACGGACGCCGCGCGAAGTTCTACCACCTGACTGCGCAGGGACGCGAGCTCCTGCGCCGCGAGGCGAAGGAGTGGCGCCGCTACGCCGCGGCGATCACGACGGTGCTCGACGGCGCCTGAGGCGACGCCGTGGTCCGCTTCCGATTCCCCTTCCCGCGCGCGGAGGAGATCCGCCGCGACATCGCCGACGAGCTCGAGTTCCACGTCGCCGAGGCGGCGGCGCGACTCGAGCGCGAGGGGTTCTCGCCCGCGGAGGCGCGCGCCGAGGCGCGGGCGCGGATCGGCGACCTCGACGGGCTCCGCCGCTCCCTCTACCGGCTCGATCACCGTTCGGTCGTGAGGCATCGCATGCGGACCGCCCTGTTGGAGTTCGTCGCCGACCTCCGGTTCGCGCTGCGGCGCGTGCGCCGCCGTCCGGTGCTGGCGCTCACCACGATCCTCACGCTCGCGCTGGGGATCGGCACGGCGCTCACCTTCGTCGGCGCCGCCGACGCCATCCTGCTCCGGCCCCTGCCGCTGCACGAGCCGGACCGGATCCTCACGCTCTGGCGGAGCCCGGCCGGGGACGCCGCGACCCGCACGGGACTCGCCCCCGGCACGGCGATGGACCTGGCCGAGGAGACGCGGAGCCTCGCGGCGCTCTCGGTGGCGCAGCCCTACAGTCACGACATCGAGCGGGATGGCGAGAGGATCTCGGTCGGCAGCTGGCTCGTCACCGAGGGGTTCTTCGACGTGCTGCGCGCGGCGCCGGTGGCGGGCGCGCTTCCGGGGCGCCCGGCGTTCGCGGCGGGGGAGCCGCCGTGGGTCGTCGTGAGTCATGAGTTCTGGCAGCGCGAGCTCGGCGGGGACCTCGCGGCGATCGGTCGCTACGAGCGGCTCGACGACGTGCCGCACCGGATCGCGGCGGTGCTCCCGCCGGACTTCCCGTACGAGGAAGG
Source organism: uncultured Gemmatimonas sp. (assembly GCA_964650715.1). Lineage (GTDB taxonomy): Bacteria > Gemmatimonadota > Gemmatimonadetes > Gemmatimonadales > Gemmatimonadaceae > Pseudogemmatithrix. The sequence goes on along the minus strand of CAZYUL010000014.1, from coordinate 23,874 downwards.
GCGCCAGCTCTACCTGCCGATCCGCGTCACCGGCGGAGGTCGCGAGAACCGGACCGCCGACTACTGGAGCGCGTACGCCCGCCTCGCCCCGGGGACGTCGCTCGAGGCGGCGCGGAGCGAACTGGCGGCGCTGGCGACGCGCAGCGACGCGCGCGCACCGGCGTCGGCCACGGCGCGGTCGATCCAGGCGATCCCGCTCGCCGACGCGATCCTCGGGCCCGTGCGCGGGCGGCTCGCATTGCTCGCCCTCGCGGCGCTGCTGCTGCTCGTGATGGCGGCAGCGAACGCGTCGAGCCTCGTGATCGCCGACACGATGGGTCGCCAGCGGGAGCTCGCCGTGCGGGCGAGCGTCGGGGCGGGGCGGCAGCGGATCACGCGACAGCTGGTGAGCGAGGCGCTCCTGCTCGCGATGGCGGCCGGCGCGCTCGGACTCGCGCTCGGCGCCGTCGGCCTGCGGCTCTTCCGCGAATGGGCGCCGGCGACGATCCCGCGGCTGCTCGAGCTGCGGCCCGATCCGCGACTCGCGGTCGCCGCGGTCCTGCTCTCGCTGTTGCTGGCGGCGATCGCCGGGCTCTCGTCGGCGCGCGTGGCCGGCGCCTCGGACCTGCACTCGGCGCTCAAGCACGCGGCTGACGGGGCCGGCGGCGTGCGCGGCCGGCGGTTCCGCACCGCGCTGGTGACGACGCAGGTCGCGCTCGCGGTGCTGCTCCTCGCGTCGGGCGGACTGCTGCTCCGCAGTTGGATCGCGCTGACCGCCACCGACCAGGGCTACTCGGCGGCGGGGGTGCTCGGGATCGAGAACCACGTGTGGGGATCGTTCCGGACGCCCGCGTCGCAGGAGGCTTTCGGCCGCGCGCTCGTCGAGCGACTCTCGCAGCTCCCCGGCGTGGAGGCGGCGGCGGTCGCGACGGAGCTGCCGCTCGCGCCGGACATCGGGGGCACGGAGGCGGAGGTGCGCCGGCCCGGCGCGGCGGAGAGCGTGACCCTGCACGGACTCACGGTGTCGCCGGGATACTTCGACGCGCTCGCGATCGGACTGGTGGCGGGCCGCCTGTTCGCGACGCAGGATGGCCCGACATCCGAGCCGGTGGCGGTGGTCAGCCGGAGCGCGGCGCGGCGGGTGTTCGGCGAGGAGTCGCCGCTCGACGCGTACATCGAGCTCGTCGCGCCGGGGGTGCCGCCGGCGCGTGCCCGCGTCGTCGGCGTGGTGGCCGACGCGCGCTACACGGCGATGGACGCGCCGGCCGACGCGAGCGTGTACGTGCCGTTCGCGCAGCTGCCGACCGGATCGCTCTACTTCGTCACGCGGCATCGTGGTGACGCCGCCGCGGCGATGGCGAGCGTGCAGCGGGCGGTGCGCGAGCTGATCCCGGTCGCGGCGCTCAACGAGACGGTGCTCCTCGAGGAGATCCAGCGCGTGGCCGCGACACCGCGGCGATTCGCGCTCGTCCTGCTGCTCTCGTTCTCGTTCGTCGCGATCGTGCTGACGGCGGTGGGGCTGTTCGGGCTGCTGGCGCAGGTGGTGCGACTCAAGGAACGGGAGCTGGGGATCCGGCTCGCGCTCGGGGCCTGGCCGGGCCAGTTGCGGCGGATGATGCTGCGCGAAGGGCTGCGGCTCGCGGCGATCGGCACGGCGGGCGGGCTGGCGCTCTTCCTGCTGGTCTCGAGCACGTTGCGTGGCGTGCTCTACGGCGTGCCGGCGCGGGATCCGCTGACGATCCTCGGTGTGGCGACGCTGATGCTGACGGTCGCGGCGGCGTCGTCGTGGTGGCCGGCGACGCTGGCGACGCGGGTGGAGCCGTTGCGGGCGTTGCGGGGGGAGTAGGGGCGCGCGCATCGAGCGAGACTCGCGCCGGCGCGGCCGCCGCTGCATGATTGGATCTCTCAGGATCCGGAGCGACGATGTCGGCTTCACGCACCTGCGCCGTGACGGTGCGCCTTGTCGCGGTGATCACGCTGTTCTCGGGCGTCACGGCGGCGTGTGCACCGGACGCGGCACCCGAACCGTCGCCGGAGCTGACCGTTGACGGACTCGACTACACGTTCCGGCTCCCCGACACCCTCGCCGCCGGTCCCGCGACCCTGCGGTTCCGGAATGCCGGTACGGTACCGCACGAGATGGGGATGTCGCTCCTGAAGGAAGGTGTGTCGATCGCGCAGGTGCTCGCCGCTGAGGACAGCGGATCCGATCCGATGACCCTGATGGATGGGATCGTCGGCATCCTCATCGCCGAACCGGGCCAGACGACCGCTGGCGCGCTCGCGGTGGACCTGCTCCCGGGCCGCACGTACATGCTCTGGTGCAATTTCCAGGACGGTTCGGACAAGCCGCCGCACCTCAAGCTCGGGATGTTCAGCGGCCGGACGATCGCAGCGCGGTGACTGGGACAGTCCCCTCCCTCGTCGTGGCGCTCGCGCTGACGTCGCTCGCGCCATGCGTCGCCGGAGCGCAGGTCGCCGTGCCGCCGCGCGCCGATTCGCTCATGCAGCGGATGACCGGCGACTGGGTGATGACGGGCACCATCGGCCGGGAGGCGGTGACGCACGACGTCACCGTGGACCGGATCCTCAAGCGCCAGTACGTGCGGATCCACGAGGTCTCGCGCGAGCGGGATGCCGCGGGCGAGGCCGTGTACGAAGCGTGGATCCACATCGCCTGGGACGCCGCGAACGCCGAGTTCGTGGTGATGTGGCTCGACAACACCGGCACGACGAACTTCGCGGCGGAAGGCGTCGGTCACGGCACGCCGGACGGCGACCGGATCCCCTTCACCTGGAGGTCCGCCGACGGGAGCGGGATCGACAACACGTTCTCGTACGACCGAGCGAGTGACAGCTGGTCGTGGGCGATCGACAACGTGGGACGGGATGGGCGTCGCTCGGCGTTCGCGCGGGTGACGTTGAAGCGGAAGTAGGCGCGCGCGCCCCGCCCGCCTACTCCGCCCGCAACGCGCTCATCGGGTCGCCGCGCAGCGCGCGCCGCGACGGCCACCAGGTCCCGAGGGCGGCGACGGCGACGAGCGTCGCGAAGGCCGACGTCAACGCGATCGGATCGAGGGCGCCGACCCCGTGGAGTTGGCTGGACGCGGCAGAGCCGATGCCCACGCCGATCGCGACGCCGACCGCCGCGCCGATGCCGACGACGCGGAGCGTCTCGCCCATCAGCAACCTCAGGACGCTCGGGCCGGTGGCGCCGAGGGCGACGCGGACGCCGATCTCGACGGTGCGGCGTCCGACGAGATACGCCGTGACGCCGTACACCCCGACGGCCGCGAGGAGGAGCGCGAGGGTGCCGAAGGTGCCGACGAGCGCGGCGCCGAGCCGCGCGGGGAGCAGGCTCACGGCCATCCGCTCGGTCGCCGCGCGCACCGCGCCGAGCGGGAGCGCGCCGTCGAGTTCCAGCACGGCGGCGCGGATCGCCTCGCGCGCGGCCGGCGTGTCCTGCCGCACGCGCACCTGGAGCGAGAAGGCGCCGTCATACCGTTGCCCGATCGGCAGGTACATGAACGGCTCGTCCCGGTCGTTGAGGCTCTTGTACTTCGTGTCGCGGACGACCCCGACGATCGTCGTGAGCGCGTCGCTGCCGGCGATGCGGAAGCTCCGGCCGGCGACGTCGGTGCCGTCGAAGAGCATGCGGGCGAAGCTCTCGTTCACCACCGCGACCGCGGGCGCACCATCGGCATCCCGGGTCTCGAGGGCGCGACCGGCCACGAGCGGGATGCGCGCGAACTCGAGGTAGCCCGGCGCGACCTCCGTGAAGGTCGTGCCGCGCATCGCGGAGCGATCATCGGGCGCGGCCGTGGCCGGCATCACGGCGGTCCCCGAGTTGGCTTGCACGAGGGGCGGGGTCGAGATGATCGTGGCCTCCTCCACGTCCGCGAGCGCGCGGATCCGTTCGAGGATCTGCTCCTGGAAGACGCGGCCGCGCGCCACGTCATAGTTGCGGAGGCCGAGGTCCACCTCGAGGTCGAGCACGCGCGTGGAGTCGAACCCCGGGTCAATGGCGCGCGCGGCCTCGAGACCGCGGATGAAGAGTGCGGAGACGACGAGCAGGGCCATCGCCAGCGCCACCTGGCCGCCGAGGAACGCACTGCGCAGCCGCGAGCGTCGCGACGCGACGCCATCGCCGGAGAGCATCGTGCGGATGTCGGCGCGCGATGCCTGCAGCGCCGGCGCGACACCGAAGAGGGTCCCGGTGAGGAGGGCGAGCACCGTCGCGAAGGCGAGCACGGCGCCGTCGGGCGCGATGTCGAGCGCGAAGCCGATCCCCTCCGGGATGAGACGAGGCAGTGCCGCGGTGAGATAGAAGGCGACCGCGAGTCCCGCGGCACCGCCGAGCACCGCGAGGAGCGTGCTCTCGGTGAGGAGCTGGCGCACGAGGCGGGAGCGGCTCACGCCGAGCGCGGTGCGGACGGCGAACTCGCGGCGTCGCGCGACGCCGCGGGCGAGGAGGAGATTGCCGAGGTTCGCGCAGGCGATGAGGAGGACGAGGGCGACGACCACCTGGAGGAAGGCGGCGGCGATCGTCATCGGCCCCCGCGCCTCGGCGGTGATGCCGCGCGCCGGCGCGACGCTGAAGGCGCCCGCGCGCGTCGCGAGCGAGTCGGCGCGGGGGAACGACGCGGCGAGGCTGCGGAGTTCGGCCTCGACCTGGGCGGGGGTGGCGCCGGGGGCGAGGCGCCCGGTGACGTAGGTTGACGCGCTCGTGATCTCCTCGGGGCTGGCGCCGCGGAGGCGCGGGAGCTCGGTCGCCGGGACGAACAGCGCCGGGGCCCACAGGTACTGGGAGCTCGTGAAGCCTTCGCGTGCGACGCCGATGACGGTGTAGGGGTTGCCGTTCAGGCGGAGGACACGGCCGACGACGCCGGGATCGGCGCCGAGACGCGAGACCCAATAGCGATGACTGAGGACGATGACGGGTCCGACCTCGGCGCCGGCCTCTCCGGAGTAGAGCGCGCCGAGCGCCGCGCCCACGCCGAGCTCGCTGAAGAAGTTGCTGCTGGTCGAGGCGGCGCGGACGCGCTCGCGCGCATCACCGACCTCGACGCCGAGCGCGAAGACATCCTCGGAGACCACGCCGCTCAGGGTGCGGCTGTTCCGCGCGACGGAGAGGAACCAGTCCCACGGCAGGCCGCTGTGCTCGCCGCGGTAGACGCGGACGAGTTCCTCGGGCCGGGTGGCGTTGACCTCTCGACGCAGCAGCGCGTTCGCGGCGCTGAAGATCGTGAGGTTGGCGCCGATCCCGATCGCGAGGGAGAGGATCGCGACGGCGGCGAACCCGGGGCTGCCGCGGAGCTGGCGGAGGGCGTACCGGATGTCCTGCAGGAGGGTGTCGAGGAGCGCGGTCATCGGGTCTCCGGGGGTGGACGCCGAGGCGTACGGGGCGGACTCCGTCAGGGATTCACCGGTCGGACGTCCTCCCGCGCAACGCGTGGGTCCCGGAGCGCGCGCGGAGGAGCGCGCGCCGGAACTGCTTCATCGTCTTGGCGCTGGCCTGCTTCATCCGCGCATCCACGCCGCCCATCACCGCGAAGCCGGAGATGCGGAGGACCGGCTGGTCGGGGTCGGTGGCGCTGGCGTCACCGGCGCTGGACTCGAAGCCCCCCATCACGGCGATTCCCATCGATTCCACACGAACGCCGGGCGGGACGTAGATCTCGACACCCCCCATCAGAACGAAGACCTCGATCTCGGTGACGCCGGACGAGAGCACGGCCGAGCGGAGGTCGAGTTCGGCGCCGCCCATGATGGCGACGACCTTGAGGTGACGCGGGACGACCCAGCTCCCCTTGCGGACGTGGCCACCCATCACCGCCGCGAGGACGCTGCGCGGAGGCACGACCTGCTTCTCGTGGGTGACGCGGAGCCGCGACTCGGATTCGGCGGGGAGGTCGGCGAGGATGCCCTGCAGCTCCTGCACCGAGTCGGCGCGGACGGCGAGCGCGAGCCGGTGCTCGAGCTCGCTCATCGTCAGGACGTCATTCGCGAAGTGCTCGCCGAGCGTGCCGATGGCGTACTCGCGGGCGGATTCGAGATCGCTGATGGTCGGGTCCTCCGGATGGGCGGTGGTGCGCCGGCCCGCCAGCGCATACAGAAAGTACCTTCGCGGACACGCACTGGCTCACGGCTGAACGCGCGGCTGCGCGCCGGACTCCTCCGGTATCGGCGGGGCCCGTGGGCGACGCCCCGTCAGGGCGTCGCGGTCGCCATGCTCGGCGTCACGCGCCAGATCTCGCCGCCGTCCGTCGCGATGTAGAGGTCGCCGTCGGGGCCCTGCACCAGCGAGCGATAGCGCGCGGCGGGGAGCGTCGCGTCGGTCGCGCTCACGACCGAACCGGACGCGTCGAGCTCGAGGATCACGAGGCGCTGCGCGCCCATCACGCCGACCGCGAGTCGCCCGTTCCACGCCCGCCACTGGGTCCCGCTGAGGAAGGTCGCGGGGCCGGTCCCCTGCGACTGGCCGCCGTTGTTCCAGATCGCCGGCAGCACGCCAGGGAAGCGTGTCGCATCCGACATCGGCATCGTCGTCGGGTTGCCGGCGTAGCCGCAGTATCCATCGGGGCAGGTGAGACCCGCGCGATCCTGGGGATCCCATCCCCCGTTGCCGCCGTTCTCGAGCCTCGTGACCTCGTCACTGTGGTTGGGACCGTGCTCGGAGATGAAGACCTGGCTCCCTCCCGGACGGAAGGCGATCCCCTGCACGTTGCGGTGGCCATACGTATAGATGCGCGGGTCGAACCCCATCGGCGGGGCGTTGCCGGGCGCGGCGGCGCCGTCCGTGGTCACGCGCAGGACCTTGCCGCCGATGAGGGTCGGGCTCTGCGGCAGCGGTCCGTTGTGGTTGTCGCCGGTGGTGATGTAGAGGAAGCCGTCGGGGCCGAAACGGATGCGGCCGCCGCTGTGCGCACCGGCGCCCCCGACGGCGTTCGCGACATCCTTGAGCGCGATGTCGGTGACGATGTCGGTGCGGGCGCTCGCGGTGGTGTACCCCGCGTCGAGCTCGAGGCGCACCACGCGGTTGGCGCGCGGGTTCGTCGAGAGGTCCGACGTCATGAACACGTAGATGCGGCGGTTGGTCGCGAACGCGGGATCGAGCGCGACGCCGTGCATCCCGCTCTGGCCGACGCATTCGAGGTCGGGGGCCGCGAGGGCGCCACCGCTGCCGAAGAGTCGCGCGACGGTCCCGTTGGTGCGCCGCACGGAGAGCCCGCCGCACTTCTCGGTGAAGAACATCGTGCCATCGGAATGGAACGCGATGTCCCACGGACCGGAGAGGCCGGGGACGAGGACGCTGCGGGTGAGGACGGGGGGATCGGTGGGGAGCGGCTCGGGGTCGCCGTCAGGGGCGCCGGGGCTGGAGCAGGCGGCGAGGTTGGCGGCGAGCGCGAAGGCGAACGCGGAGGCGAACGCGACTGCGGAGGCGTGAGCGTATGCGGGCGATCGGCGTGGCGTCATGCCCTCAATAGTGCCGCATCGCCACCATCGCGTCCACACGCGCGGCGCGCGCGGCGGGCAGGGCGTTCGCCACGAGCGCGACGATCGCGAGCACGAGGAACGCCGCGCCGAAGCTGAGGAGGTCGAGGCTCCCGACGAACAGGACGCTCGAGAGGGCCTGGGCCGCGGCCGCCGAGAGGGCTGCGCCGAGTGCGCCGCCGATGAGCACGAGCGTCATCCCCTCGCGCAGGACCATCAGCACGAGGCGCCGCGGGTCGGCGCCGAGCGCCTTGCGCACCCCGATCTCGGGGATGCGGCGGCTGACGGAGTAGCCGATCACGCCGTAGAGCCCGATCGCGGCGACGGCGAGGGCGAGGAGGCCGAACGCGCCGATGAGCCAGGCGCCGGCGCGGACCGGGAAGAGCCGCACATCGGCGAGGTCGCGGAGGGTGCCGCGATCGAAGAAGACGAGGGCAGGGTCGAGGGCGAGCAGCTCGCGCTCGAGCGTCGGCAGGAGGTCGCGCGCCGGCGCGCTGGTCCGGACCATGAAGTTGCCGAAGGTGTCGCGGCGTCCCATCGGGAGATGGAGATACGGCTTCGGCGCCTCGCCCGGGGTGTCCACCTTGTAGTCCTCGACGACGCCGATGACCTCGTACGGCGGTCCGTCCCAGCGCGTGCGGAAGACGCCGCCGATCGCCTGCGCGGGCGCGCCGGGCCAGAAGCGGGCCGCCATCGTCCGCGAGATCACGGCGACGCGACGCGACTCGTCACGGTCGGCGGCCTCGATCCCGCGGCCGGCGACCAGCGCGATGTCGAGCGCACGGAAGTACCGCTCGTCCACGGACGCGCCGTCCACCGCGTAGGGCCGATCGGTCGCCGCGGCTTGGTGCCCGGGGATGAAGAGTCCGAATCCGTTGTTGTTGATGGAGAGCGGCAGGCGCGTCGTGAGCGCGACCTCCTCCACGCCCGGGAGCTCGGCGAGCCGCTGCTGCGCGAGGGCGAGGAACTGCCCGCCACGGTCGGCGTCGTAGCCGTTCATCTCGAGCGCGACGGAGAGGTGCGCGACGCGATCGCTGTCGAACCCGAGGTCCACACGGCCGGCGACGGCGAGGCTCCGGACGAGGAGCGCGCCGCTCACGACGAGGACGAGCGAGACGGCGACCTGGAGCACCACGAGGACGCTGCGCAGTTCGAGGCGACGGCGCCCCCCGGCGGTGCCGGCGGCGTCGCGGAGCGTGCCGGCGAGGTCGGGGCGGGTGGCGCGCATCGCGGGCGCGAGGCCGAACACGATGCCGGTCAGGATCGCGACGGCGAAGGTGAAGGCCAGCACACGCCAGTCGGGACTGAGCTCCAGCCCGAGATCGATCGGCAGGGGCAGTGGGACCCTCGCGACGGCGCCGGTCGCGACCATCGCGAGCGGGAGCGCGACGACACCGCCGAGGATGGCGAGGAGCAGGCTCTCGGTGAGCAGTTGGCGGACGAGATGGCCGCGGTTCGCGCCGACCGCGAGCCGGATCGCGATCTCCTTGCGCCGGCTCGAGGCGCGCGCGAGGAGGAGGTTGGCGAGGTTGGCGCAGGCGACCACGAGCACGAGCGCGACGGCGATGAGGAGCACCATCCCGACGGGGGCGAGGACGCGGTCGATGTCGGGGTTGATCCGGACGTCCTCGGTGGGGACGATCGTGACGCGCTCGAGGCGGTTGGCGTCGGGGAACTCCTCGGCGAGCTGCGCGGCGATCCCCGCGAGCTCGGCCCGCGCCTGCTCGACGGTCGCGCCGGGGGCGAGGCGACCCTTGGCCCAGAGCCAGTGCTGCATGCGGCGGTCGAGGCGCGTCGCGCCGACATATGGCGCGGTGCTGCGCTGGTTCCCCATCGGCTCCACCTGCTCGGCCATTGTCGCGGGGATCCACATCTGCGCGGTGACGGCGGGGAACATCCCGCCGAAGCCCTCGGGGCCGACGCCGACGATCGTGTAAGTGATGCCGTTCATCCGGAAGGTCCGGCCGACGACGTCCTCGGCGGCAGCGAACGTCGTGCGCCACATCCGGTCGCTGATTACCGCGACGGGATGGCTGCCGGGCGCCGCGAACTCCTCGGGGAGGAAGGGGCGCCCGCGCGCGGGCGTCACCCCCAGGAGCTGGAAGTAGTCCTGGGTGACGAGCTCGCCGATGACGATCCGCGCGTCGTTCCCGCTGGCGAACTGCGCGAAGAAGTTCGCGAAGCCGATGAGGCCGGAGAGGGTGCGCGTGCGCTCGCGGTACGACTCGAGGTTCGGGTGCGAGAGGGTCGCGTGCGAGCTGCTGGTCGCGGCGTGGCCATAGATGTCCACGAGCTCGGCGGGTCGCTCGACGGGGATCGGCCGGAAGAGGATCGCGTTGACGACGGAGAAGACGGAGCTGTTGACGCCGATCCCGAGGGCGAGGGTGGCGACGGCGACGAGGGCGAACCCCGGGGAGCGCCGGAGTCCGCGGATCGCGTAGCGGAGGTCCTTGAGGAGGCTGGCCATGGGATTCGATACTCGGCGCGTCCCGCGCAAGTTTCAGTCCGGTCCCTGGTACCGGCGCGCCGAGCCTATGTTGCATCCTGCGGACCCGATCACTCGTTCGATTCGTTCACGTCGGAGCCGCGATGCCCGTGACCGCCAGGTTGTCCAAGCAGTTCTACGATCAGCTCGGCGAGCAGGTCGCGCACGAGCTGGAGGAGTGGTTCAGCGCGGTGGACGCCCAGTATCGCTCGGAACTGCGAGAGCTGAACGAGCTGAACTTCGCGCGCTTCGACGCGAAGGTCGGGGAGCGGTTCGCGGAGTTCGACGCGAGGATCGAGAAGCGATTCGTCGAACTGGAGGCGAAGGTCTCCGGGGGCTTCGCCGAGCAGAACGCCCTGATCGCGCGGCAGTTCGCGTCGCAGTCGCGCTGGCTCTACGTGTCGCTTGCCGCGCAGTTGGCCCTGATGGCGGGGCTGTACCTGCGCTGAGCGGTCAGCGCCGTGCTTCGCGGGTGGGCTACCGGTTCACGGCCCCGATGATGCACGTGTGGCGAACGGCGAGCGCGATCCACGGACGACGGCCGCCGGAACCGGCATCTTCGCGATCCGCGCCGCGATCCGGGTCCCGTCAGTGAATCGCCTCCCGGTCCCCTCGGCGATCCAGATCCCGGGCGGCGTGCCCTGGTGGTCGATGATCATGGCGACGTGCTGGTAGTCCCGGATGCCACCGTGCGCGATCCTCCCGGAGAGGACGTAGACCCCGCTCGCGGTGTAGACGGCAGTATCCGTCACGAGGATCGCAGTCTCCTCGAGGAAGACGGTGAACCGATCAGCATTGCCGACCACGAAGCCGCCGAGTCCGGTGCCGGCCTCGGGCCCGGACACGAAATCCTGCTTGATGGCGAGGGCGGAGTTGTCCTGGTCGTACAGGCGGAATGAGAACGGGAACGGCCAGTCCTGCGGGACCGTCTCGAAGGGGACGTTGGACTCGGTTAGAACGTGAGGTGCTGACTCGTAGATGCCACCGAGGTCGGGTGGCCTTGGTCCGCCGTGGATCATCAGTCCGAGGCTCTCGATCGAATCGAGCAACGCCTCAGGCAGGAGGTCGTAGAGCGCCTCCGGGAGTCCGCGCTCGTCCACTGCGGGGAGGGGCTCGGTACCGACCCTCGAACAGGAGGACGTGGCGAGAGTGACGGCGCACACGAGTACCAGCACGACGGTCGCGCCAGCAGCGCGTCCGCGCCGCAAGCGCCGCGGAGACAACGGCATCAGCGATCCGGCGGTCGAGCAGTCGGCGCGCCAGTCTCGGCGGGAACGGTGCGGACGCCGCCGGCCGGCGCGATGACCTTGAACTTCTTGGATGTGAACGTGCCTAGACCGGGGGAGCTGAAGACCAGGGTGAAGTCGGTGCCCGGACGGTCCACGGCGATCGTGTACGATGCGAACTTCACAGGAGTGGTCCCGTAGACCTGCGTGGGTATGCTCGTCAGTTGCCCGAGCAGCACGGCGCTCCACGCGTTGTCGCCCCAGGCGACGGTCACCGGCTTCGTCCAGTTCGCGACGCGGTTCCCCAACGAGTCGACGATCGCGACCACGATCGTGAACTCGGCCCCTGCCTGCACGCTGTCGGGAGGCCCGAAGGTGAAATTGCATCCGGCGGCGCCCCCACACTGACCTCTGAGGAGGCCAGGCGAACCGACAGCGAGGAGTGAGAGTGCGGCCAGGCGGCGGAAGAGGGCGATTCGCAATTGGACCTCAGGCAACAGGGATTAGCAGCTTCCGGACAGGGCGCACATCGGCAGTGCGCCGTGGAACGGACGGGCAGGAGCGCTTGGTGCGATCGTGATGCGGGCCATGCCGGGTTCGATTCCGCTCGACTCGGCCCGCAGGAAGAGGACGTTGACTTCACCGAGCGGATGGTCGTCGGTCCCGGTGCTCGCGAATCTCGGACGAAGGCCAGCGAATATTGCACGCCCATTGACCGCGTTGAGCGTCAGCACCCCCACGAGGCTCCCCTCCACCGCACCGGCGCACGAGGATGAGACGCTGTAGCCGTTGAAGGGCGGCGCGGACCACACGACGCACAGCGTCGCCTCGAGCGACGACGTCGTCACGCGATTGCCGTACTGATCCTGCACCTCCACCACCACCGAGTCCTGCATCATCTCGCCCGCCACCGCGTTCGCCGGCGAGTGGACGATCGCCAGGTGGCTCGCCACGGTGAGCGGATCGATGGTGAACACGTCGCTCGCGGCCTCGGTCAGCGCATTGGCGCTCGCGCGCAGGCGGTAGTCGCCGGCCCGCTCGATGCGGATGTCACCGAACGTGGCACACCCGCCGCTGGCGATCGCGAACTCACCACCGAGGAGGACCGCGTCCGCGGGACCGGACTTGATGCTGAGCGTGATGCCGCCGCCATATCCGGCTACGACCGACCCGACCGAGTTGACCGCGCAGACCTGGATCGTCGGGGAGATCGTGCCGCCGGCGGCCGTACCCGTCGGCTGCCCGGCGAAGATGAGTCGCATCGCCGCGCCGGCGTTCACGATGCCGAAGGTGCCGCTGACGGCGGCGGCGAGCGGTCCCGACGTCGCATTCAAGGTGTAGGTGCCCGCGGCGGAGACGGTGAGGTTCGGGAAGGTCGCGACGCCCCCGGCCGCGCTGACGGTGGCGGTGCCCCCGAGCGTCGCGCCGGTGTTGTTGGTGCCGAACGCCAGCGACACGGCGTTCGTCGCGGTCGTCACGCGATTGAACTCGGCATCGAGGACCTCCACTTGCACGGCGGGATCGAGGACGGTGGCGACCTCTGCCGATGGCGGGGGATCCACGAACCGCAGCCGCGTCGCGGTCCCGAACGGCTGGACGTCGAATGCATTCGAGATCGCGGTCGTCAGGCCCGCCAGTTCCGCTCGCAGCGTGTAGCCGACGCCGGCGGCGCTCAGGGTGAGGTCGTCGAACGTCGCGACGCCATCGCCCAAGGGTCGGGTGACGATGCCGCCGAGAGTGGCGGCGCCGGAGTTGTTCTGGATGGCGACCGTCACCGAGCCGACGGTGCCGAGCGCGATGTTGTCAACGACGTCAAGGGCCTCGACCCTCAGCTGAGGCTGCAGTACGCCGTTGCGCACCGCCGTCACGACAGGGTCCACGAAACGCAGGCGGGTCGCGGGGCCAAGGATGTCGAACGCCGCGGAGGTGTCCGGCGCGAGACCGGTCGCTGACGCGATGAGCGTGAGCGCCTTCGCCGGCTCGTTGATCGAGAGCCCCGAGAATGTCGCGGTCCCCGAGACCGCCGCGACGGAGGAGCCGCCGTTCACGGTGGCGCCCTGCGGGTTGGGCGAAGCGAGCAGGTCCACGGTGTTGGTGGCCGCGGTGACGTCGTTCCCGTAGGCGTCCACGACGCGCACCGTGAGGTCGGGGAGCACCGCGTGGATCGCCCGTCCGGAGGGTCCGTCAACGAACTCGAGTCGCGATGCGGCGGCGGGCGTCACTTGGAACCCCGCGCTGTTGACGAATGTGCTGCCGCCGGCGCGCTGAGCGCGGAGCGTGTAGTTGCCCGCGGTGGTCAACGTGAGGTCGTCGAACGTGGCGACCCCGTTGACGGGAGCGCGGATCAGCGTGCCGCCGAGCGATGTGCCGGCGGGCGCGGAGACGACGGCGACCACGACCTCGTCGGTCGCCGACGTGGCGATGTTGCCGTCACCGTCCTGCCACTGCAGTTGCAGGCTCGGCCCGATCACCGCCCCCGCGACCGTCGTGGAGGGTTGCGTGAGCCAGACGAGCGTGGTCGCCGCGGGGAGCACGTTGAATGCACTCGACGTCGCGCCGACGAGTCCGTCGGCACTGACGCTCAGGGTGTACCCGGTCCCCGGCTTGCTGATGGAGAGACCGTCGAAGGTCGCCGCGCCGAGGTTGGCGAGTACCGACATCGTGCCGGTGAGCGTGGCGGCGCCGGGATTCGTGCCAAGGGTCACGGTGATGACCGGCGCGTACCCCGTGAAGGGCACATCGTCGGCGTCCACGATCTGCACCGAGAGTGTGATCCCCCCGCTGCCGGCGACCGCGCTGCTCGGTTGCTCCGTGATGAGCAGCTTGGTGGCCTTTCGTTCAGGGGCGGTGGGGCCTTCGTTCCCGCAGCTGCCGAGGAGCAGGGCCGCGGCGCATGCGCCGAGGGCGCCGAGGGTGGGGAGGGGGCGCGCTGAGGACATGCCGGGGGGACACCGGAGGAGTGTTCGACGATCGGCCGCCATCCAGGGTCTAACGTTCCCGTGCTGCGACCTGGCCGGGCGGGGTCAGGATCCTTTCGGGCAGCGGCGCGAAAATGATGGTGCTCGGGACGCAGGCGCGCCAGCCCGGGTCGCTCTTCGTGGAGGGCGCCGGCGTCGTTCCATCGTACGCCCGTCGCCGTAGATTCGGGCAGCCGAATCCGGGATGCCTCGATGGGGCAGGACGTCCACAAGCAGATCGCCCAACACCTCGCGGCGCAGCCGCCTCTGGTTCCTCAACGGCAAGTACGCGAAGACGATCGGCGACGCCGAGGTGACCGGCTACTCGATCAAGTCCCGGTCGCTCGATCGAATCGATCTCGGAATTCTGACGGCCGCGATCCGTGATGGAAACAGCCGACCGTAGTGCCTCGGACGCGCGCCTGACCGTGAATCCGAGACCTCCACGATGCTGACTGACGGCGAGGTGCGCGGACGCCAGGGCAACGTCGAGTCCCGGATGAGCATCACGTTGGCGGTGCTGATGGCGACGCAGGCGCTGCTGGGTTTGCTCGCGCCCGGCGCGTACCGCGACGTCGCGTGGATCAAGGCCGCGTGGTTCGGCAACGACCTCGTCACCCTGCTGGTCGCGGTGCCGCTCCTGCTCGGCGCGATGAGGAGCGCATCGCGAGGCTCCACCCGCGCGCGCCTCATCTGGCTCGGTGTGCTGGGCTACGCCGTCTACAACTACGCGTACTACCTGCTCGGCGCCGCGCTGAACGTCTTCTTCGCGCTCTACGCACTCACATTCGTCGTCGCGACGGGGGCGCTGATCCTCGGTCTCGTGGGGACTTCGGCGACGTCGGTCGCGCGCGACTTCCCATCGGGCACTCCGACCGCACTCCTCGGTGGGTACTACGTGTTCGTGGCCGCGGGCCTCTCGGTGGTGTGGCTCGGCACCTGGGCCGCGTACGCCTTCGCGGGTCGCCCGACGCCGGTCGAGACGGAGGCCTTCCGACTGGTCGCCGCGCTCGACCTGACGCTGATGGTGCCGGCGCTCGTCACCGGTGGCGTACTGCTGTGGCGGCGGAGTCCGTGGGGGTACGTCATCGCCGCGGTCGCCGGCGTGCAGGCCACGCTCTACCTGCTCGTGCTGACGGTGAACTCGACCGTCGCGATCGCGCGCGGCCTCGCGGCCGCCCCGGGGGAGCTCCCGATCTGGGGCCCGCTGCTGGCGCTCACGGTGACGGCGACGACGTGGCTGATTCGCTCGTGCGCTGGGACAGCATCCGGACCCCCATCACCACGCAGCTGATCGGGACGGCGAGGATGAGCGCCACCGAGTGGGGTTTAAAGGGGCGACGCACGCGGTCGTGGGCGGGTGGGCGCCGCGGGACCAATCCGGCGGGCGCACTGCGACGCGCGACTCGCATCTATATGAGGAAGCGGCTCGCACCAGAGTTGAGGACGACGGACGAGGGTACCGCTCCAAGGCCGACACCCTGTTCCCGCTCGATGGTTTCTAGTAGGCCATCGAGTTTCATGTGGGTCATTCCAATCAATGCCAGTTTGGCGGGCAGTCTCGCCGTTCTGACATTCAATGGATGTGGGGGTCAACTCCGTTATCCAAGTAGGCCGACAGAGCGCTCGCGCGGCGGAAGTCGCGCAGGGATGGCTCGGAGCCGCTCGGCGAGTGAAGTGAGCGGTCCGGCGAGTGACGGCGGCGGTCACGCGACTGAAGGGCGCGGTCACGCGAGTTGGGAGCGCGGTCACGCGAGTTGGGAGCGCGGTCACGCGAGTTGGGAGACCGGTCACGCGAGTTGGGAGACCGGTCAGGCGAGTTGAGGCCGCGGTCAGGCGAGTTGCGTGAACGGTAACGTGAGTTGTCCACAGCGAAGTCTCTCGCCGCCCGTAGCTCGCGATGCAGCCGCGGGCTCCCGTAGCGTCGCCGCAATCGGATGCCTCTTCCGCACTGTTCACCCCCAACCGGAAGCTCCGTCCGGACTGTTGCGGTGTCCACCGAATCGGGGGAACATCACGCCTGCAGGGGAGGCCCAAGCTGCCGAAGCTCGCTTCGCTCGGGGCTGGCGCGCCGCGCCCGGCGACCGCATTGTTGCGGGTGCGCCACTCGGCTTCACTCCGGCGCACCAGAGCGCAGGGCAAGGGCCAGAGCGACACATGGAAAGCGAACACCACGCGCCACGAAGGTTGCTCGCGGACACACGCGCGCACTGGCCGATCATGTCCCTGTACGAGCGCTTCGAGCAGGTGGTTGCGATCGTTCTGAGCCTTGTGATCGCAGTGGTCATCGCCTTGGCGCTCGTCCAGCTGGTCATCCGCATCGTGCGGATGCTGTTCAGCGGGGCGATCGATCCACTCGAGCATGACGTCTTTCAGGCGCTCTTCGGCATGATCATGACGCTCCTCATCGCCCTGGAATTCAAGCATTCGATCGTTCGCGTTGCCCTTCGGCGCTCGAGCATCATCCAGGTCAAGACCGTTGTGCTGATCGCGCTCATCGCATTGAGCCGCAAGTTCGTCATCCTCGATTCCACCGCCACCGCTGCGAGCACCGTTGCGGCGTTGGCTGGAGCGACGCTCGTGCTTGGCATCGTCTACTGGCTGCTGCGCGAGCGCGATGATCGTCTCGCCAGGGAGGCACGGTGAGCCGCCTGCGCTCCCAGGCCGAGAATCGGCCCGCGAGGGGGCCAGTCGCCGGACCGGCCTGACGAGGAGCGCGTTCGGCGGCAGGGTTGTGCTGCGCAACCAAGCACTGCGAGCCCACCTGCTTGGTGACCGAAATGGTACTACCAAGGGGGGGGCATGTCAGCGGCACTGCGCCACGAGTTGGCGAATCTTCGCCAGGGCGATCACCTCTGCCCGATCCATGACAGCCTGGTGGAGCAGACCGCCAGCGCCGTGGCATTCATCGCCGACGGGTTGCGGCTCGGTGAGCGCTGCATCTATGTGGCGAACGACTCGCCGTTCGAGGAGCTCATCCGTCGGTTTGCTGAAGTGGGGGTGGATGTTCGCAGCGAATCCGACAGGGGCGCGCTCAGGGTCCTGACCAAGCACGACGTCTACCTGCGCGAGGGGAAGTTCGACGCCCGCGGGATGATCGACTACCTGGCGGAGTGCGAGTCAGCGGCGGTTGCCGACGGGTACGCCGGCTTGCGGTTCCAGGGGGAGATGACGTGGGCGCTCGACGCGAACCTGGAAGGCGATCGGCTCATCGAGTACGAGGCGCTGCTCAACGAGTTCCTGGAGACGCACCGGGCCGTGATCGCGTGCCACTACCTGCGGTCGCGGTTCGATACCGCGCTGCTCCATGACCTGCTCGTTACCCACCCGATGGTGGCCATCACCGACCTGGTCTGCCCCAATCCCTACTACCAGCCGCCGGAACTGATCCTCCGGCCGGATCCGATGTCGGTTTCGGACTTCAAGCGAAGGCGTTTCGATTGGTGGATCGAGCGCCTGCGCGCGGCGATGGCGGGGGAGCTGGAGCGGAAGCAGGCCACAGAAACGGCCAGCGAGCGAGAGGAACTCGTCCAGTTGCTGCTCGATTCCACCGCCGAGGCGATCTACGGAATCGACCTCCGCGGCAACTGCATGCTGGCGAACCCCACGTGCGCCCGGCTCCTCGGATACCCGGACGCCGAGCAGCTGAAAGGTCGCAACATGCACACCCTGATCCACCACCACCGTCGGGATGGCCGACCGTACCCCGAGGCAGAATGCCCGATCGCTCGGACGTTCGAGACTCGGCAGGGGATTCACGTGAAGGGCGAGGTGTTCTGGCGCATCGACGGCACCAGCTTCGACGCGGAGTACTTCGCGTACCCGATGTGGCGGGGCAAGGAGCTCATCGGTGCCGTGGTGACCTTCCTCGACGTCAGCCACCAGAGGAAACTGGAGGAGCAGTTCCGTCAGGCTCAGAAGATGGAGGCGTTCGGTCAATTGGCGGGCGGCGTGGCGCACGACTTCAACAACCTGCTGACCATCATCAATGGATACAGCGAGATGCTGCTGCAAACGACGCCGCCCGACGACCCGAACCGAGAGTTGCTGGAGGAGATCAGCAAGGCGGGGGCGCGGTCGGCAGCGTTGACGCGGCAATTGCTGGCGTTCAGCCGGCAGCAGGTGCTGGCCCCGAAGGTGTTGGACCTCAACGAGGTTGTTCGAGAGACCGAGCGGATGCTCCGTCGCGTGATCGGTGAGGACATCGACTTGGCGGTCGTGCTGCACCCTCGACTTGGAAGCGTGACTGCCGACCCGGGACAGATGGAACAAGTGCTGCTGAACCTGGCGGTGAACGCCCGCGATGCCATGCCGCAGGGCGGCAAGCTCACCATCGAAACCAGCAACGTCGCCCTCGGCGAGGACTACGCCGAGTCCCATGCCGGCGTGCGGCCCGGTCGGTACGTCATGCTGGCGGTCACGGACAACGGCGTCGGCATGACCGAGGAGGTCAAGCGACACCTGTTCGAGCCGTTCTTCACCACCAAGGGACCAGGCAAAGGTACGGGTCTGGGACTCGCGGTGATTCACGGAATCGTCAAGCAAAGCAACGGGTCGATCGACGTCTACAGCGAGCCGGGCGTCGGCACCTCATTCAAGATCTACCTCCCGCGCGTGGACGCAGCCGCGTCGACCGTCAGGCCCTGGCACTCGGTCGGTCCCGCCCCGCGCGGGACGGAAACGCTGCTCCTGGTCGAGGACGAGGACGCTGTTCGAACATTGGCCCGGCTCACCCTGCAGCGGTACGGCTATACCGTCCTGGAAGCCAGTCACGGCGAGGAGGCCATACGGGTTGCGACGAACCACCACCAGACCATTCACCTGCTCGTCACAGACGTCGTGATGCCCGGCATGGGGGGACGGGTGCTCGCCGAGCGGTTGCTGAGCCTCCATCCCGAGATGAAGGTGCTGTATCTCTCCGGCTACACCGACGACGCCGTCGTGCGGCACGGCATCCTCCACGAGGAAGTTAATTTCCTGCAGAAGCCGTTCTCACCGGACGCGTTGGCCCATCAGGTCCGGGAAGTGCTTGCGCACTGAGACGCGACGCCCCGCACGGTCGGAGTGATGGCCGACCCCCGTCGGCGAGGTATCTTGCACCATCAGCGATGACTATCCGCGTCTCTCCACTCCGCAAGCTCGTGCCGCCACTCGTCGTGCCGGCGGGGCTGTTGCTGCTCCTGGGCTACTGCTTCGTGGAGAAGCGATCGTCGCGCGCGGGGGCCGCCGAGCGTGAGGCGCGGGTGCGGGCGGAGGTGGCGGCGGTGAAGGCCGGCTCACCGACATCGTCGCGGGTCGTCGTGGTGTCGGAGGGCGCGAAAAGCGTTTCGCTGACGGCGCCGATGCGCGCGCTAAGGCTCGACCTGCCGATCGCGATCGTGGTGGTGCTGGGCGTGGTGCTCTGGGTGCGGGTGCTGCGTCGTGATCGAGATGATCCGGGCACGCCGGGCGGTCCCTCGGGAGGCGCCACGCCGTGATGTGTGGCGCGCGGGCGGGTCGGCGGGGTATGCAGAAAGGAACCGCGATCCGACTCCCACGATCCAGACGGAGGTCAGCATGAGGCGCACACTGCTCGCACTCTCACTCGTCGCGGTGGCTGGCGCCTGCGACAGCACGGTACTGACGGGTCCGGAGGCGGAGCGGGCGGTGGAGCGCGCGCGACCGATGGTGGGTGAGGCTGGGTTCCCGCTCCTGTTCGTTGACGGCAAGGAGGTCGAGGCGCGCGAGGTGCGCGAGATCCCGAGCACGGCGATCGAGCGGGTGGAGGTGGTGAAGGGGGCGGCGGCGGTGCGGGTCTATGGGGAGCGGGGGAGTGCGGGGGTCATACTGATCACGTTGAAGGCGGGTGCGGACCTGAAGAGAGACTGAGGATCCGCGGGCATCAACCGGCGGCCCCGGGGTATCGCGCTCCCCATCGATCCCCGGGGTGATTCACCCCCCCTCACTCCCCCCTAAGCGCCCGCATCGGGTCCGCCCTCGACGCCACGCGCGCCGGCAGCCCCGCCGCAACGAGCGCCACCGCGAGCAGGATCGCCGACACCGCGACAACCGTCCCGACATCCATCGGCGCGATCCCCTCGAGCAGCGACCGCAGCGTGCGGTCGAGCGCCAGCGACCCCGCGACGCCCATGACCAGCCCGACCGCGGCGACGGCGAGCCCCTCGCGGAGTACGAGCCGCACGACGCGCGCGGAGCCGGCGCCGAGAGCCATCCGGATCCCGAACTCGACGCGGCGCTGGGCGACACCGTAGGCGATGATCCCGTAGATCCCGATCGCGGCGAGGGTGAGTGCGACCGCGGCCAGGAGGCCGAGGAGCATCGTCGTGAAGCGCTGGGTCGCGATGGTGGATTCGACGACGTCGTGCATCATCCGCACCTCGGAGAGGGGGACATTCGGGTCGAGCTCGCGGAGGGCCGCGCGGATCGCGGCGATCGGCGGCGCGCCCGCGTCCCTCACCTGCACGAGCAGGGTCATGCCGAGCGAGGTGAAGTACGTTGACATCCGCGTCTGCTGGTGCGGCCAGTACATGGTCGGCGGCGGGGGTTCGGTGAGGCCGTCGGTGCGGGTGTCCGCGACGACGCCGACGACGGTCACCAGGGGGAAAGCATCGCCGGGCATCTTGAAGCGCATGCCGACGGCATCGGACGTGCCCCAGACCTGGCGTGCCATCGCCTCGTTCACCACAGCGACGGGCTCGGCGCCGGCGCGGTCGGCCGCGGTGAAGGTGCGGCCATGGAGGAGCGGTATCCCGAGGGTCTCGAAGAACCCGGGGGTGACCTGCTGGGGCGCGGCGACGGGCGAGTCGCTGACCTGCTCGCTGCGCGCCCGCTCGGGCACGAGGGACCAGTTGCCGCCGGAGGCGACGATGGGGGTCCACGCCATCGCGCTCGCGCTCGCGACGCCGGGTATGGCGCCGACGCGCTCGGTGAGGGTGGAGACGAAGTCGGCGGCGCGCACCTGGTCGTAGGAGGCCCGGGGGAGGGTGATGCGCGCGGTGAGGATGTCGGCGGTGGCGAAGCCGAGGTCGGTGCGGGCGAGGCCGACGATGGTGCGGACGAAGAGGCCGGCCCCGGAGAGCATCACGACGGCGAGCGCGACCTCGACGGCGACGAGGGCGGTGCGCACGCGGCGCGCGCGCCTTCCCTGGGATCCGCCGGCGCCGCGGGTCCCGGCGCCGAGCGACTCGGCCTCGCGTGTGCCGACCGCCTGCAGGAGCGGGGCGAGGGCGAAGATGAGCGAGGCCGCGGCACAGATCGCGCCAGCGAAGAGGAGGGCGTCGGTGTCGAGGCGGATCTCGGCGACGCGCGGGACCGACGCGGGCGCGGCGGCGACGAGGACCCGGAGGAGGGGCCACGCGGCGGCGACGCCCAATGCGGTGCCGACGAGGGCGAGGAGGGTGCCCTCGCTCGCGACCTGCATCGCCAATCGCCGGCGCGAGGCGCCGAGTGCGGAGCGGAGGGCGAGCTCGCGTCGGCGTCCCTCGCCGCGGACGAGGAGGAGGTTGGCGACGTTGACGCAGGCGATGAGGAGGACGAAGGCGACGGCGCCGAAGAGGGCGAGGAGGAGGGGCCGGGTGGCGCCGACGACGCGGTCTCGGATGGGGCGCACGTCCACCTGCAGCGGCTGCTCGGCGCGATAGCTCGTGGGGAAGTCGCGCGCCCATCGGTCGCGCATGGCGCGCATCGCGACGTCGGCCTGCTCGATCGCGACGCCGGGTGCCAAGCGCGCGAGCGCGCGGAGGTAGTGGTTGTTGCGGGTAACCATCGCATCCACGTCGAGGCGGAGCGGGACCCAGACGTCCACCGAGGCGGCGGGATAGTCGAAGCGGGGCGGGAGGACGCCGACGACGGTGCGGGGGACGTCGTTCACCACGATGCGGCCGCCGACGACGGCGGGGTCGCGCGCGAACCGCCGCTCCCAGAGGGCGTCGCTGATGACGATGACATCGGGTGCGCCGGCGGCGTCCTCGTCGGGACCGAAGGCGCGGCCGGCGGCGAAGGTGGGCCTCAAGGTCGTGAAGAAGCCGGCGTCCACGCGCGCGATCCGCAGCCGCTCGGCGTCCCCCTCGCGGCCGGTGAGGTTCCCGTCGGCGAAGGCGTGGGTGCCGACGGAGGAGAAGAAGGCGCCGTCGCGGCGCAGGTCCACGATCTCGGGTTCGGAGAGTGTCGCCGCCGAGGTGCCGTTGGCGAGCTGGACGACCCGATCGGGCTCGGCGAAGGGGAGGGGACGGAGGAGGATGCCGTTCACCATCGAGAAGACGGCGACGTTGCCGCTGATGCCGAGTGCGAGGGTCGCGAGGACGGTGAGGGTGAAGGCCGGGGCGCGGCGGAGTGAGCGCACGGCGTGGCGGAGGTCCTGGGCGAGATGGGCGAGCATCGGGTCGTCCTCGCGTGGCGGGTCAGGGTGGTGGGCGGGGACGAGCTCGGCGGCGGGCTCGGTCGCGCGGGAGGGGAGGGGACGGAAGCGTTCGGCGAGGCCGTGCCAGGCGAGCTCGGCGCCGAGGCGGACGAGTGCGAGCGCGTACGCGGGGGCGTGGCGTTCCTCGCGCAGTCGTTCGCGGAGGAACGCGAGGACGTGCTCGCCGTGGTGTCGGCGGAAGTCGGCGGGATAGAGCCGCAGGAGCACTCGGAATGCGCGCTCGCCGCGGAAGGGTGCGGGGTTCACGCGCCCTCCCGTGCGGGGAATCGTCCGATGCCGAGTCGCCGCGCGCGGCGCACAAGCTCGTCGAGGCGCTCGACCTCGGCGGCGAGGACTCGGCGGCCGAGCGGGGTGAGGCGGAGGGTCTCGCGTCGCTCGTCGCCGGAGTCCGGGGCGGGGGCGTCGTCCACGAGGCGTTCGGCGCGAAGGCGGCGGAGGTGGCGATAGAGGTTGCCGGCCTCGACCTCGATCTCGCCGCCGGTCGAGGCGAGGATGGCCTGGCGGATGGCGTAGCCGTGGAGGTCGCCCTCGGCGAGCGCGGTGAGGACGAGGAGCTCGATCGGCCGGAGGGGGAGGAAGTCGCGAGGATGCGGGGGGTGGGGCCGGGCGGGCATCGCGGGAGGGGCGAGGGGAGGGCTACTAGTGGCGATTTGACAATAGAGAGCGGGGAAGGGTTGGAGGCAGGTGTGGAGCCGCCACGGCACCACACCGGACGCCGATGCCCGAATGCGGGACCCCGAAAGCACGAACGGCGGGACCCTCCGGGTCCCGCCGTTCGAACATCACGGAGCCGGGCAGCGCCCGCCGAGGCCGACTACCCCTTCGGCCCCGCCCCCAGGATCGCCGCGCTCACCGCGCTCCCGAACTTCTTGATGTTCTCCTGGAACATCCCCGCGAGCTTCTTCGCCTGCGCGTCGTACGCCGCGCCGTCCTTCCAGGTGTTCCGCGGCTGGAGCACGTCGGCCGGCACGCCGTCCACCGACGTCGGCAGGTGCAGCCCGAAGATCGGGTCGGTGACCGTCTTGACGCCTGCCAGCTTCCCCGCCAGCGCCGCGCGCACCATCGCCCGCGTGTAGCTGAGCTTCATCCGCGAACCGACGCCGTACGCGCCGCCACTCCATCCGGTGTTCACGAGCCACACCTGGCTCCCGTGCTGGTCGAGCAGCTCGCCCAGCATCTCCGCGTACTTGGTCGGGTGCCACACGAGGAACACCGCGCCGAAGCAGGCCGAGAACGTCGCCTGCGGCTCCGTCACTCCACGCTCGGTGCCGGCCAGCTTCGCCGTGTAGCCCGAGAGGAAGTAGTACATCGCCT
>CAZYUL010000013.1:0-55902 GCA_964650715.1 uncultured Gemmatimonas sp. | reverse complement strand
GTGCTCGACATCGACTACCGCGGCTCGGCGGGCTACGGCCGCGACTGGCGCACCGCCATCTACCGATGGATGGGCGGCAAGGACCTCGACGACCACGTGAGCGGCTCGAAGTACCTCACGGCGCAGTTCGGGATCCAGCCCGAGCGCATCGGCATCTACGGCGGGAGCTACGGCGGCTTCATCACGCTGATGGCGCTCTTCAACAAGCCGCAGTACTTCGGCGCGGGCGCCGCGCTCCGGTCGGTGACCGACTGGGCCAACTACAACCACGGCTACACCGGCCGCATCCTCAACCTCCCGCAGGACGACAAGGAGTCGTTCCGCCGCAGCTCGCCGATCTTCTTCGCCGAGGGGCTCGAGGACCCGCTCCTGATCGCCCACGGGATGGTGGACACCAACGTGCAGTTCCAGGACGTGGTGCAGCTCGCGCAGCGGCTGATCGAGCTCGAGAAGACCGACTGGGAGATGGCGGTGTACCCGGTGGAGGACCACGGCTTCACGCGGCCGAGCTCGTGGCACGACGAGTACCGGCGGATCCTGGAGCTGTTCGAGCGGACGATCGGGCCCGACGGGAGCAAGGCGCGGCGGTAGGCGCGCGCCCGTCGGCGCAGGTCGCAGACCAGTGCGGGCGGGGGCCGAGCGATCGAGGCCCCGGCCCGGTGCAGCGGTCCCCGCCGCTACGCGGTGGCGCGACCGGCCTCGCTGATCCCCTCCGCGAGCCGCCGCAGATCGGCGTTCAGGGCCCGGATGCGGCCGGTGATCTCCTCGAGTCCCGCTCCCGACGGAGCGGCCTCGCGCAGCGCCAGGAGCTGCTGGCGGAGCAGGACCTGCTGCTCGGTGAGCCGCGTCCGGAGACCTTCGAGGTCCTGCATCCGCGCCTGCGCCCGTTGCAGCAGGGCCCGTTGGGACTCGAGGATCGCTCGCAGCTCGGCGTCGCCCTCCCCGAGGTCGGCCAGCCGCCGCTCGACTCGGATCGTCGCCTCGGTGTCCACCAGCTCGCGGAGCTTCGTGAGCTCGCGCTCGAGGGCGGCCTCCCCGGCGCGAACGGAGTCCAGGGCGTCGGTGAGGCCGTCGGGGAGCGCGACGCCGTCGCGGCGAAGCGCGGCGATCAGTGACTCGGTCGTGAGCGGCGCGCTCGCGTGTGCGCCAGCGGGAGCCAGGAGGACGGAGAAACGCGGATGCCGCCAGCGCGGATCGGCGCTCGAGAGCGGTTGCTGTGGAAGCTGCCGCAGCTCGATGCCCAGTCGCTTGCGGAGCCGGAACCCCAGGTAGCCGAACGTGCCGATCAGCGGCGCGATCACGCCCAGGGTGCCAAGTACGATCCACAGCCAGCCGCGCGGGTTCTGCGCCGTCCAGTGTGCGAATGCCAGCGAACTCTCGCCGAACGACATCCGACTGATCGCTACGGCGTTCAGCGGCAACGCGACCGCCAGCATGAAGGCGTTCACCCAGCGCCCCACCCGCAGTTCCGGCGGAAGGCGGTGCCACACGTCTCCCGGCCTCCGGTACCGTCGCGGCCACCAGATCGGCCACCAGCGCGGCGGGCGGAGTCCCACGCGCTGGAGCTCGGGCGCCAGCTCCGGATGCCGGCGCTGCACCCCTCGCAATCCTGCCCACGACATCAGCGTCGTGAAGACCGGTGTCCCAACGGCGACCAGGCCGACGACAGGCCAGGGATCGGTCGATGCGCCGGCCAGCCGGATCAGTGCCACCGCCCAGCCGACCGCGGCGCCCATCAGCACGAGCCGGGCGTACAGCCCTTCGTGCTTCTCGAGGACCTCGGGCAGTTCCTCCTCTTCCGTTCCGGCACGGATCGCCTGCGCGAACGCGGCGCCGCTCCCCCACCGCCCGTCCGGCCGCTTCGCGAGCGCGCGCTCCACCGCGCCGACGAGCGCCGGATGCTCGTCGCGGAGCGCCGACGGGAGCGGCGTCGCCGCCGCCGTGAGGTGCTGCACGATCACCTCGCGCACATTCGTCCCCTGGAACGGCACCGCCCCGGCGAGCATCCGGTACCCGATGACGCCGAGCGAGTAGAGGTCGCTGCGCCCGTCGAGCGCCCGCTCCCCGCTCGCCTGCTCCGGTGACATGTAGTGCGGCGTCCCGACGATCACACCCGTCGAGGTGAGCGCCGCCTCGGCGCCCATCTCGCGCGCGATCCCGAAGTCGGTCAGCATCGCGCGCCCGCTCGTGCGGTCGATGAGGATGTTCTCCGGCTTGAGGTCGCGATGGACGATCCCCGCCCGATGCGCGTACTCGAGTGCATCGGCCAGCTCAGTGAGGAGCGTCGCGGCGCGCTCCGCCGGCAGACGCCCCTCCCGCTCGAGGTGCGCCGCGAGTGTCTCCCCTTCGACGTACCCCATCACGAAGTAGAGCTCGCCCTCCACCTCGCCGAACGTGAAGAGCGGGACGATGTTCGGGTGCGTCAGCTTCGCGGCCGCACGCGCTTCACGCCGGAACCGCTCCCGGGCCTCGCCGTCGGCGGACTTGTCGCGGTGCAGCACCTTGATCGCGACCATCCGCTCGAGCGCGCGTTCCCGCCCCAGGACGACCGTCCCCATGCCACCCGAGCCGAGCACGCGCAACAGCTCGTACTGGACGGAGAGGTACTCGCACAGTCGGTCCGAGATCGGCCAGTCGCCCAAGGGAGTGCTCCGCGGAGGGGACGCGAGCGCCAAGCTACAGCGGGAACGCGACGCTCCGCCACGGGCGCTCGACCGACTGGGAGATGGCGGTGTACCCGGCGGAGAACCACGGGTTCGAGCGGACGATCGGGCCCGACGGGAGCAAGGCGCGGCGGTAGGGGGCGGGAGCGGCGCCCGTCCCCCGGCTAGGGGGGCGGGCGTCTCGCGGTCGAGTCGGCAGCGAGTGAATCGGCCCGCGCCCGCCGCCGCGCCGCCGCCGGCGTCTCCGGCGGGTCGCGGCGGGTGTGGATCACGAGGACGCCGCACGCGGCATTGAGATCGAGGTACCGGCCGGGGAGACCCGCCGGGCTTGGGTACCACTCGATGGCCTCGACGCCCTCGGTCATGAGTTCGTTGACGTCGTACGGGGGCGTCGGCGACTGCGGGTTCCGCAGTACGCCGTCCACATACACGCGCGCGTAGCAGTTGCAGGGCACCCCACCGAGCGGGTCGGAGTAGAGCGGCGGAAGACACTGGCCGGAGATGAGCTGCCCGAGCGACACGCGCACCCGCCGCGCGGTCGGCACCCGACTCCCGCCTCGCATGCTCTCCATCTCGAGCGCCGAGAACTGCGACAACGCCGTCGGCAGCGGTAGCGCGTCGAACCGCGCCAGCTGCTCCCGCGTCATGAATCGCCCCAACCCCACCCGCCGGTTCTCCTCGAACTCGAGCAGCGCGTAGTCCAGCGGCGTCGCCACGATGTTCACCTGCGAGAGTTGCGCGATGTCCGAGAGCACGATCCGCCGGTCCAGCTCCTCGTGTGGCGCGAAGGTCAGCTCCGTCTCCAACACCCCGAATCCCAAGCGACGCGCCACCACGCGGTGCGTCCCCGCGGGGATCTCGCCGATCCGGAACCGTCCCGCGCTGTCGGTGCGCGTCGTGAGGTCCAGGTCGGGGAGCACGACCTCCACGTTCGCCAGCGGACGCTGCGTCGAGTCCTCCTCGACGACACCGACGAACGCCGCGACCGCCGACCGCGTCCGGTCCACCGTGAGGTTCGCCGCCGCGAACAGCTGGTTCGGTTCCAGCCGGATCGTGAGCGGGATCGCCCGGCCGCTGTCCGGCATCGCCGCCACGCGCAGCGCGGTCTCGCGCGGCACACCGCAGAGCCGGAACGACCCGTTGACATCGGAGCGCGTCTGCAGCCCGCGGCGCGTGTTCCGGATGCCACCCGCCCCGCCGGCCAACGTGGTCTCGGTCCACTCGGCCGTCACTGCCGTCCCGGCGGCCAACGGCGCGCCGCTCCCGTCCACCACGAGTCCGACCACTGCCCCGCGACCACGACCCGCCGAGCCGGTCAGCGCGCGACCGCAGAGCGCGATCGCGAGCTCCGTCGCCCGCGGCACCCGGAGCGTGAGTGGCGCCATCCCCTCCGTCACGAGCAGCTCCGTCTGGCTCACCGCGCGGAGCGAGTCGAGCGACGGCGTCCGCACCGCGATCTCGTACTCGCCGGGGAGCACGTCCGCGAGGGTGAACCCGCCGTCGCTCCCGCTCGTCGTCCGCACCGCGGTGCCCGCGAGCTCCACCCGCGCCTCGGCGATCACGCGCCCGCTCACCGAGTCGAGCACGACCCCCCGCACATCTATCGTGGGGCGGCGGTAGAGCGTGTCCCCGCCACGCACCGCCGTGATCAGCAGCCCCCCCACCCCGACGATCTCCGCCACCCGGACGTCCGGCGAACGCGGCGCCGGGCGCTCGAACTGCGGCATCCGGATCTCCCACTGCGAGATCACCACCGAACCGTCGGCGAGGCGATCGAAGCTCATCGTCCCGCCGGCGCGGTCGCCGACGTCCGCCGGCGCATCCGGCACGTTCACGTACGTGAACTCGATCCGGCGCAGCTGCGCGCTCGCCCGGTGCATCCACGCCGTCCCCCGGATCTCCGCCTCGCGCCGGCGCGATGGGTTCGGCTCGAACGCGATCCCCACCTCGCTCGTGTCACGCGCCGACACGAGGCGCAGGCAGTGGTCTTCCACGAAGCCGCCCGACGCGAGCACGTCGAGCCCCGGGGCGTGATAGATCGTGAACCCCTGCTGGTCCACCTGCGAGTAGCCGTAGGCGCGCAGCGCGCCCAATGGCAGCGAGCGCCAGGGATGCGTGACGAGGTCGGTGCTCACCCGCGCCATCTGCGAGCGGATCCGGCGTCCCGCGGGGTCGAGGATGCGCTCGACATCCATCGTCGTCGCGAAGATCGCCCCCGCCGACGACGTGACCGACGCCGCCGACACGGCGGTCATCGCCTGGTCCCACGCCGCGAACACCGCGCGCGGGTCCGAGCCCGAGCGTCGCCCGCAGATGCTCGCGCCGACCACCACCACCGGCTCGATCGTCACCGGGGCGCCATCGAAGGTGATCCGCTCGTCGCGCGACTCGCCCACGGCGAGCGCGAAGACCCCACTCGTCACCGGCTGGAACCCGATCCGGAGCGTCCGGAGCCGGTAGCGTCCGGCCACCGGCGCCCGCAGGCTGAACGCGCCGTCGGTGGCGCTCATCGTCCGCACGACCAGTGTGCCGGCGGTATCCAGCAGGGTGACGACGACCCCGGGAACGGGGTTGGCGGCGGGGTCCTGTACCGTGCCGCGGACCACCTGCGCGTCGGCCGCGAGCGTGAGCGCGGCCACCGTCGCGAGCGCGACGGCAAGGCTGGCGATGGTGCGCGGGACCCGACCCATCGGTCCTCCTGGGGGGCGGAGGGTGCGGCTGCTCAGCAGGCTACCCCCAGCGGAGGCCAAAGGTGCCCTACCCAGCGCGCTTGGCATCCCCCCCCGCCACGAGCAGCGCGAACGCGAACACCGCCGCCATCGAGATCCCCGCCCCCATCAGGAACGCCGACTCCGCGCCCAGCCGCTGCCACACCACCCCGAACAGCACCGACGCCGGCAACGCCCCTACCCCGATCGCCGCGTTGAACCAGCCGAACGCCGTCCCCCGGCGCGACGCCGGCACCATGTCCGCCACCAGCGCCTTCTCCGTCCCCTCCGTCATCCCGAAGTACAGGCCGTACACGAGGAAGATCGCCCACGCCTGCCACTGCGCCGTCGCGAACGCCAGCGCGAGGTACGTCAACGCGAAGACCGTCCATCCCCCCATGATCAGCGGCCGACGCCCCACGCGGTCCGAGAGCATCCCCCCCAGCAGCGTGGATCCCGACTTCACGACGTGCAGCATCGCCCAGAGCACCGGGATCAGCGCCGTCGGCACCCCGAGCTGCGACGCCCGCAGCAGCAGGAACGCGTCGGTCGAGTTGCTCAGCGTGAAGAGGAAGAGCACGCCGAGGTAGCGCCAGAAGCGCGCGCCGAGCTTGCCGTCCCGCGCCCGCCGCGCCGCATCCGCTCCCGCCGCGTCCATCGTCCCGTTCTTCACCGCGAGGGCGATCGCCTCCTCCGTGAGCTCCGGCATCGGCACCTGCGGCGGCGCGGCGCGCACCTCCGACTCACGCACGAAGAACACCACCATCAGCACCGCGAGCAGGCCCGGCACCGCCGCCCAGAGGAAGAGCGCGCGCAGTTCCACGAGGCCCACCGTCAGCACCGCCCACGCCACCAGCGGACCGATCACCGACCCGAGGCTGTCCGACGCGCGATGGAGCCCGTACGCGTAGCCGCGCTGCGAGGCCGTCACCGAGTCCGCGATCAGCGCGTCGCGCGGCGCCGTGCGCACTCCCTTGCCGAACCGGTCGGTGAGACGGATCGCGAGGATCGCCCCCGCCGACTGTGCCAGCCCGACCATCGGCCGCGCCACCGCCGCGAGCGTGTACCCGATCACCACCAGCGGCTTGCGCCGCCCGAGCCGGTCGGAGAGCCACCCCGCCGGCAAGCGCAGCAGCGACGAGACGCTCTCGGCCGCCCCCTCGATCGCGCCGAGCACCGCCGCCGAGATCCCCAGCGTGCCGGAGAGGAACACCGGCAGCAGCGGGTAGATCATGTCGCTCGCGACGTCGGTGAGGAAACTCACCGCCGCGAGGATCTTCACGTTCCGCGAGAGCCCTACGGCCACGCGACCCCCGGGCCCGGCCGCAGCGGGATCCACTGCGCCTTCGCCGCGCGTTCGGGGAAGCTCCGCGCGTACTCCGCGCTCCAGCGACGCACGAGCTCCGGCACCTGCGCCGTCGCCGTCACCGCCCACACCGCCCCGCCGAACCCCGCGCCGAACGCCGATGCCGCGTGCGCCCCGCACGCCATCGCCGCGCGCGCGAGGAACATCGTCTCCGGCACCTGGTTGCGGAGCGCCGTCTCGGCGCGCTGCTGCGACTCCACTGCGAGCCGCCCCAGCGCGACCCCGTCCGCCGCGTCGAACGCCCGCAGCGCGGCGGGCACGATCCGCTCCGTCTCGGCGCGGAACTGCTCGAGCCGCGCGAGATACCAGGGCGCGTCGCCGGCGTTGCGCGCGAGGTCCACCAGCCGCTCGTAGGCCGCGGGGGACGAGCGGATCGCGCTCGCGAGCGAGGGATCGGCGCGCCGCATCTCGCGGTTCCAGAGCGCGAGCAGGTCGCGCACGAGGTCCGACGCGCGGTTGTAGTCGTCGCGCGCGCCCCCCGTCTTGGTCGCCCGCACCCCGCTCACCCCGACCACGATGCTCCACGTCTCCGGGAACCGCGCCCGCCCCGCGCGCTCGGCCGGAAGGTAGCGGAACGCGCCGACGTGTCCCGCCTCGTTGCAGAGCACCGCGACGTGGTCCTGCGCCCCGCCCCGCGTCCCCACACCCGCATCACCCGCGAACGGCCCGTATCGCCCTCCCATCTCCACCGCCCCGCAGTACTCGGCGAGCGCGAGACGGTCCGAGAGGTGGTCCCGCCAGGCGCGGCGCTCCATCAACCGGTTCGCCTCCGCCACCGCGAGCACCAGCAGCGTCACGAACGCGCTCGAGCTCGAGAGCCCCGCGCTGCGCGGCAGGGTGCTCTCGGTCCACACCCGCACGCCGGCCTTGAGCGGCGCGAAGTCCCGCGCCAGCCGACGCGCCACCGCGACCACATACGTCGCGCCGTGCGACCGCCCCGCGTGCGCGCTCCGCTTCAGCGGCACCCGCGCGCGCCGACCCGTCGTCCGGTCCTCCACCTCCAGCACCGGACGGTCGAGGACCTCGAACTCGCCGCGGATCCCTTCGCCGATCGCGCACGTGATGGAGGGACCCCCGCCGTAGTCCACGTGCTTGCCGAAGAGCTCGATCCGCCCCGGCACGAACAGCGCGCGGCGCGTCACGGCGACGGCACCGCGGCGGCGAGCCGCGCCGTCACCCCCGCGACATCGCCGCGGCTCGAGAGGTCGAGCACCGCCGCGCGCTGCCGCACCGCGCGGAACCGCACTCCCCGCGCGATCGCCGCGCGCACCGCGTCGGAGAGCTCGAGTTCCCCGCGCGGCGACGGCGCCACCGACGCGCAGTCGGCGAAGATGCCGGGATCGAACCGCCAGAGGTTCATCGAGACCCAGCGCTCCGCGGCGAGCGCCAGTGGATGGTCCGCAGCCGGCTTCTCGACGATCCCACGCAGCGTGTCGTCGGGCGCGAGGTCGAGGAGCGCGAACCGGAGCACCCGCTCGGCGGGGAGCCCGCCGAGCCGCACGAGCGCGTCGGCGTCGTAGGCGACGAGCCCCGGGCCGTCGAGCGCGACGAGCGCCGCCACCGACGCGGCGGGATACAGGTTGTCGGCGTTCAGCATCAGGAACGGCCGCGCCCCGACGGCGTCGCGCGCGGCGAGGACCGCATCGGCCGTGCCGCGCGGCTCGGCCTGCTCGGCGAAGCGCACGCGGAGGCGGCGTGGCGGCGCCTCGCGCTGGTAGCGCTCGCGGATCGGCGACGCGCCCGGCGCGACGACGAACACCACCTCTTCCACGCCCCCCTCGGCGAGCTCGTGCAGCACGTGGTCGAGGAACGGCCGCGCGCCCACCGGCATCAGTCCCTTGAGTCCCGCGGCGGCGGCGGCCTCCTGCGCCGGCCCGAGGGGCGCGCCGCCGGGCGCGCGCAGTCGCGTGCCGAGTCCCCGCGCGAGGATCACGGCCGTGGTGGCGCGCGTGTTCAGCTCCCCGACGCGGGCCGCCAGAAGACGCGCAGCACCCGCGCGACCACGAACCCGCTCGCGACGAAGACCGCGAGCCAGAGCTGGGCGAGCCCGGATCGTCCCATCAGCGCCGCCCCCACGCCGAAGAGCGCCGCATACACGAGCAGCACTCCCGCCACCCACCCCACCAGCGCCGTCGGCAGTGAATCGGGCGATGCCGACAGGCCCGTCGCGGCGCGCACCCGCGCCCATCCCGGACCCGCCGGACGCACCAGCCGGTAGAACGACTCCAGCACCTTCTCGTCGGTGCGCGGGCCGAGGAGCGCCGCCGCGATCCACACCACGCTCGTCACCCCGACCGTCAGCAGCAGCGACACGTGCGACGGGATCTCGGCGCCGCCGCGGCGCGCCACCTCGAATCCGACCGCCGTGAGGAACGACGCCGCCATCGCCGCGATCTCGGCGGCCGCGTTCACCCGCCACCAGAACCAGCGCAGCAGGTAGAGCAGGCCCGTCCCCGCGCCGATCGAGAGCAGCAGCGTGAACCCCGCCGACGCCGTCTCGATCACGAAGGTGAGCCCCGCCGCGAGCAGCATCAGCAGCGCGGTCACGATGCGGCCGACCGCCACGTAGTGCCGCTCCTCCGCCGCCGGCCGCACGAAGCGCCGGTAGAGGTCGTGCACCAGGTACGACGTCCCCCAGTTCAGGTGCGTGACGATCGTCGAGATGTATGCCGAGAGGAGCCCGGCGATCATCAGGCCGAGCCACCCCGCGGGGAGGAAGGTCAACATCGCCGGATACGCGATGTCGTGGCCGATCAGGTTCGCGGGGACGTCGGGGAAGGCGCGGGCGATGTCGTCGAGCTGTGGGAAGACGAGCAGCGACGAGAGCGCCACGAGGATCCAGGGCCAGGTGCGGAGCCCGTAGTGCGCGACGTTGAAGAGCAGCGTGCCGGCGAGCGCGTCCTTCTCCGACTTGGCCGCGAGCATCCGCTGCGCGATGTAGCTCCCGCCGCCGGGCTCCGCCCCGGGGTACCAGACCGACCACCACTGCACGGTCAGCGGCAGGATCAGCACCGTGAGCGTCACCGTCCAGTCCGAGGTGTCCGGCAGGAAGGCGAGCGTGTCGGCCGGGATCCGCTCGAGCAGTCCGGCAAGCCCGCCGACCTCCGGCCGCTGCAGCGCGAAGTACGCCGCGGCGAACGACCCCGTCATCGCGATCCCGAACTGGATCAGGTCCACCACCAGCACGCCCCACAAGCCGGCGATCGAGGCGAAGAGCACGTTCAGCACCGCGCAGGCCACGAGCGTCTGCCACATCTCGAGCCCGAGCAGGATGCTCGCGATCTTCGCGGCGGCGAGGTTCACCGTCGCCATGATCACGCAGTTGAAGACGAGCCCGAGGTACACCGCGCGGAACCCGCGCACGAAGCTCGCGGCCCTGCCGCTGTACCTGATCTCATAGAACTCGAGGTCGGTCAGCACGCCCGAGCGCCGCCACATCCGGGCGTAGAACATCACCGTCATCATCCCGGTGAGGAGGAACGCCCACCAGACCCAGTTCCCCGAGACCCCGCCCTGCCGCACGAGGTCGGTGACGAGGTTCGGCGTGTCGGTGCTGAAGGTGGTCGCGACCATCGAGACGCCGATGAGCCACCACGGCGCCGCGCGTCCCGACGTGAAGAACTCGGCGGTGCTCTCGCCGGCGCGCCGCGCGAAGAGCAGCGCGGGGACGAAGGCGATGGTGAGGGCGACGACGACGATCAGCCAGTCGAGGGAGGTGAGGCGCATGAACGGCGGTGAAAGGTGGAAGGTGGAAGGTGGACGGTGAGGTGCGGGATGCGGGGGGTTACCGTCCCCCGTCCCCCTTCGACCGTTCACCGCCGTTCCTCCACGCGCCGCGCGTGAAGTCCGGGAACCTCATCGGCGCCGAGCCCTTCGCCACCGACATC
The DNA here is from genome assembly GCA_964650715.1 of uncultured Gemmatimonas sp. GTDB lineage: Bacteria > Gemmatimonadota > Gemmatimonadetes > Gemmatimonadales > Gemmatimonadaceae > Pseudogemmatithrix. The sequence goes on along the minus strand of CAZYUL010000013.1, from coordinate 45,278 downwards.
TGCGAGAGCGGCAGCGGCGCGCTCCAGCTCGCGGCGTCGTACACGTCGAAGTCCGGCACCAGCCCCTCGCGCAGGCACTGCACCAGCCGCCACATCATCACGAAGTCCATCCCGCCGTGGCCGCCCTTCCTGCGCGCCATCTCCCCGATGTTCGTCCAGAGCGGGTGCTCGTGCGTCATCCGCCAGGCGTCGAGCGACCGGAAGGAATGGCCGCCCGACTGCCCTTCCACATAGATGCGGGCCGGATAGTCCTCGAAGACCCCCTTGGTGCCGGCGACGTAATTGAGCCGCGTGTAGGGGCGCGGGCTCGAGACGTCGTGTTGCAGGTGGATCATCCGTCCCTTGGCCGTGCGGATCAGCGACGTGTTGAGGTCGCCGGTGATGTACTTCTCGGACCACTTCGGGTCGGCGCGATCGGGAACCGTCGCCTCGCGGTGGAGCGTGAGCCCCCGCTCCTCGGTGCTCATCGAGACCAGCGTCTCCATCCGGTCGCCGGCGTTCAGGTCCATGTACCACGCCACCGGCCCGAGCCCGTGCGTCGGGTAGAGGTTGCCGTTGATCCGCGTGTGCCAGGCTCGCCGCCAGAGTCCCTCGTCGCGGTTCTCGAAGAGGATCGTGCGGAGGTCGTGGATGTATGCCGCCGCGCCGTGCTGCACCTCGCCGAGCACCCCGTCGTGCACCAGGCGGTTCACCAGCATCTCGTTGTAGCCGTAGTTGCAGTTCTCGAGTTGCAGGCAGTGCCGCTGCGCGGCCTCGCTCGCGTCCACCAGCGCCCAGAGGTCCTTGAGCGTGGTCCCCGTCGGGCACTCGGTGCCGCAGTGCTTCCCCGCCTTGAGCGCGGCGAGCATCACCGGCACGTGCCATTCCCAGGGGGTGGCCGTGTACACGAAGTCCACGTCGTCGCGCGCGACGAGCCGCTCGAAGTCCCGCTCGCCGTTCGCGTACACCGCCGGCGCCGGAAGCCCGGCATCGGTGCACATCTTCACCGCGCGCTGCGCCTTCTCCGGCACGATGTCGGCGACGGCGGTGATCCGCACGTTGTCTATCGCGAGGAGCTCCGAGAGCACGCTCCGACCGCGGAGCCCCGTGCCGACGATCGCGAACCGCACCGTCTCGTGAAGCGCGAACGGCACACCCTTCATGGACTTCGCGGCCGCCGCGCGGGGGGGAGCGGCGTCCGGAACGGACGCCGCATCTATTGTCTCGGCGATCGCCGGCACCGGGGTCAGCGCGGAGGCGACGGCGAGGCCGGCGCCGGTCGCGAGCGACGCCTTGAGGAGGTCGCGGCGGGAGAGGGAGTCGGTCATGGCGGGTAACTTGGCCCCCGCCGTGCACGCTTTCCAGCTTTCCTGCGCCTTTCCGGGTAGGCCCGACCGCACCCGTGGTCCGGCTCCCCGTGTCCCGGAGGTCTCCATGCCCCGCTCGTCCCTCGGTACTGCATCACGCGCATTGCGCCTCATCGGCGTCCTTGTCCTCCTCTCGGCTTGCGACTCCTCCGGATCCCCACTGGAGCCCGAGGGACCCGACGATCCCGAGCCACCGGCGCCGGCGTCGTTGCCGGCCTTCGCCGTGACCAGCCAGGACCCCGGCGAGATGATCGTGGGAGGGACCGACGCACCCATGGACGTCGAGGTGGCGGGCCAGGTCTGCGACCCGCTCTACCCGATCACCAACCTCGTCATTGATGGGGTGAACGTCCCGGTCTCGGGCACGAGCAAGTGCGCCGCGTTCAGTCTCATGCGCCCGAGCCGCTGGGGCCTCACGATGGTGAAGGGCGAGGCTACGAACGCCAATGGACAGGTGGGACACCTCGCGCACTCGTTCCTCAGGAGCGGCGAGTACCTCGCCGACAACACCGACGGCGGCACCGCAGCGCCGGTGTCGAACGCCGCGATCGCGCATCTCGGCGCCACGATGCTCGACGACGGCGACCACAGCGACGTGGACGACCTCGCCTCGATCATCCGCGCCGCCTTCCTCGCCACCAACATCAATTCACTGATCCCATCCGTCTTCGCCGGCGGCGTGCCCTCCGCACCCAACTGCCCGGCCCTGCCCAACCTCGGCTACCGGATCGCGAAGGGCGGGACCTTCACCCACGGCGCCATCACCGTCTCGCAGGTCGTCGTCGGCGACACCATCAAGGTCACGGCGCGGATGAACGCGCCGCACCTCCCCGTCACCGTCAACGGCTACTCGAACGGTTGCATCACCGGCCTCGTCACCACGACGACGACAGGCAGTGTGGGCGCCGGATGGATCCAGGTCACCCTCCCCTTCGTCCCCGCGGTCGTCGAGGGCGCGCCCTCGTGGGGACTCGTCGGCGCGAAGGTGGTCTACGCCCGCAGCGCGCTCGTCGTGAACGTGGACATGGGCGTCCTCGACTTCCTCGGCGGGATCGTCAACACGATCGCATCCGGCCTCGCGAACCTCATCGCCGGCTTCATTGAGCCCCTCTTCGCCGACGAGGTCAAGAACCAGATCCTGGAGCAGGTCCTGGCCTTCGAGGGCATCTTCGAGCTCGACGGTGACGGACTCATCGTGCTCCCCGTCTCGGCGCTCGAACTCGCGCTCCAGCAGGAGCTCGAGGAGTTCCGCACCGAGGACGGCGGCCTCAAGACCGGCAGCAAGATCGAGATCAAGCCGGGCGCGGGTCGGCCCGGCGAACCGCCGGCGAAGGGTCCCGTCAAGCATCCCGCCAAGCCTGCGCCGACGCCGAAGCCGGGGACCGAGTACCTCCTCGCCATCAACTGGGACCTCCTGAACCAGTATCTCTGGAGCGCCTGGCAGAAGGGGGCGTTCGACCTCACGACCTTCGTCAGCCCGGGCTGTGGCGCCGCGCCGCTGGGCCTGACGCTCGCCTCCACCGCGGAACTCCCGCCGGTCGTGATGCCGCACGCCGACGGCGAGGGGATGCAACTCGGGATCGGCGGGCTGTACCTGACCGGCACCGTGGACCCGGCTTACGTCGGCCGCAATGGACCTCAGGCACCGCTCGGCGTCACCCTCAGTGCGATCGTGGACGTCTCGTTCGAGATGGACATGCTCGCGCTGCGGATCAAGTCAACCTTGGCGCCGGGCGCCGACGTCGGATTGCAGATCGGCACCATCGGCGGCGCGGAGCTCGCTGGTCCGGTCCGCTCCACCTTCGGTCCCTACCTCGGCTGCGTCGCGCGAGACCTGGCCAAGCAGGTCCTCGACGCCTTCCCGATCCCTCTGATCAAGGTCGGCAAGATGCCGGTCTCCGGACTGCCGCCGGAGGAGGTCTGGACGCCGAAGGAAGGGAGCACCGCCGTGCAGAAGGGCTGGATCGTGCACGAAGGGAAGGCGCCCTGAGGCGCAACTAGCCGCGCGGCGCGCTCCCCGCCGCAGGCGTCCCGCTCCGCTCGCGCCAAGGCGCGGCCTGGGCGGGGCGCCCACTCGCGTCGAGCAGATCCGCGACATCCCGCGCCGCCTCCCGCGTGCGATGGTGCGTCGCGCCGAGCGATGCCGCGAGTCCACGATAGCCCGCCTCGAGCCGCGTCAGCGCGCCCTCGGCTCGCCCGCGATCGCGCGCGATGCGCCCCAGCTGCACCTCGGCCCACGCGCTCCGCCAGTTCCCGGCGCCGAGCGACTCGTCCAGCAGCGTCACCGCGCGGCGCACGGCGGCCTCGGCCTCGTCGAGCCGACCGGCGATCCGCAGCGCCTCGCCGAGGTGCGAGTCCACGTACGCCACCCGCACGTGCCGCGCCCCCAGCGCGCGCGTCAGCACCGCGCGCGCGCGCTCCAGCGTGTCGAGCGCCTCGGGGATCCGACCGGCCCCGGTGAGCGCGTAGCCGAGGTTGCCGAGCGAGATCCCCACCGCCGACGCCTCCGCCCCCTCGAACCGCACACGCAGCGCGAGCGACTCCCGGTGCCCCGCCGCCGCCTCCTCGAAGCGGCCGAGGTCCGACTGCACCGTCGCGAGGTTGTTGAGCGTGAAGACGATGTCGCCCAGCGAATCGCCGGTGAGCACCACGCGGTCTATCGCCAGCGCCTCGCGCAGCAGCGAGTCCGCCTTCACCAGGTCCCCCATGTCCGCGTGCGTGTTCGCGATGTTCTGCAGCGCCGCGCTGTACTCGGCGTGCATCCGCCCCACCGTCCGCTCGCGGATGCGGAGGATCTCGTTGGCGTGCACGAGCGAGCCCGCGAAGTCGCCGCGCTGCAGGTGCGCGTAGCCGAGCCGGTTGAGCACCGTCAGCAGGCGCTCGTCGTCGCCGGGGAGGGAGTCCCGCCAGATCGCGAGGGCGCGCGCGAAGAACGGGATCGCTGCGCCGAACTCCCCCAGCGCCTGGTAGCTCTCGCCGATCGTGAACCGGATGGAGGCGTCCACGTCGAGGTCGCCGTGGCCCGCCGTGTCGCGCTCGAGTCGCGCCGCGGCGGAGTCCAGCACGTCGCGCACCGAGACGACGCCGCCGCGCGCGCGCGAGGGCCGCACCGCGCTCAGCATCTCCACCAGGAACGCATTCACCTGCTCGGCCTTGCGCGCCTCGCGCTCCGCGAGCCGCTGCGCGCGGGTCGCTCCCACGAAGCCGAGTCCCGCGAGCACGCCTCCCGCCACGATCGCGACGAGCGCGACCGCCGCCGCGAGCGCCGGACCCCGCCGCCGCCGCAGGAACTTCATCGCGCGGTAGCGCAGGCTCGGCGGCGCCGCCGACACCGGCTCGTGCCGCTCCAGCCGCTCGAGGTCCAGCGCGAACTCCCGCGCGCTCTGGTACCGCCGCTCGGGGTCCTTCTCCAGCGCCTTCATCACCACCCAGTCGAACTCGCCGCTCGTCGTCCCGGTCAGAAGCCGGCTCGGCGTCGGTGGGTCGGTGTGCCGCAGGATCCGCTCCAGTTCCACCGGCGTCGCGCCGCGCAGCGCCTCCGACTCGATCGGCAGCCGTCCGGTCACGAGTTCGTAGAGCACCACGCCGAGCGAGTACACGTCGGCGCGCGTGTCCACCCCCTCGGCGGGCGAGAGCGCCTGCTCCGGGCTCATGTACTCCAGCGTGCCGAGCCGCGTCCCCCACGCCGTGTGCGCGGTGCTGAGTCCCGGCTCGTCCCCTGTCACCCGCGCGATGCCGAAGTCAATGACCTTCGGCGTGGGGACGCCGTCCACCTCGGTGACGAGGATGTTCGAGGGCTTGAGGTCGCGATGCACGATCGCCCGCTGGTGCGCGTACTGCACCGCGCCGAGCACCTGCCGGAAGAGCGCGATCCGGGCGGGGATCCCGAGGCGGCGCGACTCGCACCACCGCGTGATCGGTTCTCCCGCGACGAGCTCCATCGTGAAGAAGGGGCGCCGGTCGTCGGTCGTCCCGGCGTCGAAGATCCGCGCGATGCCGGGGTGGTCGAGCGCCGCGAGCGTCCGCCGCTCGGCCTCGAATCGCGCGACGAGCCCCGGGGACCGGAGCCCCCGCCGCATGACCTTGAGGGCGACCTCGCGCTTGAGCGGCTGCTCCTGCCGCGCGCGATAGACCACCCCCATCCCTCCCTCCCCGAGGATGCCCGTCACCCGATAGCCGCCGATGGACTCCGGCATCGAGACGTTCGTGAGCGACGCCGCCTCCGCCGCCACCCGCGCCTCGAGCGCCGCCGTGATCCGCTCGACCGCGGGGTCCTCCTCGCCGGCGAGCAGCGCCGCCGCCTCGGCGCGCAGTGCGGCGTCGTCGCAGTGCGCGATGAGATACGCCTCGCGTTCGGATGCCGGCAGCTCGGCCGCCGCGCCGACCAGGTCCATCAGTCTCCGGAACCGGGCGGGATCGGTCGTCACCGGGCCTCCAGCTCCCGCTTGAGCCAGAGGCGCGCCGCAGCCCAGTCCTTGGCCGCCTTCCGCCGCGACACACCGAGCGCGTCAGCCGCCTCATCGAGCGTGAGTCCGGTGAAGAACCGCATCTCCACGAGCCGCTCCAGTGCGGGATCGAGCGCGGCGAGCCGCTCGAGCGCCTCGTGGAGGTCGAGGACGTCGTGCGTGGCGGCGGAGTCGGCGACGAGCGCCGAGTCGAGCGTGACGCGCTGGAACTCCCCGCCGCGCCGCTCGGCGTCGCGCCGGCGCGCTGCGTCCACCAGGACCTGCCGCATCGCGCGGCTCGCCAGCCGGTAGAAGTGTGCGCGTCCCTCGACCGCGAGCGGTGCGCCGCCGACGAGCCGCAGGTAGGCCTCGTGGACGAGCGCGGTCGGCTCGAGCGTGTGCCCGTCGCGCTCCCCCTTCATGTGCCGGCGCGCGATCTCCCGCAGCTCGTCATAGACGAGCGGGAGGAGCTCGGCCGCGCGCTCGGGGTCCGAGAGGTCCAGTCGCGCGAGGGCGTCCGTGAGGCGGTGGGACGGGGCGTCCAGCGACCCTCCGGTGAGAGGTGTCCGGAGAAGCTACGCCGACGGCGACCTCAGTCCACTCGAAGCGACTCCATCGGGTCCACGTGCATCGCCCGCCACGCCGGCAGCACCGTGGCGAGCGTCGCCGAGGAGAGCAGGATGCCGAGCGCCGCGCCGAACGTCGCCGGATCGAGCGGGCTCAGCCCGTACAGCCAACTGCGCAGCCCCATCGCCACGAGGACCGAGAGCACGAGGCCGATCCCCAGCCCCCACCCGATCGCGCGCCCCGACGCGCCGAGGACGATCCGGAGGATCCGTCCCCGCGAGGCGCCGAGCGCCAGCCGGACCCCGATGTCGTGCCGGCGCTGCTGCACCCAGAACGAGAAGACGCCGAAGATCCCGACCGAGGCGAGGGTCAGCGCCAGCAGGCCCAGCGCGCCCGCCATCGTCGCCGCCGACTTCGCACTCGCGAGACTCAGGTCCACATACCACTGGAACGGCCGCAGCGCGGTCCCGATCGAGGCGTCCCGGGCCCGCAGGGCATCAGCGAGGCGCCGCGCCTCCTCCGGCGTTCCCCGCAAGAGCACACGGGGCGCCGTGGTCCAGCGGAAGGGCTCGTAGAGCATCGGGCGCGCATCGCGGAGGTTGAAGGCGTCGCGCGCCGTGCGCACCACGCCGACCACCGTGCGCGCCACGCTGTCCACCACCACCGTCGTCCCGAGCGCCGCCGACGGCCCGCCGTAGTCCTCCGCCATCAGCGCGTTGATCACGATCTCGTTCGCCCCCTGCGCCCCCGTCCCGTAGGGACGTCCGGCCAGCATCGTCATACGCATCACGGCGAAGTACTCCGGGCTCGCGCGGAGTCCGTAGCGGATCACCTCCTCGCCGCTCACCCGCACCCGCGTGACCCCGGGCGCCATCGGCTGGTACTCGACGAACGCGAGCGAACGGAGGTTCGCCCCCTCCGCCAGCGCCGGGAGGTCCTGCTCGAGACGCCGCGCGCGCAGCCCCTCGTCCTCGTTCACCGGCAGCGTCACGAGTACCTCCGAGACGCCGTCGGCGACGAATCCCGGATCGAAGGCGCGGCCCTCGGTCGCGCTGCGGACGAAGAGTCCGGCGGCCACGAGCAACACCACGCAGAACGTCACCTGCGTCGAGAGGAAGACGGCGCGCAGCGGCACCCGCGCCCGCGAGCCGCTGTGGGGCTTCGTCGCCTGCAGCGCCGGCGCCAGGCCGAACGCCACGCAGCTGGCGACCGCGAGCGCGAACGTCACCACGAGCACCCGCCAGTCCGGCGTGAAGACCAGCAGCAGCTCACCGCCGCCGGCGATCCGGATGATCCACGCCGGGAGCCACGAGGCGAGCGCGACGGCGGGGATGCCGGCGAGCAGGGCCAGCACCAGGCTTTCCGTCATCAGCTGTCGCACGATGCGACCGCGCGACGCGCCGAGCGCGAGGCGGATCCCGAGTTCGCGCTCGCGCGTGGCCGCGCACGCGAGCAGGAGGTTGCCGACGTTCGCGCAGGCGAGCAGCAGGACCACGGCCACGCCGCCGAAGATCACCGCGAAGGTCGGCAGGATCTCCGACCGCACCGTCGGTCCCGCCGACCCCACCATCGTGAACGGCTCCACCTGCCCTCGCCGCACGAGCGTGTCGATCCCCGGACGCATCGTCTGCGCGAGCAGCGCCGTGATCTCCGCCGCCGCGTCATCGCGACTCACGCCCGGCGCGAGGCGCGCGGCCGCCTGCACGCAGCAGATGTCGCTCTGTCGCATCGCGCCGCGCGAGGTCGCGTCCTTCGGCTTGATGAGCGGCAGCGCGGCGAGCGGGATCCACGCGTCCTGGCGCACGAAGTCGGTCCCGGCGAAGCCGGGGGCCGCCACGCCGACGACGGTGAAGGGGACGCCGCGCACCCGCTCGACCGTGCCGATCACGTCGGGCGAGGAATCCCGCTCCAGGCGCCACCAGTCGTAGCCCAGCACGATCACCGCGCTCGGTGCACCGATCCGATCCTCCTCGGGCCGGAACCCTCGACCGAGCGCCATCGGCACGCGCAGCGCCGTGAAGTAGTCGGCGCTCACCGGCCCCACCGTCGCGCTGCCGGTGCCGTCGGGCCGCGTCCGCTCGAAGGCGAAGACGTCGGTGATGGACTGCGCGCGCGCCGCGAAGGTCGCGAGCTGGTCGTAGGAGAACCCCGCGTCGCGCCGGTTCCCCCGCGTCGTCGTCGAGGTCGCGTAGAGCGTGACCAGCCGATCCGCCTCGGGGAGCTCCCACGCCCGCAGGACCATCGCGTTGAAGGCCGAGAACGCCGACGCGCTGAACCCGAGCCCGCCGGCGAGCCCGAGGATCGCGACCGCCGCGAACAACGGCTGTCGCCGCAACGATCGCAGGGCGTAGAGGAGGTCGCGCCAGACACTCCCGAGCCAGAGCACCGACCAGACGCGTCGCGAGCGCTCGCGTTCGACGGTCATGTTCCCCATCGCGCGGGAGGCCGCGGCCGCCGCCTCGCCGGGGGACATCCCCTGCGCCTCGAAGGCGCGTTGCCTGAGCGCGTGGTGTTGCGCGATCTCCTCCCGCAGCTCGTCCTGGTGCCGGCGCCAGCGCAGCAGCACCAGGAGCCGGCGCCAAAGGCGTCCCGCGCGGTCAGGCATGGGTGAGCACGTGGCGGATCGCGACCACCATCCGCTCGAAACCCTCGCGCTCCAGGGCGAGGTGCCGGCGCCCGGCCGCGGTGAGCGTGTAGTACCGCGCGCGCCGGTTGTTCTCCGAGATCCCCCACTCCCCCTTCACGTAGCCGTCGAGGAGCAGCCGCTGCAGCGCGGGGTAGAGCGAACTCTCGCCGACCTGCAGCACGCTGCGCGAGGCGCGGCTCAGGTGCTCGGCGATCCCGTAGCCGTGCTTCCGTCCGCCGGCGAGGGCCTGGAGGACGAGGAGGTCGAGCGTCCCCGGGAGGAGCGCTTCACGCGGGGTGTCCTGCAGTGGCACCGGGTCTCCCATCGATGGTCGATGGGAGTATCGGCGGCAGGCGGTGGCGTGTCAACTCCCATCGGCAGGCGATGGGAGCAGGACGTCCGGGCAGGCTGTCGCGCACCCGCCCTACGCCTTCGGCCCCCGCACCTCGGCGTGGTCCCCCAGCGACACCAACCCCTCCACCCCCTCCAGCACCACGTGGTCGCCGATCATGGACGCGCCGAGCGTGCACCCCGTGATCCGGCAATGCTCGCCGACGATCGTGTCCACCAGCGTGCAGTTCGTCACGACGCTCCCCTTCCCGATCACCACGTTCGGCCCGATGTAGGAGTCCGTCACCGTCGCCCCTTCCTCGATCCGCACCGGGTCCGTGGTCTCGGTGTTGGTGATCCCCGACTTGGGTCGCATCGCGCGTCCCTTCTCCAGCATCACCCGGTTCGTCTCCAGCAGCGTGTCGAGCTTCCCGGCGTCGTACCACCCCGCGACGTCGATCACCCGGATCTTCGCCCCCTTGTCTATCATGTACTGGAAGGCGTCGGTGAGATAGAACTCCCCCTTGTTCGCCGGCGACGCGAGGACGTGCGCGATCCCCTCGTAGAGGAGCTTCCAGTTCCGCACGTAATAGAGCCCGATGTTCGCCCGCTTCGAGATCGGCGTGCTCGGCTTCTCGACGATCCGCGTCATGTGGCCGTTGGCGTCGGTCACCACCACGCCGAAGCGCTGGTAGTCCTCGACCTCCTTGGTCCAGATGATCCCGTCGTCGGTGCTCGTCTCCACCACCGAGAGGTCGGCGTCGAAGATCGTGTCCACGAAGATGATCAGCACCGGCTGGTCTACGAACGGCCGCGCGAGCTCCACCGCGCCTGCCGTTCCATCCTGGATCTTCTGTTCCACATAGACGCCGGGGATCCGGTACGCCACGCGGGCGTGCTTCTCGACCGTCTCCTTCAGGTGCCCCGTGATGTACACGACCTGCTCCACGCCCTTGAGCTTGGCGACGTCGTCCATCACGTAGTCCATCACCGGCTTGCCGGCGACCTTGAGCATCGGCTTCGGCACCGTGTGCGTGTGCGGGCGGAGCCGCGTCCCCTTCCCCGCGAGCGGGATGATGACTTTCATGGCGCGCTCGTCCCCTCGCGCCCGTAGCGGTCGGAGAGCCGCACGACGTCGTCGAGGTGCGGGGTCGAGGCCTCCAGCACGTCGCAGTCGGTGACCGCTTCCATCTGGTGCACCGTGAGCGGCGTGTTGCGGAAGCTCTCCCCCGCCTTGAGCGGGAGTTCGACGAGCTTCTCCCCCTGCTTCACGCGATAGATCATCTCCCCGCGGAGGAGGTGGATCGTCTCGTCCTTCTGGTTGTGGTATTGCACCGAGAGGGCGTGGCCCGCCTTGATGTGCAGCACCTTGCCCACGTAGTGCTCGGTGTGGGCCCAGATCGTCTCGTGGCCCCAGGGCTTCTGCACGAACCGCACCGCGAACTTCCCGGCCGCCGCGTCGGCGGCCTTCGCTCCGTCTCCGGTCACGCGAGGATCTCCAAGGGGGTGGCGGTGAGGCTCGATGGCGTCGTCACGCACGCCGCGATGCACTGTCCGCACCCGGTACAGGCCGCGCCCACCACGGGGCGACCGCGTTCATCCAGCTTCAGCGCGTCCTCTCCGACGGGACAGACCCGCGCGCAGATCCCGCACTCCACGTCGCGGTAGGCGATGCACCGCGCCGCATCCACGTCCACCCGCGCGATCCTGGCGTCCCGCCATCCCCACGCCGGCACCTCGAGCGCCGGCGTCGGGCAGGCCGCCGCGCAGGGCATCGTCTCGCACATGATGCACGACCGCTTCGCCAGGTCCAGCGTCGGGGTCCCCGCCGCCAGCCCCGCGCTGGAAGGTAACGTGATGATCGCGTGGACCGGGCAGGCGTCAACGCACCGGCCGCAGCGCGTGCAGGCGGCGACGAAGGCGGGTTCGGGGAGGGCGCCGGGTGGGCGGACGTGCGGATTCGGCGCGACGCGCTCGGACAGCGCGCCGACGGCCTCTTCGAGCGCGCGACGCCACCCTTGCGTGAAGAAACCGCGGCGGGAGAGGGGGTCGCCTTCGTTTGCGGTCATGGAGGGCGTTCGGCGTCGCTGGAGAGGTCAGGGAGGTCCCGGGTTGAATCTACCGGTCAACGCCACGATGGCGATCAACGCCCGTTGCTCCCATCGCTCGATCCCGACGACGCCTCGCGCATCGCACGACGGAGCAGGCGCGTGACGCCCAGGTGCCGCGCCCAGTGCGCCAACCGCCGCTCGTCGAGCCGGCCCTGCTGGAGGCGGAGGATGCCCATCACGTCCCGCCACTGACGCTCCGACGTCTCGCCGCCCCTCAGGTACCACTCGAGCTTCCTGAGGATGGTGTGTTCGGCGGTGTCCACGTAGAGTGCGCCGTCCCCGAGTGGCACGGCGATGCGGCGGCGCAGGCGCTCGGCCTCGAATGCGTCGTTCCCGGCGACGAAGACATCCACCTTGACGGCGCTCGCGAGGTGGATGGCGTTGAATGAAGCCGCGCGCGAAACGGCCTCCGCGACGGCCTCGCGACTCACGTACCAGTCGCCGGCGAGCCGGTCCGCGAGCGACGCGCCGCTCCGCGCATCGAGCGCGGCGACGACGTCCACGTCGTTGGTGGCGCGCGGTTCCCCGTGCACGGAGCTGGCGAGCGATCCCCCGATCACGTAGGGGACGCCGAGCGCTTCGAACGCCGCCGCGACGATGAGGGCGACCGCGACCGGATCGCGCGGCGCGTCAGCCACGCAGGCGCGCGCCCGCCGCGCCGAGCGCCACGACCATGCGCGACAACGCCGCCACGCGCTCGAGCTTCTCGGTGGGGGACATCGCTCGCAGCAGGCCCTCGTAGACACGACGCGCGTCCTCGCCGGTATCGTCGGCTTCGGCGATCCGCGCCCGGGCGGCCCGCTTCGCTTCGCGCGCGCGCACCATCGCCCGCGCCTGCGCGCGGGACAACCTGCGCCGGCTCCGCATGCCGCCCCGCCGGCCGATCTCGGCCAGGTATCCACGCCAGTTCGGCATGCCGCGAACATAAGCCGCTTACGATGCCAAAATCAATGGCAACAGCGCTCTCTGCCGTTCCACTCTCCGCGAAGGCTGCGTCGTGTTCGGCGAGCGACACGACGACGCGCCGCAGTCATCGCTGGACCCCGGGCGCCGGCCGCCGTAACCTCCCCGGTCCGCTCGATGCGTGACCCGACACCCCCCACCGATCCACCGAGGAGAAGCTGATGCGACACGGGACCCCGGCGAGGATGTTCCTCGCGCTCCTCGCGACGGCGATCGCGAGTGTCGGCACGCTCTCCGCCCAGCCCGCGCCCCGCGCCCTCCAGCGCGGCACGGCGATCGCGGCAACGCTCGCCTCCGGCGACACGGCTCGATTCACGATCGACGCCGACGCGAAGACGTTCGTCTGGGGGGTCGTTGACCAGCGATCGGTGGATGTCGTCGTTCGCGTTCTCGCGCCCGACGGCACGCCCCTCGCCCGCGTGGACGGTCCCGACCGTGGCGACGAGCGTTTCCGGTTCGAGACGCGCGCCGCCGGCGCGCATCAGGTGCAGGTGCTCGGCTTCGAGGGAGCGACCGGGGACTTCACCATCAGGGTCGAGCGGATGGAGCCGGTGGCCTCCGACCCGCGCCGTCTCGCTGACCAGCTCTTCTCCGGTTACGGGCCCACCACGCCCGGCGGCGAGGTCGCCGTGTTCCGCGACGGGAAGACGATCTTCGCCAAGGCGTACGGGATGGCGAACCTCGCCTACGGCGTGCCCTTCCGCCTCGACACCCGCACGAACATCGGTTCGACGTCGAAGCAGTTCACGGCCTTCGCCGTGATGCTGCTCGTCGAGGACGGCAAGGTGGACCTCGATGCCGATGTCCGCACCTACATCCCCGAGCTCCCCGACCTGGGCGCGAAGGTGACCGTCCGCCACCTCCTCACCCACACGTCGGGGTACCGCGAGTTCCTCAATCACGTGATCCTCGGCGGACGCCGGCTCGACCACGGCGACTACCTCGACCGCAAGGAGCTGATCGGCATCGTCCAGCGGCAGGGCAAGCTGCAGAACGTGCCCGGAGCCGAGTTCAACTACAACAACACCGCGTTCGGGCTGGCAGCCATGATCGTCGAGCGTGTGTCGGGGATGGACTTCCCCGACTTCATGGCTCAGCGCGTCTTCCAGCCGATCGGGATGACGAGCACGGTGGTGCGCCGCGACCCCGAGACCATCGTCCCGGGGATGTCCATGGGGTATCGCCCGGGTGGGAAGGCGGGGTACCTCGAGACCCGCGACCTCTTCGGGGCGATGGGGGCCGGCGGCATCTACACGACCGTCGCCGACCTCCAGCGCTGGGTCGAGAACCTCGACGCGCCGAAGGTCGGGTCGCGCGCCATCGTGCAGCAGATGACGACGTCGTTCGTCCTCGCCAACGGCGACTCCACCGGCTACGGCTTCGGCCTCTTCATTGACACGCACCGCGGCCTCAAGCGCATCCAGCACGGCGGCGCCGACGCCGCGCACCGGTCGGCGCTCTTCTACTATCCGGGGATCCACGCCGGGATCACCACCCAGAGCAACGACGCCGCGTTCGACGGGAGCATCGCCGCGCGACTGGCCGAGGCGTTCTTCGCGGCGGAGATGTCGCCGGCGTCGGCGGCGCCGGTCGCGTTCGATGCGGCGCGGTACGACCCGAGGCGCTTCGATGACTTCGTCGGCCGGTATGCGCTCGACGCCGCGCCGGCGTTCGTCCTGACGTTCAGCCGGAGCGGCGACACGCTCTGGGCGCAGGCGACCGGCCAGGGCCGGAACCGCATCTTCCCGACCTCGGACTCGACCTTCGAGCTCAGGGTGGTGGCGGCCTCGCTGACCTTCCATCGCGCGGCGGACCGCACGGTCACCGGGCTCACGCTGCACCAGGGCGGCGACCAGCGCGCGACGCGGCTCAAGGGCGAAGCGCCTCCCCGGTGGGCGCCGACGCCGGCGGAGCTGGCGCAGTTCGCCGGGCGATACCTGAGCGACGAGCTGGAGGCGGTCTACACGCTCGAGCTCCGCGGCGACACGCTCGTCGCGCGGCACATCAGGACCGACGACGCGACGCTGCGGTCGTCAGGTCAGGCCGACACCTTCAACGGGGCGAACGCGGTCTGGACGTTCGAGCGCGATCGCAACGGCCGGGTCATCGGGTTCTACCTCGCGAACGGGCGGACGCGGAACGTGAGGTTCGCGCGGCTGCCGTGATCGCGGCGGCAGGACGCAACCCTTTCGACGGCGTCGTGTTCTAACCTAAGAACCTTAGGCTGGAGCCCCCGGATGCCCGCGACAACCGATGCGCCCCGCGAGGACCTCGACCTCGTGCGCGGCACCCTCGACCTCATCCTCCTCAAGACCCTCAGCTGGAAGCCGATGCACGGACTGGGGATCGTCCGCTGGATCGAGGGGGTCACCCGCGCCGAGCTCCGCATCGAGGAGGGGGCGCTCTACCCCGCCCTCCACCGCCTCGAGGCGCGCAAGTGGCTGCGGGCGGAGTGGGGGCTCACCCGCGAGGGCCGCCGGGCCAAGTACTACGCGATCACCGCGCGCGGCCGCGCCCGGCTCGCCGACGAGGTCGCCCGCTGGGCGCGATACACCGCCGCGATGGGTCGGATCATCGCCGCGCAGGAGGCCGCGTGACCGCGCGCGATCCGCGCGATCCCCGCGATCCGCGCGACGCGGCCGACGACGCCCCCCGCCGCGACTTCCACCTCCCGCCCTCCCCGGCGCGGCTCCAGGCCGACCTCGATGAGGAGCTCCGCTTCCATATGGAGGGACGCCGCGAGGAGCTCGTCGCCGCCGGGATGTCCCCGGAGGAGGCGGACCGAGAGGTGCGGCGCCGCTTCGGCGACGCCGAGTCGTACCGCCGTGAGGCCCGCGAGATCGACCTCCGCGCCCTCCGCGCTGAACGTCGCGCCGCCTTCCTCGCCACCCTCTGGCGCGAGACGCGCCGCTCGGCGCGCACGCTCCTCCGCGAGCGCGCCTTCACCGGACTCAGCTTCGCCACCCTCGCGCTCGGGATCGGCGCGGCGATCGCGATGTTCACCGTGCTCGACGCGGTGGTGCTGAAGCCGCTCCCCTACCCCGACGCCGGGGAACTCGTCTCGGTGCTGCATCCGACGACGGTGCCCGGGAGCGGCGACCGCCAGTGGGGCGTCTCCCCCGGCGGCTACGTGCATTTCCAGGACCACGCCCGCTCGATCCGCGACTTCGGCGTCTATCGCAACGTCGCCTTGACCGTGACCGGCGACGGCGAGGCCGAGCAGGCGCGGGTCGCGATCGCCACGCCGGGCGTGTTGCGCGCGCTGCGCGCGCGCGCGGCCGAGGGCCGGCTGCTCGACGAGACCGACGAGTCGGGGACCGGGCGGGTCGTCCTGCTCAGTCACGAGTTCCACCAGCGGCGCTACGGCGGCGACCCGGGCGTGATCGGCAGGCAACTCCAGACCGCGGGAGCCAGCTACGAGATCGTCGGCGTCGCGGCACCCGGCCTCGCCCTCCCCCTTCCCGGTCCCTTCGCCGACGCCTCGGATCTCTCCGCGCTCGCCGTGGACCTCTGGCTCCCGATGCGCGTGGACCGCGCGGGGCCCTTCTACAACAACCATCCCAACGTCGGCATCGCCCGGCTCGCCCCCGGCGTGACCGCCGAGGCGGCGACGACGGAGCTCGCGACCCTCCTGCGGCGGTTCCCGGAGTGGATGCCGCTCGCCTACACCCAGCAGTTCCTCGACGACTACCGGTTCCGCGTCGAGGCGCGTCCGCTGCGGGAGAGCGTGCTCGGCGCGACGGTGCCGCGCGTGATCTGGATGCTCTTCGGCGCGGTGATCGTGGTGCTGATCGTCGCGACCGCCAACGTGGGGAGTCTCTTCCTCGCGCGGATGGAGGCGCGGCGGCGGGAGTCGGCGGTGCGCACGGCGCTGGGCGCCGAGGGAGCGCAGATGGCCGCGCACTATCTCTCCGAGTCGCTGCTGGTGTGCCTCGGGGCGGCGGTGGCGGGGGTCGGTGTGGCGGCGATCGCGCTCAAGGTGCTCCTCGCCGTCGCGCCGACGGACATCCCGCGGCTGCACTCCGCCGCGCTCGGCAGCGGCAGCGTCGTCTTCGGGATCGGCGTGGGCGTCCTCCTCGGCGCGGCGATCGGCCTGCTCCCGCTCCTGAGGCGCGCACTCGACCTCGACGCGCTCCGCGACGGCGGCCGCACCGTGGTGGCGTCGCGCCGCCAGCGCGTCGCGCGGAGCGGGCTCGTGGCGGGACAGCTCGCGCTGACGATGCTGTTGCTCGCCGCCGCGGGCGTGATGCTGCGGAGCTTCGACGCGCTGCGGCGCGTCGAGCCCGGCTTCGATCCCGGCGAGACCCTCGTGTTCGACGTCTCGCTCCCGTTCACCCGTTACGACACGCGCGAGAAGGCGATCGCGTTCCACAAGGCGTTGGCCGAGCGGCTCGCCGCGCTGCCGGGCGTGGTCGCGGTCGGCGCGGGCGCGGCGCCGCTCCGGGACTTCGGCACCGGATGCGCGATCGTCTTCCGCGAGGCGCGCCCGTACGCCGTCGGCGAGGAGCCACCCTGCGTCGCCACGCCGACCGCCTTCCCCGGGTTCTTCGACGCGCTCGGGATCGTGGTCGAGGGGCGCCGCCCGGACTGGCGCGACGTGGATGGGCGGACGCAGTCCGTCGTGGTGACGCGCGCGCTCGCCGACCGCCTGTGGCCCGGGGAGGATCCCATCGGGAAGGGGATCGGGTCGAACGGGCAGGACAGCCCCTGGTGGTATCGCGTCTCCGGGGTGGTGCCCGAGCTGCGCGCCGAATCGTTCGACCGGCCGCCGACCGAGGCCGTGTTCTACGCGCCGACCGGGCTGAGGCCCGACCAGCGCACCGACGCGATCAACTACCCGACGTACTTCGTGCGGACCGACGGCGCCGACGCGGCGACACTCACTGCGGCGGCGCGCGCGATCCTGCGAGAGCTCGACCCCACGGTGCCCCTGATCCAGCCGGGGACGATGAAGGACGTCGTCGCGCGCTCGCTCGCGAGGTCGCGATTCATCCTCGTGCTCCTCGGCGTCGCGGCCACCGTAGCGCTCGCGCTGAGCGCGGTCGGCACCTATGGGATCGTGTCGTATCTCGTCACGCAACGGCGGGTGGAGATCGGGATCCGGATGGCGCTCGGGGCGACCGTCCCGTCGGTGGTGCGGATGGTGGTGCTGCAGTCGCTGCGGCTGGGCCTGGTCGGGGTCGCGCTCGGCGCCGCGGCGTCGCTCGCCGGGACGCGGGCGATGCGCAGCCTGCTGTTCGAGGTGCAGGCGACGGACCCGCAGGTGCTCTCGGCGGTGGCGGCCCTGTTGATCGCCGTCGTGCTCACGGCGAGCTTCGTGCCGGCGCGTCGGGCGGCACGGATCCAGCCGGTGGAGGCGATGCGGGGGTCGTGAGGGACGAGCCGGCGTGTCGAACGGCGCCGCAGCTCAGCGCAGGTAGAGGCCCGCCAGCAGGGCGAGTTGCGCCACGAGCGAGACGTAGAGGAAGCGCGTCTGCGCCACCGCCTGCTCTGCGATGCGCGCCTCCAGCGCGGCGAATCGCTTCTCGACGCGTACCTCGAACTCCGCGAAGCGCTTCTCGAACCGCACCTCCAGTTCTCCAAGGCGCCTCTCGATCCGCGCGTCCTGCTGGGCGAAGCGCTGCTCGACCTTCGCGTCGAAGCGCGCGAAGTTCTGGTCGTTCAGCTCCCGCAGGTCCGAGCGGTACTGGGAATCCACCTGGTTCAACCACTCCACCAGTTCGTTGGCGACCTGTTCACCGAGCCGGTCGTAGAACTGCTTGGACAGCCTGGCCGTCACGGGCATCGCGGCTCCTCCTCATGGTGGAGCCACAGCATGCAACGTACGCTCGGCGCGCCGAGTACCGAAAGCCCGCCGGGGGTGGCGCGCCGACCGCAGTCCGCCCATACCGGCTTCGGATGGCGCACGGGCGCGATTGTCGCCTGGCGGCATCCGCCCACGCATCCCGATCAGGAGCATCGCACGATGGTCGGTGGAGGACACTCCCCTGCCTGGGTGCGCGATCAGGATCGTAGGACCTGAAACAGCACCCCCCCAACCTCCCGTACCGACTGACACGGACGCCCTCCGCTCCCTGCCTCCGCCCGCCTGCAGATGTTCCTCTCCTCCCTCCTGCTCGCCCTCCAGGCCGGCACTCCGTCCGCCGCCGACACCGCGCAGTACTCCACCCCCGCGCTCCGCGCCATCGTCGAGCGCGCCGCCGAGCTCAACCGCGTCGTCCCCGCCGGTCTCGGCGCGTACCACGTGCCGGTAGAGAGCGAGATCGCTCTCACCCTCAGGCTCCGCGGCGGCGCCGAGGCCGAGGGCTCCATCGAACAGGTCGCCTCCGATGTCCGTTGGGATCGCACCGGCGCCGCCGAGCAACGCATCATCGGCTATCGCGCGCTCCAGATCGGGCCGAGCCTCTCCGCGCTGAGCTGGGTCCGCGACGCGTGGGTCGTCCCGTCGCTCTATGGCAACCGGCTCTCGATCCTCTTCGGCGTGCGGTCGCAGTCCGCCGACAGCTCCACGCGCCGCTCGGCGTCGCGCGACACGACACGGCGCGTCACGGCGGTGCATCCCCTCGCCAGCGACCGCGAGCGGACCTACCGCTACACGGGGGGCGACACGATCCAGACCCTGCGGGTGGGCGATCGCGAGATCCGCATCGTCCGCGTGGACGTCACCCCCCGCGACGACCTCGAGGTGACGACGACGGTCTTCGAGGGGGAGATGGACCTCGACGCCGAGCGGTTCCACGTCGTCCGCCTTCGCGGGTCGTTCAGCCAGCGCGCCGGCCGGCGCGATCGCCCGGGGATCGTCAGCACCGGCGCCGCACCCCAGGGGGTGATCTACGTCGAGCTCGTGAACTCGGAGATCGACGGCCAGTGGTGGCTCCCCGCGACGCAGCGGTTCGAGGCCCAGGCGACGGCGGCCGTCCTCGGCGAGACCCGCGCGGTCTTCCGCATCCTCTCGCGCTTCGGCACGTATGCGATCGCGCCGCCGCCATCCCCCGTCGCGGCGCTCGACACCCTCCGCGCGCAGCGGCATCGCCTCACCTACGCCCCGCGCGATTCGGTCGCGAGCTACGGTGAGTGGTCACGCCCGATCGGCTCGCTCACCTCCGAGGTCGCCGCCGCCGACTTCGACGACGTCGCCCCCGACCACTTCAGCTTCACCGGCCGGCCCCAGCTCGTGCTCCAGCCCGAGCGGATGCACGACGTCGTGCACGTGAACCGGGTCGAGGGCCCCTACACCGGCCTCGGCGCGACGCTCCGCCTGCGCGATGCCGCCCCCGGCACGCTGCTGCGCGGGGTCGCCGGCTACGCCTGGAGCGAGCGCACGGTCCGCTGGCGGGCGATGGCCGAGTGGCAGCGCGGACCCCATTTCGCGACCCTCCGGGTCGGCCGCCAGCTCGACCTCACGAACAAGTTCCTCAACGGCCTCGACTCGGCCTCCACGATCGTCTCGTTCTTCGCCGACGACATCTTCGACTACGTGGACCGGCGGGGCGTCACCGCGCAGTACGCGCGCGCATTCCGCAGCAAGTACGGCTCGGCCATCCGCCTCGACGCCGGCCTGGTCGAGGACCGCCAGGTCGTCACGAACTACTCCGGGTTCCCGTTCGGCGGCGTGGCGCGCGAGAATCGCGGGGTGGCCGAGGGGCGCTACACGCGCAGCGGGGTCACGCTCGACTGGCGACCGCGGATCAATGGGGAGTTCCTCCGTCCGGGGCTCGGGGCGCGCGTGCGCTACGAGCGGGGCGATGGCGAGGCGATCCAGTACCAACGGGTGGACCTGCTGGTGGGAGCGCGGAGCAGCGTGGGCCCGTTCGCCTTCGCCGCGCGCCTCGATGCCGGCGCGCTGCTCTCCGACGCCCCGCCCCCGCAGCAGCTCTTCGAGCTCGGGGAGGCGCAGGGGCTCCGTGCCTACGGCGTCAACGACTTCGCCGGCGACCGCGCCGTGCTCTTCCGTTCGCTCGCGATGTACTCGCTCCCGATCGCGCGGGCGCCGCTGCGCCTGGGGAACAACCTCTGGCTCCCGGCGCCGGCGCCGGCGATCGGCGTCTCGCTCCACTCCGGCTGGACCGAGGCCTCCTCGGCGGCGGCGCTGTCCGCGATCGAGGCGCGCGGGGAGCGGTGCACCGGCACGGCGCCGGTGACCTGCGAGTTCGTCGCGCGCGAGAGCGAGGGATGGCGCTCGGCGCTCGTGGTCGGGCTGCGCTTCTTCGGCGGCGTCGTCTCGATCGGCGCGGCGAAGCCGCTCGACGGCCGCGGGTGGCGCGGCGTGTTCCAGATGGGCGGCCAGTTGTGAGTGCAGCGCACCCACGAGGTGCCGATCAGCGCCCCTTCACACCCTCACCGTTCCCCTGAACCCGCGCGCGCCGTAGTACGACTCCGCGCCGTTGTGATAGACGAACACCTTCCCGAAGCGCCGGTCGCAGAAGAGCGCCCCGCCCAGCGTGCGCACGTCCGCCGGCGTCCGGATCCAGCTCGACGTCTTGAGGTCGAACTCACCGAGGGTCTGCAGCGCGCGGTACTCCTCCTCCGTGAGGAGCGAGATCCCGAGCTCCGTCGCCAGCTCGACGGCGCTGCCCGAGGGCTTGTTCGCCTTCCGCGCATCGAGCGCGGCGCGGTCGTAGCAGAGGCTGCGCCGGCCCGCGGGGCTCTCGGCCGAACAATCGCAGAACGTCACGCTCCCCGACTTCCGGTCTCGGCCGATCACGTCGGGCTCGCCCCCGGTCCGCTCCATCCCCGCGAGCGTCTCCAATACCGCCGGTCGCGCCTCGAGACGCGCCTCGACGTCCTTCCACGCGATCCCCTTGTGCCGTTCGGGGTGCTTCTCGAAGCGCTCCTTGAGCGTTCGGACGAGTGCGACCTTCTCCGCGGCCTTCATCGGTCGTTCTCCCATTCGACGGTGACGTAGGACGTCCGGCGGCCGGGCCCGAGGTGGCGCACCGCCACCCTACCTCGCGCTGATCAGCCGCTCCCTCAGCCGCCCGAGCTTCCGGCGCACCGAGCCATCCATCACGGTGTCGCCCACCCGCACCACGACGCCGCCCAGGATCCGCTCGTCCACCGTGATGTGCGGCACGACGATCTTCTTCAGCGCCCGCGTCAGCGCGTTCGTGATCGCCGCGCGCGTCGCCTCGTCCGCGGGCCGGCTCACCGTCACCCGCGCGTGTACCCGACCCTCGGCCTCGTCCAGCAGGTTGTGGTACTCCGTCGCGATCTCCGGCAGCAGCATCTGGCGACGGTTCTGCACCAGCTTCTGCACGAACCGCACGAACGTCGGCGCCGCCTTCCCGCCGAGCGCCTTGCCGAGCACCACGTTCTTCTGCGACGCGCTCACCTGCGGCGCCTCGAGGAAGTGCCGCAGCGTCGCGTCCGACGCGACCGCGTCACCCAGCGCGCTCACCAGCGCGCCCCAACCCGCCGTGTCACCCGCCTTGCGGGCGAGCGCCAGCAGCGCCTCGGAGTAGTTCCGCGCGATCGAGACCTCGCGCATCACTTCGTCCCGAGCGTCGCGAGGTACTGCTCGACCAGCGCGCGGTCACCCGCCGAGTCGAGCTTCTGCGAGATCAGCTTCCCCGCGCCGGCGAGCGCCAGGTCCACCGCCTCGCGCCGCAGCTCGTCCACCGCCTTCACCTTCTCCGTCTCGATCTCCTTCCGCGCCCGCTCGAGCAACTCGGCCTGCTGCAGCCGCGTCTGCTCCAGCATCTCCGAGCGCATGGACTCCGCCGTCGCCCGCCCCTCGGCGATGAAGCGCTGCGCCTCGTTCCGCGCCGCCTCGATCGCCGCCCGCTGGTCGGCCAGCAGCTTCGCCGCCTCGTTCCGGTCCCGCTCCGCCGCCGCCATCGCGTCGGCCAGCGCCTGCTCGCGCGACCGCACCGCGCCGAGGATCGGGCCCCAGGCGAACTTGCGGAGGAGGAGCATGAGAGTGACGAAGATGAGGATCGTCCACGTCATCAACCCGTAGTGCGGGTCGAGCATCCCCGGCTTCGCGCCTTCCTCGGCAGCGAGGAGAGGAGAGGCTGAGAGGGTGAGGAGGATCAGTGCGGAGGAGAGGCGGCGCATGGGAGGTACGGAGAAGAAGAGGAGCGAGGAGCGAGGGGAAGGAGCGAGGGGCGAGGGGAAGAGATGAGGGGTGAGGGGGAGGTGGAAGGCACTGTCGTGACCTTCCACCGTCCACCTTCCACCTTCCACCTGCAGTCCTAGAACTTCCCTTGCACCAGGAACGCCACCACCACGCCGAACAGCGCGGCGCCCTCGATGAGGGCCGCGAGGATGATCGCGTTGAGCTGGATCGCGCCGGCCGCTTCCGGCTGACGGGCGATGCCCTCGACGGCCGAGCCGCCGATGCGGCCGATGCCGAGGCCGGCACCGATGACCGAGAGGCCGGCGCCGAGGCCGGCGCCGATCAGCGCGAGGCCGGTGTTGTTGTTCGTGGCCGTGGTGGCCGCTTCCTGCAAGAAGGCGAAGAACGTCGTCATCTGTCTGACCCTGTGAGTTTTGACCTGCGTTGGACTGCGCGCCGTCCTGGCCGCCACCCGCCGGCGGGACTCATCGAGTCCCAGCGGGCTTCCCCCGGAACACCCGAGGTACTTGGACTACCGGTGGAAGGTGGATGGTGGAAGGTGAAAGGCACTCACCGGCACCATCCGCATCGCGCATCCACCCTTCCACCGTCCACCATCCACCCTTCACCGCCGTTCAACCACGCGACCTGCCGGCCTAGTGGTGCGCCGCCCTGATCTGCCCGATGAACACCGAGCTCAGCAACGTGAACACGAACGCCTGCAGGAACGCCACGAAGATCTCCAGCACCATGATCGCCACCGCCATCGCGAACGGCAGCGCGCTCCACAGGCTCGCCGCGGCGAAGATCAGCCCCACGAACGCCAGCACGACGATATGCCCCGCCGTCATGTTCGCGAACAGACGGATCGCCAGCGCGAACGGCTTCGTCAGCTTCCCGATCATCTCGACCGGGCTCATGATCAGGAACATCACCGGCCGCATCACCACCGGCAGCTGGTTGTTCCAGTAGAACATCGTGTTCAGGTAGCCGAGCCCCTGCGCCCGGATCCCCGCGATCTCCACCGTGATGAAGGTCATGATCGCCATCGTCGCCGTCACCGAGATGTTCCCGGTCGCCGTCGAGCCGTAGGGGATCAGGCCGAGCAGGTTGAGCGTCAGGATGAAGAAGAACGCCGTCAGCAGGTACGGGACGAACCCCTCCCCGTGGTGCCCGACGTTCGGGAGGATGACCTCGTTGCGCACGTAGAGGATCATCGCCTCGATCGCGTTCGCCGCCCCCTTGGGGGTCGCGCCCGACGCGAGCGCCCGGCGATGGGCGCGGGCCACCAGCACCATGATCAGGAAGAGCAGCGTCGCGCCGAGGAGCAGCATCACCACGTGCTTCGTCGGCGAGAGGTCGAGCGTCAGCGGCCCGATGTGGATCGGCTCCCAGTGCGGGAGCGTGATCTCCTTGAAGAACGGGAACACCGGCCACGGGACCTCCATATGGTCCCCGTCGGTGATGTGCGGCGTGATGATGTCAACCTTCTCGGCCGCGTGCTCCTGCGCGCCGAGGGGCGCGACCGTCAGGAGGGCGAGGAGGAGGAACGCGTATCGCTTCATCGTCTCAGGAAGAACGGTTCGACAAGCATCGTGACGAACAGGAACCCGGCGAGGCTGAGCAGCGCGGCCCCCATCGGCAGCCCGAGCAGCTTCACCCCGACGATCCCGTAGAGCACCAGCGTGGTCAGCCGGATCAGCGACCCGACCCCCCAGCCGGCGATGGGGTTCTTCGTGACGATCGGCCAGATCACCGCGAAGGCCCCCGCCTGCACCACCAGCGCCAGCAGCGCGCTCACCCAGACCGCGCGGTCGGCCGCGGCATCGCCGAAGCCCGCCGTGACGAGCCAGGCCCCGCCGCCGATCACCACCGCACACACCAGCGCGAACCCCACCGCCCGGCCGATCATCTCCCCTCCCGTCTCTCGTCCGCCTGCCGTCGCGACTCGGCGGTCAGCGTCCGGTACATCGAGTAGAAGGCCCCTCCCGCGCCGGTGAAGACACCGACGATCAGCAGGAGCGGCTCCGTGCCGAGCCTCCGGTCGAGCCATTGCCCGAGGTAGAGGAACAGCAGGATCGAGAGGGCGAACTGGAGGCCGAGTCCCGCGTACTTCCCGGCCGCCCCCAACGCCGACGCGCCCTTCCGTTCGTTGAGCTTCGCCAGGGGGTCTGGCGGGGCTCCCCGGGATCCCTCGGGACCCTCGGAAGACCGCGTCTTGTCGGGCATTCCGGGGGGAAAAGTAGGAGCTTGTGAAAAAAAGCGCAAGCGATTTCTCAGAGGGGAAACCGCCCCCGCGACGCGTCGGGATGCGCGCCGCGGGTTGCGATGATGTCGTCCGCGCGTCCTGCACGCGAGTGCACACCAGCCGCCGCCGAAGGCGCCCCGAAGATCGGTGACACCCTCCTGTGTGGATAGCCGCCAGATTCGTGATATCGAATCAAGTGCGCGTCCCCGAACACTTTACGTGTGACGAGAGATTTGACGGATCGTCTGGTTGTTGATAAGTTATCACCCCGATCAATGTTGAGCGCGGCTTCGTGTCGCGCCTCCTGATCCCACCAGGCGGCAGGCGATGAACGGAAAGGTCTCACTCACATTGCTCGCATCGGCGGTCCTCGCATTCGCTTGCGGACCGCGTGCGCGCAACGAGACCGCATCATCGCCGAGTGAGGAGGCGCGCCGTGTCGCGACGCCCGACGCCAACTCCCCGCTCGCGACTTCGCTCGACATCGCCGTGGACGACGCGGTGCGGTTCGACTTCGCGATCGTCAACGCGAGCAAGCGCAAGCTCGAGGTGAACTTCGCCGACGGGCGCACGCACGACCTCGTGGTGCTCGACGCGGCCGGCCGCGAGGTGTGGCGCTGGAGCGAGGGGAAGCTCTTCACGCAGTCGGTGCAGAACCGGGTGCTGCGGGCGAGCGATGCCCTGCGCTTCGAGGAGCAGTGGAAGGATCCTGCGCCCGGCACCTACGTGGCGGTGGCGACCCTGGTGAGCGAGAACTTCCCGGTGGAGCGGCGGGTGGAGTTCACGGTACGGCAGTAGGGAGGTGGGAGTTGGGAGGTGGGAGAGGCGGCTGCTGGTCGGCCGCCTTCGTCGTTTCCGACCCTTGGGCGGCCCTTGGAGGGGTGGGTTGAGCGTTATACTTCGCGGCGCCGTAAGAGGGCCGTTGCCTCCTCGCTCCCTGATGCCGTGACGACGACCACACCGCGGGACCTCGAACTCCTCGCCCAGCTCGCGCAGGCGCGGGGGGAGATCGCGAAGCAGATCAGCCGCCGCATCGTCGGCCAGCACGCCGTGGTGGACAACATGATCGCGGCGATACTCGGCGGCGGCCACGTGCTGCTGATCGGGGTGCCGGGGCTGGCGAAGACGCTGCTGATCCAGACGATCGCGCAGGCGCTGGATATGGAATTCTCGCGTATCCAGTTCACGCCGGACCTGATGCCGAGCGACATCACGGGGACGGAGCTGCTGGAGGAGGACCACGGGACGGGGAAGCGGGCGTTCATCTTCTCCAAGGGTCCGATCTTCGGGAACATCGTGCTGGCGGACGAGATCAACCGGGCGCCGCCGAAGACGCAGTCGGCGCTGCTGCAGGCGATGCAGGAGCGGACGGTGACGGTGTCGGGGAAGACGTATGTGCTGCCCGACCCGTTCTTCGTTCTGGCGACGCAGAACCCGATCGAGCAGGAGGGGACGTACCACCTGCCGGAGGCGCAGCTGGACCGGTTCATGTTCGAGCTGCGGATCGGGTATCCGTCGGTCGAGGAGGAGGAGGCGATCGTCTCGACGACGACGGGTGTGCAGGACAACGAGGTGAAGCCGGTGATCCAGGCGGAGCAGCTGAAGGAGCTGATGCGGCTGGTGCGGCGGATCCCGGCGCCGCCGTCGCTGGTGAGCTATGCGGTCGGCCTGGCGCGGGCGACGCGTCCGCACGAGCCGGGGGCGAGCGAGATGGTGAAGAAGTACATCTCGTTCGGTGCCGGTCCGCGGGCGGGTCAGAACCTGGTGTTGGCGGCCAAGGCGCGGGCGGCGATGGACGGCCGGCCGATCCCGGACCTGGAGGACGTGGACGCAGTGGCGTTCAGCGTGCTGCGGCACCGCGTGGTGCTGAACTTCCAGGCGGAGGCCGAGGGGGTGGGGATCGAGAAGATCCTGCAGCTGGGGGGGAGGCCGAAAGGTCGCAAGTAGGCAGGGGGCCCCTTCTCTTCCGCCGCCGAGTCCCCGAGGGTAGTCTAGCCGGCCTCGGCAGGGCGATGACGCCGCGATGACGCGCGCGGCCGACCGTTCCCGGACCCTGCCGGGAGGGCGGCGACTTGATTCAAGTTCGGGCACTGGGCGCGTGCGAGATTCAGCTCGGCCGTAAGCGGATCACGCTGACGACCGAGGTGCCGTTCGCGCTTGCCTTCTACCTGGCGCAGCGGGCTGGCGAGACGGTCACCCGCGACGAACTCGCCGAGGCGTTCTGGGGCGTGGCTGATCCGTCCAAGGCGCGCCACTCGCTCCGGCAGACCCTGTACAAGCTTCGGCTCAAGGGCTTCCCTCTCGACGAGGGTGCTGAGGAGATCGCCCTCGATCGCGCGTTGGTCGAGAGCGATGTGGCTCGCGTACTCGCACCGTCGTGGGCGGCTGCCGCGAGTGAGTCCGAGGTGACGACCGCGGCGGACTTCCTGCCCGGGTTCACCCGGACCATGGCGCCGGGGTTCATGGAGTGGCTCGATGGACTCCGCGCGCAGGTGGCGGCGGCACATCGTCGGGGTGCGCTTGCACACATCGCACGCGCGCGACGCGAGGCGCGTTGGCCCGACCTCGAGCGATGGGCGCAGCAGGTCTTGCGCACCGACCCGTTGAACGAGGAGGCGACGCTGGCGCGCGCGGAGAGCGCGGCGATGGCGGGGTCGAAGGCAGTCGCGCTGGAGATCCTCGACGAATACATGGCGGAGCTGGGGGAGCACGCGCCGAAGATCGGACTGCCGGCGAGCGTGCTAAGGCGGAGGATTGCGGAGAGGCAGGACGAATGGGGGTCAAGGGCCCGCCAGGAGCTGCCACTCATCGGGCGAGCAGATCTGATGAGCCGGCTGACTGCCTTTGTGGATGACGCTGGACGAGGATCAGGAGGAGCCGTGATCCTCTGGGGCGCCCCCGGAGTTGGAAAGACCCGGCTGGCAATGGAGGTCGCGGATCTGGCTTCGCTGCGGGGTTTCCGGTGCGTCACCACGCGCGCGAACATCTCCGATCGAAGTCGCCCGCTCTCGGGGATTCTCACTCTAGTCCCACTGCTGCGCGATCTACCGGGCGCCGCCGGTGCTCATCCGACCTCGCTGGCGGTTCTGGATCGCGTCCAACGGCAGCAGCGACCTACAAGTCCCGACGAGCCGACGCCGTCCCCCCTCGCGCCGAGAGCCGACCTCCTCGCGGCAATGGCAGATCTTCTCGAGGCGGTCTGTGGTGAGAACCGGGTTGCCGTGATCCTCGACGACCTTCATCACGTGGACGACCTGACTCACGAGAGTATTGAGCGACTCGCACTCAGTACTCGACATCTGCGACTACTGTGGATTGCGACGTCACGACCGTCAGAGTTTGAAAGTTCTGCGACCAACTCAGCTCGCGAGGGGTTCCGGCGCGTGAAGGTGCCACCCCTCGACCTCGAATCGTCACTCGCTCTCGCACGCGGCACATCGGCGGACGTGGCGCGGCCGTTGGAGGAGGGCGTCATTCGGCAACTCGCTCAGGCGGCGGGAGGCAATCCGCTCTTTCTTCGTGAGCTCAGACTTCAGTGGTTGACAAGTCGAGACGCGTCGTCAGTCCCCGCCTCCATCTTTGAACTCATCGACTCCAAGCTCGATGCGCTGGATGGATCACAGCTGTACACCCTCAGAGTAATCGCTCACCTTGGCGGACTCGCCAATGTCTCGCGACTACAGCGACTTCACACGGTTGGCCCCCACGAACTTGCCTCGACGCTTGGCGCGCTCGAAGAGGACGGCGTTCTCTACCTCACGGCTGGCCGCACTGTAGCGATGCATGAGTGCTGGCAACAGGTTCTCCTTGAGCGCACGCCTGCGCTGGTGAGAGCTACTCTTGCCGCAGAGATCGCTCAGGCGCTGCTCGCTGACGAAGGCGACTCGAAGACGATCGAGACTCGTTGGCGCGCCGCCGAGCTTCTCCTAGACGCCGGACAGGCTGGAGCGGCTCAACAGCTGTTCTGCGACGTCGGCGACCAGTTCTATGAGCGGGGGCTTGTCGCTGAATCTGAGCTGGCGTTCCGTAGGGCGCAGCTCACTCCTGGGGGAGTACTGTCTCCCCTCCTCCTCGCATCGAGGCACGTTCGTGCGCTCGAGGCGCTTGAACGGCAGGACGATCTTGATCGCGAATGCGACGCGGCACTCCGCGCGTTCGTGCCTCGCTCCGAGGATGACCTTGTCGCTGTCGCGACCATTCGAGCCGTTCAGCTCGAGGGTCGCGTGCGATCCAAGCGCGATCATCGGGCCGCACTCTCTTCTGTCTGCGAGATTGCACAGAACAAGTCATACCCGGCTGCTGCTCGGCTACTTGTGAGCTTTTCCGGCCTGATTGTCACAGTGAACGATCGCTCGACCGACTTGGAGGATCAGTTCTACATCGCTTCACAGGAGGCGACGGCGGCCTCCGCTGAGAAGCCCGTCCTTGCGTTGCTCATAAGTCTCATCTACGCGACCGAGGCAGGAGATCTCGCTCTCCTGGCGACCTCCGAGGCGGCGTTGTCCGCCCGCGAGCACGTTCGGCAACCCGACTCGTTCGCCTGCCGGATGCTCCGAATTCGAGCGACAGCTCAGCGTTGGTCTGGGCAGCTTGGCGTGGCGGTCTCGCTCGGAACGAGAGCGTATGAGTTCGCGCGCCAAACTGGCCTCCCCACCGATGCGGCGATGGCGTGCGAGATTCTAACGTTCGCCGCACTCGATTCGGGACAATTGGACCACGCGGATCATTGGATGCGGCACTGGAACACGGCTCGGCCACCAAGCTGGAGCGCCGAGCGTGATCATGCCCTCACGCATGCCAAAGCTAGACGCCTTCTCTGCGACGAGGATTATCAGGGTGCCCTAGACTGCTACCGAGGGGAGTCTGCTCCGGAGGCGTGGCACCTGATGGAAAGGAGGCGCGCCGCGGATCTTGCAGTGACCGCGGTAGCGCTCGCGGGCCTCGGACAGCATCGGGAGTGCACAGAAGCACTGGACCAGTGCG
Organism: uncultured Gemmatimonas sp.; assembly: GCA_964650715.1. GTDB lineage: Bacteria > Gemmatimonadota > Gemmatimonadetes > Gemmatimonadales > Gemmatimonadaceae > Pseudogemmatithrix. Next base: position 15,602 of record CAZYUL010000013.1, on the reverse strand, counting down.
AGCGTATCGGCAACGAGAACCGACCGACCCCCAACTTTGACTTTGTGGTGGACGCCTGCGCTTGGGCCGCAGACCTTCTCGGGCTACAGGCGCGGGTAGAGCCGTTCGTGTCGTCTTACCTAGCGCGCAGGGCCGCGGCAACGCCATTTCCGATTGCGGCGGGACATCGCTATCTAACTGCGCGCGCGAGCTAGGCGCTTGCGCCGCTCGATCGCAATGGGCTGATCTCCCGTAGGAGGCGTTCAATCTCCGGTGAGACCGGGTGTTCGCTCGCAGCGACTTCTACTTCCCGGCATATCTGCCGCCAGGCGATGTCCGAGGTCAGCGCACGTACGATTATCGGGTCGAACTGACGTCCCGCCTCACGCTCGAGCTCGAGCCGAACTTCAGCCTCGCCCATCGCCGCCCGGTACGGACGTGACGTAGTCATCGCGTCGATGGTGTCCGCGAGGGCAATAATGCGGGCACCAATTGGGATGTCGTGCCCGGCAATCTGTCGTGGGTATCCTCGACCGTCCCACATTTCGTGGTGAGCGCGGATCATCGGAACGAGGTCCTCGAAGTGCGACACCTTCGCTACCAGGGTCGCGCCGCGATCAGAGTGAGACTTCATCACCGTGAACTCTTCATCCGTGAGCCGACCGGGCTTGCGGAGGATCGGTGCGAACTCCTCATGGATCTTCCCGACGTCGTGCAACAGGGCTGCAACCGCGACACGCTCAGTCGCCCTTGCCCCGATCCCGGCGCTGCGCGCGATGACCCGAGCATAGCGGGCGACTCGCTGCGAGTGACCTGAGGTGTACGGGTCCCGGGCTTCGATTGCGGCAACCATGAGCTGCAGGAGTTCCTCGTTGATCTTCTCGAGTGCGACGTTCGTCTTGTACAGCTGGCGGATCCCGAGAAGCGGCAACGCCAGCCCGGACGACAGCAGGGGACCGGCCTTTACGTAGACCAGCGCAAAGAAGAAGATCAGCGGGATCGCAAGGAGATCGTACGCCGCTGACATCTGCATGCTGCGGGTCCAGTGCTCGCGCGTCTCACGCCCCGAAGACACTGCAACCACCGTACTGACCGCCAGCTTGTTGAGCACCAGACCAACAGCCACCATCGCGACGAAGGCACCGATGGGCGGGTTCGCTTCGAGCAAGGATCGCCCACCGAGTGCCAAGTAGATCGCGATCGCGACCACCTCAGCGAAGACGAACTGCGAAACATTGAAGACCGCCTTGAGCGGTGGTCGTCGAGCGATGAGCTCGCCACCTAGCACGCTCAGTGCCACCGCCACCACGGCAGCTCCGTTCGGCGCGATGACAGCGACACTGAGGAACGGAAGGAAGCCGATGGTGCCGCCTGTCGCACTCGATGTCTTATAGGCGAGCGCTGAGGCGAGGATTCCGAATGCGGTGAAGAAGGCCGCGGCTTGCCACTCTGCGTCTGTCGGCACCGGCCCGTACGCGAACAGCGCGGCCGAGGCCAGCAGGGCCCCGACCGCGATCGTCTCGACGATTCGCACTACTCTTGCTGTGCTCATCGTTTCAATAGAAGGATGAGGACCCCCCGTCCTCGCCAGCCATCAGGTCCAGATAGCCGAGTCACCCAGCATGACCGCGCAAATCGCGCTCACCACTGCCGTGATGTAGGACATTCGAGTCTCACCTCCCCTTGACCAACCCGCCTGGAATTCCCTCGCCAGGTCGTCAGCACAAAGTTCGGCTCCGCTCGTGCGCCCTCGTTGACGCGTCCGCTCTGTTCTCTCCGCTTCGGAGAGAACGGGGGGTTCCTTTTCTCCTCTCAGTTAAGGGTCAAACCACCCAACCCACCCTCCCTTCCACTCCTTCCACATCTCCACGCCCTTCCACACTTGCTCGCTTGCACACTTTCCCGGCGCCGATACCCCTCTGGCGCCGACGCGGCGTCAGGGGACCCGCCCCCGACGCCGCGCCTCACCTGCCTTCCTCTCCGTCAACGCCCCGGCGACCGCCTCTCCTCCGCCTGCGTCGCACTCGCGCCCGCCGACGTGCTCATCCACCGGTTCGTCGCATCCAGCACCGCCAGCACCGCCGCGGTCTCCGCGCTGTCCCGAACCTCGCAGCTCCCCGTCAACAGGATCTGCTCGCGACCCAGACGCGCCATCACCGCCGCGAACACGAACTCACGCTCGAACGCCCCGATCACCTTCGCCCCCTCCAGCGAGAAGATCCCCTGCACGGGGCCCGCCATCGAGAGAGCCATCAACGCCGCCCGAGCCGCCACATCCACCCGGCTCCGGTCGCTCTGCAATCCCTCCTCCGCCTCACCCGCGAACTGCTCGCTCCCGATCCGCAGCGTCACCTTGCACGTGACACCGCGCGAGCGGCTCCCGCGGACCTCCACATCCTCGAAATAGACCGGTCGCCCAACCTTCGACGACGCCGTCTCTGCGATCACCGCTCCCCCCGCCGTCGGAGTCGGACGCTTGCTCGTCGCCGCGATCGAGATCTTCCGGTGGTCCACCCGCAAACCGAGCTGCGCCATCAGCGCGCTCTCGATGTTCCGCACCACCTGCTTCGCCGGAGTCTCCCCCGTCACCAACACGTGGATCGCATCCACCGACCCACTCTCCGTCGCCGTGATCCGCACCGACACCACATCCGTCAACGACGCGATCAACTCCTCCGCGCGCTGCAACGGAAGGACGGAACCCGCGATCGGCGAACCCTGACCTGGTGTTGAAGGCTGCGGATGCGGCGTCACGTCGTTCCTAATTGATTGCGGTGGGAATACCTGTACTGCCGCCTTTCTTGACATGCCGGCCGCGCCGACCAGCACCTACGCTCGCGTCCGTACCGAAAATAGTCAAATCGCCGACGACCAGCCACGCGCCCGAACGCCTGCCGAACTCCCGGGACGCACTTCGACGGATCCTCAGCGGCCTAACGACGATCCGCCGCGACCCCGCGCAACCGGACCGCCCCACTCGCGAGCACCCCTCAACCGCGCAACGTCCGGATCGGATCGGTCCCCGCCGCCTTGAGCGCCGGCAGGAACGCCGCCAACGCCCCCACACCCGCCATGATCCCGGTGACGATCGCGACCGACTCCCAGCCGATCCACGGCAGGTCGGCGATCGCGCCGCGCAGCAGCTGGTTGGCCCCCAGCGCCACCACCAACCCGAGCGCCAGCCCCACCCCGAACCGCAGCGCCGCCTGCCGCATCACAAGCAACAGGATCTCCCGCCGGCTCGCCCCGAGCGCGATCCGCACCCCGATCTCCGTCCGACGCATCTCCACCGAGTACGCGAGCAGGCTGTAGAGACTGAACGCCGCGAGCAACAGCCCGAACGCCGCGAACGTCGCCGAGACCACCGCCCCCAGCCGGTCGGCCGACGAACGCTCGCGCCACAACCCCTCCATCGTCCCCACCCCGTACACGGCGAGGTCGCGGTCCACCTCCAGGATCGCCGCCTGCAACGCCTGCACCGGCGCCGTCCGCGTCCGCACCATCAGGTGCAGCTGCTCCGTGGACGGCCCCACCGGGTCCTGCAGGTACGGGAGGTACCACGCGATCGGCGACTCGTTCTCCTGCACGAGGTCGGGCACCACCCCCACCACCGTCCGCCACTCCGGTCCGGTGCGCGGTGAGCGCACCCGCTTCCCGATCGGATCCTCCCCCGGCCACGTCGCCCGCGCGAACCGCTCGTCCACCACCACAGTCAGCGGCATCGCCGGATGCTCGTCGGCTCCGAACCCCGACCCCCGCAGCACCGGGATCCGCAGCGCCTCGAAGAACCCCGGCGTCACGTAGCTGTGCGCGGTCAGCGTCGGCGAGCTCCCCGGATCCACCGGCCGGCCCTCCACCTCGAGCGGCGCCCCCCAGTTGCCGCAGCAGAGCGGGTTCACCGTCGTTATCCCCACCCCCTCCACCCCCGGCACCGTCGCGAGCCGCTCCTCGAGTCCCCGCACCAGCACCAGCCGCGCCGCCCCGTCGCGGTACCGCGCCCCGTCGAGCGTGATCCGCATCGTCGTCACGTCGGCGACGTCGTAGCCAGGACTCACGCGGCTCAGCTGGCGGAAGCGCGTGATCGAGAGGCTCGCCGCCACGAGCAGCACCAGCGAGAGGCTGAGCTGCGACACCACGAGCGCGTCGAAGAGCCGCCGGTCCCCGCGCCCACCGCTCCCTCGCCCCCCGAGCCGCAGCAGCGCGATCGGGTCCATCCGTGTGGCCCGCGCTCCCGCCACCGCCCCCACCGCCAGTCCTCCCATCACCGTCAGCAGGATCGCGACCGCGAGCGCGCTCCCACCGATCCGCCCCTGATCCATCGCCAGCTCCGTCCGGAACACCTCGGGGACCACGAGGCCGATCGCGTCGCGCAGCCAGACGCTCACGAGCACGCTCGCCACCGCGCCCCCCGCGAAGAGCAGCAGCGACTCCACCAGCATCTGCCGCAGCTGCTGGTCGCGACGCGCCCCGAGCGCGGCTCGGAGCCCCAGCTCGGCGCGCCGCGTCGTGAACCGCGCGATCAGGAGGTTCGCCACGCTCACGCAGGCGAGGAGGAAGAGCAGCAGCACCGCCGCCGAGAGCGCGGTGAGGGTCCGGCCATCCTCGCGGATCAGGTCCACGCGCGTCGGCGCCACGTCGAACCCGTCGGCCGCGCGGTCGCCCCCGCGCTCGAGCCGGATCCCCTGCACCCGGTCGGCATCGGCCTGCGCGCTCTCGTACGTCGCGTCGTCGCGCAGGCGCGCGACGATGTTCAGCGACGAGATCCCGTTCTCGACGCTGAACGTCCACGGCGTCCAGACGTCCGACTCGTATGGATACGTGAACCCCGGCGGCATCACGCCGACGATCGTCAGCACGCCATCGGCGTGGCGGAGCGGCTGCCCCACCACCGCCGGGTCGCCGCCGAACCGGTCGAGCCAGAGCGCGTGCGAGATCAGCGCGACCGCGGCCCCCGAGCCGGCCGCATCCTCCTCATCGCTGAACGGGCGCCCCAGCACGGGGGCGAGCCGCAGGGTGCGCGCCCACCCCGCGCTCACCCCGATCGCCCCCACCCGCACCGGCGGCGCGCCGTCGGCGCCGAGGAGCGTGAGACTGCGACCTCCCATCGCGACGACGCCCGAGAAGGCGCTCCCCTCGTCCCGCAGCAGCTCGAAGTCCCGCGCCGCCACGTTGAACAACCGCCCCTGCCCCCGGTTCGCGTTGCGGATCCGCACCAGGCGGTCCCCGTCGCCGAACGGCAGCGGCCCGCGATACACCATATGCACCGCGTCGAGGAGCGCCGTGCTCCCGCCGAGTCCGACGCCGAGGGTCCCGATCACCGCCGCGGCGAAGAGTGGCGCGCGGCGGAGCGCGCGGAGCGTGTAGCGGAAGTCGAGCGCGAGGCCGTGCAGCAGGTCCGCGGCCCGCCGCCGCGGGGGCCGCGCGATCCGGAGGACCGCGAGCCGCGCGTCGCCGCCGCGACCCGCCACCGTGACCAGGTGGTCGCCGACCACAAGCACCCCCGACCATTCACCATCGTCGGTGGCGATCCCGCACGCCTCCGGGCCCTCCCGCTGGAGTCGGTCGAGGGCTTCGGCGAGCGACGCCCGCTCGGCGCGACGACCGGCGCGGAGCGCCGTCTCCGCCTCCGGCATCAGGTGGACCGTCCACCGCGCGGTCATATGCCGAGCTCCCGGCGGAGGTCGTCCCACGCGGCCGCGTGCCCGGCGTCGAGCTCGGAGAGCGCCCGCGCGACTCCCTTCCGGGTGACGAGCCGGCGGATCCGCGCGAAGAGCCGCAGGTCCTCCACCGGGACGATCGCCGCGACCTCGCGGCCGTGCCGCGTGATCACCAACCGCTCCTTGCCGAACGCGACGCGGTTGAGGAGCGACGCGAGGTCCCCCCGCGCGTCGGCGACGCTCACTGCGGTGACGCCTGCCATTCCGGTCATGCGGATCCCCCGTCCGGGTTCTGTATGATTTGTACAGAACCCCACGTCGGGGCGATCGGCCACCGAGGCGATGTCAGCGAACTGTCAGCGGCGGGCGGGCCGCCGCGTCAACCGCGCTCGTCTATCCCGTATTCCTTGAGCTTCCGGTAGAGCGTCCGCTCGCCGATCCCGAGGATCTCCGACGCCTTCCGCCGGTTGCCCCGCGTGTCGCGGAGCACCGCCTGGATCGCGAGCTTCTCGATCTCCGCCATGGACATGTCCGGCGTGATCGTCACCGCGTTCGGCGGCATGCTCGCCCCCATCGGCTCCACCCCGCCGTAGCCCGCGGGGAGACCGGCGATCATCCCCGGCAGGACGCCCGGCGCCAGCGGCAGCCGCGCCGCGCCGCCGCCGGCGAGCCCCGTCAACTGCTCCAGCATCGCGTGGTCGTCGTCCACCCGCCGCCGCAGCTCCTCGAGTTGCAGCTTCACCTCGACGAGGCTCCGGACGATGAACTCCAGCTCCCGGCCGTCCGCCCTCCCCTCCTCACGGTGGATCGCCCCCATCGGCACCGGCAGCAGGCGCTCCGCGCCCCCCTCCCGGATCGCCTGCGGGATGTCGCTCAGCAGGATCTCCCGCCCCGTCGCCAGCACCACCATGCTCTCGATCAGGTTCCGCAGCTCGCGGACGTTCCCCGGCCAGTAGTAGTTCACCAGCGCCTGCATCGCGTCGGCCGAGATCCCGTGGAACGCGCGGTCGTGCGACTCGGAGAACTCCTGCACGAACCGCCGCACGAGGAGCGGGATATCCCCCCGCCGCTCGCGCAACGGCGGCAGGTACACCCGCAGCACGTTGAGCCGGTAGTAGAGGTCGGCCCGGAAGAACCCGCGCTCCACGCTCTCCTTGAGCGGGCGGTTGGTCGCCGCCACCACCCGCACATCCACCGGGATCGTCTGCGTCCCCCCGACGCGCGTGACCTCGCGCTCCTCCAGCACCCGCAGGAGCTTCACCTGCGTGCTCGGCGGCACGTCCCCGATCTCGTCGAGGAAGAGCGTCCCCCCGTTGGCGAGCTCGAACCGGCCGATCCGCCGCTCCGCCGCCCCCGTGAACGCTCCCTTCTCGTGCCCGAAGAGCTCGCTCTCGAGCAGCGTCTCGGGGAGCGCGCCGACGTTGACCGCGATGAACGGCTTGTTGCGCCGCGGCGAGAGTCGCGCGATCGCGCGGGCGACGAGCTCCTTCCCCGTCCCGCTCTCCCCCTCGATCAGCACGGTGCTCGAGACCGGCGCCATCTGCCGGATCGCGATCAGCACCTGCCGCACCGCCTCGCTCTCCCCCCAGAACCCCGTCTCGCGCGCGATCCGCTGCCGTTCCAGCAGCTCGTTCACGCTCTCCCGCAGCGCCTCGACGTTCACCGGCTTCGTGAGCACCTCGGCGAACCCCAGCGCGCGGAGCCGCGCCTCCACCTGCGGGTCCCCCACGTCGGCGAGGCCGATCACCGATGCCCCGCCCCAGAGCTGGTCCCGCACGATGCCCAGCGTCTGCGGGTCGAGGAGCGCGCCGGTGAAGACGATCACGTCGGGCTTCGCGCGCTGGATCTCCCGCGCGAGGTCCTCCATCGGCGAGACCACGGAGGTGCGGACGCCATCGGCCTCCAGCAGCGCATTGAGCCGCACCGCGGGCTCGACGTCGGTCAGTGTGATCAGGACCGACGCCGCATCACCCTCCACCTTCTTCCTTCCTCCTTCCACCATCACCTCTTCACCGTCCCCTTCTTCCAGAACGGGAACGCCGTGATCGTGCCGGTGATCCTCTTGCCGCGGATCTCCACCTCCAGCGTGTTCCCCTCCTTCGCGTGCGCGGCGGGGACGTAGGCGGTGCCGAGTCCGCATCCCACCGACGGGCTCATGATCCCCGACATCACCTGGCCGCTGGGCTGGCCGTTCACGAACACCGGGTAGCCGTGCCGCGGGATCGCCTTCTCGGTGAAGGTGAAGCCGACGAGCTTCCGCGTGATGCCGGCCGCCTTCTGCTTCTCGAGCGCCGCGCGGCCGACGAAGTCGCCCTTCTTCATCTTCACCAGCCAGCCGAGCCCGGCCTCGAGCGGCGTGTAGGTGTCGTCGATGTCGTTGCCGTAGAGCGCCATCCCCATCTCGAGCCGGAGCGAGTCGCGGCAGCCGAGGGCGACCGGGGTGATCGCGCCGGTGGCCATCAGCGTGGCCCAGAGCCGCTCGGAGTCCTTGGCGTCGTGGTAGAGCTCGAACCCGTCCTCGCCGGTGTAGCCGGTGCGGGAGAGCGTCATCTTGATCCCGCCGACCGTCGTCTCGGTGAACCAGTAGTACTTGATGTCGTCGAGCGTGGCGGGGGTGAGCCGCGAGAGGATCTCCTGCGCCTTGGGGCCCTGCACCGCGAGGAGGCCGATGTCGTCGCTCACGTCGGTGAGCTTCGCGTCGAACTTCCCCAGGTACCTGGAGATGTGGGCGAGGTCCTTGTCCTTGTTGGAGCCGTTCACGACCATCATCAGGTGGTCGGCGTAGCGATAGACGAGGCAGTCGTCCACGAAGGTGCCCTGCTCGGTGAGGATCGCCGAGTAGTGGACCTGTCCGACGGCGAGCGCGGCGACGTCGTTGCTCGTGACGAAGTTCACGAACTCGATCGCCTGCGGTCCGTGGACGAGGAACTCCCCCATGTGCGAGACGTCGAAGACGCCGCAGCCGTTCCGCACCGCGTTGTGCTCGGCGGTGATGCCGGTGGGGTACTGGATCGGCATCTCGAAGCCGGCGAAGGGGACCATCTTCGCGCCGGCGGCGAGGTGGAGGGCGTGGAAGGGGGTCTTCTTGAGGGTTGTCGGGGCTGCGGTATCGGTCATCGGTCGGCGGTCAGCGAGGGAGGGATGAGCAGGACTGGCAGGAGCCGCGACCGAGGGGCGCGGAGCCGTAATATGCCGAACTGGCAGTATCAATCATAACCCTCGGGAATGGAGGCGCTGCCGCCGCTGCCGACCGGCCGCCGGGAAACCCTCGTTCCTGGGACGCCGTAGGCCCGATCGTCCCCCCGCCCGCCCCCGTGTCCGACACCAGGCGTCTCGACCTCGACGGACTCCGAGGTCTCGCGGTCCTTCTCGTCGTCGGCTTCCACGCCGGGGTCCCGGCGCTGCGCGGCGCCTTCGTCGCCGTGGACGTCTTCTTCGTCCTCTCCGGATTCTTCCTCGCGACCTCCCTCGCGCGGTCACTCGCGACCGGCGAGGGGATCCGCCCCGCCGAGCTCGTCGCGCGCCGCGTCTGGCGACTCCTGCCGGTGCTCGTGGTCGTGCTCCTCGGGACCCTCGCGACGACGATGCTCTACGCGCCGATAGACCGCGCGGGGGTGGCCGGCCACGCCGTGCCGGTGTCGCTGTTCGCCGGGAACCTCGCGTTCGCCGCCGAGGGGATGAACTACTTCCGCACCGGCTGGAACCCGCTGCTGCACACCTGGACGCTGGGGATCGAACTCCAGCTCGTGATCCTCTTCCCCCTCCTGGTGATGCTCCTCGCGCGCGTCGGGGAGCGGCTCGCGGGGAACGAGAGCGGCGCCGAGCGGCGGTGGATCGTGATGCGCACGGTGCTGGTCGGCGTCGTGATCGCGGGCGCCGCGTCGTTCGCGCTGGCAGTGGCGATCAACGATTCCTCGCCGATCTGGGCCTACTTCGGGCCGCACACGCGGCTCTGGGCGTTCGGCGCCGGCGCGCTGATGGCGTTCCTGACGGGCGGCGGGCAGAGCGTGATCGGCACGACCTGGATGCGACAGGCCGGCGTGCAGGTCGCGGGGCTCGCGTTGCTCGTCGTGCCGGCCCTGCTCTACGACGGGACGCTCGAGTATCCGGGGGTGATCGCGCTCGCGCCGGTCGGCGGGACGATGCTCCTGCTCGCGGGCGGTGACCTCGCGGCGAGCGCGTTCCCCGGCCGGATGCTCGCGTCGCGCCGGCTCGTCGAGCTGGGGCGGGTCTCGTTCGCGTGGTACCTCTGGCATTGGCCGCTGATGGTGCTGGGAACCGTCCTCGTGCCGCGGATCGGAGTCGGCGGGAAGCTGCTGCTCGGCCTCGTCGGGCTCGCCGCCGCGATCCTGACGATGCGGCTCCTCACGCGGCCGGGGATCGCGAGCCTGACCTCGCGCGCGATCGCGTCGCGGCCGCTCACCGCGGCGATCGGCGTGTCGCTCGCCCTCGCCTTCATCTCGGGCAGCGCGTGGATCCAGTCGGAGCGGGCGGTCGCGAGTGGCGTGCAGGCCCGCTACGCCGCGGCGCGGGAGGACGACGTCGGGCACGGGTGCTGGGGGGGACTCGACAGGCGCGCGACGAGGAGCGCCTGCGCCTTCGGGTCGCCGGGCTCCTCGACGCGGCTGGTGCTGATCGGCGACTCGCACGCCTCGCACTGGCTCGGCGGCCTCATCGCGGCCGGCGCGGAACACGAGTGGCGGATCGAGCCGCGGGTGAAGGGCGCCTGCCCCGTGGCCGACCTGCGCGGGCTGCTCACCGGCGCCGCGGCGCGCCTCTACCGCGACTGCGCCGCGTTCCAGGACGAGACGATGCGGCAGCTCGCGGCGCGGCCGCCGCGGGCGGTGATCCTCGCCAACTCCGACAACTACCTCAGGCCGCGCGAGGGGCTGATGCACGTGCCCGGCCTCTCCGACGAGGTCTGGGCCGAGGGACTGCGGCGCACCTATGCGAGGCTCCACGAGATGGGGATCGCGGTGATCGTGGTCCGCGCCTTGCCGTGGGTGCCGTTCAACGTGCCGAGCTGCCTCTCGCGCCGCGCCGCGGGGCTGCCCTTCTCGAGCGACTGCGCCTTCACGCCGGACCGCGCGTTCGCCGCGCGGGCGCGGGGCGTGCAGGACCGCGCCGCGTCCGGGCTCTCGGTGGCGTTCGTGGACCTGAACGATCGCGTCTGCGGCGTGGCGCCGGGGCGCTGCGCCACGGAGCGGGACGGGATGGTGCTCTACACCGACGACAACCACATCACGGCCAGCTTCTCGCGGTCGCTGGCGCCGGAACTCGGGGCGCGGATCGGCGCGGCGCTGGGCGACGGGCAGCGCACGGTGGCCCGTCAGGCGCGCACGGGGGTAACTTCTTCGAGGGAAGGGACCGCGGACCGTTAGGAGCACAGGAGCGAGAGAGGATGCGAGGTTCGAGCCGAGCCGCGGTGCTCCTGCTTCCGTTCCTCTCGGTCGTCGGCGCGACCGGGGCCGCCGCGCAGGTCCCCGCGCAGTGGAGCGACGACCGACCGAGCGCCTTCACGATCGTCCTCGACAGCACCGACCTCGCCGCGGGACGCGGCCGCACACTCGCCGCGTTCCTCGCCGGGCGGGTGACGGGGCTCTTCGTCACGCCGTCCGAAGGACCCGGCACGCAGCCGCCCTGGATCGCCTCCAGCACGACCGCCGGACACTTCGCGCGCACCGAGCCGCGCCTCTACGTGGACGGCGTCCTGCTGCGCGACGATCCCGACTGGAGCAACGCCCACAACTCGGACGGCCCGCCTCCGTCGCCACCGTCGCTCGGCTGGGACCTCCCGGTGGACGAGATCGCCGAGATCCGCGTGCACCTCGGACCCGCCGGCACCGAGGGGATCCGCTACGGCGGCTCGCGCGGCGCCGTCCTCGTCTCCACCCGCCGCGCGACGGCCGGACGCATCCGTTCCTGGTCGGCGCTCCACACGACCTCCGCGCCGGCGGGATTCGTCGCACCGATGAACTTCGGCCGGCTCGGCCTCACGTCGGGCGGGCTGACGACGCGCTGCCGACTCGCGGACGAGTCGGCCGGTCTCTGCACGTCGGGCGCCGCGCTCTCGTGGAGTCCGCTCGCCGAACTGGTGCCCACGCGCGATGTCCTCGCCGTCCGCGCGTGCGTCGGGGCGAGCGGGTCCCTCGGCGAGCGCTGGGCGTTCCGCGCGTCGGCCATCGACGGCCACGGCGAGGGGATGTTCGCGACGAATCGCGCGCACCGGACCGACCTCGCCTTCTCGGTCTCGAGGGTCGCCGACCCGCTCCTCCAGCTCGAGGCCGACGTCCGATATGCCCGGATCACCCTCCGACGCTCCGGCTGGTCCGCGCTCCCCTTCGGGGCGCCGGCGGCCTTCTGGGGCGCCGTGCCGACCGACTCGCTCCGCGAGGTGTTCCGCCTCGTGAACGACAACATGCTCGATCGCGCGCTCGACCGGCTCACCACGCGCTTCACGGGGACCGTCCGCGCGACGATGCACGCCACGCCGACCACCGCGATCCACTTCGCCTTCACCGGTGACGGGCTGGACCGCGACTCGTACGGCGACTTCACGCGCACCGACTACTGCGCCGTCCCCGACCTCCTCGACTGCAACTACCACAACGAACACCTGGAGGACGTGGACGAGGCCTGGGTCGCGGGCAGGACCATCGCCGGCTCGCTCCGGCAACGTCTCCCGGAGTGGCGCTCGCTGCGCGCGGAACTGCGGACCGGGGTCTCGTGGGAGTACACCGAGATCTGGAACTCGGGATGGGGCCACTACGGCGGCGGCCAGACGGGCGCGACGCTCGGCGGTCCCAACTTCGAATACGCGACGCGGATCGGGATCGGCGATCGCGGCACCGTCACCGCGTTGATGCGGAGGCGCTTCCGCCAGGTCCGATACACCGACAAGCACTTCGATGGGCAGTGGGACCTCTGGCGCGCGACAGCCGCCGGCGGACCACTCGGCCTCGAGCGCCTGACGGCGCTCGCCGCCTACGGGGAGAGCGACGACGTCCGGTCGATCTTCCCGGCGCAGCCGGGGATGAACGAGCCCGACTTCCCGATGGACCGCATGATCGAGCGACGCTTCGGGCTCGCCGCCCGGTGGCTCGGGTGGCTCGACCTCGCCGCCGACCGGAGCATCACCACCACGAGCAACGGCACGATGTTCCGGGTCTTCGACGGCTGGCCGCGCCATGAATCCATTTGGTTCTCGAGCTGGCGGGTGGAGGCGACGCACCTGCGCCTCGGATTCGGGAACGCTCCCGGAACCGCCGCTCCGTGGCGCCTGGAACTCGGTGCGGTCGAGCGGCTCGCGCGCGCGACCGACTTCCCCGGGACCCGGTTCGAGACCACGCTCCCGCCGCCGACCTATCAGACCGACCTGCCCGAGGGGAGTCACCGCATCATCAGCGAGGGCGGTCCCTTCGCCGACATCTGGAACCGGCGCTACAGCTGGAGCGACGCGAACGGTGACGGCGTGATCACCGCCGCCGAGGTCACCCCCGCCGCCGCGGCCAGCGTGCTCGGGAGCGCCGACCCGCGGTGGACCCTGAACCTGAACGGCTGGGTCGAGCTGCCGAGCGGGCTCTCGTTCGCGGCGGTGGTGGAGTCGCGGCTGGGACATCTCGCGCTCGATCGCTCCGGCTACCTGCAGTGCCGGTACGCGAGCTGCGAGGCGCTCTATCGGCCCGGCACGTCGCTCGCTGCGCAGGCCGCCGCCATCGCCGCCGCCGAGTACGCGATCGCGACGCCCTTCATCTACGACGCGAGCTTCGCGCGTGTGCGGGAGATCTCCGTCGCCTACCGGTTCGCGCGCGCGACGCGGCTCGACGGCGTGAGCCTCCGGCTCACGGGACACGACCTGATCACCCTGACCGGCTTCCCCGGCGCGGACCCTGCGGCCATGATGTACCAGGGCGCCACGCCGCTCGGGGTGAGCGATCCAGCCGCGCGGGTGGTCCCGGGGTTCTCCCTTCGTCTGGAGTGGCTGCGCTGATGACGTTACGCGACTTCTTCCGCACGCCACTCGGGGTGGCCATCCGGATGACGCTCTACTTCGCGGCGTTCGGCGTTGTGGTGCGGTACGTCTGGGGCGCGTTCGACCCTGAGATGCACTCCTGGGCGCTGGTGAAGGCCTCCCCCCTCGTGGGCGGCTTCGTCTATCTCCAGGCCTCGGGCCGGACCCGCGCGCTCGCCTGGACCTGCGTCGCCGGCGGCCTCGCGGCACTCGCCTTCTGGGCGGTGGCGATCGGCACCGGTGGACTCGCCGTGACCTCCGGCATCGACTGGACCTTCGTCGCGATCATCGTCGCGATCCCGGTCTACCTGACGCTCTTCGGACTCTACCTGCTGCGGAGACTGCGCGAGGCCTGACCCTCGCGCGCTCAGCGCGCCGCGGCTGGCGGGCCCCCGCGCGGCAGCGGCGCCGGCAGGTCCGCCAGCACGTAGGCCATGATCGCCATCGCCGCGACGTTCTCGGCGAGCTCCCGCGGGTCGATCTTGTCCACGTTGTCGGCCTCGGTGTGGTGGTACCAGAAGTACTTCGTCCCGTCCACCAGGTGGCCGAGCCCGGGGACCCCGAGGGCCATGATCGGCCCGATGTCGGCCCCGCCGCCGCCGACGAACGCCGAGTCCACGCCGAGCGGGCGCAGCAGCTTCGAGATCCGGTTCACGATCCGGTAGGCCGAGTCGCTTCCGGTGAAGCCGAAGCCCCGGAACTTGAAGGTGCCGCCGTCCGACTCGATCGCCGCGATGTGCCTGTCGAGGGCGGCGCGATGGGTGTCGCGGTACGCCGTCCCGCCGCGGAGGCCGTTCTCCTCGTTCGTCCATCCGACGACGCGGATCGTGCGGCGCGGCGTGAGCCCGAGCTGCTTGAGGAGCCGCACCGCCTCCCACGCGATCACGACGCCGCCGGCATCGTCCATCGCTCCGGTGCCGACGTCCCACGAGTCGATGTGCCCGCCGAAGACCACCACCTCGTCGGGGCGCTCGCGCCCGACCAGCTCACCGATCACGTTCCGCGACTCGACATCGGGGAGGAAGTGGGCCTCCATCTCGAGGCGCACCACGATCCGCTCGCCGCGCTCCTGCATCCGGTGCAGCATCGCCGCGTCCTCCATCGGGATCGCCGCCGCCGGGATGCGCGGCACCGTCGTGTCGTACGGCGCCATGTTCCCGGTGTGCGGAGTCCGCATCCCGAAGGGCCCGACCGAGCGGAGCAGCATCCCCACCGCGCCCGCGCGCGACGCGACGTTCGCCCCCGTGCTCCGGTACTGCACCGTCTGGCCGTAGCTCGTGAACGGGACGTCGAAGAGCACGAACCTCCCGCGCGCCTCGGCCGCGCGCCGCGCGAGCTCGTCGAAGGAGGAGACGACGAGCACCTCGGCCTCGATCCCGCCCTTCGGCGTCCCGACGCTGCTGCCGAGCCCGAGCATCGGGATGTCGAGGTAGCGCGGCTGCATCAGCTGCACCCGCTCGTGACCCCGCACCCAGCGCGGGACCATCACCGGCTCGCCGCGCACGTTCGCGAGGCCCTCGCGCTGCATGCGCGCGATGATCCAGTCGATCGCGCGCTCGAGGGACTCGCTCCCCGAGAAGCGGTGGCCGAAGGTGTCGGTGAGCTCGGCGAGCTTCTCCCACGCGGCGCTGTCGGCGAGGGCGGCGGCGATGATCCGCTCCGCCGCCGGCCCGTACTCGCGCTGGATCGGATCGGCCGGCGACGCGGCACGACGCTGGGCGTCGAGGTCGGGCGCGAGGAGGAGCGCGACGGCGAGGAGGGCGGAGGCAAGACGCGTGGTCATCGAGGGATCCCCTTCAGGGTACGATGTGGGGGGGTATAGCGGCGGCGACCGGGCCGGAGCGTAGATTCGGGAGCGGAGGACCGAGCGTGCGATTCCCTCGAGCATCGATGTCAAGGCGATTCGTGGCGGCCGCGGCGGTGGCGGCCGGCGTGGCGGTGGCGGCCGGCGCGGC
>CAZYUL010000012.1:0-58706 GCA_964650715.1 uncultured Gemmatimonas sp. | reverse complement strand
AAGACGCCAGCCGAAGTGATTTCCGGGCTGTTGCGTTGATTACCTGATTCCACACCCAACCTTCATATGATCTACCCGATCGGGGAGCTAACCTCAGTGGGAAGCAGGCTTCGAGGGACCGTTCGATGCTAAAGCGGCGACGGCCCTGCTCGATGTGGATGCGGACGTCGGCGAGCGAGAGGATCTTTGACGATGCTCAATAGACCGACGATTCAATCAGCCCCCGCCAGGAGCACTTCAACAATCGCGTTGATCTCGGCCATCTCTGACTTCAGCGCCTCTCGAATGACGCCTCGGTCTGCCCCGACAGTCCCCTTCGTTCCTACCGTCGCGATCAGCTTCCGCGCCTTGGTGGCAGCCTCCTTTCCCAGCGACGCAAGTCGCCTGTGACGCGTGTCTGAAGAACGGTACGACGGAATGGCGAGTTCGAGTGGCTTCTTATGTATGTCTCGCTCTCCCAGCAAGCCCAATGACTGAAAGGGCTTAACGGCCAAGTTCACAACCTCCGAGTTCAGAATGGCACAGAGGTAGTGCGCCTCCTCCTGAGTCTCAACGGCGGTCCAGTAGAGTTTCGCGTCAACGATGAACCGTCCGTCGACGGTGTCGTTGTCGAACATCGCTGCCGCCACGTGCATTCCCGCGGCATTGTAGAGGACCAGCCACCGAGAGGTTGCGGACTGGGACGAGAGCTTGTTCTGAAAGTCCAGACTCGCCTCGAGCGACATGCTGTCCTTCTTCCCCTTCGCAGCCGCCCAATGCCCTCCCGCGGTCCTCATCCATTGAGCCATCCGCCTGTTTCCCTGTTGCGTCAGTGCCTCAGGTGTAAGCACCCTGTAACCGTCAGATTGCTGTTCGATGGGAAGCACAACGAGCGGCGGATCAAGTACGACAAACGGAAGAACGTGTTTTGACAAAGCCGTTCTGAACACGAACGCTCCCTCGACCTCGCCGGCCATCCGAATGTCGGTGTACGGAGGTTTGGATGACTTCGCCTGTAGTTCATCCGTGCTGACATGGTACAATGCGTCGCTCTCTGGAGGCCACTCCACGTCACCGACGACAAAGAAGCAGTTCCGCGGTACAAGACTCGCGCCTTGCCGGAACCGAGCTAGATACGGACTCGCCGCCGTAGGTACGGGAGAGCCCGGTCCGTCACTCCATGCACTGCGCTCTCCGAGATAGATTCGTCGCGCCGTCCCGTCGCCAACCGACAGCTCGAGCTTTGCCTCGCTCCAGTTCGCGTTGTGATCCAAGAGTCTTCCGGAGAATGTCTTGAGTGCCAGGGTCTTGTGCTTTAATGGATCCGGGATCTCGTGCCTCGCAAACACAACCCCCGAAGGGACGTTGAAGAGCGGGAAGACATCCTTCAGTTCCCACAAGTTCGTGATCGTGACCGGTGCATTGTACTTTCCTTCACGGAGCTTCCAGTGTTGGTCAGCCGACCACACGGAATGAGGCATCACGAATCCGAGGCGAGAGTCACGCGGTCTCCCGAACGTCGTGAGGCAGTGCACGAGGAAGAGGGACGCAAGTTCAAACTGCGTCACCAACTTCTTCTGTTTCGGGAACAGCCCATACTCGGTCATTCCGCGCCGGCGTACTTCATCTTGATACTCTGGATCGCTGATGTAACGATACGACAGCCACGGCGGGTTACCCGCGATAACATTGAACTGGCCCTTCAGCATCGCGGGGCGGTATGCATTGCGTACGACGAAAGCCCAAATGGAGTCCTTCCGCTTCCGAATGAGCTCCGCGAGCGCCTGCGTGAACTTCCACAGCGCCTCCTCCACGAGCGCGGCATCCTTGAGCCTTGACAATCCGGGTACCTGCTTCTGCAGGTAAGCCGACAGCGACTTGCTCGTTTCTTTCTTTACCTTCGCATGATCGAGCGCCACGGTCTGACAGGCTGTCACCGATGCGTCGAAAGTCTCGGGTGACTGAATGAGTTCGTCAGGAATGTGAACCGTCTCTGTCCCGAAACGCACGCCGACTGTCCGCCCAGCGCCCAGTTCAAGTTGTTCGACCTCGACAGGAAGAAACAACGAATCTGCAAGATAGACGGGAAGTCGCACTGGTCGCTTCGCCTGCGAGAGAAGCGGGCCCAACGCCAGCGCGAAGGTGGCCTTCGACACCGTCACTGCAAGAGGATGGATATCAATTCCGGCCACGCGATCCAAGACTGCGTGAAGCGTCTCGGGTGACTCCTCCTGACCCTGCAACAGCTTCGTGATTGCGGCACGAAGGAACGAACCTGAGCCACAGGTCGGGTCGAGAATCCTGTCTGTCTGAGGGCTCGTGACGAGTTCCTCGACAATGGCCTCACACAACCAGTCTGGCGTGTAGAACTCCCCGAGATCGTGCCGGTCCTTGGGATCTACGAGCTCCTGATACAGTCCTTTGAGCAGGTCTTGTTGAATGCCCTCGGAGAGATCGTATGCCAGTAGCTGGACGAGCAGTTTCTGCCAGACAGGGAGAAGTTGGTCCGCGACACTCTTCTCGGCGATCCAAGCAAAGAAGTCATCCTCAACGAGGTTATCAATCTTGTGATTGCGGAAGAACTCTCCCGTCAGGATGCCGCGGACCGCCTTGTCAGCATTCTTGATCGCCGTACCCTTGCCCAATGCCGACCACACCAAGAATCGAGCGACTACGGCCAGGTACGTGTGCTTGATGAAGAGGGCGTCGAGTTCGGCACTCCTGCTAGTTAGTGTTCCGTATGTAACGGCAAGATACCGTCCCCAGGTTGTTCGCTTCAGGTTGAACTCCGGCTCCTCTTTTACGGAGTCCCACACCTGTTCAAGTCGGTCGCGGGCGTTCGCGAACGCTGGACTGCCGATTCCGAAGTCAAACCGAAGGTTGCTGGCGGAGGCGACTCGTGTCCCCTCTGTGAACAACAGGCCGGTCAACCATTGCCAAAACTCCGCGAGCTTCGTGCCCTCGGCCTCGACGGTCAGCGTTCGCAACTGCTGCAGTTCAACGTGATGCGGTCGGATCGTCTTGCCGGCCGGACCGATGTTCACCGGACGGTAGAGCTCCCAGACCAACCCGTCGGTCGCGATTGCCACGAGTGCGCGGCTCTCTCCCTCTTTGCTCCAAACGCCAGAGACGTACTCCTGAAGCTGCTCCTTGGCGTGTGCTCCCGTCTTCTTCAGAGAGTTTTCGAACTCGATGACCGCGTTACTGACGTAGGTATCGATGCTTCCTGTCTTTCCTTTGGGCCCGATGGCAATCGGCACCTTTGTTTCCGCTCCCGAAGCGATGGCCAGAGCGGCGTCGGAGCCCGGGAAGAGCGTCCCGACAAGGGACGCGAATCTCTGACGCTTTGCGGTCTCGTTCGGCAGTTCCCCGAGATCGCGGACGTACTGAGCGAGAGCGGACTTCAGTGCGTCGGTGAGTCCTGTGTCGATGCGTCCCATTCAGTCGGAGTTGGGGAAGACAAAGGTTCACTTTCAGCGGCTGCTGTGGCAAGTGGAACGCAGGCCGTGCAAGCGGCGTGTGTGACGCTCCTCCGGCTAGTACTCCGACGCTTTGCTGATAACTGGGTTGTGATTGCGGCGCTAAAGCTCCGAACGTTCTCGCTCGCGGTCATGGAAGCACGGGACTGGGTGGCCCCGTGTTCAAGGGAGGGGTGAGTGTGCCGTTCGAGCCGCCAGTGGGCTTCGGCGATGACGCTGCGATGACGCCAGAACTGCAAGTTGGCCGCATGCCACTTTGTCCACACTGCGGTCGGAAACTTACCGACCAGCTTGAGACTTCCTGCGCCTCCTGCCGCCTTGAGACGCTTCGAGTCCTGCTGCGGTATCGCGAGTACCTGATTGCTGAGGTCACTCGAGAACGCGAAAGAACGGCTAGGGAGTAGCGAATACTCATCGGTGTGCCGCTGAACTCGCTGCACCGGCTGGAAATTGCGGTTGGGGTCATCGCACGCCGGCTACGCTTCGCCGGCTCGTGTCTCGCCCCGGGGACCAGCGCCTGCGCCGTCTCACATCGTACTTGCGTGGCCTCGCGATGTCGTGTGCAGCCAACTCAGCAACTATCGCACGCCACCGCCTCCTGGTCTCGGTCGCACATCCATGTGTTACGTAGCGCCTAGCACAGCACGAACACGCGGACCCAAGACTGCTTTGAACTTCAGGAGACGCTCAATCGCCCAGGCACGAACGTCGCCGAGCTCTTTCTCTGGACTCTCGATGGAGCCCGCACGGTAGAGCGCGACGCGAGAGGCGCGACGATTGTCGAGTCGCTCCCACTCGAGTGGCTCGCCCAGCGCGGCTTCGATCGATTCCCTGTCCCTGAGTAGAGTGTCGAATACATTCTTGTTTGCATCCGCGTCGCCCTGATCGATGTACACCTCCGTCCGGGCACGGCCATCCTGGGCGAAGCTCATTCCGTAGGTAATTCCAGCCATCCCTGAGGAGAACGAGTACCAGTTCTGGGGTTGCCCCGCCCTCGCCCCGGTGAACCTGTGGCGCTCCCGCAGCTCGTCGATAAGCGACTGGAAGAAGTGTCGATAGGCCTCCGACTTTGGCGACATCTTTCGCTCGGTCGACGCGCGCGCTGACTCCTGCCATTCGTTCCGCGCGACGACGGACATAAACACAGCAGCCGGCCGCGAGGAATCAATCCGCAACAACTCGACTACAACCGCAAAGAAGTGCAGCCCCGTGTCGGTGCGACGATTCAGCCACTCGATCACCTGACGGTGTTCGTCCCTTAGCGATTCTGCGATCCACACGACGGCCGACGCATCGACGCCGGCCGCGTAGGTCAGCAGCTTGCCGAGATGATCGTGATTCGTCGCGCCAAACTGATTCTCGACGACGACGTGACGTCCAGTGCTCAGGTCCTTCGCGAGCAAGTCGAGCGAGAAGTCACCGATATCCGCCTCGCGCTGTACAAGTTCAAGATCCATCCCGATCGACTCGCCTAGCGCACCGATGTTTTCGGCAAGCCAGGGCGTGAAGTCGCGCGCCTCGTTGGCCCAGACCGTGCGAATTGGAACGGTGACGAGAACTCCGAAGTCAGGCATTGGTGGTCTCGGTTGAAGCCGGTATGTTCGCGTGCGATCCGGTTTAGCGGCGAGCGCACCCGTGGACTTGAGCGGGCGATCGCGGCGTACCCTGTCTACTTTGGAGGCGCCGCTGCCTGCGTGCCACCCCACGTCGCTCCTCGGCAGAAGGCGCCGATAGCAGGTTGCTCAAGCTCGCCTGTGACCGGCCTCACTGCCGCGATTCCGTCATCGACCACGCGAACGGATCGTACGCCTCGATGTCCAGCCGACCGCCACCGAGCAGCGTCCACATCGACCTGAATGAGCCGTGAAGAAGGCGCCGTGCATGATTCGCCTGCACCTCGCGCTCGTACGCGATCATCTCCCATCCGGTGTCGATACTCCAAGCTCCCGCCGGGGTGGGCGAAAGCCGAAAGTACCTACCGACGCGCGCCGCGTGTGCATATCCGGACACAGGTCCGTAGAACTCATCATAGCCACCGACGCGGGAATGCCTCGCCACCTCGCGCACTGTTAGTCCCGTCCATGTGAAGGGACGCGTTGAGAGTCGCGTGCGCGCCGCGCCCACCGCGTCTTGCGGCATGGCTTCGAGCAGCCGCGTTCGCTCCGCAGCGGCCGGGTGACCGCCGAAGAGCTCTTCGATGTCCTTGATGTATGACCAAGCGAGGAGCACCGTTGCTTCGAAGCTCTTCTTGGGGTGACTCGCAATGTATTGCAGTGAGAGGAAACACTCGTACATCCCGCGATGTGTGACCATGAGCGGAGCCATGAGACTCTGCTGACTTAATGCATGGACAGCGCCCGCATGCTGTTGGACTTGGAGGAACAGGTCAACAACTACTAGTCGAAGGCAGTGCTCGTACGGATCGGCCGCTTGTAGTGCGCTCGCCAACACCTCCGGCCGACTACGCAATAGCTGCGCGAGATACGATACATCTCGGCCAAGTGAGTCCAGTTGACTCGGTTGCTGCGACATGTGTTCGAGAGTCGCGTGGAATCAGGTAATCAACGCAACAGCCCGGCGATCACTTCTGTTGGCGTCTTCTAACACAGCGTCTCGCGCGGCCGACCATTGAGGCGGCCGGCCACTGCGTCCAGCAGTCGCTGCATGAAGGTGGAGGGGTCCGCGCTCTGCGGGAAGTACGGGCGGAGCAACCCGCTAGTGTTCTCGTTCGAACCCCGCTGACACCGGCTCTGCGGATCGCAGAAGTAGACCTGCACCCCGGTCGCCACAGAGAACGCCCGCTGTTGCGCGAGCTCGGTGCCCCGGTCCCAAGTGAGCGACCGCGTGACGTGCGTCGGCAGGCGTCGGATCTGCCGGATGAGCGCCGGGATGACCGTCGTCGTCTCATCGCTCGGTGCCTTCACCAGGATCGCGCGGCGCGCTCCACCTGGAGCGCGATGTAGGTGTCGTCCCGGCCTGCGATGAGATCCTTCTCCCAGTGCCCCGGACGCGGGCGGTCCGCCACCTCCGGCGGGCGGACGCTCATCGAAGCGGTATCGCCGATCTGGCCGCGCCCCTGGTCCGTCTGCGTAGCCGTCCCCGCCACGCGCAGTCGCCGTCGACCCCGAACTGAGCGTTGGAGTCAAGGAGGTTTGTCCTACGGCCATCTCGTTCGAGGTAGACCGGGGTGCCCGACTTCCTTCGCGAAGAAGGCCATCAGGACAGCTTCGGATATCGGTAAGGTAAGACGGTCATCGGATCGTCCATCGTGGCCCTGAGATATTGACGCAGTCTCAGCAACCGTTCGCGTGTCCACGTGCGGCACTCCTCGCATGTCGTCTCAATCGGCCGGATCGGCACCCCGCAGCTGGGGCATGTCGGGACACGTTCCATGTCGGACACCTCACTCCCATGCATCAGCCGGGCGTCACCCGCTGCTTTCGCTGCGAGCGCTCCAGTATGATGCGGTTGTGGGGCCTCGGCAGCCCTCTCCGAAGATGAAGCCGAGGCCCTACAACCGCGACCGCACCTGCGTTCGTGGGAAACAAGCGTCGTTAATCCGCGTTCGGGACGAGAGTTGCCTTGTGCTGGCGCTTCATCTCGTACATTCGCTGATCGGCCAACTCTACAATGGCAACGGTGTTGGCGTGGTCGGCACTCGAGGCGACGCCGTAGCTGAAAGCGAGCTGCGGAAAGTCCGAAGCAACCTGAGCGAGGAGTTGACCGAGGTTGACGGCTTCGGCGGGAACGCACATCAAACCATACTCGTCGCCTCCAAAACGGTACGCGCTCACGGAAGGAGGAAGATGCCCGACTAGTGCGGCGGCGTAGCTTTTCAAGTGCGCATCACCAGCTGCGTGCCCGCCGTTGTCGTTGATCGCCTTCAGGCCATCGAGGTCAATGCTTGCAACCGCAACGGTCTGACCGCGCCCCGCGGCCGCACTGAGGTCCCGATCCCACGCGCGGCGATTTCCGAGGCCCGTGAGAGCGTCGCGCGATGCCTCTCGCGCTTGATCGCCGACCATAGTCAAGATGACATGTTCGCAGACAATGCCCAAAGTGCTAACTATGCTCTTGGTGGTGGCACCGGAATGTGATCCAACTTCGTCCGCAATCGTCGCGGCGAGAAACGTACTGACGCGAATCACTTTCTCGGCGTCAATCGAGGCACGTGCAAGGGTCGTGCACTCCTGCACAAGCTCTCCCGAATCATCGCCAATCAACGCTCCGTTGAAGGCCACTGCAAATGGAAGCAGGTCGGGCATCGGCACGCGCGTCAACAGCGGATCGAAGCGAATTGTGCGCTTCCAGGCGTGTACGACCCGCGCGAGGCTGTCGTCCGGCAAGAGGCCAGGCATCGGAATCTCGGCCGCTGCTACGCGAGGAAGCGCGGCCAGAGCGACACCGCGAGCGCCGCCATGCGCTCCTGACGCCCGTTCAGCAGCTGAGGAGTCCAAGATCCTTCGAAGGCCGCTGGCGGCGGCGTGCTTACACCGGATAAGTCCTGCGGACCCGGCGTCACGTAGAGGTTTCCCAGTCGAGATTGCCATTGCGGCAGCTCCTCCGCCGGGAACGATTTGAACGCGGATGCCAACGCCTTTCGGGGAATCACCGCGTTGATGCGGAACATCCCGTCCTCAATGTCGGACACAAGAGTTGGCGTCGGGTGCTGCGCTTCGAAGCGCGCGAGTGAAACAAGTAGATACTTGGCAAGTGAAAGGCGCGTCACTCGCCTCCCCGCAAAGGCCGTCCGAAATACGTCGTCTGTGGGCAGGACCGTTAAGATCTCCTTGTAGACGGCTTCGGTGCTCCTAGCCGTTCCGTCGCTAATTGCCACTCCTGCTTCAGCGTAGGCGCGCTCTGTCTTTCCTCCCCCGATACCTCCGACGATCAATCCTCGCACAGCCCACGCCACGGTGCATCGCAGGAGGCGTCGTGTCTCCTCCTCGCTGAAGTGCAGCAACGCGGCAAGTAGCATGGGCCTCAACTGCTCAAGGCCAAGCCGATTGAGTGTCTCGATGCAGTGGCGCTCCTCCTCACGGCCTTCCCAAATGGTATGGTCGGAGCTCAGAAGCGCCGCGTAAGCCGGCGAAGCGTCGTCGAGCGCCTCCCCGAACGAAATCGCCGCTGGAGCGGATGAGACCTTCAGTTTGATACGACCAAACAGCTCACGTTCGCGAGTCGCGCCGTGGACAGAGCTCCAGTAGTGGCGCAAGAAGGTTGTAAAGAGCTCCTCGTTTGCTGTCGCCTCAAGAGCCTGAAGCGCAGCGTCCCAGTGGCTCTGCATCTGCGGTAGGCTACGGCCTGAGACTCCAAACAGATAGTTCTTCAGCAGATCGGAGACAGTCAGCTCTCGCCCGCGAGCGTTTAGCGTTTCGAAGATTAAGAACGCATCTGCGTCGTCGGCAACGGTGACTGCTATGACGCGCGCACTGTGCTCAATGAAATCAATCCAGCGGAACAGGGTGTCAGCCCACAGCGGTCCCGAGCCGGCTGCTTCGCTCTCAATCTGCTTCTTCAGGAATGCTACAGCCGTGCCGATCCTACCGCGCGCAGTCAACTCGGGATTGTTAGTGTGTGCGTCCGGTCTTGCAATGCGAGCGAACGAAGTCTGGTCCGTGGCGTTCAGAGTCAGACGCGTTACAGTTTCCCCGCTGCGAATATCCTCGGTGATCAGATACTCGCGAGTGAGTACGCGAGCGCGATCACTATCGCCTCGCGCTGCAAATTCATCCCGCAATGCGGCTAGGAGCAAAGATGCAGTTGTGAGTCGCTGCTGGCCGTCGATGATGGTTGCCGTGTTGCCTCGTCCGATACCCGCCAGTACCACGGTTCCGAGGAAGTACTGAGGTTCCGCTGTGCCGAATGCAGCCTTGAGGTCCCACCAGAAGTCTTCCACTTCCTCCTCCCCCCACGCATAGCCGCGTTGGTATGGTGGCACGACGAGCCTGCGGTCCTTGAGAAGGTGACCGATGCCTTCCAGCGCGATGTCGACAGGTGCGAGGTGTGAGTTAGCCAAGATCTGGTCCCATAGGAGTGGCCGCTGGTGTTACGGGCGATGCAAGGGCGGACTGCTCACGCGAAGAAGCCCGCAGGCGTCGTTAGCTGGAACACGCTAGATCCGCAGGCCCTTCGTTGCCTGCTTGAGGCTCTTTATTGTGTCGAACTCTTTGAGCTCCGCACGCTTTGCCTGCTCGATCTTGGCGTCAATCCGTGGAAGCAAGAAGTCAGCTACGTACCGATTGGTCTGGTCGACGAGTCTCTTTGCGAAGTCCACGTGCCCCTGCAGGTTGTCGGAGTCGGCCACCACCATGACGAGGCGCTTTCCATCCACCCGTGTCCGGCGCTTCATGTTATGGAATGACTGGCGGAACTCGTTGTCAAAGATCTCCACCCACTGATAGTGCGGAACGTCAGAAAGCGCTAGCACGAAGTAGTAGGCGGCGGGGAAGTCCTCTGCTTTGGCCCAGCCATCTTGGTCTACACCGACGATTGAGATGGGGGCATACGCGGCTCGCGCTTGCTGGCGCTGAACTTCCCAGTGAACCTCGATTGCTCGTCTCGCTCCGCCCTTCAGGAGATCGCGTTCCGCCAGCCAGCGGGAAGTGTCCGCAACGGCAGTCTCCAAAGACTCAGAGCGCATAGCCGACACCTGCGCAGCCGCCTCGTTAAGCTCAGCTTTGAGCTCCGATTCGCTCTGGTCGAGAGGCACGGTTCCAATGCGCGAACGAATCTCGTCAAGGTTTAGGAGTAGACGGCGTTCCACCTCGTTGCCTTCACGTAACCTGGCCTTGTAGAGCCGCAGCTGATCGCGGGTGAACTCGCCGTTGCGATGGTAGCGCTGCTGGTGACAGTTCGGGCAGAGGACAATCAGATTCTCAGGCTCGTGACCGCCCCCTTCAGCCTGCTCGACGATGTGGTGAATCTCGAAGCACTTCTCGGCGCAGATCGTGCACCGATGCCGCGCTTCGACAAGCACTGCGTCGCGAACTGTCTTGGGAATGCCCATCGGTACAGGGATGCGAGTGATGTCCCGCTAACGTTGGGCCGTGCTGCGGCCGGTTTCTATAATTGCGGCGGCGGGGCCGCCGCGTGCTGTCCAAATCATAGAGCGGTGGCCCCGCCCGCCGCCACCGCAGACGGCCGGCTGCACCAGCGGGCGCTAGACCGAGCCGGGCAGGCAGTCTGAGAGGGTCAGAGGAAAGCGCGCTGCGTTCTCGGGAAACAAGTCGAGCATCAGAAAGTGCGTTTTGTACTTCTCGTACCAGTATCCGTGATTCTCGAGCGCCTCGGTGAACTCCGCGCGCGCCACGGCCGTCTGCACAAGATCCGCGTCGCGGGAGCGCGCGAAGTCAGCGACGAGCCTGTTTACCCTCTCAACCTGTGACTCCTCGTCGCGCAGGCTTCGCATGTACTCGCGGAACGCCTGACAGTACAGGATGTCCGCAGAGATCATTCGGTACGCCCAACTCTCGATGTCACTATGCTGATTGAGGGCACGCAGCGCATCCATCACGTTGAGGGAGGGCAGCAACTGCGAATAGAAGCGCTTCATCGCCTCATGGAGACCGTCCCCAGGAACGGTTGACGGTGGACCAAGGACTGCCCAGACCGGTGAGCGACCGACAGGGCTCAGACTCCTCGTCAGGTGCCAGCCGTTACAGGAGGCGGCTACCACAAGGAGATTCATCCTAGCCGCCTGATTGATGCGTGCGAGCGCTGGCGCCAGCTCCGTCCAACCGATCAGTTCACCAGAACCGACCTGCAGGCCATCCTCGTCTCCGTGCGCTTCCAGATGTAGCAGCGGCGAGTGACCGGCCGCCGCGACTCGGCGCACAGCATCCAGCGTGCCAAAGAACTCGGCGCGTGTGCGAGGTTCGTACAGCTCGCCCACGAGTCGTTGCTCGAAGACATGCGGGGCGATGGTCGTGTCATACAGGTCGGTCGCGGTCCTCCGCTCGCCCGAGCGGAGTGACTCCACGACGATGACGCTGTCCAGTGAGAAGTGAGAGTCGTAAGGCATCGCGCGGGATGCTTCGGTCTAACGTTTGCTTCTGCTGTGAACGCTCAATAAGAAGGGTTTGGCGGGGCCGCCGCAACCAGCCCAAGGCATCACTGCGGCCCCGCCAAACCCACTCCGCACCGCGTTCATCAGCAGCAAGGGTCGTTATACCGATGCGAACAGAATCTCCGGCTGTCGGCCAGCCGAAAAGCCAAGCTCCGTCGCCGCTGAGAATACGCCATCGGGGTCGTAGCCGAACCGCT
Source organism: uncultured Gemmatimonas sp. (assembly GCA_964650715.1). Lineage (GTDB taxonomy): Bacteria > Gemmatimonadota > Gemmatimonadetes > Gemmatimonadales > Gemmatimonadaceae > Pseudogemmatithrix. The sequence continues at coordinate 46,983 of CAZYUL010000012.1, read as the reverse complement.
GGTAGGCGTGTGCTCGCAAAAGCCAGGTAAAGGGGGGGAACTCGTCCACTAAGGCATCGGCTACGGGATGCACGGCAACGAGGCCAGCGCTCTGCGTGAAGTGAAGGCCGTGCTTCGCAGCGTGCATGGTGCTAGAGCGTCCGGTGTAGGGGAACTTGCCGGAGTAGAGGTGATGGACAGACCACGCATTTGAGCTGCCGTACCGGCTAGGACGATCTCCACCTGCGAACAAGAACGCTGCGATTGCGGGCCCGTTTGGGCGGCCGTCAAGGTATACCTGGGCGCTCTTGGCTGCGCGCTTGAGCTCCGCAGGATACTGGTGGTACTTCATCTTTGCGGGGGGCACCGCAACTCGGTCACAACCGCGCCAGAGGAGCAGCGCGCGACTTGGAAAGCGCACGAATGAACCGAGAGCGTTGGCTACATCGAGGAGAACTCTTCTCTCCGCACCGTCCGGCAGCCCAGAAGCCTCCGCGGCGAACCACTCATCGAGCGCGTCGAGTCTACAGGGCGAGCCAATCTGGCCGGGAGAGTCGAGGTTGTATGGCATCGATGCGTGGGATTCGGCATAACGAGTACTGGACAGACCTGCCTAACGCGCGCCCCCTCAATCTCCTTCCCGCCTACTGAAGGTCCGCCTAATCCTCGCGCGCGCTCCTCGTTCTGGCAATCTCACGCGACGTGCACCTGGACCTGCCGGCGTGACGGTGCCGCCCCCCGGCCCACCGATCCCGTATCAGGAAGGTCTGCCTGGTCCCTCCCAGCATCCCGTGTCGCACACCGACCCGCGAACACGGCCGCTCCGCCGACCGCACAGAACGCACCTGAACGCACCAGCGGCCAGCGAGCCGGAAGAGCTCTCGCTGGCCGCCGTCCCTCAGGCGCCTTCCTTACCCCGCATCCTTCCTACTTCGTCTTCCCCTTCGCCACTTCCGGTGGCTCACTCACCGCCGCCAGGATCGCCCCCACCGCCGTGATCAGCGGCGGCAGGGCGGCGGCGAGCTGCGGCACCGCCTCGCTCAGCGCGGCGAGCAACGCGCTCGTCGGATGCACCGTCGCCAGCGCCCCGAGGATCGCGATCGCCGCGCCCAGGATCGCCCGCCTTCCCTTCGGCGGGCTCGCCTTCCCTTCAGTTGTCCCCTGCTCGACCTGCGGTTCCTGCATCTGACCTCCTTGATGTGGTGAACGGTCGCGACTCGCCATCACTCACCGTCCTTCGGCGGGACGGGGTCGTTCCCGTACGAGTTCTTCTCCGAGATCTCCCCATCCTCGCGGTGGATCGTGTGCTCGACCCGGAGCCGACGCGCGATCTCGCGCCCCGCGATCACCGCCTCCACCTTCCGGCGGTGCCGCGAGAGCACCCGTCCGTCCACCTTGTTGCACCAGCGGTCGCGCTCCACGAGCAGGACGGTGTGGACTCCGCCGCCCCGCCTCATGCGGCCACCGCCATCTCGACCTGCGGCGTCGGCACGCCAAGCGGACCCGTGGGGTCGTCCTCACCCGACCCACCGGGCAGCTTCTGCACGCGCTTGGCGTTCCGCCAGCTGAGCAGGAGCGCCTCCTCCCCCTCGAACGCCGCGCGGATGAGCGCGTCGAGCCGCTCCACCGCGCGTCGCCCCTTCCGGAACTGCATCTCGAGGCCCTTCCGCGCCCCGATCCGCGCCCCGATCAGGGTCGATCTCGCATCCACGATCTCCTCCAGTTCCTCCCGCGCCGCTTGGAACTGCGCGAGGAAGTCCGGCGCCAGCCCGTTCGCGATGAACACGCCCTCGTACGGACGGGCCGCCTCGATCATCGCATCGCACGCCTGGAGCACCTTCGTGACGCTGAGCGGATGCCTCGGCATCCGCAGCGCCGCGGGGAGCCCCGCGTCCGACCCCGGCTCGATCTGCGCGCGCGCGATCGTCACGATCTTCCGCATGTGACGATCCCGCACGCGCTCCACGAGCTGGTCCCTGCGCCGCGCCTGGGCCCGACCCAGATCGGTACCCGACCGCTGGACGCTCCAGTACTCGCGCAGCCGCGCGAGCGACTCGTCCAACGCCTTCTTCGCTTCCTCGAAACCCGGCTGACCCGTCACCGGGTTCGCCTCGACGAACGCGCGTGAACGCGCGAGCGCCTCCCTCCGCTGCTTGTCCATGGCTCGCATGGGTTCTCCTCCTTCATATAGATGTGGTGAACGCAATCCGCCCCGGGGATCCCGCCCGCGTGCGTCCTTCACGGGCAGCGATTCATCTTCGACTTCGCTATTCCTGCGTGAGGGTCCGCTAGAGCCGCGCGGACCTCTGCTATTTCCGTGCGTTGCTCTGCTCGAACCGCGAGATGCTCTGCTTGAATCGCGTGATGGCCCGCCAGACCCGTCGTCCTCACCGCTAGCTCCGCCGGTCACTCCGCCAGTACCGCGCGTCACTCCCCCACTCCCGGCGTCCAGGCCGCTCGTTCGGCGGGACAGTCCACCTGACGCGCGGGACACTTCCCCAGATCCGCTGTTCACTTCGCCAGTCACGCGGGACAGTTCGCCTGTTCCGGCGGCTGCTTCACCGGTTCCGCCGTTCACTCCGCCTGTTCCGCCGTTCACCTCGCCGGTCCCGCGGTTCACTCTCCCAGTTCCAGCGTTCAGTCGCCCAGTCTCGCGTGCTGCTCTGCTCGTTCCGCGCGACGGTTCGCTGGATCCAGCGCACACTCCGCGAGTCCCGCCGTGCACCCTGCTCGAGCCGCGCGATGCTTCGCTCGATCCGCCGTACAGCCCGCCAGTCCCACGGTGCACCCTGCTGGTTCCGGCGCTCGGCGCGCTCGTCCCGCGCGATGGTCCGCTGGTTCCGCGGTACAGTCGGCAGGTCCCGCGGTGCGGCTTGCTCGATCCGTCGTCGTGCCTGCTAGCCCGGCCGGTCGGCTTGCTGGACGTTCGGGACAGTCCGCTGGACGTTCGGGACAGCTTGCTCGACGTTTCGTCGGCTCCCTTCCTCGCGACTGGCGGGGTCCCGCTTCTCGTTCCCCGCTCGCGGCTTGGGGCTTCGACGAGCAACGTCGATCGCGCGGTCGCTCAGCCCTTCACTATCAAAGAGTCCTCGAAGAGGCCGATTCGGGTGAATGCCAGTATGGCCAGTTTCGTCCTGCCGAACTGGCATTCACCCGAATTGGCCCTCTCGGAGACTCTTCCTAGTAGAGGGACTCGACTCGCACACTCTCGGAGAGATGACGGCGCCGTGACGCTCGACCTTTCATTGCAGGCCGACTGACGCAGGGATCCGATGCGACTCGCGCGCACGACTCCTCAGCGTGACCGCACCACGACCGTGGCCAGCATCGTCGTGCCCCACGCGCTGCCCGCGGCGCCCGGTCTCGAGGAGCGGTTCCGCGCGTTCTACGACAGCGTGTTCGACCGCGCGATCACCTTCGCCGGACACCTCGCTGACCGGATGGACGCCGAGGAGGCCGTGCAGGACGTGATGCTGGCGATCTGGAAGAGCTGGCTGAGGTCCGGGCCGCAGCCGGTGACGGAGCCGTACCTCCTCGCCGCCATCCGCCACAGGATCTACCGGCAACGGAAGGCCCGGCGCGATCTGGTGCGGCTCGACGACGCGGCGCTCGAGCTCGACGAGCTCGCATTCCGCTCGCACTCGGTCGCCGTGAGGGACGACCCGCAGGGCGGCACCCCTGGCGACGTGCTGGACCTCGCGCTGGCGGCCATGCCACCCAAGCGGCGCGTCTCGCTCCTGCTCGCCCACGTGTACGAGTTCACCTACAAGGAAGCGGCCGCCGTGATGCGCGTGAGTGAGGGCACCGTGAAGACCCACGTCCGGCTCGGCAATGCCGACGTGCGCACGGCGTTCGAGCAGTCCTCCTTCCAGTACGGAACGAAGCGTCCCGCGCAGCTCCCCGCGCCTGGGGACGCAGGGGAGACCCGCGATGACTGACGAGACCAGGGAGACCCCCGGACAGGGGGCCAGTCCGCCCGCGAAGCTCAAGACGAAGCACCTCATGCCCCCCGACTGGGACGAGGAGCTCGACGGCGAATGGGACGACGAGTACGCGAGCGAGCAGGCGATCGCCGAGGGCAATGACCTCGAGCTCATCGTCGAGTACCTCAACAAGCACCTCGACCCCGAGCGCACGGAGATGGTGCGGCGGCGGCTCGAGGAGGATGAGGCGTTCCGCGAGCTCGCCGCGCCGATGCTCCTCGTCTGGAGCATCCCCACGCACGTGGAGCGCCACCCGCGACCCGCGGGCGAGCTCGAGCGGAACTGGGACCGGTTCACGAAGGCCGCCGGCTTCGCCCACCAGCGCCGCAAGGCCCGCCGTCGCCGCCTCTGGCTACTCGCGATCACCCTCGCCACGCTCGGCGCCTTCGCCTTCATCTTCCGCGCGCCGATCCGCTCCACCTACACCACGCTCTTCGAGTTCGACGCCGTCCCGCATCAGTCCGGCTGGCTCCACTTGGGCGACAGCATCTGGGTCGCGCTCGCCCCCGACGCCGCACTGCGCGCCGCGCGCCTTCCTATAGAAGGGGCGCGCCACTTCATCCTCCGCGGCGACGCGCGGTTCCGCGTCGCCGCGCTCGACAGCGCGACAACCGAGCCGCGGCCCGTCGGGATCGTGATCCGCACCCGCGCCGGACTCGTCACCACCCGCGAAGCCGAGTTCCGGGTGACGGCGAACCGCGACTCCACCCTCGTGGACGTCAAGCACCCGACCCGGCGACGGTTCGAGTTCTTCTTCCCGATCCCGAACGCGGTCCACATCCGGAGCGATGCCACGTCGCCGCGGCTCCAGCTGCGCGAGGCGAGCGTCGGACTGCTGGTCCGCGGCCAGGCCCCGATCCGACTCATCGCCGACACCGACACACTCGACGCGACCGACACGAAGGCGAAGACACCAAACGATCCGCAGGAGCCCTGAGATGCGATTCGCTCGTTCACCCGGATTCCACGCCGTCCCCCTGAGCCCGGCGCTCCTCGTCGCCGCCGCCAACGCCTTCGTCGGGTTGGGCGAGGAGGGCGGCGACAACCGCGGCCAGGTCGTCGAACGCTTCCTGCGGAGCGTCCACCTCGGTCCCGGCCTCCCCTGGTGCGCGGCCTTCGTGCACCACGTCGGCTACGCATCGCACTTCGACCAGGTCTCGCAGTACTCGAGCTGGCCCCTCCCCGCGACGGGGAGCTGCGAGGCGCTGGCCCGCGCGGCGCGCGCCGCCGGCGTCCTCCGCGAGGAGCCGCACGTCGGCGACGTGTTCCTCCTCCACAGCCGCGCCCTCCGCCGCTTCGCCCACACCGGGATCGTCGTCGGCGTCCAACAGGAGGAGTCCGTCGCGCGGCGCGATGTGCACGTCTGCGTGACGATCGAGGGCAACACCAACGACGACGGCTCCCGCGAGGGGAACATGACGCTCCGCAAGGTGCGGACGTTCCGCGAGGCCGACGGCCATCGGTTCATCCGCTGGTGCGAGATGCCACTCCCCCACCTCCAGGAGGCTGCATGATGACCCTCACCAGGACCGCGCTCGCCCTCGCCTTCGTCCTGCCGGCGGCCGCCGCCGCGCAGTCCGCGAAGTACCACCCCGCGTCCGATCCCGCCGCCGTCGCGATCTACGAGCGCCACAACAAGGCGGCCGGCCTGGACGACCCGCCGCCGTTCCAGCACTCGATCATCGAGACGCGGATCCCCAACGGCCCCGCGATGCGCGTCGAGATGTTCACCGCCAAGCCGAACCGCATCCTGATGCGGAACTTCATGGACAGCGTGCTCGTGCTCGAGATGGGCTACGACGGCGAGAAGGGATGGTCGCACTCGCCGCAGATGGGGATCGCCCCGATCGCCGGGGAGCAGTTGGAGGCGATGCTCGCGGGGGCCAACGCGTCGGGGGCGCCGACCGTGGACACCACCACGCGCCTCACCCTCCTCCCGCGGCGGACCTTCGAGGACCAGCTCGTGGACGTCGTCCTCACCGCCACGGCCGAGGGCGACAGCGCCGAGGCGTTCTTCTCGGTCGCGACCGGGCTGATGGTCGGCGGGGAGAGCCGGATGCGAGCCGACGCCATCCCCGGGATGCCGGCGGGGATGCCGACGGTCTCGTCGGTCTCGTTCCGCGACTACCGGTTGGTCGGGGGACGGCAGGTGAGCCACACGATGGTCACGCGGATGGGCGACATGGAGGTCGTCGCGCGGACGACCCACATCGACTACGAGCCGATCCCGGCCGAGCGGTTCCGGGCGCCGGCGCCACGGAGGTAACGAGCGATGCGCAACACCCTGTTCAGGGCCTTGGGCGCGATCACTGCGCTGGGCTGCCTGGGGATGCTCGGCTTCTGGCTCGCGGGGCCCGGGCTGCAACTGATCCGCACCGCGGACGGCGGTGGGTGGATCGCGGTCGCGGTGATCCTCGCGTTCCCGGTGCTCGGCGTCGGGGCGGGACTGCTCCTGCTGCTGGGGCGACCGGTTCGCGAATCGGGAGGACCGTAGGAGGCTGGTGTCGGGCGGCGTGTGACGGGCCTGGGGGCCAGCCGTCGCCTACGAAGTGGAGGGCGCGCAGAGGGGGACCCTCGCTCGCGCCGCCATCGTCAGCCGTGCATTCTTGTGCAGGTCAAGAGGAGCCTATGGCTCTGCGCCGGTTGGGCTTCTCGATCAGCCCTGCGTTGAACTGCGGCTGCGCCAACGTGAACGGCCTCCTCACCAACGACACCGTGCGAGAATCGGTCAAGAGCCTTCAAGGAGAACCAACGGTGACGGCCTTCGTGAGTAGTGCATGGCAGTTGAAGCGGACCGTGATCGCAATCGCTATCGCGAACATCCGAGTTCTCGGTTGGACATCCGTCGCGCTCGGGATGGCGGCATGCGGCCGTGCACCGCAGGGCAGCGAGCACGCCGCATCCGAAGTGGCTTCAGAGTTCGCGCGGGCGGTACTGAGCCGTGATCTCGACAGCGCACTTGCGTTCGTCTCTCGAAGCGCGCCAGGCCGCATCGCGGGCGGCGCGGATCGACCTTCGCTCGCAGCACTGGCCGCCGTGCTCGAACTCGATTCGACGATGCTGGGATCCGCAACGAGTAGAGTAATCGAAGTCGCCGCTACGGACTCGCATGCCGACGTGCTGCTCGAGATTGCCGCCCGATCCGTCATCGATGTTGCGTCGACCACCAGCCGTGCGAACGACCGCGTGCTGCGGCACGTTACGATCCACCTAGTTCGCGAGCCCGACCGCTGGGCCGTATTGTGGGCCGGCGCATCGGATGATCCGCTGTTCGCGGACGCCACAGTCGACGTCGGGACGCCACCGCTGCCAAGCCGCGGATGGCCCACGCGCAGTGAGCTTTCACGGATGCCGGTGTACGCCGACGTCTCGTCAGACTCATCTACCGAGGTCTTGTCGAGCGCCGGTCGAGGGCAGGCCGCAGCCCAGCTCACTTATGTCTTCGGAGTCGGGAGGCCGATCGTAGCGGCACCGCGAATCCGCGTGCGGATCGCGAGCGGGGTCGCTGCTGTGCTTGAGGGTGCGAACTTCGTTCTTCTCTCGAGCACCGGATCGGCAACGTCGATCATCGCGAAGATCGTCCTTCCGGAGCAACGACTTGCGCGCGTGCGAATAGACGCCGACAGGCTTCCGCCGGGGGTCGAAGTCTCTGCTCGTGGGATCTCAGAGGTTCAGTCTCACGGCTTCGTCGTCGACTCTGGGCTCGGCGCGGAATCGTGGTGGACTCCGTCTGCTCTTGGCGACACCGTCCTGGTGCGTCTTTCGATGCCTTCGGGATTTGAGGGCGAACTCGATCTTCGGTTCAGTGACTTCGTGTTGCGCGACGATGTGGAGAGAGCGCCGGGCGGAACCGACGCTACGTGCAAGACCAACGCAAACACCAAGAAGTCGCTCGTGACTGACCTGGTTGCGACGATCCAGCCTGCGGTAGGCATGCTCGCATTCGTCCACACGGTCAATGGGATTCATGTCTGGCGGATCTGCACGATCACGCGGATTCGAAGCCTTAATCCTGCAGAGGCAGCGCTGCTGCTTACCGCCAATCATTGCTTCGTCTCGTCAGGAGATGGCGGACTGCCAACGCGGCCTGCCACGCAGGCGGACGTTGGTGCCGCGGAAGTGATCTGGGACTACAGATCGACAAGTTGCGACCCCACAGGTACCGCGTACTGGAGTGATGGCGCTCTCGTGATGCTGCCGCGAACGACCGCACTGACCCTTCGTGCCGCGAGTCATCTTTCCGATGTAGCGTTGCTCTCCGGCAACGTCATTCCGGGACCACGACCGGTGCTTGGATGGCAGCGTGGCATGTTGCACGTCGATGATGCCTTCAGTCACAGGGTATCGCAGCCATCCGGACGTACTCAGAGCTACAAACACGACCTTGCCGACCACTTGGATAACAACGGAATGCGCTACTGCGGGTCCCTGTTGCCTCGGGACCGGTTCTACTACAGCGCGTTCTCGAAGACGGACCTTCTTTCGGTCCAGCCGGGTAGCTCGGGATCGGCCTTGGTAAACCAACGGGGACGCATTTTCGGCCAGCTTTACGGCCACTGCTTCATCGTTTCGAATGGGCGAAAGTTCGAGTACCTAGCCGATGGACGAATTGACGCTAGCTGGGGTGTGATCGGCTCCTTCTTGCGGGAACCTTAGTTGGGCCACCCAGTGTCGAGGTCCACCGTTGGCCCCCCCCGTCAAGTTCACCGCGCGTAACCACACCCCTGGTGACGTGACCCCCGCATCCTGATCCAGCTTATCCCGGCGGTCGTTCCGGAGGACCGATGGGGAAGAGTCGGCTTACAGAAGAGCAGATCGTACGGATCCTGCGGGAGAGCCTGGCCAGCGCCATCGCATGTGGGGTGAGAACTTCTACAAGTAGCGCCGCTAGTATGGTGGCCTGAGGATCGACGACGCGAAGCGCCTCAAGGCGCTCGGGGATATAGTGGTGACCGCGCCGCAGCGCGGCACGCGGTTCACGAGGCGATGACCGCCGCACACAAGACGGAGCGTCGCACCTGTCGGTTGGCCAACTTCGGCCGGTCGATGCAGCAGTCTGCGCCGACGCGCGACGAGACTGCGCTGCGCGCCCGTCTCGAAACGCTCGCGGTGCTGAAGCTCTGATGGGGCAACCGGCGGCTCCATTGGCGGCTCCTCCGCGTGGGCTGGCGGGTCGACCGGAAGCGGGTGCAACGCGCGTATCTGATTGGCGGGCCCTGTCGTTCGGATGCGCCGCCGCAAGCAGGTGAGCGCGCGCACCGCGCGCACGACACCGGTGGCACCTGAGGAGCGATGGTCGATGGACTTCGTCTACGTCGCCCTGGGCGGCGGCGGGACCAGTGCGGAGGGCGACGCGGGTGGAGGGGGTGAGTGTGATGCGCGTGGTGTAGGGGCGGCCGGCGACCGAGGTCGGCACCGATCTGCATCACCGAGCGATCAGTGTGCAGCAGCGCGCGGCGCGCCAGCACTTCCAGGAGCCGCTCGATCACCTTCTCGGACGAGCAGCCGAGATGTCGCCGGCAGAGCCGGGCGCGATATGGCGAGTTCCGGCTCCTGCCGCAACTGTAGGTCGGCGATGTCCGCGATCGCGAGCACGCGCCGAAGGATGGTACCCCGCGACGAGGGCTCGGCCATTGACGTGAGCTTGGTCGAGGCGCATCCCACGATGCTGCCGGCAACAAGGTTCGCCGGAAGGGTGGTCCGCACGCCGGACAGTGGCGAGGTTCCGGGGGCCGGGATCGCCGCGATCGCCTTGACTCGGCGCGGGCGCCGAGCGTACCCTCGGCGGGTGGGCACGCGGCGCGTTCGAGTGACATCGACTGCGGCGAATCGATGCTGCGATCACCAGAGGGGGCTGGTACTATGGCCGACGAGATGGGCACCTTCCGAACCGACATCGAGATCGAGAACCCGGCGGCGCCGGGCGAACGCCGCCGCGTCGAGGCGTTACTCGTCGACACCGGCTCCGAGCTGACTTGGGTGCCGTCATCGCTGCTCGAGTCACTCGGGATCGAGCGCATGAAGCAGCTTCGCTTCCGGCAAGCGACAGGTCAGATCGTCGAGCGGTGGACCGGCGGCGCCACGGTCTTCGCCGCCGGCACGCGAACCATTGACGAGATCGTCTTCGGCGAACCGGGAGATCTCTCGTTGCTGGGGGCACGCACACTCGAGGGTCTCAACGTCGTCGTGGACCCGGTGAGCCGGCGCCTCGTGGACTCAGGGGCGATGCCCGCGGCCGCGGCGGCTTGAGCGGTAGCTATCTCGCGCCGCCCCTCACCGCCCCGCCCGCCGCCGCACCTCCTCGAACCAGTTCTCCACCACGATCAGCGGACGGTCGAACGTCTCGCCCTGCTGCGACACGCTCTGGACCACGATGAAGCGCCCATCCGGCGTCACGTCCCACGCCGTGTACCAACTGTTGGCGTAGGCCTCCATCACGCGCGGCAAGGTGAAGAGCGCCTGCGGCTCGCCCGCGTCAAAGCCCGAGGCGGACGAGATCGATGCGGCCATCATCCGGTTGCCCGGGCTGACGAAGTACAGCTCCCGACCGTTGCGCGCCCACCGCGGACCCAGGCCGCCGCCGTTCGACACCAGGAACTTGGCGTCGCGCGTGTTCGGGAACGGACGCACGAAGATCTCCCGCCGCCCCGTCTCGTCCGACTCGTACGCGATCCATCGCCCGTCGGGAGACACGTCGAACGCGTTCTCGTCGAACTCCGTGACGATCAGGTCCTGCAGCGCGGTGTCCACGCCGATCCGCATCCCATAGATGTCGCGCCCGCCGCTCACCGCGCCGCGCGCACCGGACCGCACGATCAACCACTTGCCATCGGGAGTGAACGCGGCCTCGTTCGCATCGACCGCCAGCAGCAGGCTGTCGCGCCCGGTGCCGTCCGCGCGGCGCATGAAGATCCCGCCGTTGTCGCTGATGTAGGTGATCGATCGCCCGTCGGGGAGCCACCGCGGCCGTCGCTCCGCGCCGGCGCCGAACGTCGCCCGCGAGAGCGGGCCCCGCGGGAGTGACTTGATCCAGATGTCATCGCCCGAACTCGTGTACAGGCCGATCGCCAGCTTGGTCGCATCCGGTGAGAGGCTCCACCCGTAGTCGCCCGCGAACTGCGTCAGGGTGAACACGAAGTTCGTGTCGAGACGGACCCCGCGGCCCGACCGGTCGATCGAGACCAGTTCGAGACGCTGATCCATGATCTGCCGTCCGCTCCGATAGACCAGCGTGCCACTCTTCGAAACGGCGAGATAGGCGAAGCTGGCGAGGTTCGCGACCGAATCCAGGACGGCGACCTCCTCTCCCGTCAGGCTCAGCGACCCGAGGTCGAACGGTGCGACTACGCCGGCGACGCCGGTAGGCCGCACCATCAGCAAGTGACCGGTCGGGAGATACGCGCCATAGCGCGCGTCCTCGACGAGAACGCGTGCGTCACCGCTGCGACCGTCAAGCACCATCAGGTTCGAACGCGCGCAGGGCTGGGGACACGAGAGGAAGAGCAACCCCCGTCCATCGGGCAACGGCGAGAGTCCGTACGCAGACATCGTGTCCGAGGACCAGAGCGTGGTGGACTCCCCGCCCGCCTCCGGGATCGAGAGGATGGCGCTCGTTGCCCCGACGCGCGTGGAGTACGCGATCGTTCCATCATCGAGCCAGGCGACGGTTTGCGCACCGTTCGCGACGCCCCGCGCGAGTTCTGCGGTTCCACCCCCGTCAAGCGATACCCGGCGGAGCGATGGCCCCTCGACGACGGCGAGCGAGCGGCTGTCGGGAGAGAAGGCGGCGGCCAACGCCAAGTCGGTGCCGGGGATCGGCACCGGCTCCAGCTTGTCACGCGACTTGATCCAGATCCGCCCGCTTACCGCGCCCGACTGCAGCGCGCCGAGGTACGCGATCTGCGATCCGTCGGGTGAAACGGCCACGAATCCGCCATCGAACGGGAGCTGTTCCGGCGGCAGCGCGAGCGCGTACCGACTCACCGGCAACGAAGCCGTCGGCCGCGTGAGGATCCACCCGCCGAGCAGGAGGATCACGGCGAGCGCCGCCGCGAGCGCCCCGCGCACCTTGCGGTCCGCGGCGACGGGAACCGCGCCGGACATCAGCCCGCTCGACGCCGAGGTGAAATGCGGGTTCGCCAGCGCATCGGCGAAACCCTTGGCGGTGGCGAACCGGTCCGCCGGCAACTTCTCCAGCGCCTGCGAGAGCGCGCTCGACACGTGGGGCGGCACCGACTTCCGCAGCTCGGTCACCGGCTTCACCGGCTCCACGATGATCTTCATGATGATCTGCTGCGCCGTGCCGCCCAGGTGCGGCGGCTGGCCGGCCAGCATCTCGTACAGCACCGTCGCCAGCGAGTAGATGTCCGAGCGCGCGGTGATGTCCTTCTCGGCCGTCGCCTGCTCGGGACTCATGTAGTGAGGCGTGCCGAGCGAGAGCCCCGTCTCCGTCATCCGCCCGCCCGCCGCCGCACTCACCGCCAGCGCGATGCCGAAGTCCATCACCATCGGCCGCCCGTCGTGCAGGAGGATGTTCTCGGGCTTGATGTCGCGGTGGATCACGCCGTGGCGGTGCGCGTAGTCCAACGCATCGGCCACCTCGCTCGCGATGCGCACGGCCTCGTCCACGCCGAGCTGCGACTCGCGGTTGAGGCGGTCGCGGATCGTCTCGCCCTCGATGAAGGGCATCACGTAGTACAGGAACCCACCCGCCTCGCCGCTATCGAAGAGCGGCAGGATGTGCGGATGACTCAGCGCCGCGGTGGTCTTGATCTCCTGCACGAAGCGCTCGGCGCCGAGCACCGCGGCGAGTTCGGGCTTCAGGACCTTGATCGCGACCTTGCGGTCGTGCTTGAGGTCCTGCGCGAGCAACACCGTCGCCATCCCGCCGGCGCCGAGCTCGCGCTCGATGCGGTAGCGGTCGGCGAGTGCACGCGTCAGCCGTTCGGTCGCTCCGCTCATGGCGGCACCAGCCGCTTCAGTTCCTCCGCGAAGTTCTGCACGACGATGAGCTGTGTCTGATTGCCCGACCCGGCGTCGCCGAGCCGGGTCATCAGGAAGCGCTTGCCGTCCGCCGACACGTCGTACATCTGGTGGAGCGCATCGGCGGTGAAGGGCGTGGCGTCGAAGAGCACGCGCTGGTCCCCGAGCGGTGGCACCCGGTCGCGATGCACCGCCACGGCGACCATCTCGCCGACGCCGTTCCGGTAGAAGAGTTCGCGCCCATCACGCGACCAGCGCGGTTCGCTGCCACCGGCCGACGACACGAGCCACTTCCCCCCGGCGACGTCGGGGAAGGGACGGACGTAGACGGCGCTGCGGCCGGTCTCGGTCGCCGAGTAGGCCAGCCACCGCCCGTCCGGAGAGACGCTCGGGGCGTACTCGCCGAACGCGGTCGTTGCGAGTCCGATCCGCGTCGTGTCCCCGGTGAGCCGGCGTGCGTACAGGTTCCCGCTGCTCCCGCCACCGGTGCGGTAGACGAGCCACTGCCCGTCGCGCGTGACCTCGGCCTCCTGCAAGTCGTTCCCGCCGACGACGACCGTGGCCTCCGCGGTGCCGTCGGCCCTCCGGCCCAGCAGGTCGCGCGGCCCCCGCTCGTCGGAGACGTACACCAGTGACCTCCCATCGGGCATCCAAACGGGGCGGTAATTGATGGACCCGCCGAACGTGAGCCGCGAGGCGGTGCCGAGCGTGAGCGACCGCGTCCAGAGCTGGACCTCGGTCCCCGACGCGATCCCGACGGCCATCTGGCTCTCGTCGGGGGAGAGCGCGACCGTCGTCGCGCTGTGGGTCCAGTTCGGCGCGACCGGGACCGCCAGTCCGTCGCGGCCGACCCAGACCGGCTCCCCGCCGCCGAGCGAGCCGCCCCCCATGGTGTAGGCCAGCGTGCCGTCGCTCGCGAGCGCGAGATCCGGGACGCCGATCAGGCGCAGGGTCATGCCGCTGACCAAGCCGACGGACTCGCCCGTGACTTCCATCCGGTCCTGGTCGAACGGCGCGGCCATCAGTGACCCGTCGGCCGTGACGTAGAGCAGGTGTCCGCTGGACGCGTACCGCGCGTACACCCCGGGCACGAGGAGGCGGTGCGTGCCGTCCTTCGTCGAGGCGACGGCGATCTCGCGCCTGAGGGGATTCCCGGTCGAGCCGCTGTACCCGACGATGAAGATGACGCCGCGCCCGTTGGGCAGCGCGTCCGGGAAGAGGTGGTCCACCTCACCTGTCGCGGAGTCGAGCCGGGTGAACCACTCGGGCCTGCCGCCTCCCGCGGCGGGCACGCGGACGAGCGGAGCCATTCCGACGCCATCGGTATAGATGTTCCCATCCACGCTCCACGTCCCTCCGGCCGCGCCCACGAGGGTGTCCGCGAGCGTGATCGGCGGTCCGCCCTGGAGCGAGACGACGCGGAGGCCGACGCCAAGGAACGCGACGCGCTCACCGTCGGGCGACACGAACGGCGCGATCGCATTCTCGGTCCCGGGGAGTGGGGTCGCCGTGATCTGAGCCCGGTCGCGGACCCAGAGGACGCCGGGCCCGGTCCCGCCGGTCGCGAAGAAGAGCTTCGACCCGTCGGGCGAGAGCGCGAGGCGCGTGTAGGTCCCGCTGCGGGCCACGGAGTCGGGGAGAACGACATTGAATCGGGAGACCGGGCGCGGTGGATCCGGTCGAGTCAGTGCCCAGCCCGCCACCAACGTCATGGTCGCGAGCGCCGCCCCCAGTGCAGCGATGCGCCGATCCGGCGTGCGACGCGCACTGGCTACACCGTGCATCGCGGCGGTGGCCGTCGTGAAGATCGGGTTCTTGAGCGCGCCGGCGAACGCCTTCGCCGAGTCGAAGCGGTCGGCCGGCAGCTTCTCCAGCGCCGTGGCGACGGCGGCCGCGACGTTGGGCGGGACGGACTTGCGCAGCTCCGTGACCGGGCGCGCGGCGTCCGTGATGATCTTCATGATGATCTGCTGCGCCGAGTGCCCCAGGTGGGGCGGCTCTCCGGCGAGCATCTCGAACAGCACGCTCCCGAGGGAGTAGATGTCGCTGCGGGCCGTGATGTCCTTCTCGGCCGTCGCCTGCTCCGGCGACATGTAGTGCGGCGTGCCGAGCGACAGTCCCGTCTCGGTCATGCGTCCGCCGGCTGCCGCACTCACCGCCAGCGCGATCCCGAAGTCCATCACCATCGGCCGCCCGTCGTGCAGCAGGATGTTCTCAGGCTTGATGTCGCGGTGGATCACGCCGTGGCGGTGCGCGTAGTCGAGCGCATCCGCGACTTCGGTGGTGATCTTCACCGCCTCGTCGATGCCGAACTGCGTCTCGCGGTTCAGTTTCTCGCGGATCGTCTCGCCCTCGATGTAGGGCATGACGTAATACAGGAAGCCGCCCGCCTCGCCGGAGTCGAAGAGCGGCAGGATGTGCGGATGGCTCAGCGCCGCGGTGGTCTTGATCTCCTGCACGAACCGCTCGGCGCCTAACACGGCGGCGAGCTCGGGCTTGAGCACCTTGATCGCGACCTTGCGGTCGTGCTTCAGGTCCGCGGCGAGGTAGACCGTCGCCATGCCGCCCTGGCCGAGCTCGCGCTCGATGCGGTAGCGGTCGGCGAGCGCCGTGGAGAGCCTCTCAGTCGTCGATGTCACCTCGGCACCTTCCGCTCGAGCTCGTCGAGCCAACGCGTGATGACGACGACCGGCAGGGCGTCCGGGCGATCGACCGGCAGCACCATCAGGAACTGCGAACCGTCCGGACTCACGTCGTATCCGCGCGAGGCACCCGCACCGACGCGACCCATGTCGGACTTCGCGAAGAGACGGGCGGGCGTCCCCGGCTCCCCACTCGCCGGATCGAACGGCACGGCCATCACGGCAGCGCCGTTCCGGTACACGAGTTCCCGTCCGCCCTTGGTCCAGAGGGGCTCGGTCCCGCCACCGGAGGAGACCTGGCGGCGACCGCCGCCACCCGCGAGCCGGGTCACGAAGACCTCGTGCTCCCCCGTCCCTCGCGCGATCGCCATGTACGCGATCCATCGGCCGTCGGGCGAGACGACCGCGTGCCGCGTCCGCGCGCCGGCCTCGAGGAGCGTGGTCGGCGCGCCACCCGGCATCGGGATCGCCTCGATCCGCTCCCCGCTCCCCGCCCCGTGGAACAGCAGCAGGCGCCCATCCGGCGAGAACCCGCTCGCGAACTTGTCCGTGGATGTCGCGAGCAGCGTGTCCGTCTGGCTCCCGTCCAGCGAGAAGCGCCAAAGGTCGTAGGAGGGCGTCTCGACGGAGACCGCGAGCGAGCGGCTGTCCGGCGCCCAGATGGCATTGAAGGCCACGCCCGCCGTGCGCGTGAGCTGGGTCATCACGCGGCGGCCCCGGTCGTAGAGCCAGACCTTCCGGTCCCCCCCGCGACGCGTGAGGGCGATCCATCGCCCATCGGGTGACATCCGCGGCTCGGCCCAGGCGCCCGTCCCGTCGATCGCCGGTCGCGCGTTCCCCTGCCGGTCCACCCACATCACCCGCGAGTCGACGTTCCACTCGCTCTCCTTCAGGTAGACCAACGTCCCGTCGTTCGCGAGCGAATACCCACCCGTGCCGTCGGTGAACGCCCACGCCACGTCCTCGACGACGGGGACCGCGGTCCCCGAGACTTCGAGCGTCCGGGGGTCGAAGCGCACGGCGTACAGCGCGCCCTCGCGGACGAAGAGCAGGTGCCCGGTCGGGGCATACCGCGGCTCCACTGCGGCCTCCACCAGGACCGTGCGACGACCGGTCGCGAGCTCGAGCGCCTCGATCCGCGAGTTGGCGAGCGGCGTCGAGAAGTTGTTGAAGAGCACGACCTTCCCACCCGGGAGGAGCGAGGGCGACCAATGCGCGAACTCACGGCGCGTCGTGTCCAGTGTCGTGAGGGCCGTGGCGGGTCCGCCGTTCACGGAGACGCGGAAGAGGCCGCCGTACTGCCGGGAGACGACGAGCTCGTCGCTCCCCACCCAGGCCATCGTGCCGTTGACGGAATCGGCGATCTGCGTCGCCGGCCCGCCGCCTGACGGGATCCGCATCAGCTTGCTGCGGGTGGCATAGCCGATCCACCGGCCGTCCGGAGAGAACGTCGCGTTCTGGACCTCGCTCGGCCCCGCGAGTCGCGTGACGGCGGTCGAGCCGAGGTCACGGACGGCGAGCCCGCCGTCGCTGAGCGAATCCCGCACGACCATCAGGATGCGCCGCCCGTCATCCGAGATGTCGATGTACGGACGGTCGGGGATCCCCGGTCCCATCCGGAAGGCGAACTCGACGGGTCCGGCGGAGGGCGTCGGTCCGCCGCGCGTCGCCAACGCCCACGCCGCGACGGCAAGGCTCACGACGGCGACGGCACCGAGCACGGTCTCCCGGTGCACGCGGGACGGCGCGGCGCGCTCAGCCTTCGACGTCGCCGCTCCCGCGCGCTGGCCGCGCACCGCCACCAGGCCCTGTATCGCCGAGGAGAACTCGGCCGCCGTCGCGAAGCGGTCGGCGGGGACCTTCTCGAGCGCCTGCGCGATCGCCCCCGCCACGTGCTCGGGCACCGACTTCCGGAACTGCGTGACCGGCGCCGCCGACTCGGCGATGATCTTCATGATGATCTGCTGCGCGGTGGAGCCGGTATGCGGCGGGCTCCCCGCGAGCATCTCGTAGAGCACGCTCGCGAGCGAATAGATGTCGGAGCGCGCCGTGATCTGCTTGTCGGCGGTCGCCTGCTCGGGACTCATGTAGTGCGGCGTCCCGAGCGAGAGCCCGGTCTCGGTCATGCGCCCGCCCGCCGCCGCGCTCACCGCCAGCGCGATCCCGAAGTCCATCACCATCGGGCGGCCGTCGTGCAGCAGGATGTTCTCGGGCTTGATGTCGCGGTGGATCACCCCGTGGCGGTGCGCGTAGTCCAGTGCGTCCGCGACCTCGGTCGTGATCCTCACCGCTTCGTCGATCCCGAGCTGCGTCTCGCGATTGAGGCGCTCGCGGATCGTCTCGCCCTCGATGTAGGGCATGACGTAGTACAGGAAGCCGCCGGCTTCACCGCTATCGAACAGCGGCAGGATGTGCGGGTGGCTCAACGCCGCCGTCGTCTTGATCTCCTGCACGAACCGCTCGGCGCCGAGCACCGCGGCGAGTTCCGGCTTGAGGACCTTGATGGCGACTTGGCGGTCGTGCTTGAGGTCCGCGGCGAGGTACACGCTGGCCATGCCGCCCTGGCCGAGGAGGCGGACGATGCGGTACCGATCGCCGAGCGCGGCCGTGAGGCGGTCAGTCGCTTGGGGCATGGAGTGCAAACGTACGGCTGGCGGGGTCCGGCGACCAGCGAAATCGATGTATTGAGCTCAGGGCAGCGGGATCCGCACGTACCGATACTCGTCGCCTCCCTCGTGCTCCGATCGCACGACAACACCGCATTGACCAACACGGGGCGAGGGCCACGCGTCGGACACCGGCATTCGCCCTCGTCACGGCGCAGCCGAGGCACAGAGGAGCACGCGGTAGAGTCGTGTCGTCGAGCCTAGGTCACGCTCGCTGAACACCCACTCGTATGTTCCGTAGCGCGCCCGGACACTTCGCGCGGCGGCGATCGCGGCCACGTCCTCCGCGGCCAAGCGCACCGTGACCGGCAGCAGGGGCGGCGGCCGAGGCCCGGCCACAGTCGGTGGCGTCGGCACACCGAGCGCCAGTTCGGGTCCATCCTCGAAGCGCAGGAAGACGCTGTCTCCGGCAGCCCACCGCGTCTCGAAGTCCTGCCGCGAGAGCGTGAGGCCGAGTTGGAGGGCGAGCGTCCCCGCTGGATCCGCGGGACTCCACCTCGCGGCGATCGCGACCCCCGAACGATTCGCTTGCCGCGTGCCGGTGCGCGCCGTGTGCTCTCCGCCCGGCGACCGCCATTGCATCAGGTCCGCCCGGCTTTGCGCACGCGTCGCCACGCCGAGCGCGGAGTCAGCGGCCGCGCAGGAGATCGGGAAGGAGACGTCCTGACGTGCGTCTGCCGGGAAGCTGATCGCGATGGCGAACGTGCTTCCGGCGAACAGCCTTCGAACTCCCGATGATCTCGGCATGACGGCGTCCTGTGCTGCGGGACCACCAACTATGCGGCCGCGGGGAAGCGGCTTCAAGGACTCCGCGTCCGACGTCGATGCTGCATCCAACGTTCGGCGAACTCGGCCAGATAGCTCGCGACTCCGATGTGCTGCTTCATCGCGACTCTGCTCTCGCGTGGGGGTCGGCATGTGCGGGCTCACGCGCCGGAGCGCCGGCATCCCACTCGACGCCCGACGCGAGTTCAGGCGTTGCCATCGGCTCACGCGCGCGCCGTGCCAATCCCAGCATGGCCCACGCGCTTCCCGCCCCGAGCACCGCGCCGATCCCGCCGATCACGAGCAGGCGGATCGCCTCGTCGGTGCCGGCGGCGAGGGATCCGAGTCCGACGAGCCAGGGCAGCGCCGCGCCACCCAATGCGCCCCAGAGCAGCATGCGGCCGGTGCGGAGACTCGCGAAGGTGTGACGCCGCTCGCCGAACGCGACGGCCGCCGCGAAGAGCGCCCCTGACATCGCGCCGACCTTGCCGAAGAACGCAAGCCCCATGCCGAACAGCCCGACGAGATAGGTCGGACCGAGTTCCGCTCGAGGGGTCGACATTCCGGACACGAGCGTTATGCCGACAAGCGCGCTCGCCCCGAGGACTGCCCAGGCCGCGCCCCAGACCAAGGCGGAGGCCGCGATGCCGCGCAATCGTCGGAGGAGGATCATGTCGGCTTGGCCTCCAGCTTCATCGCCCCGCCGCGCTCCAGCAGGCCGGTGAAGAACGCGTGCGTCTCGTCGTCGGCGATCCCTTCCTCATGGTCGACGCAGCCGTCGAGGGTCACGTTCATGCAATAGCCCTTAGCTCGCTTTGCGGTAGACCGTCACCTCGGTCTTCAGGCGCGTGCCCAGCCGGTCGCGCTCGACCTCGAGGTCATGCCGCGCCTGCAGGTTGAGCCAGAACTGCTCCGAGGTGCCGAAGAACCGTGCCAGACGGAGCGCAGTATCCGCCGAGATCGCGCGCTTGCCGTGCACGATCTCGTTGATGCGACGCGCCGGAACGCTGAGCCCCTGGGCCAGCCGGTACTGCGACAGACCGAGCGGCTCGAGGAAGTCGGCGAGGAGGACCTCGCCGGGATGGATGGGCGCGAGCTTCTTGGACATCGGTTCTCCCAGTGATGGTCGATGATGTCGACGTCGAACGCGTCGCTGCCCTGCCAGCGGAAGCAGATCCGCCACTGATCGTTGACGCGGATGCTGTACTGGCCGCTGCATTCGCCCCTCAACTTCTCCAGCCGCACGGGCTCGCGGCTCCAAAGGCGCTCGGCGTCCTTGTCCGCGACGCCTTTGCTCCCTCACGGATCGTAACGCGTGGCGTTACTACCCGTAAGAGCGCGGTGCAGGTCGCGCGCTCACCCCCCCCCGCAACCCTCCGCTTGCTCCCGGTGTCTGACATAGACAGACTATGTCACACACCCCGCGACCCGGGAGCCCCATGCGCGAACCGATCCCACCCGGCACCCTCGACATGCTCGTCCTCGGCGCACTCTCGCGCGCCCCCGACGAGCTCCACGGATTCGGCATCGCCGAGGCCATCGCACAGCGCTCCGGTGACGTCTTCGCCGTCGAGGAAGGCTCCCTCTATCCCGCGCTCCAGCGACTCCTCGCGCAGGGATGGATCGCCGGCACCTGGGGACACACCCCCGACGGGCGCCGAGCCCGCTACTACCGCGTGACCGCCGCCGGTCGCCGACAGCTCGAGCGCGCCATCGGATCCTATGGAAGGACCACCCGCGCGATCGCGGCCGTCCTCGACCTCTCCCTCGCCCTCCGGTGACCCGCCGATGCTGACCGCCCTCGTCACCCGACTCCGGCGCCTCCTCACGCGCGACCGCTCCCTCAACGAGCTCGAGGAGGAGATGCGACTCCACCGCGAACTGCGCGCCGAGGCCCTGCGCGCGAAGGGAGTCCCCGCGGCGGACGCCGCCGCCGAGTCCGCTCGCCGATTCGGCAACGCGGCGCAACACGCCGACCTCGCCCGCGACGCCTGGGGATGGCATCGCCTCGAGACCGTCGTGATGGACATCCGCTTCGCCCTCCGGCGCCTGCGCCTGCGCCCCGGGTTCGCCGTCGCCGTCGTCGGCATCCTCGCGCTCGGGATCGGCGCAACGACCGCGATGTTCAGCGCCGTGGACGCGGCACTCCTCCGGCCACTCCCGTTCGCCGATCCGTCGCGCCTCGTCACCCTCGAGCGCGTCAACGTCCCGACCTCGCTCCGCTTCGTCGGTCCGGGGGGCCCGCAGCCGCGATCGTTCGACGTGGACCACGTGCGGGAGATGCCTGAGATCGTGAGCCACCTCGCCGTGTACGCGGCCGGCGGCCTCAACCTCGCGGATCCCGACCGTCCGCGTCGCGTGAAGGTCGGCGTCGTCTCCGCCGGTTTCTTCAACACACTCGGCGTCCCGCCCGCGGTCGGACGCGCGATCGACGCCGGCGATGTCGAGCCCGGCGCCCCCGACGTCGTCGTCCTCTCCTGGGACCTCTGGCAGTCGGCGTTCGGCGGCGCCGAGGTGCGCGGCACCACCATCCCGCTCAACACGCGCAGCTACGAGGTCGTCGGCGTGATGCCGCGGGGATTCTCGTTCCCCTCGGAGAGCGACCTCTGGATCCCGATGCCGATCCCGACGACGGCCGCGACATTCGAGCCCTTCCGCGGCTACCTCCCGTCGGTCGTGATCGCGCGCCTCGCCCCCGGAGTCCCACTCGACATCGCCGACGCGCGCCTCCGCGACGGATTCGAGCGGCTCGTCGCCGTGCTGATCGCCGACTTCCCCGCGCCCGCGGGACAGCGCCACTTCACGCAGGAGCAGCTCGACGAGGTGCGCGCCGAGGGCATCGTGCGGCCGCTGCGCGCCGAGCTCGTCGGCGACCGGAAGCGCGCCCTCCTCGTGCTCTTCGGGATCACCGCGATCCTCCTCCTCATCGTCTGCTCCAACGTCACGAGCCTCCTCCTCGCCCACGGCTTCGCGCGCGCCCGCGAGCTCGCGGTGCGCACCGCACTCGGCGCCTCCCGCGCGCGGATCGTGCGGCAACTGCTCGCCGAGAGCCTCGTCCTCTCGTTGCTGGGCACCGCACTCGGTGTCGCCGCCGCTCCGCTCCTCCTCGGCGCGATCAGCGCGTTGATGCCCGCCTCGCTCGCGGGGCTCGCGCCGCCGCAGCTCGACCTCCGCGTCCTCGGCTTCGCCGTGGTGACCGCGGTGGCGACCGCGCTCCTCTTCGGCCTCTGGCCCGCCTTCCGCGCCACCGGCGCCTCTCCCGCGTCGGTGATCCAGGCGGGGGGCGGCCACGGCGCGACCCTCGGCGGCGCGCGACGGATGCAGCGGATCCTCGTCGGGGCGGAGCTCGCCTTCGCGAGCGTGCTGTTGATCGGCGCTGGCCTGATGCTCCGTTCGTTCGAGCGGCTGCTCGCGACCGACACCGGCTTCGCCGCCGAGCGTGTCGCGACCTTCGAGATGAGCTTCGTCCGTGGCGTGACGCTCGCGCAACGCACCGCGCGGCTCGAAGCCATCCTCGAGCAGGTGCGCGCCGAACCGGGGATCCTCTCGGCCGGCACCGTGAACGACCTGCCGCTGCGCGGCGGCGGCGGGATCGGCATCTCGGTGACCGTCGCCGGGGCGCCTCCGGAGGCGAATCGCGTCTTCCCGCGGATGCTCGTCGCGTCCGACGGCTATTTCGAGACGTTGGGGATCGCCCTCAAGCGCGGGCGCACCTTCACCCCGCGCGATGGCGCGGACTCCGTGCGGGTCGCGGTGATCAGCGAGGCGATGGCCGAGACGTTCTGGCCCGGTGCGCACCCCATCGGCCGGACCTTCCTCTTCGGCGGGAACGACGCGTACGAGGTGATCGGCGTCGTCGCCGACGTGCGCGAGGCGGGGATCGAGCGCGCGCCGGGCCCGCAGATGTACTTCCCGATGAAGTCGAACATCGGCGCGAACGTCGCGATCGTGGCGCGCGGCGCCGCGGGAGGAGCGGCGGGTGAGGCGGCGAGTGAGGCGGCGATGCTCGCGGCCCTCGTGCGCGCCGTGCGGCGCGTGGATCCCGCGCAGGCGATCTACAACGTCCGGATGATGGACGACGTGATCGGCGCCTCGACGAGGTCGCGCCGCGCGAACACCCTGCTGATCGGCGTCTTCGGCGGGCTCGGGCTCCTGATCGCCGCGATCGGCGTGTATGCCGTGCTGTCGAACCTCGTGGCGCAGCGGGAGCGGGAGTTCGGGATCCGCACCGCACTCGGCGCCGCGCCGCGGGACATGCTCGCGCTCGTCGGCCGCGAGGTGGTGGTCGTGGCGACCGTCGGGCTCGCGGTCGGCACCGCGGCGGCGTGGGCGGCGGCGCGGGTGATGACGGGCCTGGTGTATGGGGTCGAGGTGCGCGACGGCGTGACGTTCGCGCTGGCGCCGGCGGTGTTGCTCGTCGCGGCGATGGTGGCGGCGGCGGGACCGGTGCGGAGGGCGATGCGGGTGGAGGGGGTGAGTGTGATGCGGGGGGAGTAGGTGCGCGCCGCAGGGTGTTGTTGAGCGTCCCGCCCGGCTAGTCGGGGAGCGGTCCCCAGGCGACGCTCTCGATGCCGGACCTGACGGGGTGGCGCGCGAGCTCCCGCCCCGACGCGACGTCCACGAGCCGCACCTCCCCTTCGTCGAGCAGCGCGACCAATGCCGTCCGGCTGTCCGGGAGCATCCGGGCGAGCACTGGTCCGCCGATGCCCGCGACCGTACCGAGGCGCGCCCTCCGCCCGACATCCACCACGACGAGCTGACGACAGACGAAGTCGGAGACCAAGGCGAGGCGACCGTCCGGCGACATCTCGATGCGGTCCGGTGACCGGAATCCACGCAACGTGGCGAGCCGCTCCCCGGTCGCCGCCTCGAGGATCCGGACCTCACCGGCGCTGCGTGTCCCGACGAGGAGGACCGCCCCGTCCGGCGTGACCGCGATCCCCTCGATCGGCGGAGGGCCTACGTCCGATCTCCCGAGCAGGCTCCTCGACGCCAGGTCCAGCCGCGACACGGTCCCGTCGGCCTCGTTCGCCACGAATGCCGCGTGAGCGTCCCGCGCCACAGCGAGGGTGTGCGATCCGAGTGCGCCCGTAGGGGTCGCACCGATGATCGCGCCGGATACCGGATCCACCTCCACCACCGCCTTCGCGGTCTGCGTCGTCACGACGATGCGAGACGGCGGTCCCGGGACGATCACGATATCGTGGGGACCCCGGAATCGTCCAAGCTCGACCACGCGCAGGAGGCGGCGTTCCCGAAGGTCGAGGACGGCGAGCCGATTGCCGTCGAACCGATGGTCGCCGACGCGGTCGCCGAACTCCGCGACGACGCCGAGGCGTCCGTCCGGGGATACCGCCACCTCATGAGGGTCGCGGAGACCAGACGCGATCCTCGACACGGCGCCTGATCGGAGATCCACGAGTGAGAGGTCGCGGGACCGGGTATGCGAGAGGATCGCGATCCCGGGCTCCGGGTGCCCCTGCGCGGGAGGAGACCTGTCCGCCGTGTCGCGTAGCGGGTGCGGAGCCGTGCAGGTCGCCCCATTCGGAGCGCCGCGCTGTCCGTCGGAAGCCGCGTCGGTCCCGGCTGCGCGGACGAATCTCATCGCCGCGACGCCAGCGACGGCGAGCACCAGCAATGATACGACTCGTCTCACGAAGCCCCGGCTCCCCGGCTTCTCGCGGTCGTCAAGGCGTCAGCTTCGCCAGGAACCGATCCACGATGCGGTGGAGCGCGGCGGGGTCGTCGAGCTGGATGAAGTGACGGGCCGTCGGCACCTCGTCCACGTCCACGCTCGGGATGGCGGAGACCTGTCTCCTCGCCGACGCCACGTATCCCGGACGTGCGTCCGGCGCGATCCCGGCTGTCCCGACGAGGAGCAGGACCGGCGCGCGGATCGCTCCCGAGACAGCGCGCAAGTCCGTCGTGTACAGCGCGTGCATGAACTCCGCGGTCGTGCGCGGATCCGACTGCGCGGCGACCGGTGCGAGCGCGGCGCGTGCGGTCGCATCGGTGATCTGCGTCGCGAGCTGAGCGTCGCTCTGGCGCCTGAAGCCCTCGGGCGACGCGGCCGCGATGCCTCTCCGCATGCCCTCGGCGCGCGCGCCCCAGACCTCGGGTGTGGCGGCGGTGTCGAACAGCGCGGGCAGGTACGTCGCGCCCTCCAGCGACACGACCGCGCGGATCGCCTCCGGCTCCATCGCGGCGACCCAGTAGGCGAGGAACCCACCGATGCTGTGCCCGATGATCACCGGTCGGGCGGGCGCACGCTCGCGGATGTACGCGAGGAGGTCATCGCGCACGCGCACCAGGGAGGGCTCGGCGACCGGTGGCACATCGGCGAAACCGGCGAGCGTCACGACGTGCACCGTGTATCTCGTGCGGTAGTGCTCGACGGTCCTCGCCCACACCGAGCCCGGTGACGTCAGGCCGGGGATCAGGATCATCGGCGGACCTGACCCCGTGACCTCGACCTTGAACGTCGGATGATCGGCTGGCTGCGCCGCCGCTGCGCTCGACATCAGCGCCACGAGCAGGGCGACTCCAATGTGTCGTCCGTTCACAACGCAACGATCGTCCGGCTCTCCCGGTCGGAATAGCACGAAGTTGCATCCACCGACGCCCACTCCGGAGGTGGTGTGCGGCCGCAGGGCGTCATCGCGGCGATGACATCGCCTGCGCGCACGCGACGCCGGGCGACATGTGGGCCCAGCTGCAGAGCGTGGCTGCCTCGAGCGCCGCATTGAGGCGCCGGCGCCAAGGCTTCGAAGTGTCATTCGTGGCCCACGCGATGAAGACATCGGGCCCCGGATACCACAGCAGCTGCGTCGCGAAGGCCGGCAGCCCTCCCCCCTTGTGGATCACGGGGACGGGATCACCCTCGACGTGCCATCCATAACCTTCCTCCGCCCACGGATGGAACATGAGCGCGAGCGCGTCGGGTCCGAGCACTCGACCGTCGCGGAGCGCCTCGTGCCACCGGAGGAGATCTCCCACGCTACCGATGAGCCCGCTGGCGCCGCGAGACCCCCAGTCATACGGCTCGGAGGGCGTCGGTTCATCACCGGGTCCTCGATAGCCGAGCGCCCTCGCATGATCGGGCCGCTGGCGCATGCCGACGAACGCGAGATCGCCCAGGCCGGCTCGCTCAAGTACCTCGCGGTGGACGAACTGCTCGAACGACTCTCCTGTCACCACCTCGACGACTGCGGCGAGCACCGAGAACCCCGCGTTCGAATAGCGATAGGCCGCGCCGGGCTCGGATTCCGTCTCCGCGGACCACACGCTTGCCAGGAACGCTTCGCGCCCTCGATCGTAGCGAAGCGGCGCACCGGCTCGAACCATTCCGCCAGTGTGCGTGGCGAGCTGATGAACCGTGGCCACCGCCTTGGTGGTCGGTAGTCCCGTCAGGTATGTCGAGAGCCGCGCGTCGAGGCGCAGTCGACCCTGCTCAGCCAATCGCAGGACCGCCGCCGCGGTGACCGGCTTCGTGAGCGAGCCGAGTTCGAAGAGCGTCGTGGGCTCGTTCCGGATCCGCATCCGGCGATCCGCGTATCCGTATCCCTTCAGGAGGCGCACCTGCCCCTGCGTCACGACGAGGAACGAACCACTGAGGCCTTCGCCCTCGAAGCCCTGCAGGATCGAATCGAGGCGCTGGCCCAGCATGCCACTCACCTGCACGGTCGCGAGGTCCGGCGCCTGACCCGGCAAGGTGATCGCAGTCGCGACGGTGAGCACGCTCGCGCCGATGCAACCGACCACCCTCGGTCTCCACGGTGATGCACTCACGATGCCCTCCCCGACGTCTCAGTCCTGTGGCAGGTGACCGCCGGCACTCCTCGCCGGCCGCAACTGACCCTGACCGTCGCCGGCTGCGGGGACCGAGGATAGAACGAACGTGCGGGAGGGGGGTCGATCGCGGCAATTCTGACCAATCTCTGAGCGCTGCCGGGACGGAAGAATGCGCGATGCCCCCTTCCCGGCCACCCTCGACCGACGTGCGGTACGACGTCAACCTCCCGCCGACCGTGGACGAGACGATCGCGCTGCTGCGCGGCTGCTCCCTCGGCGCTCGGCGTCCCATCGATGATCCGTCCATCGTCGCCCGGATGCTCGAGTACGGGAACCTCACCGTGACCGCGCGGCGCGGCGGCGAACTCATCGGGCTCTCCCGCACGTTGACCGACTTCGCCTACGTCGGCTACCTCTCCGACCTCGCCGTGGACGACCGCTTCCAGCGGCGCGGCATCGGCGTCGAGCTCATCCGCCTCACGCGCGCGCGACTCGGGCCCCGCGCGATGCTCGTGCTCCTGGCCGCGCCGGCAGCGACCGAGTACTACCCGCGGATCGGATTCGAGCGGGTCGAGAGTGCCTGGATCCTGCGGCCAGGGGTCCCGCTCGCCGGCGACCACCGATGAGACAACCCCCGCACGACGTCCCGGAGGGACGATGAAGCTGTATCCATCCTACGGCGCGACCGATGACGAAGTGATCGCCCTGCTCGACGCCGCGCCGATGGTCCGGCTGGTGACGCGGACGGACGACGGCTGGCCGGACGTCGGGCTCTATGTCTTCACGAGGTCCGAGCGGACGATCGAGATCCATCTCGAGCGCTCCGACCGCCAGCTCGCCTCGTTGCGGAGCGAACCACGCGCCCTGATCGCCGTAGACGACATCCTCGCCTTCGCCCCCTCGCACTGGATCGATCCCGAGGACGCGAGCCATGCCGACCACTACTATCGCTCGGCGACGATCCGGGGCGCGATCGAGATCCGCGAGGACCCCGAGTCGCTGTCCGACCACTTCACCCGCCTCCTCGGCCGGTATCAGCCCGAGGGAGGCCATCGCCCCGTCTCACCGGTCGAACCGCTCTACACCCGTTCGTTGGCGAGAGTCGCCCTCGTGCGGTTCACCGTGACATCCATGGAAGCGAAGTTCAAGCTGGGACAGCGGACCCCGCGCCGGAACCGTGCCTCGATCCTCGAGGCACTGACCGAGCGGGGAGGGAGCGCCGATGCGCGCACCGCCGGGTTCGTGCGCTCCGCACTCTCGCGCGACGACAGCCCGTCGGCGCACCCATGACGACCTCCGCGGCGTTGACCGTCGACGGCGTCCTCGGACACTGGCGCAAGGTGCGCGCCCGGACGCGACGGGTGGCCCTCTGCGTCCCCGCCGACGGGATCGAGTGGCGCCCGCGCGACGACGCGTGGAGTCCCGGCGACCTGCTCCGACACCTCGCAGCGATCGAGCGCTTCATGTTCGCGGAGAACGTGTGCGGCCGGCCGAGTCGCTACCACGGCCATGACCGGTCGCTCGCCGACGGACTCGACGCGGTCATCGCCTTCCTCGATCGCTGCCACCGAGAGAGCTGCGAGCTCATCGGGTCGCTCGGCGACGCGGATCTCGCGGGGACCTGCGTGACCCCCGGCGGCACGGCGATGCCGCGCTGGCAGTGGCTGCGCAGCATGGTGGAACACGAGGCGCATCACCGCGGGCAACTCTACCTCACGCTGCGCCTGATGGGCGTCGCCACTCCGCCCATCTACGGGTTGACCGAGGACCAGTTGGTCGCCGCCAGCGCTCCCTGAGCTGCAGCGGCACTCCCCTGCCCGAGGGGCGGGAATAGGATGGGGTTGCGCTGTGCGTGACGGGATGGGCGCCGTATGGTGCGGAGGCCCAGCTCGTGGTCGGGGCGCCGCGGTGCTCCGCGGGTTGGGCATGCTCCCCTCGCCTGTTGCCGCCCGCCGATGCTCAACACCTGCCTCGCGATGGCCACCGCCACGCATCTCCTCATGTCTGCGTCGCCGACCACCCCTGACACCCAGGCCGCCACACAACCCGATCGCGCGATCCGGTACGAGTTCGTCGTCGCGGCGCCCCCGGCGGAGGTCTGGAAGGCGTGGACGACCGACGCCGGACTGCGCTCGTTCTTCTCGCCCACCTCCCGGATCGTCCCGAAGCTCTTCGGCGAGTTCGACATCCACCAGAATCCCCCGGTGCCCGGAGAACCCGAGGCGAGCCGCCCCAACATCATCATCGGGATGCAACCCGAGCGACTCCTCGTGACCACGTGGGACGCGCCGGTGGAGTTCCCCGAGGTACGTCGCAACCGCACGGTCCTCATGATCGGGCTCGCGCCGGTCGGCTCGGACAGCACGCGGGTGACGCTGGTGAACACGGGCTACGGGTCAGGCGGCGAGTGGGACAAGGCCTTCGAGTACTTCGAGGGCGCCTGGAGCTGGGTCGCGGCGGCGCTGCAGCATCGCTTCGCGAGCGGCGCGATCGCCTGGACCTCTCCCCCGGATCTCAGCGCGCGCATGTTCGCGATCGGCGGCGACGCCGCGCGCCGATGGATGCGCCAGATGCAGCAGGCCCAGCAGCGCCGGTAGCGGTCGTGGGACCCTTGTGATTCACCCCATCGGTCCGCAGTCGGCCCCGGAGTAGGCCGGGTCGGCCTGAGAAGGCTTGGCGGGGCGGGAGAGGCTTGAGAGGCTGCGGGGGTCGTGACCGCGCACACGTCCTCCGATCCCTGCTCCCGCCGACCTTCCGTGAATCGCTCCTTCGCTCTCGCCTGCATCGCGCTCGGCGCGTTCGGCGCGCTGGTCGCGCCCGTATCCGCCCAGCGCCCGGCGCTCGACGCGCGCCTTGACGCGCGCCTCGACGAGCGTCTCGACTCGCTCGTCGGGCTCGTTTCGACGGACCGCCGACTCGCCGGCCTCGCCGTCTCCGTACGTCGCGGGACCGCGTACGCCTACTCCCGCAGCATCGGGGTCGTGCGATCGCCGGATGGTGACGGCATCGGACCCGCGCACGCCTTCCGGATCGCCTCGATCACGAAGCAGTTCGTCGCCGCGGCGATCCTGAGGCTCGAGGAGCGCGGCGCGCTGAACCTCGATGATCCCGCGCTTCGGCACCTGCGCGTACCGCCGGCGCTCGCCGCGCTGCTCACGGACGTGACGGTACGCCAGCTGCTCGCGCACACCTCGGGCCTCGTCAACTACACGGACCTCATCACCGACTTCTCCGCGCCGCTGCGGCGCGACGACGTGCTGAAGCTGATTTCGAGTCGCCCCCTCGCCTTCGCTCCGGGCGCACGGCAGGAGTACTCCAACTCGGGCTATTACCTCCTCGGGATGATCGTGGAGGCGCGCACCCGACGCCCACTCTGGGACGCGCTCGAGGAAGTCGCCTCGGCTCCGGGGCGTCGTCCGGCGGTCCGGCACTGCGCTCGCCTCGACGCAACGCAGGTCGTGGTCGGGCACACGGTGGACTCGCTCGGCCGACCGCGTCCCCGGCAACCCTGGGGAGGAAGCGACCTCGCCTTCGGAGCCACCGGGCTCTGCGCGACCGCGACCGCGCTCACCGAGTGGGCCGCCAGACTGCACGGCGGAGAGGTCCTGTCACATGCGGGATACCTCGCGATGCAAACGCCCGTCGTCCTCGCCGACGGCACCCGGGCCGAACTCGGATTCGGCCAGCGGATCCGCGCGTCGGGTGGACGGAGGCTCGTCGAGCATGGCGGATACGCTGAGGGCTTCCAGACGCTCCTCGTCTCCATCCCGTCGGAATCGCTGCATGTCGCCGTCCTCGCGAACGTGGCGCCGAGCGGCGGCGTCGAGACCCGCCTGGCGAACGCGATCCTCGATCTCATCTCGCCGCCCGCGGCCGCCGCGGCCGACGCCACGGATGCCGCTCCGGGCGCGGCCGGCACGAACGAATGGTCGGCGAGGACGGGCGACGACCCCGCGGCGGCCATCCACTTCCGTCGGATGGGCGACGGGCATCACGTGACGTCCAATGTGGACGCGTTGATCGAGCGGGCGGAGCCCTCGGGCCCGCCACCGATCGCCGTCTCGGTGGCGCTCCCCGTCTTCCCAGCGCTCGCCGCTCCCGATGCGATCGGCGTGGCGCTCGTCTCGCGCGGGAGCGACTCGCGCATCGAGCTCCTGCTGCGACGCGACATCAAGGTCGCGCTGATCGTGCGGCAGGATGGCACTGACGTCGTCGAAGCCCCCTGGACCGCGATCCCCTCGGTCGTCCCGCGTTCGCTCGCGCGACTGCGGCTCGAGGCGAGCGACAGCGTGCGCGCCTTCGTCAACGACTCGCTCCTGCTGACGAGACCCCTGCCGGCGGCACTGCGCGATGGCGTCCGCGGGGCACTGCGTACCGTCGGCAGCATCGATTCGCATCTGCTGGACCTGCGCGTGGACACGGTGCTCGTTCGCAAGGGCGCCGCCCGGGCATCGCAGCCATGAGCCGCCGCCGGGGGCGGGATCACGGCCGGTTCCGGCGACTGGGGTCGCCGGACGGCCTCGCCGCGATGTCAGCCGACTATCTCGACCACTCGTTCCCCGCGCACGCGCACGACACATTCGTCGTCGGCGTCGTCGAGGCCGGCGCTGCCGTGGTCCACGCCCAGGGCCGGTCGGTCGAGTTGACGAGGGACCACGTCCTCGTGATCAATCCCGACGTCGTGCACAGCGCCCGCTCCAACGACGCCGCGGGGTGGCGGTATCGCGCGTTCTATCCCTCCCCCGCCCTCGTGCGGCAGGTGCTGGGAGAGGCGCACGCCCGCACGTTCCCGGAGCTGCGGATCCGGGATCGGGGACTCGCCGATCGACTGCGCGCCGGTATCGTCGCTCTCGTCGAGACGGACGACCCCCTGCTCGCAGCGTCCGTGTCGCGCGAGCTCATCACCCACACCTGGCGTTACGCGGTGGCGGGTGCCGTGATCCCATCCCCACCATCGGTCGAGATGCAGCGCCTCGAGTCTGTCCGACGACTCCTCGACGTGCCGACCGGCCGGTTCCGTTCGATCCGCGCGCTCGCGGGCCACGTCGGCATCTCTCCCTATCACCTGATCCGCACCTTCAGCCGCGCCTACGGTCTCACCCCCTGGGCGTATCACGTCGTCCGGCGTGTCGAGCACGCCCGTGGCCTGATCGAACGGGGAGAACCGGCCGCGACCGTCGCCGCGATGTGCGGCTTCTCCGACCAGAGTCACCTCATCCGGCACTTCAAGCGCGTGGTCGGGGTGACCCCCGGGGAGTACCTGGCGCCGGCGATCAGGGCGCGACGCGTCCGACGGGTGTGAGAGCGGGACGGGGATCGGGGATCCGCCTCGGCGGGCCGCTCACCGCGCGCGGGCGATCGCCACGCGACTGACGCCACGCTCACGACACCGCGTCGAGCGCCGCGCCGAGATCCTCCCAGAGCGCCTCTGCGCTCTCGAGTCCGACGGCGAGCCGGACGAGCGCCGGGACTTCGGCGCCTTCGGCCGCCTCGAAGTCGAGGTCGAAGGGGAGCTCGATCACCGTCTCGACGCCCCCGAGGCTCGTGGCGATGGGGATGTGGTGAAGACGGTCGAGCATGCTCCGCGCGACACCGATGCCGCCCCGGACCATGAACGACACCACGCCGCCCCCCGCGACCATCTGGCGACGCGCGACGGCGGCCTCCGCGTCGTTCCCCAGGCCCGGATAGTGGACGCGCTCCACGCGGGGATGCTTGCCGAGCCGCTGCGCCAGGGTGTGTGCCGTCTCCGACTGCCTTGCCACGCGCAGTGGCAGGGTCCGGAGCCCGCGCTGCAGGAGCCACGCCGCCTCGGCGTCGATCACGGTCCCGAGGAGGATCTGCATATGCCTGATGCGCCCCACGAGTTCCGCACGTCCCGCCGCGACGCCTCCCATCACGTCCGAGTGCCCACCCAGGTACTTGGTGGCGGAATGGAGCACGAGAGTGGCGCCGAGCCGGAGCGGCTTCTGCAGCACCGCGCTCGCGAACGTCCCGTCCACGAACAACTCGATCCCCCGTCCCTTCAGCGCTCCCGCGACCGCCGCGATGTCCTGCACCTCGAGCCACGGGTTGCAGGGCGACTCGAGATAGACCAGGCGTGTCGCCGGGCGGAGTGCCGCGACCACCTCCTCGACCCGGCGCGCGTCGACGAACGTGCTCTGCACCCCGGACTCCGCGAGCGGGCCGCGGAGCAGTTCCCCGGTCTGCGCGAAGATGTGCCGGTGGGCCACCACGTGATCGCCGGGACGGAGCACCGTCATGAGGCTCGTGGCGATCGCACCCATCCCGGCCGAGAAGACGAGGGCCGCCTCGGCTCCCTCGATGCGCGCGAGCTGCGACGCCAGCGCGGCGGTCGTCGGGTGCCCGAACCGTTGGTAGAACGCAGGGTCCCCTGAGACGTAGAGCTCGCGGTGGGCCGCCGCGGTCGGCGCACGGAACGTGGTCGCCCGGACGATCGGCGGGCTGAGCGGCCCCGAGCGGTGGGCGGGGTCGGTCTCGACCCGGATCGCGTCCGTCATGTCCCGCTCCAGCGCTTCTGGTATCGGCATCCTCGTTCCTCGGACTCGAAGGTCAGACATCTACGAAGCCAGCGGCCCACTGCCGATCGGGATCCGTGTTGCGGAGATCCACGCCCCAGCCGGCGACCGCCTTCAGGTTGAGCAGGACGGACACCCAGCCCGCATGGTTGTCGAGGAACGCATCGGGCGGGATGCCCGATTCCTCGAGTTCGACGATCGTTCCACCGGCGCCATCGTCTGAGAGCCGGAACTCCGCGGTCGAGCCTCCGAAGTAGGTCAGCGCCATGCGCTCCGGTGGCGAGAGCCGCAGGACCCGGCTCTGCCACCGATCGCCGCCGCGGAAGCTGAACTCGATGAGTCCCGGCGCGACCTCCCGCGCCCCCTGCGCCCAGAAGCGCTCGCGCCCGTCCGCCGTCGCGAGCATCGCGAAGACCTCGGGGCGGGGCCTCGGGATGTGGACCCGCCATCGCACCGATCGGTCGAGCCGCCCCTGCATCGTGGCCGCGCTAGGTGTGCGTGAAACCATCGACCAGCGTCAGGCGCATCCGCGAAGTCGTGTCGCGCAGCGGCACCAGCAGCTGGTACTCTCGCGAGTCATGCCACCGCCGGGCAGCCGCCGTGTCGGGGAACTCGATCACGGCGGTGAATCCATCCTCGACGGTGGCGCTGAGTGCGGAGGGTGCGCCTCGGGCGATCACACGTCCGCCGTGGGCCCGGATCCCCTCGCGACTCTCGACGGCGTAACGCTCGAAGAGCTTCGGCTCGAACACGGTGCCCTGCACGATCACGTAGGCCGGCATCCTCTCCTCCTCCGATCGGTGTGCGTTTCCACCCGCATCATGGCCGGCGGGAACCGTCACCTCTACGACAACCGTGTTCCATTCGCCTGCATCATCGCTGCGTTCATGAAGGCGGCGACGAGCGGATGCGGCTTCGCCGGCCGCGACCGCATCTGGGGGACGAAGCAGGTCGCGACGAAGAAGGGGTGGCCCTCGAGCTCGAGCACGCGGACGTCCCCGTCGTGCTCGTCGAGCCCGACGGCATCGAGTCCCGCATCGGTCGCCTTCGCGGCGTACTCGGGGGCGAGGCCGAACCGGCAGAAGTACTCCTCTTCCACTCGCTCCGTGCCGTAGTGCCACCGCGTCATCGAGTCCGCCGACAGCACGAGAGGCAGCGTGAGTCCACGGAGTGAGCACGCCAGCGGGACGATGACCGGGGTACCCCCGTCATCGTAGTAGCTCGCCGTCGCGTCGGCGATCCCCGCCGCATTGCGCAGGAACTCGATCGCGACGTGCTGGAATCCCGCGCACGTCGCGAGCATCGGTACCTTCGCCTCACGCGCCCAGCGGATCGCCTCGAGGACGCCCCGCGGGTCGGCGTAGGCACGCGAGCCGGCGTTCCGCAGCGGACTGCCGGGTCCGACGAGCAACCCGTCCCAGCGATCCGTGGTGCCGCAGACGGTGCCCTCCGCCGCGTGGGATGGGACCCACTCCCACTTCGCGTCCGCGGCGAGCGCGCTCGTGGTGTGCTGGAGCGCCGCCTCCGTCGCCGGGAGCGGAGGGAACGCCTCGTCGTAGTCGCCGATGACGGCGATCCGCGTCCGCCTCATCGTTCGCCCTGGGCGATCCGGAGGATCGCCGCGATCGCCATCTCGATGTCGGCATCGGTGGTGGTCCACGAGACGATGCTGATCCGCATCGCGGTGCGCCCCTGCCAGACGGTCCCGCCGCACCAACAGGTGCCGTCGCGCTGGACCGCCGCGATGATCCGCTGCGTCCGCTCGGGAGCCCCGAACGAGACCAGCACCTGGTTGAGCACGACTTCGTTGAGCACCTCGTGCCCGGCGGCGACCAATGCACCCGCCATCCGGCGCGCGTGTCCGCAGCACCGCTCCACCAGATCCACGATCCCGTCGCGGCCAAGGCTGCGGATCGCCGCCCAGACATCCACCCCGCGGGGGCGACGCGCCATCTCGAGGGTGTGATCACTCAGGTTCCGATGCTCCGGTCCCACCGGGAGGTAGGCGGCTCCCGTCGAGAGGGCGCGCCGCATCGCCTCGCCGTCCCGCACGATCGCGACGCCGCAATCGTAGGGCACGTTCAGCCACTTGTGCCCGTCGAGCGCCCAGGAGTCGGCGCCATCCACTCCGTCGAGCGGGCCGGCGAGGGCCGGTGACACCCGGGCCCACAGGCCGAACGCGCCATCCACGTGGACCCAGCTGGCGACGCCCTGCTCCCGAACGGCGGAGATCGCATCCCGACAGGGATCGGTGGAGCCGGTGTTGACGTTCCCAGCCTGCAGGCACAGCAGCGTCGGGGTCTCGAGTCGCGGGATCGCGTCGGCCCGGAGACGGCCCTGCGCGTCCACCGGCACCCTGACCACCTGCCTCCGTCCCATCCCGACGATCGAGAGCGCCTTGAAGAGCGATGCGTGCGCCTCCTCGCTCACGACGACGGTGATCGCCGGCGCCCCGCGCAGCCCATCGTCGTCGCAGTCCCATCCGGCGGACCGGAGCAACGCGGAGCGGGCGGTCGCGACCGTCGCGATGTGCGCCGTCGTCGTCCCGGTGACGAACGCGCACGTCGCCTCGCGTGGCAGGTCGAGCAGTCGGAGCAGCCACCGCCCGGCGATCTGCTCCATCCGGGTGGTTCCGGGCGAGAGGACCTGGAAACCACCGTGGACGTCCCACGCCGTCGCGAGCCAGTTCACGGCGAGCGCGGCCGGCACCGTCGAGCCGTTCACGTAACCGAAGAACCGCGGCCCGGCCACCGCCATCGTCGCGCCGGAGACCGTGTCGTCGAACTCGGCGAGCACGCGTGCCGGGTCGGCGCCGCGCTCCGGCAGCGGCGCATCGAGCGACGGCAATCCCGCGAGTGCCGCGGCGGAGGGGGCGACGTCTCGCTCGGCGATGCTGGTCAGGTACCGCGCGGAGCGCGACGCGACGTCGCGCAGCAGTGCGCCATCATCGTAGGCATCGCCCAACGGATCGCGCGCCTGGGACATCTCCGCTCCGTCCTGCAAGGTCAGTGGTGCCGACACATCGCCTCGCGTGGAAGATCCCCGCCCCGGATCCCGGGGAGCTTGGAGGATGTTGCGCCGCCCGCGGTCGGCCGCTCGAGAACGAACGCTCCCGTCCGCAGGTCAATCCTGTGCGATTCGCGAACAATGCCTGAATCCGGTCGTTGTATGCCCGACCACGATCCCCTTGGAGGCATAGGTGTCCGGATCCACTCGCACGACCGCGGCCGCGATCCTGCTCGGCCTGCTCGTCGCACTTCCGACTTCCCGCGACTCGACGCTGCAGGCGCAGGTCGACGCTCGATCGCGATCGTCAGGGTCGGGCACATCACCGGCGCAACCGCCACGACTGCGGGCAGCGCGCGCCGAGCGCGGGATCACGCTCGACGGTCGCCTCGACGACGCCGCGTGGCAGGCGGCGGAGGCGTCG
Organism: uncultured Gemmatimonas sp.; assembly: GCA_964650715.1. Taxonomy (GTDB): domain Bacteria; phylum Gemmatimonadota; class Gemmatimonadetes; order Gemmatimonadales; family Gemmatimonadaceae; genus Pseudogemmatithrix. Next base: position 10,206 of record CAZYUL010000012.1, on the reverse strand, counting down.
CAGGCCTTCACCCAGAGCTGGCCGAGCCCCGGTGAAGCGGGCACGCTGCGCACCGAGGTGCGCGTGGCCTACGACGGCGATGCCATCTATGTCGGGGTGCGCGCATTCGACCCGCGCCCGGACTCGATCGCCGCGCCGCTGGCGCGTCGCGACGGGACGCCACCGCACTCCGACTGGATCCACGTCTACCTGGACTCGTACCGTGACCGTCGCTCGGCATTCCGTTTCACGGCGAACCCGTCGGGCATGCAGCGGGATTCCTACATGTCCAACGACACCGCGGACGATGCGAACTGGGACGCCGTGTGGGAGGTCGCGACGCGGGTGGACTCCATCGGCTGGGTGGCCGAGTTCCGGATCCCGTTCTCGCAGCTCCGTTTCGAGAACGGGACGGCGGGAGACGAGCGGATGTGGGGCGTGCAGGTGCTGCGCGATATCGCCCGCCGCGGCGAGCGCGTGGCGTTCGCGCCGTGGGACTCGGAGTCGGGGGGGTTCGTCTCCCGTTTCGGCGACCTCACGGGACTGATGGATCTCCCGCGCCCTCGACGCCTCGAGGTGCTTCCCTATGCGAGCGCGAAGGCGACCGCGGCGCCGATGCGCGCGGCAGACCTGAGCAATCCGTTCTACGAGCGCACGCGGACGGCGGCGAGCATCGGCGCCGACGTGCGCTACGGCTTGCCCGCCGGGCTCATGCTGACCGCGACGATCAATCCCGACTTCGGACAGGTCGAGGTGGACCCGGCCGTGGTGAACCTCAGCGCCTTCGAGACGTTCTTCCCCGAGAAGCGACCCTTCTTCGTCGAGGGTGGCGACGTGTTCAACTTCGGCCAGCTGCGCCGATACAACGAGTACGGCGGACAGACGTTCTTCTACACGCGTCGCGTCGGACGCGCACCGCAGCGGAACGCCGGCGGACCCGACATCTCCTTCGTCGACGCCCCGGCGCAGACGACCATCCTCGGTGCGGCGAAGATCTCGGGTCGCATCGGCCCCTGGACCGTGGGGCTGATGAACGCGCTGACGGACGAGGAACGCGCGACGGTCGCGGGAGCCGACGGAATCGTGGACAGCAGCACCGCCGTCGAGCCGCTGACCAACTTCTTCGCGGGCCGCGTGCGTCGCGACTTCCGTCGCGGCGGCACCGTCGTGGGCGGGATGTTCACCTCGGTGAACCGTCGCCCGGCTCCTGAGTTCGATGCGCTCCTCAGCCATGGTGCCACGTACGGTGGACTGGACTTCGAGCACAGCTGGGACCGCGGGCAGTACGTGCTCAGCGGGTACGCGCTCGCCACCGGCGTGGACGGCGCGCCGGCGTTCATTTCCGCGTTGCAGAGGGCGCCGGCGCGGTACTACCAGCGCCCCGATGCCGAGTCCTTCGCACTGGATCCGTCGCGCACGGCGCTGACCGGGCACTCGAGTGCGCTCGCGTTCCAGAAGAACGGCGCCTGGCGAGGATCGGTCCTCGTCAGAGAGGTCAGCCCCGGGTTCGAGATGAACGACATCGGGTTCCACGGCCGCGTGGACTACCGCGAGCTCTCCACCCTGGGGATGTACCTCAAGTCCAACCGGACCCGGTACACCCAGCGCTACTTCCTCGGTGCCTGGACGAACCACGCGTGGAACTTCGACGCCACGTCGATCTTCCAGTCTCTCGGTGCCGCAGCGACGGCCACGTTCAACAACCTCTGGCTCGCAGAAGTGCGTGGGCACGTCACGTTCCCCGCCTACGACGATCGGCTCCTGCGCGGCGGACCGCTCGCCAAGCCTCCGGAGCGTCGCACGGTCAACCTCTTCCTGCGCAGCGACTCACGCCGCCGCGTGGTGCTCACGCCGGTCCTCGCCTACACACGGTTCCGGGATGACCCGTCGTGGAGCCTGAGCTCCAATCTCTCCATCGAGGTCGCCGTCGCGCCCCAGCTCCAGATCTCGGTCGCGCCGAGCGCCTTCCGGCAGTACAGCTCCGCGCAGTATGTCCGCGGCGTGGATGATCCGACCGCCACCCTCACATACCAGCGTCGGTATCTCTTCGCGGGCCTGCACCAGGGTACGCTGTCGCTCGACACGCGCATCAACTGGACGCTCTCGCCCACGCTGAGCCTGCAGAGCTACATCCAACCGTTCGTGGCGGTGGGTCGCTACGAGGGACTCAAGGAGTTCACGACGCCGCGCGGATACGACTTCGCCGTGTACGGACGCGACCGGGGGACGATCACGACGAACACGAACGCCGATGGCGTCGTGACGAGTTACATCGTGGACCCCGACGATGCCGGTCCGGCGGGTTCATTCACGGTCCCGAACCCGAACTTCAACCTGCATTCCCTCCGGGGGAACGCCGTGTTGCGTTGGGAATACCGCCCCGGCTCGACGCTGTTCGTGGTCTGGCAGCAGTCGCGTACCGGGAACGAGACCGTGTTCGAGCTCGACGCCGCTCGGGACATCGGCGCGATCTTCCGCGAGCGGCCGACGAACATCCTCCTCGTGAAGGCGGCCTACTGGTTCAGTCGCTGAAGACCCGGGACGCGGACCGCAACTTCGTTCGATTCGCTAACGGTGCGCGGGACCTCCGCGTCGCACCGGACGACTCACCAACCGGGAGGAACGATGTTCAGGTTCGCGCTCGTGGGTGCCGCCCTGCTCGCCCTGACCGCGGCAGCCCCGCCGACCGCCCAGCGGCAGGGCGGCGATGCGGCTGCCGGCTTCGAGCGACTCAAGGCGCTCGTGGGGACGTGGAATGCGACAGTGGACGGACGACCGTCCCAGTCGAAGTGGACGTATCGCCTGACCGGGGGCGGTCGCGCGCTCGTGGAGGACGGCGGTGGGATGATGACCGTCTATCATCCCGACGGCAACGCATTGCTGCTCACGCACTACTGCGGCGCCGGCAACCAGCCCCGGATGCGCCTCAAGTCGGCGGACCGGACGCGCCTCTCGTTCGAGATGTACGACATCACGAACCTCGCGAGTCCCGGGTCGTACCACTCCACCCACCTGGACGTCGTTTTCCTCGGCGACGACCGCGTGGAGCTCTCCTACAAGGGCACCAGCGGCGGCCGGGTCTCGACGCAGGTCTTCTCACTCACCCGCGACCGATCCGGCGGGAGCCGCTGAAGCGTTTCGCGGCGGGCGCCTCCTCGCGCGCGAGGAGGCGCCCGCGTCACACGTATCCGAGCGCGACCGCGACGAAGCCGGGTCCATTCAGGCCGGCATGGATCACGACCGCGACCCAGGTGCTCCGCGTCCGCTGCGAGACGTACGGCAGCACGATGAGGATCGGCAGGAGCAACGCGACGACCCGCCAGCCGAACGCGACGTGGAAGAGGCCCCAGCCGAGTCCGTTCACGAGCCAGGCCAGACGTCCGAACGCGCGCTCCTGCCTCGGCAGCACGACGCCACGCCAGAGGAACTCCTCGCCAAGGACGTTGACGACGAAGAAGGGGAGCCAGGCGAGGAGGATCCAGTATCGCCCCGGCCCGAGGGGCTCGAGTCGCATGAACGGCAGTTGCAGCTCCACCACGTCGCTCACCGCGGCGAGCGCGCCCTGCAGCGCCGCCGTCAGCAGCGCGACGGCGGTCAGTCCGCCGAGAGCCCAGCGCCAGTCCGTCGCATCCATCCGCCGCAGCCGCAGCCGGTCGCGCATCGAAGTGATGGCGCCGGAACGCCTCTCCTGACGAAGGAGTCCGACCCCGAGGAGGACCAGCGGCGCCAGGACGCCGAGGCCGCCGAGCAGGAACCAGAGGAGCATCGGGTCCAGTCCGGTCCGCAGGTGCAGCGCGGGGATCAGGACCCGCGTGATCGCGTGGAGCAGCGCCGCGCCGGCGCCGATGATGACCAGCGTCGGTGCCCAGCCCATTGGAGGGGGAGTGTTCCCGGTCACGTCTGGCGGCTTCATCGTTGGTCAGTGACCGCTGCCGGACGTCGCAGGACGACGATGCACACGGCCGCGGCGATGAAGGGGATCGCGGCGGCTCCACCACGCCAGAGCCCGTTCGCCAGGGCGGCGAGGAGTCCGGCGGAGAAGGTCGCAGCCACCACGAAGGGTCGCATTCCCATGCGGAGCAGTGAGACCGCGGCCGCGCCGCCGACGAGGAGATCCCCGATGCCCACGATGGGGATCGCGCGACCGCGGATCGGCACCGTGAGGGTGAGGTACAGCAGGAGGTCGCTTGTCCCCGCCCGATGTCCCTCGATGAGCGAACGGGAGATCCCGCCGGTCATCGAGACGACATCAACGACGGCCGCGGCGACCAGGAACGCGGTCACGGCCGGAGGCGTCCGCAGCGTGCGCTGCAGCAGCAGGGCGCCGCCCGTGGCGCCGATGAGGACCGCGAGGTCCGTCAGCGGCCAACCGGCTGGCCGAACGACGAGGATCACGGCGTACGCGATCAGCGCTGCGACGGCGACAGCCGTCTGCCGCGCGGGAGCGCCACGCAGGATCAGGCGCGTCGTCCAGACGACCGCCAGGAGACCGCCGAGCGTGACGAGGGCGGCGAGTGCGATGAAGGGTGCGCGCGACACGGTCTCAAGGATGGAGTCGGCGATCCCGGCACCTCGCTGCACTTTCGTTCAATACCGCGCACCGCCCGTGGTGAAGCGTCAGATGCTGCTGGCGGCGCCGGCGCCACAGACCTCGCCGCCGACGCTCGCCTTCACCTCCGCGACGACACCGACTAGTCGGCTCGGCCCATGGCAGCCAACACCTCCGCTCGCCGCTCCCGGCTCACCGGCACCGCCTCTCCGCTGGTGAGCAACGCTTGATACGCACCCTCGCGGGTCGTCCGCACCTCCTTGATGCGGTCGAGCCGCACGATCGCGGTGCGGTGCACGCGGATGAAGCCGAGGGGCGCGAGGATCGCCTCGACGGCCTGCATCGACTCGCGGATGAGGTGCGACCGCCCGCCGACCCAGAGGCGGGCGTAGTTGTCCGCGGACTCGACCCATTCCACGGCGCTCGCATCCACATAGTACAGGCTCCGGCCGCTCCGCACCTGGAATCGGTGCCCGCGGGATCCCGCGCCCGTTCCCTCCGCCTCCGGCTCGAGGAGTCGCAGGAGCTGTTGCGTCGCACGTCCGAGCCGCCGCAGCCGGACGACCTCGCGCGCCCGCTCGAGCGTCGCGCGCAGCCTGTCATCGTCGATCGGCTTGAGCAGGTAGTCCACCGCCGCGGCCTCGAACGCGCGGATCGCGTACTGGGAGTGTGCCGTCGTGAAGACCACGACGGGCATCCGCTCGGGGCCGATCGCGCGGATGACGCCGAAGCCGTCCACCCCACGCATCTGCACGTCGAGGAACACGAGGTCGAAGGGCGACGATCGGAGGGTCTCGATCGCGGCCTCGCCGCTCGCCGCCTGCTCGACGATGAGCCCGGTCTCTCGGACGAGCATCCGCGCCAGCCCCTCCCGCGCGAGACGCTCGTCGTCCACCACCAGCACGCGCAGCGACGACTCGGCGCTCACGACGCCTTCCGTGTCGAGTGAACCGCGCGCGCCAATGGAATGAGGATCTCCGCTTCACAGCCGCCATCCGGAGCGTCACGGAGGCGGAGCTCGGCAGCCGCACCGCATTGCACAGCCAGACGCGCCCGCACGTTCCGGAGGCCGATCCCCTCTTCCATGTGCGGCGGAACGCCGGGACCGTTGTCGCGCACCAGGAGCCACAGGCGCCCGCCGACGCGTCCTGCGCGGATCCCGACGCGCGTCGTTCCGTCCGGCGCGACCCCGTGACGCAACGCGTTCTCCACGAGCGGCTGCAGGAGGAGGCGCGGCACCAGCGCGTCCGCCACCTCCTCCTCGGCGATGACCTCCGTCTCGAGATCGTCGGGGAACCGCAGCGCCTCGACCTCCAGGTAGCGACGCAGCCACTGGAACTCCTCGCGCACGGTGACCAGCTCGGCACTCACATCCATCATCGACCGCAGGACGTCGCCATACGCGATGACCGCCGAGAGGGCGCGGTCCTTCTCGCCGGCCCGGATGAGCATCGCGACCGCGTTCAGCGCGTTGAAGAGGAAGTGCGGATGGATCTGCGCCGTCATCGCGTTGAGTCGCGCTGCCGACAGCTCCGAGGCGAGGGCGACGCGCCGCGCCTCCTCGGCCCCGGCGCGGCGATGCAGGCTGAATCCGGTGGCGACGGCCGCGATCGCCGCATATGTCGAGACGTCGAAGAGGAACCGCAGTCCCAGCAGCGCACGGTACTCCGACCAGAGACTCCTCGCCCCGTCGCTGATGCCGAGCATCCGCCAGCTCACCACGTTCGCGAGGGAAGGCAGGAGTCCCAGCGCGAAGCCGAGGGCGGCGTGGAGCAGCACGGCGCGCCCCCAGCTCGAGCGCTCCCAGCGCGCACGATGGACGACCAACAGGATCAAGGGAGTGGCGGCCCACCAGATCAGCCACGGCAGCCCCTGCTGGGCGAGCAGCTGCGGCACCGGCATCGGCGCGGGAGTACCCACGCGGGAGAGGTACATCTGCATCACGCCGAACGAAGCGAGCGCGATCCAGACGACGCCGCTGAGCAGGGTCGTCCGGAGCAGGCGCGGCGGCGATCCGTCGCTGGCGGCGGGCATGTCTGGAATGTCGCGGCTCACGCCCGGGCAATATGTCCATCCGCCGTGAGCCTCGCGAATCCGGGGCGAACGGTCGGATCCAGCCGCGAGACGGCGTGAGAACGGCGCCCTGTCCGACGCCGAGGCATCCATGACCGAGGCCTTCCGCAACGTGTACGAGGACGCGACGCGCGCAGCGGCCTACGCACGCCTGGCTTTCCCCGGGACCTACGCGCTGGCGTTCCGCGACCTTCCGGGGTTGCTGGCCCGCCAGGTCCACGGTCACCGCGCCCTCGACTTCGGCTGCGGAGCGGGTCGGTCCACCCGCTTCCTGCGGGATCTCGGATTCGATGTCGTCGGCGTCGACATCTCACGTGCGATGCTCGCCGAGGCGCGCGCGGCCGACCCCGCCGGCCGCTACGTGTGGGTCGCGGCGAACGATCCGCCGGCCGGTGGACCAGCGGGCTTCGATGTCGTCCTCGCGGCGTTCACCTTCGACAACATCCCGACCGACGAGGAGAAGCTCCGCGCGCTCCGTTCGCTTCACGGGGTGCTGGCCCCGAGTGGAACGATCGTCCTGCTGGTGTCTCGCCCGGAGATCTACAATCACGAGTGGGTCTCCTTCTCGACGCGCGACTTCCCCGAGAACCGCTCCGCGCGGCACGGCGACACCGTCCGCATCGTGATGCTCGACGTCCCCGACCGCCGGCCCGTGGTCGACGTCCTCGCGACGGACGAGGGCTACCGACGGCTCTTCGCCGCCGCCGGCCTCGCCGTGACGGAGATGATCACTCCGCTCGGGATCGCCGGCGACGGCATGCAGTGGGTCTCCGAGGCGGTCGTCGCGCCCTGGGCGATCTACGTGCTGCGATCGGGTGCCAATGAGGCGAACCGGCGCACGGAGGGGTGAACCGTTCGAAAGCGACGGGGATCGGCGCCGCGCGCCCGGACGGCGCGCGTAGGGTACGTGTGCGCCGCCGGACCATCCGACGGCGAGGCAATCTCAACGGAGGACCCGTGAGGATCGTCGGTCGTGCCCTGCTGCTCCTTGGTGTCGTGATCGGACTCCTCGTGCCGATCGGGATGGCCGTGCTCCCGACGGCGACCGGACTGGCCTGGCTCGCTCGTGTCGGCCTCGCAAAGCTCGTATTGCTGGGCTCCCTCGCCAGCATGACACTCGGAGCGCTGGCGCTCCGTCGTGCGCGCGTTGGTGCGAGCGCGCTGAGCCTCGTGACAGCTTTCGTGCTCCCCGTCTCCGCGAGTGCGCAGCAGCCGCCGCAGATGCCGGCGATCAACGCAGGTCTCCCGGCGGTGTCGCCGAACGGCGCCCACGTCGCCTTCGTCTCCACGCGCGACGGCATTTGGGACGTCTACGTCGCGGCGAGCGATGGATCGAACGTCCGCCGTATCACGCGTGACACACTGCCAGAGGGAGATCTCCAATGGCTCGGGGACGAGGTCGTGTTCAGCGTGACCAGCGGCCCGCGAACCGCCGTGGTCTCGACGCTCTACGCCGTGCGCGTCGATGGAAGCGGCCGGCGTGAGGTCGGCAGCGCCGAGGGGCGCGGGGTCCGGCTGGCGGCGAACGGTCGGTCCATCCTGACGACGCGCATGACGCCGCCCAATGCGCCCCTGCTCGAGACCGACTTGCAGGGTCGCGTGCTGCGGACGCTGAGCGACACCGTCGGCATCTTCTTCGAAGGCGCGCAGTCCCCCGACGGGCGACGGGTGGCCTACACGCGGATGACACCAACGTTCGCAATGACGATCTGGGTCGCCAACGCGGACGGCACCTCCGCGCGGATGGTGTTCGACGCCGGTGCGGGGCGCGGAGCGCAGTGGCCGCGCTGGTCGCCGGACGGTACGCGGCTCGCGGTGCAGGTCGTCACGCGATCCGCCGCCCAGCAGCGGCCGACCGTCGGGCGCATCTGGGTCATCGATGTCGCCGGGGGCTCACCGCCGAAGGAACTTCAATCCGATGCGCCACCTTCGCTGGACGAGACTCCCTCCTGGTTCCCTGACGGCCGCATAGCCTTCCAGAGCAACCGCACCGGCAGGACGGAGCTGTGGGTGATGGGAGCCGACGGGAGCGCTCCGCGACAGGTCACACGATGAGTCTCGGGTTGGCGCCGACCATCCTCGCGCCGATGGTCACGGCTCCGCCCAAGTGTCCCGGCCGCTCGACCGCGATGGCCGCGCCAAGTCAGGCGGACCCTCATGTCTCATCGCGATCCAGCGGGAATGAGAACATCACGTGTTGGCCGGGTGCTTCACTCCCTCCCGTGGATGCATAGAGTCGCATCGCCGGCTCGTTGTCCCGATCGGTGAGGACCCAGGCCTCACGACAGCCCAGTCGCCTGGCGTGACTGAGCAGCGCTCGCACGACGGCCTTGCCGACCCCGCGACCTCGATGGCTCGCGGACTTCAGCGCGCCCCGATCCTCGGCACCAGCCTCGGCGTCCGCGCCCGATACGCCTCGTACTCCGGCTGCCCACCCCAACGCTCGGCGGCCTTCCGCTCGAGCAGCGGGATCCCGCTCACCCGCGTGAGCAGCCACGCGACGAAGAGCGGTGAGAGGAGCGCGAGCCGCGCCCAGCCCTCCAGCGCGGGGAACGCGGCGACCGCGACCCCGATCCAGAGCATGATCTCACCGAAGTAGTTCGGGTGCCGCGAACGCGACCAGAGTCCCGTCGTGATGAACCGTCCGCGGTTCGCGGGATCCGCGGCGAACCGCGCCTTCTGCCGGTCGGCGACGACCTCGAGCGTGAAGCCCGCGAGCCACGTCAGCGTGCCGACCACAAGGAAGCCATCGGGCGCGCCATCCCCCTGCGCGATCGCGAGCACCGCCGGCGCCGAGGTGATCGCGACCCAGAGACCCTGCATCGTCCACGCGAGCAGGAACCGCGGGAACGACTGCTTGATCGCGTCGAACCGGTCGTCGCGTCCCCTCCGATGGATCCGCGCGACGAGGAAGCTCCCCAGGCGCACCGCCCACACGATGACCATCACCGCGAGCAGCAGCGCACGGAGGTCGCCCGGCGCGCGGGCGGTGAGGGCGATCGAGATGACCGTGATGAACGTCGCGCTGCCGACGAGGTCGTAGAATCGCTCCGTGCGGCGCAGCCACGCCGGCACGAACGCGATCCACTGGACCAGGATCGCGACGGCGGTGGTGAGCCAGAAGGGCGAGGCGGAGCTCAGGCCGGTGCCCTCGGTCGCGTCGGTCGCAGGGCCAGCACCAGCAGCGGGAGCGTCGCGGCCGCGGCGATGAGCGTCAGCGTCGGGTAGCCGGCGGACTGCACCACCACGCCGGAGAGCGCACCGGCCGATGCGCCGGCGAGTCCCATCACGAGGTCCGAGAGGCCCTGCGACGCCGGCTTGAGCGCGGGCGTGATCGAGCTGCTGAGCAGCGCCGAGCCGGCGACCATCGTGGCCGACCAGCCCAGCCCGAGGGCGAGGAGGCCGATCGAGAGCCGGACGGCGTCGTGACCCGCCGAACCGGCGATCCCGCAGGCGAGGACGAGGAGCGCCACGCCCAGCATGATCACGCGGTGGCGCCCGACCTGGTCGCTCATCCATCCCATGATCGGGGCGAAGGCGTACATCCCGGCGATGTGCACGCTGATCACGATGCCGACGATGCGGATCGTGTCGGCCGACGCGTG
>CAZYUL010000011.1:0-61994 GCA_964650715.1 uncultured Gemmatimonas sp. | reverse complement strand
CGACGCCGAGGAGCCGGCGCTCGGCGTCCACGACGGGGACCGCGACGAGGTCGTAGTTGGAGGTGAGCTGCGCGACCTCCTCGCGGTCGGCGGTCGGCAGGGTCGTCACGATCTCCGACCAGGCGATGTCGGCGATCCGCGCACCCTCCGGCGCGGCGAGGAGCTCCCGGAGTGAGAGCACGCCGGCGAGGGCGCCGCGCGCATCCACCGCATACACGGTGCCCATCGCCTCGCGCCGACCGGCGCGCGCCATGGCGCGGATCGTCGCGAGCGCCTCGTCCACCGTCATCGTATCGGCGACGGTGACGAACTCCGTCGTCATCAGGCCGCCGGCAGTGTCGGGCTCGTACTGGAGGAGGCGCTCGGCCTCGACGCGCTCCCGCTCGGGGATCGCCTCGAGGATCTCGTCCGCGGCCTCCTCGTCCATCTCGACGAGCGCGTCGGCGCGCTCGTCGGGCGTCATCCGCGCGAGGAACGCGGCGGCGACGGCGGGATCGAGGGTCTCGAGCAGCTCGGCGCGCACCTCCTCGGCGAGGTACTCGAGGATGCTCGCGGCGCGCGGCACGGGCAGTGCTGACAGGAACGCGGGGAGTTGCTCGCGCGGCAGCAGCTCCGCGACGTCCGCGAGGTCGGCCGGATGCAACTCCTCGGTCTCGGCGGCGATGGCGCCGGGCTCGGTCTCGAGGAGGTCGAGGATGTCCGGCGCCACCAGCGCCGCGACCGACTTCTCCGTCTCGCGCTGCTCTGGGCTCACGGGGCACCTCCCCGGCGGGGTCCGCTCACGATGGGGTCACGCGAAGTTCGCGCGCGCGAACGATAGCGAGGTGCCCCGAAGCTAACCGACCGCAATCCCATACAAAAGCGGAGTAGGAATCGTGTCCGAACGCGACGCGTCAGCGGAGCGTCCGGACCTCCTGACAACTCGCGCACACACCAGATGGAACGGCGACGCAACGCTTCCGTACGACGTGTTGTCGAATCGCACGTATCGCCGCGGTGATCACCGCGAGCGACGCAGTCCCATCCTCCCGACCCCCACCGGGACCCCAACCCGGACCGCATATGCTGTTGCCCCTCCTGTTCGCCCTGCAGGGATCCGTCGCGCTCGGTCCGTCGCCGAGCGCGAGCGCCCCGCCGCCCACGCGCATCAGCGTGCCCGTGCCGACCGCCACGTCGGCGACGGCCGCCCGCGCCGAGGTCGCGCCGACCCTCGATGGCCGCGACGACGACGAGATCTGGCGCGATGCGCCCGCGATCACCCAGTTCCGGCAGCACGACCCGGTCGAGGACGGAGATCCGCGATATCGCACGGAGGCGCGCGTCGCCTACGACGCGAAGAACCTCTACGTGTTCATCCGCGCGTTCGACCCGTCCCCCGATTCGATCATGGCCTTCCTCTCGCGCCGCGACGGGTCCACGAAGTCCGACTACGTGCACGTGATGGTGGACGGCTATCGCGACCGGCGCACCGGGTTCCGCTTCACCGTCAACCCGCTCGGAGTCAAGCGCGACGTGTACCACTCGAACGACTCCAACGAGGACCCCTCGTGGGATGGCGTGTGGGACGTGGCGACGGCGGTGGACGAACAGGGGTGGGCCGCGGAGTACCGCATCCCGCTCAGCCAGATCCGCTACCCCGAACAGGCGTCGAACACCTTCGGCTTCGCGATCTGGCGCGACATCGCGCGCTACAGCGAGCGGCTCTCGTGGCCGGTGTTCCGTCGCTCCCAGCAGGGCTTCGTCTCGCAGTGGGGCGAGGTCTCCGGCTTCGATGGCCTCGTCTCGGCGCGGCGGGTCGAGGTGGTGCCGTACACGGTCGCGACCAACCAGACCAGGCCCGAGGGGCCCGGCGAATGGGGCCGCGAGCAGAAGTTCGCGTTCGGCGCGGACATGAAGGTCGGCATCACGTCCAACCTCACCCTCGACGGCGCGGTCAATCCCGACTTCGGCCAGGTCGAGGCGGATCCCGCCCAGCTCAACCTCACCGCGTTCGAGCTCTTCCAGATGGAGCGGCGGCCCTTCTTCCTCGAGGGCTCCGGGACCTTCGGCTTCGCGGGTTCCTCGCCGCACTCGCCGGGTGTGTTCTACTCCCGGCGCATCGGTCGCGCCCCGCAGCTCGGCGCCGCGTCCAACACGACGATCCTCGGCGCGGCGAAGGTCACCGGTCGCACCTCGGGCGGGCTCAACGTCGGCTTCCTCAATGCCTACACCCAGCGCGAGGTGGACGGCGGCGCGACGATCGAGCCGGCGACGAACTACCTCGTCACGCGGCTGGCGCAGGACCTCCGCAATGGCAACTCCGGCGTGGGGATGATCCTGACCGCCACCAACCGCTTCCTGGACCCGGCGAGCGAGGGCGCGCTGCGCGAGAACGCCTACGTCGTCGGCCTCGATGGCCGGCACCGCTTCGGCGGGAACCGATACCAGGTGTCCGGCTCGGTGATCACGAGCTACGTGAGCGGGACCGCGGCGTCCATCACCGCCACGCAGCGGAACTCGGCGCACTACTACCAGCGCATCGGGTCGTCGCTGGAGGTGGATCCCGACGCGACGAGCCTCACCGGCACGCGCGCCAACGTGAACGTCGGCAAGAACGGCGGCGGCATCTGGCGGTTCGGCGGCGGCCTGACCGCCACGACCCCGGGCTACGAGGTCAACGACCTCGGGTTCATGAACCGCGCCGACATCATCAACAACAACCAGTGGCTGAGCCTGCAGCTCACCAAGCCGACGAAGCTCTACCGGCAGATGTACGTGAACCTGAACCAGGGCAACGACTGGAACTTCGATGGCCTCCGCCTGAACACGTGGGGGAACTTCAACGTCAACGGCCAGCTCCCCAACCAGTGGTGGTTCTGGGCCGGCTGGAACGTGAACAACATCGGCGCCAACTACGACGACCGGACCGCGCGCGGTGGACCGGCGTTCCGCAAGAACTTCCGCCAGAACGGGTGGCTCGGCTTCGAGACCGATGCCCGGGCCCCGATCGGCGGCGTCCTGCAGGGATACTTCGTGCTGCGCGACGCGAGCGGCTCCTCCGATTTCGGGGTGGATCCGTCGCTGCGCTTCCGCGTGGCCAGCCGCCTGCAGGCGAACATCGGGCTCGGCTTCAGCAGGAGCATCAACGACCAGCAGTGGTACGCCAACGTGACGGACGGCTCAGGCACGCACTACGCCTTCGCCCGCATCGACCAGACCACCGCCTCGATGACCGCGCGCGTGGACTACACGATGACGTCGAACCTCTCGCTCCAGGTGTACGCGCAGCCCTTCATCGCCACGGGCGGCTATTCCAACCTGCGCGAGCTGGTGGATCCGGATGCCGAGCGCTACGCCGACCGCTTCGCGCCGTACGCTGGGACCACCCTCTCCGACTTCAACTTCAAGAGCTTCACGTCCAACACGGTGCTCCGCTGGGAGTACCGCCCGGGATCGGTGCTGTTCTTCGTCTGGCAGCAGGGCCGCAGCCAGAGCGGTCTCGACGCCGGCACCTTCGACATCGGCCGCGACATCGGGAACCTGTTCGACACGCGTTCGGACAACACCTTCCTGATCAAGGGGTCGTACTGGTTCAGCCGGTGAGGATGGATCCGCTGCGCGTTGCTTGAAACCCAGGTAAACCCTTTTCACGTAGGCTGTGTCTGACGTAGTGAACCGTTCGACGTCGAGTTGACAGTGGGGTGCGGGTCGGTGCTGGTGGGGGGCCGGCCGGCCCCCTGTCCTCTCGCGGCGGAAGGGTCACACATCGCTCTGCACGACAGGAACGCCGGTGGATGTCCGTGAGGACAGCCACCGGCGTCTCCGTTCCGGTCAGAGCGTCGGCAGCGTCCGCGGCAGCTCGCGGACCGCGGTGACCTCGAATCCCGCGTGCGCGATCGCCGACGCCAGCGCTGCGGGGCTCACGGCGGTTCCGTGCTCGATCACCGCGCGGCCAAGCTCGACCTCGGCGCGCTCGATCCCCGGGACGGCCGCGAGCGCGGTGAACACGGCGTGCCGGGCGTGCACCGCCACCATCCCCCGGATCGTCACCTCGGTCCGCATCGGGCGAAAGATATGACTGGCGCCGGACGGAAGGCCGCGACCACCTTCCACGCTCCACCCTCAATCCCTCCCCCACGGTGAGAGTCTCCTTCCTCGGCCTCGGCGCCATCGGCACACCGATGGCCGCCCACCTCGCGAAGTCCGACCGGAGCCTGAAGGTCTGGAACCGGACCGCTTCCCGCGCGGCGGCCTTCGCCGCCGAACATGGTGTCACCCACGCGGCGACCCCGGCGGAGGCGGCGCGCGATGCCGATGTGGTGATCACCTGCCTCCCGGTCTCGCACGACGTCGCGTCGCTCCTCGACGGCGAGGACGGACTGCTCGCCGGCCTCGCCTCGGGCGCGATCCTCGTGGACTGCACGTCAGGGGACCCGGCGACCTCACGGCGGATCGCAGGACGGCTGGCGGAGCGAGGGATCCGCTTCGTCGATGCGCCGGTGTCCGGGGGAGTGGCGGGGGCGGTGGCGGGGGCGCTCACCGTGATGGTGGGGGGCGAGGCCGCGACGCTCGAGCAGGTCCGGCCCGTCCTGGATCGGTTCGCGAAGAAGGTCGTGCACTGCGGGGCGGTGGGCACCGGTGATGCCGTGAAGGCGGTCAACAACGCCCTGCTCGCGGCGCACCTCTGGGGCGCGGCCGAGGGACTCGTGGCGTTGCGCAAGGCCGGGGTGGACCCGGCCGTGGCGCTCGACGTCATCAACACCTCGAGCGGTCGGTCGAACGCCTCGATGAACCTCTTCCCGGAACGGGTGTTGACCCGCGCCTTCCCGCGGACCTTCCGCCTCGCGCTGCTCGACAAGGATGTCGGGATCGCGGCGGAGGTGGCGCGCGAGCAGAAGGTGCCCGCCCCTCTTCTGCAGATGACCACCGAGCTGTTCCGCGCGGCGCACATCGCCCTCGGGGAGGAGGCGGATCACGTGGAGGTGGTGCGATTCATCGAACGCCTGGCCGGCACGGAGATCGTCTCGTGAACCTTACCGGGATCCGGGCGATGTTCCCCGCGCTCGCTCGCACGCACGACGGCCAGCGTGTCGCGTACTTCGACGGCCCTGGCGGCACGCAGGTGCCGCGATCGGTCGTGGACGCGATGGCCGACTACCTGCTGCACCACAACGCGAACACGCACTGGGCCTACCCGACCAGCGCCGAGACCGATGCGATGCTGGCCGCGGCGCGCGGAGCGGCCGCCGACTTCCTGAACGCCGGCGTCGACGAGGTCAGCTTCGCGAACAACATGACGACCGGGACCTTCCACCTCGCGCGCGCCCTCGGTCGCGCGTGGGGGCCGGGGGACGAGGTCGTGGTCACCGACCTCGATCATCACGCGAACGTCGCGCCCTGGCGTGCCCTCGAGCGGGAGCGGGGGATCACCATCCGTCGGGTCGCGCTGGACGTCAGGTCGGGGGAACTGGACCTCGCCTCGCTCCGCGCCGCGATCGGTCCCCGCACGCGTCTGCTCGCGATCGGCGCCGGCTCCAACGCCCTCGGGACCATCACCGACGTCGCCGAGGCGGGTCGGATCGCGCACGCCGCCGGCGCGCTGGTCTTCGTGGACGCCGTGCACTACGCGCCGCACGCGCTGGTGGACGTGCGCTCGATGGACTGCGACTTCCTCGGCTGCTCGGCGTACAAGTTCTACGGGCCGCATGCTGGCGTGCTGTTCGTCCGCCGGGAGCTGGTGGACCGGCTCGATGTCCCGAAGCTCGATCCCGCGCCGGATTCCGGTCCGGAACGCCTCGAGACGGGGACGCAGAACCACGAAGGGATCGTCGGGACGGGGGCGGCGGTCGAGTTCCTCGCCTCGCTGGGCACCGGCGCCACGCGTCGCGAGCGGCTCGTCTCTGCGTATCGCGGCTTGCATGCGCACGGACACGCGCTCTTCGAGCGGATGTGGGAGGGGCTCGGCGCGATCCCGGGCGTCACCCGCTACGGGCCCGGCCCGGACCGTCCGCGCACCCCGACGATCTCCTTCACGGTGCAAGGTGTCCCGAGCGAGCAGGTGACGCGCGCCCTGGTGCGCCGCGGCGTCTTCACGAGCCACGGCGACTTCTACGCGTCCACGGTCGTCGCCCTGCTGGGGCACGCCGAGGACGGGTTGGTGCGCGCTGGGGCCGCCTGCTACACCACCGACGACGAGGTGGACCGCCTCGTCGCCGGCGTGCGGGAGCTGGCCCGGGCGTAGAACGCTCCGGCCGCGCCGCCTGTCCAATGAGCATGCGAGGGGATGCCTTCGGCGACGACATCACCATCGAGCGCGAGCTCGGGGGCGGTGGCATGTCCGTGGTCTATCTCTGCGAGGACCGCGTGCACGCGCGCCAGCTGGCGGTGAAGGTGATGCGCGGCGGGCTCTCGGCGGACCGGTTCCGGCGCGAGGTCCTCACCACGGCGTCGCTGCAGCACCCGAACATCGTGCCGATCATCGGCAGCGGCGCGGTGGATGGCCTGCCGTACCTCGTGATGCCGTACGTCGCCGGCGAGTCCCTCCGCGCGCGACTCGACCGCCAGCCGCCCCTCGCCACGCGGGAGATCGTCTCGATCCTCCGGGACGTGACGCGCGCCCTCGCGCACGCGCATCGCGCCGGCGTGATCCATCGCGACATCAAGCCGGACAACATCCTCCTCGCGGGCGATGCCGCGATGGTCACCGACTTCGGCATCGCGAAGGCGGTCGGCGATGCCGCCGAGCGGCTCGGCGACTCCGCGTCGTTGACGCTGGTGGGGGCGGCGGTCGGCACGCCGCGCTACATGGCGCCGGAGCAGCTCGCGGGAGACGCCGCGATCGACGGCCGCGCCGACCTCTACGCGCTCGGCGCCACGCTCTACGAGGCGCTCGCGCACCAGCCTGCCTTCCCGCAGCCCAGCGTGACGGCGCTCCTGCGGGCGAAGCTCGACGTCCCGAAGTCCCTCGCTCCGCTCCCTTCCGACGCCCCGCCGGGGCTCCGCGACCTCGCGATGCGACTGGTCGCGGCGGATCCAGCGGAGCGGCCCGCGACCGCGGATGAGGTCCTGCTCGCGCTCGAGGATGTCACGACGAGCGGCGTGCGCTCCCGCCCGCTGCGCGCCGTGGCGATGCCGAGGCGCGGCCTGGTGCTGACGATCGCGCTGGCGCTGCTCCTGCTCGTCGCGGGATGGGCGCTCCTCGCCCCGCGGCTCGCGGCGCCACCCAGTCCGCACGACGTCGCGGTCGTGCCGTTCGTGGACCTCTCGGAGGTCGGCGGGGAGGCACGGCTCGCGGCGGCGTTCACCGATGCGCTGATCACCGACCTCGCGCGGTCGGGAGAGGGGCGCGTCGCCTCACGGACCGCCGTCGAGAGTGGCCTCCGGTCCGGGCTCGACTCGCAGGCGATCGCCCGCCAGCTCCGGGTGGGTTCGCTCGTGGAGGGGACGGTGGAGCGCGTCGGCGAGCGGGTGACGATCACGGTGCGGGTGGTCAACGCCCAGGACGGGTCCATCGTCTGGGCCGACCTGCTCGAAGGAGGCGCCGACTCGCTCGCGCAGCTCCGCCAGGATGTCGCGTCGCGCGTCCGGGAAGCCCTCGCGGGCGGGTGATATATTGCGGGTATGCGCGCGCGCGCCATCCCGCTCCTGCTGTGCCTCGCGGCCTGTGAGCGCGCCGAGCCTCCGGCGCCGGCCCCGGCCGCCGAGTTCATCATCGCCGCGGCCGACTCCGTGTTCTGGGTCCGCTCCGACGACGAGGGGATCCGCGTCCGTGGGGCGCCGATGGTCCTCGCCCAGGTCGGCGGCCGGTTCGCCGAGCTCTACCTGGCCGACATCGACCATTCGTTCTACGACGCGGTCTTCGTGAGCCAGCAGCTCTTCAAGCGGGACCTCGTCAGCGGCGACTCGGTGATGCTCTTCGCCGACACGTTGGTGCCGATGCTCGCGCGCGGGTACGCCGCGGCCAATCCCGACGAGCGGCCGCTCGACGAGGACGAGCAGGGGAGCGAGAACCCGCGCACGATCGCGACCGCCGACGTCATCGTCCTCGACGTCCACGGACCCTGGCTCTCGTACGAGTATCGGACGGACGTCGATGTGATCGGCGGGATCTCGTCGCATGGCGCGCGGCGCGGGGTCATCGACCTGCGGACGGCTGCCCCGACGACGCTCGAGGCCCTCATCGGGACAGGCCCGGCCCGGCGGCTGGTGAGCGCGGGCAGGGAACGTTGGAGGATGATGCGCGACTCGATGCGCCTGATCGCGGCGGACGCGGGCGAGGAGAGCCTCGCGGCGATCGATCGATTGTCGTTCGACCCGCGGAGCTTCATCCTCGGGGTGCAGGACCGCGACCCGCGGGTACGGTTCGCCGTCACGCTCGCCGGGGCCATCGAGCCCGGTGGCGTGGTCGAGCTCGATCCGGTGGCCGTCGAGGAGCAGGTGTGGTGGGAACAGGTGCGCCAGTCCCACCCGATCGAGGAGGGGTTCGACGAACGCACGTGGCCCCGCGACGGATTCACGCTCGTCGCGCGTCCCGCCCAGGGTCCCTCGGCGCGGATGTCCTTCGCGCTCCGCGACGAGGCCGGAAGCGAATGGCGGCTCGGCTCGGTCCCCTCCCCGGTGCTGCGCGTGATGTGGCTCGGCGATTCGACGGAGACGCCCGGCACCCGGCAGGCGCTCACGCGCGCCTTCAACGAGGCCGCGTTCTACTCCGGCGACGTACGCATCGTGCGCCACCGGCCGCGTCCCGGCCCTGACGCGCGTCCGCTCGTTCGGCACGCGGCGCGTCAGGTGGCGCCGGGCGCGCCAGTGCGTCGGCTCCCAGCGGCCCGTGCCGCGAAGCCCATCCGGCCGCGCGCATGACGCCCGCTCCCTCGGCCGCGCCGGCCCCCTGGACCGCGGAGCGCGCGAACCGCGCGCTGCCGCTGGTGCGTCGCATCGTCGCCGACCTCGTGCAGACCCACGCCCGCTGGCGCGACCTCGTCGAGCGGTTCACCGTCTCGAGCGCGCTCAGCACCGCGACCGCGTCGCCAGAGGCCGAGCGCCTGCAACGCGAGGTGGAGGCCGCCGCGAGGGAGATCGAGGGGTTCGTCCGCGAACTCGCGGAGCTCGGCGTCGAGTGCAAGTCCCTCGAGGAGGGCCTCGTGGACTTCCCGGCGGAACGCGACGGTCGCGTCGTGTACCTCTGCTGGCGCGCCGGAGAGGACGCCGTCACGCACTGGCACGAGGTGGACGCCGGGTTCGCCGGCCGCCAGCCGCTCTGAGTCTCAGCCCGTCGCGTCCCGGAACGGGACGTCGAGCTCGAGCCCGTCCCTCGCCAGCACGACCGACCCGTCGAACTCCGTCCTCGCCTGCGCGCCGAGCTCCGACGGGTCGCGGGAGTAGCGCGCCGAGAAGTGCGTGAGCACCAGCGTGCGCACGCCGGCCATCCGTGCGACCGTCGCCGCCTCGCGCGCGGTGCTGTGCATCGTCTCGGCCGCTCGCGCCGCCTCCTCGTCGCCGAACGTGGCCTCGTGCACCAGCACGTCCGCACCGACCGCGGCCTCGATGGTCGCGGCGCAGGGTCGCGTGTCGCCGGTGATGACGACGGCGCGACCGGCGCGCGTGGGTCCGACGAGCTCCGACGGCTGGATCACCCGTCCGTCGGGAAGCGTGATGGCCTCGCCCTTGTGGACGCGCCCCCAGAGCGGTCCCTCGGGGATCCCCAGCGCTCGCGCATGCTCGGGGTCGAAACGCCCGCGGCGCTCGTGCTCGACGAGCGCGTAGCCGAGCGCCGCCCCCTGTCGGTGCTCCACGCTGAACGGCCGGATCTCGTAGTCCTCGCGCGCGATCGGGGTGCCCGGCTCGACCTCGGTGATGGTGAGCGGGAAGGTGAGCCGTTCGGTGCCGAGTCCCTCGGCGCGCTTGAAGAGCGCCACGGCGCCGCGAGGTCCCCAGAGGCGGAGCGGCTCCTCGCGACCGGAGAGCGCGAGCGTCTTGAGCAGGCCGAGCGCGCCGAGGAAGTGGTCGGTATGGAAGTGCGTGAAGAAGATGTCGCCGAGGGTGAACCCGACGCCCCAGCGCATCATCTGGCGCTGGGTGCCCTCGCCGCAGTCGAACAGCATCGTCTCCCCCTCGCGCGTGACCGCGAGGGAGGAGAGGCCGCGCTCGACGGTGGGACGCGACGCGGAGGTGCCGAGGAAGCGGATCGAGAGCGACATGCGGGGGGAAAGCTAAGAGGCCGCGACGCCCGTTGCCCCGCCGAGGATCCCCTCGAAACGGTCGCGGTCGATGTTCCCCCCGCTGAGGACGACCACGACCGGGAATGCGCGGGGCGTGAGTGCGCCCGAGAGGAGCGCGGCCACGCCGGCGGCCCCGGCCCCCTCGATGCGCTGGTCGTGCTCCCGGTGCAGCCAGCGGATCGCCTCCGCGACCTCCGACTCGCCGACGGTCGAGATGGCGTCGAGCGCACGCTGGCCCTGCGCGAGCATCTCCTCATCAACGAGCCCGGCGAGACCGTCGCAGAGTGTCGGAACGTCCGGGATCACCGTCGGATGTCCGCTGGCGAGCGCGAGCGTCATCGCATTGGTGCGTTCCGACTGGGCGCCGAGGATCCGCACCGCCGCCGCCGCGTGGCGCGTGAAGCCCGCCATCCCGCCGGTCAGGCCGCCCCCGCCGACGCCGGCGACGATGCCACGCACCGTCGGCAGGTCGGTGACGATCTCGAGGGCGACCGTGCCGGCGCCGGCGAGCAGGGTCCGGCCGGTGCACGGGCTCACGAACGTCGCGCGCACCGCTCCCGCGTGCGCACGCGCCGCGCGCTCGGCGTCGTCGTACGTCGGTCGCGTCGCGTCCACCTGCGCGCCGTGCGCCGCGATCCCGTCGCGCTTCACCGCGGGCGCGTTCGAAGGGACGAAGATGGTGGCAGCGATCCCCAGGCGTTCGGCGGCGATCGCGACGCCGAGCCCGTGGTTCCCGGCGGAGCTCGCCACGACGCCGCGTCTCCGTGCCGCATCGTCCAGTGAGAGAATGGCATTGAGCGCGCCGCGGAGCTTGAACGAGCCGCCCGGCTGCGCGTTCTCGAGCTTGAGGAAGACCTCTCCGCCGAGCGCGCGGGAGAGCGGTTCGGACCGGATCAGCGGGGTGCGCGCCGCCACACCGGCGATGCGATCGGCGGCAGAGTGGATCTCGTCCGAGGTCGGCAGCACATCGTGCACTCGCACCGTCGCAATCTACCGGGGTGATGCAGCCGGTGCCGCGTCGCTAGGAGAAGCGACGGATGTACGCGTCGGCGTCGAACTTTCCCCGTGCCCGCGCGAGCGACATGGGGCGGATCGTCCCCCAGACGGGCCTGTCGAACCAGGGCCGGTCGAACTTGCCGAAGCACCACTGGATGCCGCCGTAGCTCGACGGGTCGCGCCCATCGAGCGCATATCGGTCGTTGAGCTGGATCAGGTGCTCGAGCGCCGTCCTGTAGCGACGCGTCCAGAGGATCACCGACTTCCCCCAGAGCATCCGCATGACGTTGTGGAGCTGCCCGGTCCGGACGAGTTCCCGCTGGGCGGCGTTCCAGAGGTCATCGTGCGTCCGCGCGGCCTCGAGTTCGGCGAGCGTGTAGGTCGCCTCGCGCGGGTCGTCCTTGTGCTTCTCCATCGAGCGATGGACCCAGGCGGGGAGTCCGCGGAGCCGCGTGAAGTGGCGGTTCCTCAAGCAGAAGTTGAGCGCGAGTTCGCGCCAGGTGACCAGTTCGTCGGTGAACTTGGCCTCGGCCGCGCGATGTCCCTCGGCGCGGACCCGTCGCAGCACCTCGGCGGCGGAGACCTGGCCGAAATGGAGATAGGGCGAGAGCCGCGACGTCCCCTCCATGTCGCTCGGCTCATCGCGGCGCTCCGGGTAGTCCGCGAGGGCGGTGCGACAGAACCGCTCGAGGCGCGCGAGCGCGCCCTCCCGTCCGCTCGCGAACGGGACCGGCCCCACCGTGTGGTCGATCTCGCAGCGGCCGATCTCGGTCGCGATGTCCGTGTGTCGGAGGTCGAGCCGATCCACGTCGAGCGAGCGCCAGGTGGCGTCTGGGAGCGCCCGGCGAGCCGGCCGTTCCTCGACGGGTTCGAGGGCGAGGTCGAGGAGCCGCGCGATCCTCGGGCGGATGGTGCGCGCCGCGTACTCCTCGCGGGGGAAGTGCCCCGACGGCACGATGGCGTGCGACTCCACGGCGACCACCCGGCACGGCGCCCTCGAGGCGAACCGCGCCGTGCGCTCGGCGACGCCGGCGGTGGGGAAGTGGTCGGTCACGACGAGGGCCGCGCGCGCGGCGACGCGGTCCACCACGCGCCGATCATCATCGCGGCGGCGGCGGAGCGCGAACTGGTAGGCGAGACCGAGGCGCTCGGCGCGCTGCTGCAGCGATCGGGCGTTCTCGAGGATCACCGTGTGCACGCGGTCGCTGGCGTGCGGGTACGTCGGATCGAGTCCCTGATGCACCAGCAGTGGCTTCCCCAAGCGGTCGGCCTCGCGGATCGCATGCCGCAGCGCCCAGTTCTCCTCGAACCGTTGCGTGGACTGCATCCAATAGAGCACGAAGTCGCCGTCGGGCTGGCTGCGGACGCCGTTCATCACGAGGATCCGCGGCTCGAGCTGGTCCGCGACGAAATCGGAATCGAGTGCGTGCGGCGCGCGGGTCGGCATCACCGTTCAAGGAGCGGGGGGTGGCGTCGGGTTCCCGGCCCGACTAGGTTACTGCCATCGGCGGCCCCGCCAAGACGCATCAGGCGGGGCCGTATGCGTGACCGGAACTTTCTCTGCTCGTCCTGCGTATGTGATGGCAGGAGCGGGACTTGCGGACCCGGCCGGCACGCGATGCGGGGCTGTAGCTCAGCTGGGAGAGCGCTGCAATCGCACTGCAGAGGTCAGGGGTTCGATCCCCCTCAGCTCCACTGATGTCCCTTGCTGGTCCCGGTCGAGGATTTTCCCGCCGCCGTTCGGTAGGACGTAGAGTTCCAATGACGGCGTGCGAGGCGACCTCCCGGCCCAGCATCCCCAGCGCCGCGGCCCCCAAGAGGGACCGCGGCGCTCCGCGCGTGAAGGGGGTCGTTCCGCGAGCGGGCCGCGGCGGGTTGTTCCGCGCCGGGGCCGCTCCCCGGCCTACCAGCCCTCTCGCTTCCGCAGCTGCGTGATGTGCGCCGTGTGGTGCCGGCTGTGCCAGGCGTAGAGCGCCAGCAGGGTGTCGAGCGACTGAGGACCGCTGTCCGGATGCAGGAAGGGCCGCGCGAACTGCTCGGGGCGCATCCCGCGGAGGATCGCCAGCAGGCGGGCGTGCACCGCGTCGAGGATCGTTAGTGAGGTCTCGAGAGGCAGTGCCGAGTCGGGGAGCTGGGCCCACTCCTTCTCGTTGTAGGGCTTGATCACGGGGTTCTCCTCCGTGAGCGCCAGCTTCACGCGACAGTAGGCATTCATGTGCGAGTCGGCGACGTGGTGCACGAGCTGCCGCACCGTCCACCCGCCAGGCCGGTACGGAGTGTCCACCTGCGCCTCGGTGAGTCCGCGGACGGCGGCGCGCAGGTCGGACGGGAGGGAGGCGAGCGTCGCGATGCGCGCCTCGCGATCGGCGGTGGTGGCGGCCCCGGGGCGCTCGAACTTCCCGATGGGGTAGGCGAGGTCGGTGGTCATGGAGACCAACTTCGGCGCGACCTCGAGCGCGGTCAACGGGCCTGTCGCCCCGGTTAGATTCCAGCGACTCCTGCGACCACGCCCATCCCGTGACCGATCCGAACGCCGGCGCCCGCGCGCACCGCGACTTCATCCGTGAGCTGGTGGCCGACGACGTCGCCACCGGCCGCTTCGGTCGCGCGCCGGCGACGCGCTTCCCGCCGGAGCCGAACGGCTTCCTGCACCTCGGCCACGCGAAGTCCATCTGCCTGAACTTCGGCATCGCGCAGGAGTTCGGCGGGACCTGCAACCTCCGATTCGACGACACGAACCCGTTCACCGAGGAGCTCCGCTATGTCGAGGCCATCAAGGACGATGTCCGGTGGCTCGGGTTCCGGTGGGACAACGAGTTCTACGCCTCCGATTATTTCGAGCAGCTCTACGACATCGCCGAGCTGCTGGTGAAGAAGGGGAAGGCGTACGTGGACGACCAGTCGGAGGAGGAGATCCGCACGAATCGTGGCACCGTGACCTCTCCCGGCACGCCGTCGCGGTGGCGCGACCGCTCCGCCGACGAGAACCTCGATCTCCTGCGCCGGATGAAGGCGGGGGAGTTCGAGGACGGCGCACGGGTGCTGCGCGCGAGGATCGACATGGCGCACCCGAACATGATCATGCGCGACCCGCTCCTGCTGCGGATCCGTCGCGGGGCGCAGCACTACCGGCGCGGCACCGCGTGGAACATCTACCCGCTCTATGACTTCGCGCACGGGTTGAGCGACGCGATCGAGGGCATCACGCGCTCCCTCTGCACGCTCGAGTTCAAGGACAACCGCGACATCTATGACTGGCTCGTGGCGGCGGCGGGGTTCGAGCGGCCGCCGACGCAGGTCGAGTTCGCGCGACTCGAGCTCGACTACACGGTGTTGAGCAAGCGGAAGCTGCTGCGCTTGGTGGAGGAGGGGCACGTCAGTGGCTGGGACGACCCCCGGATGCCGACGATCGCCGGACTCCGCCGTCGCGGCGTCCGTCCCGAGGCGATCCGCACGTTCGCCGAGGTGATCGGCGTGGCCCGCAAGGACGCTCGGGTCGAGATCGCGACCTTCGAGCACGCCGTCCGCGACGACCTCAACATGGAGGTCCCCCGCGTCCTCTGCGTGCTCAAGCCCCTCAAGGTGGTCCTCACGAATTATCCCGAGGGGCAGGTGGAGATGCTCACGGCCCAGGACTATCCGCACGACGTCCCCAAGACCGGGACCCGCGAGATCCCGTTCTCGCGCGAGCTCTTCGTGGATCGCGACGACTTCATGGAGGATCCGCCGCGGAAGTTCTACCGCCTGGCGCCGGGGCGCGAGGTCCGGCTCCGCTTCGGCTACCTCGTGACGTGCCACGAGGTCGTGAAGGACGCCGCCGGCGACGTGGTCGAGCTGCGGTGCACGTACGATCCCGCTACGAAGAGCGGGAGCGCGCCCGACGGCCGGAAGGTGCAGGGCACGATCCACTGGGTCTCGGCCGCGCAGTCGCTCCCCTGCGAGGTGCGGCTCTACGACCGGCTCTTCTCGCAGGCGGATCCCGATGACGTGAGCGAGGGTCAGGACTTCATCGCCTCGCTCAATCCCCGATCGCTGGTCGTGCACCGGGAGGCGCGGATCGAGCCGACGGTCGCGACGCACCCCCCGGGGACCCGGTACCAGTTCGAGCGCTCCGGCTACTTCATCTCCGATGCCGAGGAGAGCGGCCCGGACCGCCTCGTATACAACCGCATCGTGGGCCTCAGGGACAGTTGGGCGAAGGAAGTGAAGAAGGGGTGATTGCCTGAGCCCCTCGAAGGGCATAATTTCCGTTCCCCGGCGCGGCGCGCCGGAGACTGCCCCATAGCTCAACTGGCAGAGCGTCTGACTCTGGATCAGAAGGTTCTTGGTTCGATTCCAAGTGGGGCAACTGCGATGATGCTGAAGGGGGGTCGCCCGGTGAGGCGGTCCCCCTTCCGCGCTCAGGGCACCATCCGCCGCTCCGCGCTTCCGTGTCAGAACGGTGCCGGCGTGTCGCTCCGCTGGCCTCCACGGGGGACACTTCGGGTCGCCGCGCCGTGCCAGGACCGGGTACGACTCCTGCACTCCTGTCTGGCAACCAGCACCGATGGAGGAGCGAGTGCCCCAGTTCCGATGGAGTCGCGTGGTCGCCGTGGCTGCCGCGGCGACCCTCGTCGCGGGATGCGTGTTCGAGGAGGGCCCCGTCGGGCCTCCCGGATCGCTGAACCGCCTGACCGTCGCCGCCGTCGCCGGAGCGAGCGGGGAGCTCGCGCTCCTGCTGCCCGAGGTCCCCAACGACGGCGTCATGAATCCGCCGGGGCTGGACTGCTACCTCACCGATGCGCCCGCTGCGGGGGAGTGGCAGGTGATGGCCGAGGGCTACTCGACCGGCTCGGCGTTCTGCACGGTCTCGCTGGACGAGGGCACCTGGGTCGCTCGCGCGTACCAGGTGCCCGAGGGCTGGACCGCGCTCTGGGTCGTGACCTGGTGAGGTCGACCGGACGGGGGCGCGCTAGGGCTTCTTGGGTTCTTCCTTCGTCTTGATCTCGATCACGCCGGCCTCGTGGCCGGGGCCGTGGATGATGATCGCGCGATTCTGGTCGAGGTAGCGCATCTCGATGATCGCCGAGGCCTGGACCGTGTTGAGCACCTCGAGGTCGGGCTGGCGGAAGCCGTCGAGGTAGACGATGACCGTGGTCGCGCCGCCGCCGCTCCCGGCGACGTTCGAGGAGGCGGAGCGTCCCACTGGCGGCTGCAGCCAGTGTGGCCGGAGGATCCGGATCGCGTCGCGCGCCGTCACGATGGAGTTCCCCGCCTCGTCGAGGTCGGCGCGCGTGAGGCGACTCCGGTCGCCACGCCGGCGCGCTGGCTGCCGTTGCTGCGCTTGCTGCTGCGCCGTCGGTTGCGGACGCGGCTGCTGCGCGGCGGCCTCGGGCACGACCAGCACGAACGCGGCGAGGACGAGGGACTGACTCAGCGGAAGACGGGGCACGGGACCTCCGTGGATTGGCCCCGGTGAGGGGCGACCGTGGCAATGTGTCCGTCGCGCTGTCTCGCCGCCAGTCGCGCGGAGGCGGCGCCCGTCGCGCTCAGTCCTCCGCCGCGAGCCAGGCGAGCGATTCGCGGATGTTCGCCAGCGAGATCGCGTGCGGACCGTCGAACGGGCGGAAGATCACCGCGTGGCCCGAGGCTTCGAGGAACGGGACGAAGGACCGTTCCGTCGCTCCGAACGGGAGCACGTCGTCGTCGCGTCCGTGGGCGACGAAGAACGCCGGCCGCCCCACCATCCTGACCCGGTAGCGGATTCCCGGCGAGTGGACGATCACCTTCCGGAAGATGTCGCCGTTGGCGAGGCCGAGGGACATCGCGTAGCTCGCGCCGTCCGAGAATCCGGCGAGTCCGATCCGCGCGCGGTCCACGTGGTAGCGCGAGAGGACGCTCGCGAGCGCCTCGTTGATGAATTCGATGTCGTAGCTGAAGAAGGCGATGATCGCGTCCCACGTGTACGCCCGGGAGTCCACTGCGAGCACGATCACGCCGAGGGAGTCGGCGAGGTGCTCGTGGGTTCCCGCGATCTGCGCGGCGGATCCCCCGGCGCCGTGGAGCAGGACGAGCAGCGGCATCGGGACGGCCGGATCATAGCCTGCTGGAACGAGGATCACGCCGTCGCGAGTCGTCTCCAGCCCGAGAGGAACGTTCCCGGTGGGGTTGTCGCCGACAGCGGCTGGCTGGGGCAACGCCGCGAGTCGCGCGTCCCCGTGGTCCATTCCCTCGGCCTCGAACGGGTTGAAGGCGCAGGAGCCGAGGCCGGCGGCGAGGGCGAGGCTGAGGATCGTGGCGCGACGTCGCATGGTCGTGCTACCCCGTCCGGACGTTCTCGGCGCGCGCAATCCCATTCAATGGCGCCTCGAACGGGGTCAGCGCGACAGGTCGAACTGCCGGGTGTACTTCACCGTGACCGAGCGGGTCACCGGCAGCGTCCAGCGGGTCAGGCTCTCGGCGTCCTGACCATCGTTGAGGACCACGAAGAGACCGGTCCCCGCGGTGTTGAGCCAGGCGAATCGCACGTTCGTCGTGAAGAGCGACGCCTGGTTGCTGTATTGCGTGAGCGACTGGAGGAAGACCCGCGGCGTGAAGAAGTACGCCAGGCGCATCGAGACCAGCTGGCGCGTGAAGGCGCCCTGCGGGAGCGAGATGTCCTGATAGTCCAGCAACAGCGAGGACGAGAACGAGGAGCCGCGGCGCGCGGTGATCGTCACGTTGCCGCCGCTCCGCGTCCCGCCCCAGAAGTCGCCGAAGTCGAGCCGGCTCGCGAACGAGAGCGGAGCGCTCGGATCGGAGGTCCAGTCGAGTCCCGTGAGCCACCAATCGTACTGCCCCGGCGGGATCACGATGCCCGGCGCGATCTCGAACGGCGCCTGAAGTCCCTCGGAGCTGCGGTTGAACTCGGGGCCGAAGCGGCCGCCGCTCGCGAACTCGACCTCGGTGAAATCCACGTGGATGTAGGATGACTGGAGGAAGCCGTCGGTGCCCACGTGGCGCCGGAGGCTCACGTGCGGGTTCCACTGCCGGAGCCGCGTCCAACCGGCCCGCCGGTAGGTGCGCATGAAGGTCAGCTCATCGAACCGGTACCCGGCCGGACGGTTCATGAACCCCACCTCGGGATTGAAGGCGTCGCCGACCTTGATCACGCGCGCGCTGTGCACCCAGTCCCGCGTCTGGTACGCGATGCGGCCGCTGAAGGCGTTCTCGTCACCCGTGAGGCTCGGCGTCTCGGACCTCGCGGCCCAGAGGTCGGCGGTCCAATCCTGCCCCAGCCCGATCCGGCCGTCGGCACCGATGACGCGGTTCCCGTCGCCGCCGGTGAGCGGCGTGCGGTCGATCGCGATGAGCCCGACGCGCGAGCGCGTCGAGAGTTCGCGGAGGACGCGGGCCACGGTGAACGCGTTCGCCGGGGCGGCCGCCGTCGCCTCGGTCTGCATGTGGAGCGCGCCGACCGTGAGCCCCGCCACCCGGCCGGTCAGGCGCCCGCCGGCGGTGATCGGCACCGGCTGGCCGGCGCCGTCGATCCCGATCCGGCGCGTGAAGAAGAGGTCCACCGCCTGCGGCGTGCCCGCGGAGAAGGTCCCGGCGTTCTCGAGGAAGAACGGACGCTTCTCCGGGAAGAAGAGGGGGAACCGCGTGAGGTTCGTGCGCTGCTCGTCCACCTCCACCTGGGCGAAGTCGGTGTTGACGGTGAGGTCGGCGGTGAGGCTGGGGGTGATCCCCCACTTGGCATCCAACCCGACGTCGGCCGGCGTCCGGTACGACGTCTCGGTGGGGAAGTGACGCGTCGCCGAGCCCAACACGTATGGCGTGACGGTGGCGATGCGCCGGACCGGCACGGCGAGCCCCTCGAGCACGCCCGCCTGCGAGAGCCGCGTGATCCCGAACTGCCGCGACACCGGCGACCAGAGCGCCTCCTCGTTCCGGCGGCGGATCCCGCGCATGACATTGAGTCCCCACGTCTGCGTGGCGCCCGCGCCGTAGCGGAGGGTCGAGAATGGGATCCGGAACTCGGCGTACCAGCCGAGCGAGTCCCGCGAGGTCGCGACCGTCCAGCTCGCATCCCAGTTGAGGTTGATGCCCCCCATCGAGCCCGACTGCGCGCGTCCCTGTCCGGACACCATCACCCCGCCGCCCTCCCCCTCGCGGATCACCTGCGCATCGTGCTCGATCCCCGCCGGCGTGGTGCCGAAGAGGAAGCCGTTCTGCCGGTCGTGATAGGTGTCGAGGATGAAGGCGAAGTAGTCGCTGTTGGTGAGCGTCACGTCGCGGACCTTCTCGCCGGCGACGATGAGTGTCGGTTCACGGTCGTGGAGCCACGCACCGACGTAGAGCGCGGTGCCGTCGCTGATGATGCGGACCTCGGTGCGCTCCGAGACCGCCGCGCCCTCGCTCGGCTCGCGCTGCACGAAGTCGTGGAGCGCCGCGGCAGTGCGCCACGCCTGGTCGTCGAGTCGCCCATCCACCACCGGCGATGCGGTGACGGAGGAGGCGCGCGCGGAGCGCACGATGCTCCCGGTCGTGGCGACGGGCGCGCCCTGGGCGAGGGCACGGTCACTGGCGGCCGCGGCGATCGAGATCGCCGCGAGGATGAGGTGCTTCGTCACGGGCGAGCGGGTGGGGGTGGCGGCGCGCGGGATGGCACCCCGCCGCGCCGCCGGAAGATACCGCTACGGGAAGCCCCTCAGAAGCTGACGGATCGCCCGCGAGAGCGCCGGTGCGACATCGCGCTCCGCCCGCGGCGGGATCTCGCCGATGATCGCGCCGCGCCACGCGACCGTGCTCCGGTCACGCGGCAACACGTCCACGATGAGCATGCCCTCGTCCCAGGTGATCGTGCGGTCGTCGAGCTCCTCGGGGCGACCGTATCCGCCCCACATGCCGGGCTGGCGCGCGCCACCGGCCGTCGTGACGGCGTCGTCGCGCGGAGGCAGTGTGTCCACGACGGTGCGCCGGCCGACGTGATAGTGCACGACGAACTGGGCGAGGTCGCCGCTGGTGCGCGGATAGCCCTTGGCCTGCAGCTCGCGCTCGATGGCCGCGGCGATGAGCCTCGCGATGCTGTCGGGCGGCGTGACCGCGCCGTCGTGCGGCGCGAGGCCGTCGCCGTCGGGGAGGCTCCACGCCCACGTGGCGCCGGCCGGGATCGTCACGGCGGGGTCGCGGTGATACAGGAGCTCGGGGCCGCAGGCCGAGAGGAGTGCGGTGGCGGCGATGAGGGAAGCGATGCGGTGTCTCATGCCCGACGATAGGCAGCGTGGTGGCGGTGCGCAGTCGGCCCGTCGCCCTGTGTCAGGTCGGCGTCTTCCCGGCTCTCCTGTAGGGGGATACGTTCCCGCCGTCTTCGCTCCGGCCTTCCCACCCGAGGACCCGATGTCACTGCAGCCCACCGCCGCCCGACTCCTCGTCGGCGTCGCGCTGATCGCGGCGACCAGCGCCTGTGCGCAGGTCGCCACTCCCGCCTGGACGGACCTCCTCGCGGACGGCACCGCCGCGTGGCGCGACTACGGCGCGCAGACCGGCCCGACCGGCTGGAGCTACGACGCCACGACGCGGGTCCTCACCCGGACGGGACGCGGCGCGCCCGGTGGCGGCATCGTCACCCGCGAGCAGTTCGCCGACTTCGAGCTGGAACTGGAGTGGAAGGTCGGTCCGCGGGGCAACAGCGGGGTGTTCTATCGCGTGGCCGAGGGTGCGCCGGTCATCTACCACAACGCCCCGGAGTACCAGATCCTCGACAACACCGGACACGCGGATGGACGCAACGCCATCACCTCCGCCGGCGCGAACTACGCGCTCAACGCCCCGATCACCGATGTGACACGCCCCGTCGGGGAGTGGAACCGGACGCGGATCGTGGTGCGCGGTGCCCACGTCGAGCACTGGCTCAACGGCACGAAGGTCGTGGAGTACCAGCTCTGGACGCCGGAGTGGACCGCCGCGGTGAAGGCCAGCAAGTTCGACCAGTGGCCGGGCTACGGCCTCGCGAAGCGCGGGCACATCGGGCTGCAGGACCACGGTGACGTGGTCAGCTTCCGCGCCATCCGCATCCGGGAGATCCGGTGATCAAGTCCCGGCTCGCGGTGATGATGTTCCTCCAGTACTTCGTCTGGGGGGCGTGGTTCGTCACGATGGGCACCTACCTCGGGACCACGCTGCGGTTCGACGGGACGCAGATCGGCCTCGCCTATGGCGCGATGGCGATCGGCGCGCTCGTGTCGCCCTTCTTCGTCGGGATGGTCGCCGACCGATTCTTCCACACTGAGCGGCTCCTCGCCATGCTGCACCTCGTGGGCGGGGCGCTGCTCTTCCTCGTCTCGCGCCAGACGACGTGGGGGGCGTTCTACCCGCTGCTGATCGCGTACGCGCTCTGCTACATGCCGACGCTCTCGCTCACGAACTCCATCTCGTTCCATCACATCAAGGATCCGGCGAAGGAGTTCCCGCTGATCCGGGTGCTCGGGACGATCGGCTGGATCGTCGCGGGGTTCGTCGTCGGCAAGGTGCTGCGGGCCGACGCCCAGGCACTCCCCATGCAGGTCGCGGCGGGCGGGAGCATCGCGCTCGGCCTCTTCTCGCTGGTGTTGCCGGCGACGCCGCCCAAGGCGGCGGGACAGCCGTTCAGCGTCCGGGATGCCCTCGGGCTCGACGCGCTGCGGCTCCTCCGGCACGCCGACTTCCGCACCTTCGTCGTCGGGAGCTTCCTCCTCTGCATCCCCCTGCAGTTCTACTACACGTTCACCAACCTCTTCCTCAACGAGATCGGCGCGCCGGAACCCGCGTTCATCCAGACCTTCGGGCAGATGAGCGAGATCGGCTTCATGCTCCTCCTCCCGGTGTTCCTGCTGCGGTTCGGGATCAAGTGGATCATGGTCGTGGGGATGGCGGCGTGGGCGGCGCGCTACTTCGCCTTCGGCGCCGGCGACGCCGGCAATGGGATGTGGCTCATCTACACCGGCATCCTGCTGCACGGCATCTGCTACGACTTCTTCTTCGTGAGCGGACAGATCTACACCGACCAGCGCGCCGGGGAGAAGATCCGCGCCGCGGCGCAGGGATTCATCAACTTCGTGACCAACGGGGTCGGTTACTTCATCGGGGCCTTCGTCTCAGGCGGTGTGGTCGCGCGCTACGCCTCCACCGACGCGGCGGGGGTCACGACCCACGACTGGCCCGCGATCTGGACCGTGCCTGCCTACGGCGCCCTCATCGTCGCCGTGCTGTTCATGCTCCGCTTCCGCACCGGCGGCGACGCCGCTCCCACCCGCTAGGGGACCCACCGATGTCCGATCCGCGTTCCTCGAATCGTCCGCTCGACCGACGCCACTTCGTCGGTGGCCTCGCGGCCGCCGGCGCGCTCGCCGCGCTCCCGCGGCCGCTCCACGCCCTCGCCGAGCGCCGACAGCCGTCGCAGAAGCTGCGCATCGCGTGCATCGGCGTCGGTGGCATGGGCTTCAGCGACGTCCGCGGGTGCCGCGACGAGCAGCTCGTCGCCTTCGCCGACGTGGATTGGCGCTCCGCCGAGCGCGCCTTCAAGGAGTGGCCGACGGCGAGGCGCTACAAGGACTACCGCGAGATGCTCGAGAAGGAGCGCAATAACATCGACGCGGTGACGGTCTCGACGCCGGACCACTCGCACGCGGCGGCGGCGATGCTCGCCCTCAAGATGGGGAAGCATGTCTACTGCCAGAAACCGCTCGCCCGCACCATCGGCGAGGTGCGCGCGCTGAAGGCCGAGGCGGGGCGGCGGCCGCGGCAGACGACGCAGATGGGGAACCAGGGACACGCCGCCGAGGGGATCCGGCTGATCCGCGAGTGGGTCGAGGCCGGCCTCATCGGCCCGGTGCGTCGCGTGGAGTGCTGGACCAACCGCCCGATCTGGCCGCAGGCGATCAACCGGCCGACCGACGCGCACAACGTGCCGCCGACGATGGACTGGAACCTCTGGCTCGGTCCCGCCGCCGAACGGCCCTACCACCCGCGCTATGCGCCGTTCAACTGGCGCGGCTGGTGGGACTTCGGCACCGGCGCGATGGGCGACATGGCGTGCCATATCATGGATGCGGCGTACTGGGGGCTCGGCCTCAAGTACCCGTCGCGCATCATCCCCGAGAGCACGGCGCTCTTCAGCGAGACGGCGCCGGCGTCGGAACGGATCACCTACGAGTTCCCCGCGATCGGGGATCGTCCGGCCGTGACGCTCACTTGGCGCGACGGCTCGCTCTTCCCACCGAAGCCCGAGGGATGGCCCGACGAGCGCGACTGGCCCTTCGACACCACCGGCGGGCAGCTCTGGGTCGGTGACAAGGGGATGATCATCGCCGGCACGTACGCGGAGAACCCGCGGCTCCTCGACGACAAGGTGATGGCCGAGGTGACGGCGACGCCGGTCCCGGTGAAGTACCCGCGCACCGAGGGCGTGTACAAGGAGTGGATCACCGCCTGCAAGAACGGCACGCAACCCGGGAGCGACTTCGCGGGCTACGCCGGGCCGATGACGGAGATGATCCTGATCGGGTGCCTGGCGGTGCGGATGGGCCGGGTGCTGGAGATGGACCCCGAGACCGGGATGATCAAGAACGTCACGCCGCCCAGCGAGTGGGTGACGCCGACCTATCGCGCGGGGTGGAGCCTCTGACACTCGTCGAGGCCTACGTCACCTCGCTCGAGGAGGCGAGAGCGGCGGAGGCCGCGGGGGTGGACCGGATCGAGCTCTGCGGGCCCGGCGACGGGGGGCTGACCCCCGACCGGGCCCTGCTCGCGTCCGCCATCGGGGAGGCGAGGATACCCGTGCACGTCATGATCCGCCCGCGTGAAGGGGGCTTCGTGTACACGGCCGACGAGTTCGCGGCGATGCAGCAGGCGGTGGTCGCCGCGAAGGACGCCGGCGCGGTCGGGGTCGTCTTCGGCGTCCTCGAGCCGGGGGGCGCGCTCGACGCGGCACGCATGCAGGAGCTCATCGCCCTCGCCCGACCCATGCGCGTGGCGTGCCACCGTGCGTTCGACAGGACCCCCGACGCCGATGCGGCCTTGGAGACGCTGATCGCGTTCGGTGTGGACCACGTGCTCACCTCCGGGCACGCGCTCACCGCGATCGAGGGGGTCTCCACGCTCGCGCGGCACGTACGGCAGGCGGCGGGACGCATCACCGTGATGGCAGGGGGCTCCGTGCGCGCGTCCAATGTGAGGGAGATCGTGCGGCGCACCGGCGTGAGTGAGGTCCACGCACGGGCGACGGAACCGGCGGTGATCGGCGCGCTCGTGGCGGAGTTGAAGCGCACGGACTGATCACCGGGCGCGCGCCCCAGCGCGCGGCCGGGCATCATCGAGGCTTCACGCGAGTCTCACGCGGACCTCACGCCATCTCCATCGTCGCGGCATGTCGCGCGCGCATCGTCGGACCGTCACCCACCGGGACGACGACGTGGAGCACTGGGTCTGCTGCTACGGGTGTGCGACCGGACGCTTCGAGCTACTGGAGATCCTCGGCGCCTACGCGCTGGTCATCTCCTGGCGGCTCTCGACGTGGCTCGTCCGGCTCGTGCTG
Source organism: uncultured Gemmatimonas sp. (assembly GCA_964650715.1). GTDB lineage: Bacteria > Gemmatimonadota > Gemmatimonadetes > Gemmatimonadales > Gemmatimonadaceae > Pseudogemmatithrix. Next base: position 37,271 of record CAZYUL010000011.1, on the reverse strand, counting down.
CGCCTACCCTCCCTCGGGGACGCGAGGCCGGCGCGGTCTCAGGGCCTCCAGGTCCCCTTCGCCACCGCCGGCACGAAGTCCTCGATCCCCTTCGGCGGGAAGCTGACCGTCCGACCGGCCTCGGCGCTCTGGTACGCTGCCATCAGCATCTTCACGACCTCGACCCCGTCGTCGAACGTGAGCCTGGGCTTCTCCTTCCGGAGGAAGGCGCGCACGAAGTGCCGGTCCTCGCCCGTGTAGCCGTACGCGAGGTACTCCTCGGGGACGACCGGCATCACGCCCTGCTCGGCGTTCTGCTTCTCCACGAGGTCCTCGCCGGCGCGGCCGGTCACCTCGCGCGAGAAGAAGAGCTGCAGTCCCGAGTCGAGCGAGTTCCACTTCATCGAATACTCGGGTCCGAGCAGCTCCGCGCTGAGCCGCAACCCCGCACCGACGAAGCTCCAGCTCGTGCTGGCCTCACCGATCACCTGGTGGCCATCCGACGTGCGGAACTCGATCATCACGCTCGCGAAGTCCTCGCTCGGTCGCCGGGCGTAGTTCACCTGCGGCCCCATCATCTCCTTGAGCTTCCGCACGTACTTCGGGCGCGACCACTTGAGTGACGCGATGTGTCCCGTGACACGCACCGGGCGCACCGAACTGAGCGGCTTCCCGGGCTCGGTGAGCAGGTAGCGCACCACGAGGGCGGAGTGGCACATCATGTCGTTCAGCACGCCGCCGCCCTGCAGCGAACCCTGCCAGAACCAGGGCATGTGCGGCCCGGAGTGCTCCTCCGCGGCGCGCGCGAGGTACGGGCGGCCGGTGGTCGCCGCGCCGCGCGCCCAGAGCAGCTGCTTCCCGGCCTCGACGTGCGGCGCGAAGAGCTGGTTCTCGAGGTAACCCGTGCGCAGGCCGACGCTCCTCACGAGCCGCGCGACCTCCCTGGCCTCGGCGACGTTGCGCGCGAGCGGCTTCTCGCACGCGATCCCCTTCAGCGTCCCCTTGCCCGACTCGATCGCGGCGACGATCTCCTGGACGTTCTCGATGCGCGCCTGGTTGGGGCCGCAGAGCCAGATCGCGTCGATCCGCGGATCGGCGACCATCTGGGTGATGGTCGTGTACGGTTTCGCGGGCCCGACATCGAGGTCGCGCGCGAGCTGCGCCGCGCTCGCGGCGTTCTTCGCGTTGGGGCTCCACACCCCGAGCACATCGGCGTCGCGCACGCCGCGCCAGGCCTGGATGTGGAAGCGGGTGTTGAAGCCGGAACCGATGAAGCCGACGCCGAGTCGCTGGGCCATGATCGGGAGGACGGGGAGGAGGTGAAGGCGCGATCCCGGGCGCCGCGGCGATAGACTTAGCGCATGGACGTGCCGCCCACCAGCGACCCGAGTCCCGCGCACCGCGCGTTGCGCCGATGGATGCAGTGGTCCATCGTCGCCGTCTTCGCGGCAGTCGTCGTCGGTGGGATCACCCGGCTCACCGAGAGCGGACTCTCGATCACCGAATGGCGGCCGGTCTCCGGGGTCCTCCCGCCGATGGGTGATGGGGAGTGGGAGGCGGCGTTCGACGCCTTCCGGCAGATCCCACAAGCCTCGACGGTGCACGCCGGGATCACGCTCGCCGAGTTCAAGTGGATCTACTGGTGGGAGTGGTTCCACCGGATCCTCGCGCGCGGCGTCGGGCTCGTGTTCGCGATCCCCTACCTCTGGCTGCTGGCGCGAGGGGCGATCCCGTCGCGCCTGAAGCTCAGGCTCGCCGCGCTCCCCCTGCTCACCCTGGGGCAGGGCGCTCTCGGCTGGTACATGGTGCAGAGCGGGCTCGCCGTCCGGACCAGCGTGAGCGCCTATCGGCTCACGGCACACCTCCTGCTCGCGCTGGGCATCCTGTTCGTCGCGCTCTGGACGTGGGCCGAGCTGCGCGCCGCGGCCGAGCCGTCACCCGGCGCCGGTCGGGATGGTCGCGCGACAGCCGACCTCGCGCACGGGTCGGCGCGGGAACGGCTCGAGCGCTGGCACGTCGCGGCGGTCATCCTCTTCGCGCTCGTCGCACTGACCGTCGCCTCGGGGGGATTCGTCGCCGGGCTCGATGCCGGCCGGATCTTCAACACTTTCCCGCTGATGGAGGGCGCGCTCGTTCCGTACGGCTACCACTCGCCGCTCCCCTGGTGGAGGAACGCCGCCGAGAACCCGATCGCGGCGCAGCTGCACCACCGGGTGCTCGCCATCTTCACGGCCCTCGTCGCGCTGCTGCTCTGGGCGCGCGCCGCCCGTGCCCACCTCGATGCACGCCTGCAGAAGGCGATCGGCGATGTCGGCAGGGCCGCCTCACTGCAGGTGGTGCTCGGCATCGCCACGCTCCTCCTCGCCGTGCCGACGTGGCTCGGCGTGCTGCACCAGTTCATGGGCGTGCTGGTGTTCTCGACGGCCATCCTCGCGTGGCACGCGGCGCGCGTGGCGCGCCAGAACGCGGCTGCATGAAGGGTCGGCTGTCGAGTTCCGCCGCCGTGTGGCTCGTCGCGGCGGCCCTTTCCGGCTGCGCGCCGGGGCGCCCCGCTCCGACCCGCGAGACGCCGCGCCCGACGCTCGCTCCGGTGGACTCGCTCTGGTTCGTCTCCGCACGGGACGGCCGACCCGGAGCGGACCCGCGGCACCTCGGCGATTCGCTCCTCTTCGGAGTGATCGTGACCGTGCGCCGGGATCCCGCCGACCCGACAGAGGACGAGCTGCCGTTCGACGTCGTGGACTCGATCCCCCTCTCGCGCGAGCGCTTCGAACTGCTCCTGCGGACGCGCGCGGAGCCGTCGTTCGCGGTCCTGTACGTGCATGGATTCGGGACGTCGGCGGATGAAGCGTGGCAGCAGGCCGCGGACGCTCGCACGCGTGGCCAAGGTGACGAGCCGTGGATCGTCTTCACTTGGCCGGCGGGGAGTTCCTGGCTCGCCTTCCCGCGAGAGGGGAACCTGATCGCGACCGCCTACCGCCTGGACTCGGCATCGGCGGTCGCGAGCCGTCCGGCGTTCCGGGAGGCCCTCGAGACGGCGCGCGCGGCGGTGCCCGGAGAGCGACTCGCGGTGCTCACGCACTCGATGGGGGCGCAGCTCGTGACCGAGGCGCTCGCCGAGCCGTCGCCCACCCGCGACGCCCTCCACGCGGCGCCGCTACGGGTGATCGCATTCACCGCGCCGGACATCGCCGCGACGCGCCTGCGGGACGTCCTGATGGATCGGATCCGACCGCTCGCCCAGCGATTCGTGCTCTACGCCTCGAGCGATGATCGTGCGCTCGGCGCGTCGGGACGACTCGGCGGAACGGCACGTGCCGGGCGCATCCTCGAGCCCGACTCGCTTCCGCTGCGACACCCGGCAATGGAGTCAGTCGACGTAACGGACGGCCCCAACGCATCGGGCCCCTTCCGCCGGGCGTTCGGCGCGCGACACGGCATCCGACACGCGAGCGGGATGGCATTCGACCTCGTGCAGCTGGTCGGCCCCGGGCGGGCCCCGGAGTGCCGCGAGACGCTCGGCCTCGCGACCCGCACGGCGCCGACGGCCTGGAAGCTGAACACCGGCCCACTGCCGCCCCCCGCGGCAATGGACCGGTGCCCAGTACTGCAGGGGCTGCGGGCGCCCTAGCGCGCTTCCGGCACCACCATCGCGACGACGCTCTCGTTGATCGCCGCGGTCGCCGTCTCCAGCGTGACCTCGAGACGGTATGAGCGGCCGGCCACCACGGGCACGCCGAGCCGGACGGCCGCGGCGGAGCGCGCCGAGGGGCCCGCCGTGCGACCGCGCAGGTCGGTGGTCCAGAGGGGCTCGCCGGTCGCGCCGTCCATAAGCACGACCGTCGCCACGCGCTCCAGGGGCAGGCCGCTGATCGCGAGGACGCGTCCGTTGACCGGCTGCCGCCACTCGAACGACGCCGTGCCCTGGCTGCGATCGTGCAGCGCGGCGCGGACCGACCGCGCGACCACGCGGGACTTCGTGCGCTCCGCCGCCTCGTAGTCGATCGTCAGCCGCAGCGTGGCATCGCCGAGGTCGCCGTCCTCGACAAGGGCGAGGAAGATCTCGTCATCGGCGCCGACCGGGATCGCGTAGGGCCGGGGGACGGTGATCTCGGCGAGGTCGCGGGAGAAGGTGACCTGGCCGTCGCTGTCGCCACCGATGCGCAACACCAGCTGCGCGCTGGCGGGGATCGGGATCACCCGTCCTGCGGCGTCCACCGCCTCGAGCCGGAAGTGGATCGCGAGCAGGTCGCGACCGACGCGGTCACCGACCACCACACCGTCACGCGCGCTGTCGGCGCGGACGATGACCTGCAGCCGGTTCTCGGCGCGGAGGTCCACGAGGCTCGCGGCGGCGCCGGTGTTCATGGCGCACGCTGTGACGGGCAGCGAGAGCATGAGCGTCGAGACCAGGGCGAGGCTCAGCGCGCGGGTGGAGCGGGGGGCGGTGGTCATCTTCATCTCCGTCGAGGGGGGTCGAGGGCTTGCTGCGCCCTCGCGGAGGAGAGGATGCGACCGGGCAAGGGACGGCCCTATCGGCCAGATGGCGCAGGCGGAGACGCGCCTTGACGTAGATGGCGGTGGGGGGATACGTAGGTGCCGCGAGGACGGGGCAACCTCTCTTGCTGGAGAACCGATCGGTGCGCCTGCGGAGCGGCCTGATCGCGCTGCAACTCGTTGTGGCGCAAGCGGTTGGCTCGCAGCTGCGACCGACCAGTGAGGGAGCACGCACCCCATCGATCGGGCAGCCAGGCACGTGGCGCGCGACGGCCGGAGCTGCGGCAGGAGCGAGTCGCGAGGCGGGTGCGACCGACGCGCTGACCGAGGCGCGCCTGGGCCTGCAACGCGCTGTCGGGAATCCGGTGATGGGTGTGGGGATCCTGCAGTTCGAGGGGTTCGCAGGGTCCCGCGTCGGGCGCCTGGACGGCGGAGTGCGGGCACGGTTCCTCGTGCCCTTCCTGCGCATCGGTGGCGGAGCCGAGCACAACCTGTCGCTGGATCGCACCGAGGGATTCCTCTCCACCTTCCAGCCCATCCGGCGCGGTGGACTCTTCGGCGACGGGAGCATCCTGCGGCTCGACGTGGTGCCGCGTCGAGACTTCACGATCCGCCTCGGCCTCGAGAAGCCGATGTGGCGCAGGCCTCCGCCTGGGAAGTCCCGCCCCCGGCTCGATCACGTCCCGCTCTCCGACGCGCCCGCGCCGCGCGCGACGACGACCCCTCCCGCGGCGACCGCCGAGGCACTGCGCGAGGCGGGCGAGCGCGCGGGGTGGATCGGCCGTTACGTCGTCCCTTGGCTCGACCACCCTTCGGGGAATCGGGCGAGGTCCGAGCGGGCGGTGCGCGCGCACCTCGCGTCACTCAAGGCGGGGATGACGGTCACTGACGCCTCGGGGGTCGCGCGACCGCGCCTGATGGAGGATGAGGTCCGCGCGTACCACGGGGCGATCGAGCGGGCCTTCGCCGGGACTCTCGTGGCGACGACGCCCTCGCTGCTGCCCGGGGACGCGTCGGCGCGTGCTGCGTTGGTCGCGGCCAAGGCGCGCGAGGTGGTGCTCGAGGAGGTCCTGCTCCCGTATGACCGCCTGCTGGGACAGGTGAAGGACGACGACACGACGAACGAGTACGCGCGGCGCGCGCGCGGGGTCTTCGTCCGCTGGCTGCACCTCGAGTCGGGCCTGCCGACGGGGAGCGTGGATGGTGCGCTCGACGTCTTCATGGCGGTGCTCGGCATCGTCGAGGAGAACCGCGCACGGATGAGCGCGCAGTGGGGCGACTCGCGCTTCGTCTGGCTCCCCCTGCAGTACGCGTTGCGTCCCGAGGACCACGACACGCACGCCGAACTCGATGCGATCGTCGAACGCGCGGTCGGCGACCGATTCAGCGGGGGCAACGCCGTCTCGTACGCGATCAACGAGCAAGCGCAGTACGAGTTCTCGCGGATGATCCGCTCGGCGCGCGACTATCACGTGCTGTGGATCCACGACTTCCGCGGCGTGGACGACCAGAAGCAACCCGACGAGCAGTCGTACCGGCAGGTCCTGGGATCGTACCTGCGGGCGATGACCGAGCGGGCGCGCGCGTACGACAGCACCGGGACCTTCCCCACCTACATCATCATCATCGACCAGTGGTTCTACGCCTGGCGCGATGCGCGGCTCTGGATGGACCTGCTCGAGGACCCGATGCGCCACCGGATGCGGCTCCCGCGCGGGTACGAGGCGTGGGAGGCGGCGATCGCGGCGGCGCAGGATTCGCTGCGGCGGGCCGTTGCGGGGTCGCGCCTGCTGCAATCCCAGCGGGAGCAGTTCGGCGAACGCTGGCTCCGCGACCTCGTGAAGGTGCACGTGAACGTGACCAACACGCCCGACTGGTCATTCCAGAGCCGGCGGCTCATCCGTGGCATCGCGGTGGCTGACAACATCCTCCGGGACCACCGGAAGATCTCGTTCTACGACATCACCGAGGAGGACCCCGACCGCGGCGAGGGGATGTTCACGGGCGCCGGGGTCGGGGAGAACTACTCCAACGTCACGTGGGAGGACCGTTCGCTGGTCGTGCGGGGCCCGGCGGCGCTGCATCTCAAGGCGGTCGCGCGACAGGTGCTGCTCGACCAGGGGATCGACTCCACGCGGATCCCCTTCGCGCTCCAGCCGCTGCCGATGCCCGCGCACTACGACTCGCTCGTGCGGGCCGGCATCCTGCCGGGGAGCGAGGTCTATCGGGCGCTCGGGGTGCACAACGTCACCGGCTACGGCCCCAAGGACGTGAATGTCGCGAAGGCGGTGCTCTACACCCTGATGCCCCCCGGTTCCGTGGTGAAGCTCCCCGACTCGCTCTGGAACGCCTCGTTCTGGGGCGCGGCCGCGGCGGGGTGCGCGCTGCGGGGCGGTCGCGTCCTGATGATCGCTCCGGCGGCGATCAATTCCCCGGTACCGGCCTTCGGCTCGGTGGAGCACGCCTATGAGTTGATGTGGCGGCTCATCGTGCTCCAACGTGAGCTGGGACCGGAGCTCGAGGCCCGCGGCGGCTTCATCAGGGTGGGGCTCTTCGCCACGCAACTGGACGTCACCGACATCCCGGGGAAGCTCGAGGCGGCGCTCACCACCGTCGCGCGCCACGACTGGCTGCGCGAGCTCGTCGCGCTGGATCCGAGCGTGGTGCAGGCGCTGCCGGGACTGATCACACGGTGGCGCGGCGTGGAGATCCCACCCATCTGGCAAGACTACGAGAACGCCCCGCGACCCAAGCTCCACCTGAAGGCGAACTTCTTCGCCACGCGCGAGGCGTGGACGCTGATGTCGCAGCCGGGCTGGGATGCGATCACCGACGAGTTCATCTCGCAGCGGATCTCGCAGGTGCAGGAGCGGCGCACGGCGATCCTCGACGTGGATGAGCTGCCGTCGGATCCCACGCTGAGGCTCAGCGAGCTGCCGGTGCGGCGGTGGTTCGATGCACTCGATCCCGCGACCCGCGAGCGGGTGATGTTCTACACGACGATCGGCTCACACAACCACAACTTCCGCAGCATGGTGCCCGACGGCGAGGTCGCGATGATCGTCTCGGGGTGGCCGGCGCTCATCCCGATCCTCGACCTCATCTCCATGATCGGCTCGAGCGAATGGCCGACGACGGTGGCCGAGCTGGACGCGCTCCACCCCGGCGTGGGGTGGCTGAAGACGAAGCTCGGGCACTGGGCGCGCCTCGTCTGGTGACGCGCGTCGCGCCGGTCCCCGGCGAGACGCCTAGAGCCCCATCTTCCGGATCACCTCCGCTGGCGTCCCCTCCCAGCGCGCGACCGGGCGGTTCCCCATGTAGCCGATGTCCGCGATCCCGATCCGGCTCGTCCAGAAGCCGCTCGCCGTGAGGTTCCGGAACGAGTTGAAGAAGTCCACGCCGGGCCTCATCGTGGCGTCCGCGCGGCGGGGATAGGCGATCGCGTCGAGGACCTCGCGGCGCTGGGCATCGGTGCAGCTCAGCCAGCCCCGGTCGTGGCGCCGCCGGCATTCGCCGTTGAGCCACGCGATCCCATTGCGCATCCAGGTGCGCATCCCCGTGTTCTCGCCGAGCATGAAGTCCATGAACTCGGGCACGCCGGCGTCGGTCGCCGAGCCGGAACGTGCGTCGCGCGGGATGACGTAGTTCACGAGCGAGCGGACGAGCCGCCACTCGTCGGGGGTGAACTGCGTGGGCCGGTAGGGTGCGGGTTGCGTCGCACCCTGCGCGGCGCCCTGCGGCTCCGCGTGGGCATCAGCGAAGGCCCGCGCGCGGTCCATGAGCTCGGGCGTGATCCCCAGCGCCGCCGGCAGTGCCGCGAGGTGCGCGAGGGCGTCGCGCCGCGTGATGTCGTGCATCAGAGCCTCCCCGCCTTGCGCTGCTCGGTGATGTAGGCGCTCGTCCGCATCGAGAGCGCGAGTATCGTCCAGGTCGGGTTCTTGTCCGCCTGCGAGACGAACGGCCCGCCGTCGGCGACGAAGAGGTTGTCGCAGTCCCATGCCTGGCAGTTCGCATTGAGCGCCGAGTCGCGCTCGCTGGCGCCCATCCGGATCCCGCCGAGTTCGTGGATGATCGCGCCGCCATTGGCGATCCCATAGCCGCGGTCACGGCCGGGCATGTCGCTCCAGACCTGCCCGCCCATCTCGGCGATGAGCGCGCGGAAGGTCTCCTGCATATGCTTGACCTGCAGGTACTCCGTGTCGCGCCACTCCCAGTGGAAGCGGAGGACCGGGATCCCCCACCTGTCCTTCACCTCGGGGTCGAGCTCGCAGTACGTGTTCTCGTTCGGGATCATCTCGCCGCGGCCCGAGAAGCCCACCGTCGCACCCCAGTACTTGCGGTACTGCTGCTTGAGGTCGGCGCCGTAGCCGCCGCCCTCCGGATAGTTGTGGATGCCACCCATGAAGCCGTAGGTCGGCATCCCGAGCCCGCCCCAGACCTCGATGTGATAGCCGCGGGGGAAGTCGAGGCGCCGGTTATCGAGCCACCAAGGCATGAAGATGTGGCCGCCACCTACGCCGTCGGCGTTGTGGCGTGGCACGTCCACGAGGCGCGGGATGAAGCCTGCCACGTCGGTGCCCGTGGTGTCGGTGATGTACTTGCCGAGGACCCCGCTCGAGTTCGCGAGTCCCTGCGGGTGCCGCGGCGATTTCGAGTTCATGAGGATCCGCGCCGACTCGAGGGCGCTCGCCGCGAGCACGACGACCCGCGCGCGCACCTCGCGGTCCTCGCCGGTCGTCTTGTCGATGTAGGCGACCCCCGTGGCGCGACCATCCTCGCCGGTCATCACCTCGCGCACCATCGCGTTGGTGAGCAGCCGCAGCCGGCCCGTGCGCAGCGCCGGGTTGATGAGCACGTTCCCCGCGGAGAAGTTCGAGTTCGTCATGCAGCCGCGGTTGCACTGCCCGCAGTAGTGGCAGGGGGCACGGCCGTTGTGCGGCTTGGTGATGATCGAGAGGCGCGCCGGGATGCAGGTGATCCCCATCCGGTCGCTCGTGGACTTCACGAGCCGCTCGTAGTAGCGCGGCGCCGGCGCGTCGTGGAATATCCCGTCAGGGTCGTTCGGCAGGTTCTCGACGCTGCCGAAGATCCCGATGAGCCGGTCCACCTCGTCGTACCAGGGCTTGAGGTCGTCGTAGGTGATCGGCCAGTCGTCGCCCAGGCCGTCGAGCGACTTGCGGCGGAAGTCGTCCGGGCCGAACCGCAGCGAGATGCGTCCCCAGTGATTGGTGCGCCCGCCGACCATCCGCGCCCGCCACCAGTCGAATCGCGTCCCCTCCGCCCGCGTGTACGGCTCGCCCGGCACCTGCCATCCGCCGATGCACGCATCCCACTCGCCGAACGGCCGGTCCGGCGTGGACGCGCCGCGCCGCGGCGAGTCGTATGGCATCTTGAGCATCGCCGAGTACTGGGCACTCGAGTTGTCCCAGGGGCCGCCCGCCTCGAGGAGGACCACGCGGGCGCCGGCCTTGGTGAGTTCGTGCGCCGCCATCCCGCCGCCGGCTCCGGAGCCGACGATGGCGACGTCGTAGACGGTGGGGGTCGGCTGTCGCGTGGTCGCTTGCGGCATGTCGGGAGGGGCGAGGCGTCGGACCGGCTGCGCGGACGAGGTCAAGTTGCACGCTGTCGGCGCTTCCCGGAAGGAGAATCCCGCACGGCGAATCCGCACAGGGATTCCAGCCTCTCCCGACTGCGGCGCACGGCGATCCGTCGCACCATGCGCTCACCCACTATCAGGAGCGAGCGATGGCACTCACCAAGAAGGAAGTCCCCATCTCGCCGGCCACCCGGGACCTCGCCCGGATGCGCAACCGGTTGCAGCGTTTCTTCGAGGAGCCCTTCGGCTTCGACGTCCGCTGGCCGATGTTCGACGAGAAGCGGATCGAGCGGATGGCCTGGTCTCCCGCGGTCGAGGCGGTCGAGAACCCCACCGAGTACCTGATCACGGCGGAACTCCCCGGGATCTCCCCGGAGAACGTCGAGGTCTCGATGACCGACGGGATGCTGCGGCTCAAGGGGACCAAGAGCGAGGAGCGGAAGGAAGGGGACAAGGACCGCACCTTCCACCTCTGGGAGCGGAGCTACGGCGAGTTCGAGCGCGCGTTCCGGTTCCCACTGGCGGTCAAGGAGGACAAGATCGCGGCCGAGTTCCACAACGGCATCCTCACGGTCCGGGTGCCGAAGATGGAGGAGACGCCTCCGGCCTCGCGGACGATCCCGATCGCGAAGAAGTAGGGATCGCTGACCGCGCGCCGCGGTCGCCGCGGCGCATCCCCGGTCAATAGCCGATCGTTCGGAGGTACTCCCGCCCGGCGCGTGCCGAGGTCCACGCGTCGGGCGGTTCGTCGCGCTCCACGAACACGTGGGTCACGCGTTGCGAGAGCGCGACCTCGAGGAGCGCGCGCCACGGGATCACGCCGGCGCCGAGCTCCGTCTCACGCACGTCGGGCGCGGCCGTCCCGTCCTTGAGGTGCAGCATCGTGACGCGCTCGCGATGCCGTCGGATGAGCCCGATCGGGTCCACCCCCGCCTTGTGCGCCCAGTAGCAATCCACCTCGAGGTCCACCACGGCCGGATCGGAGGCGCCCACCAGGATGTCGAGCGCGGTCTGGCCGTCGTGCTGCACGAACTCGTAGTCGTGGTTGTGGTATCCGGTCCTGATCCCGCGGCCCGCGGCCGCGCGTCCGGCGTCGGAGAGGATGCCACCGATGCGCTTCCACGCGTCGGCGCTGCCGCGCTGGTTCGCCGCGGTCGAGGCCACGACGAGCGTCCGGTGGCCGATCGTCGCCGCGGCGTCGAGCGTCGCAACCAGACGCTCGTCCTGGAGCGCCTCGATCCCGACATGCGCCGACGGCGCGGTGAGGCCGTTCGCGTCGAGCATCGCCCTCACCTGCGCCGGCGTGCGGCCCCAGTTCCCCCACCACTCGACCTCTCGGTAGCCGAGCTCGGCGATGCGGGCGACCGTTCCCTCCGGATCGGTGCGCATCGCGGCGCGCAGCATGTAGAGCTGGACGCCGATCCCCGCGAGTGGGGGGGCGGTCTCGCGGGTCTCGGCGCCAGCTCGGGCGCAGCCGAGCAGCGAGGGCGCCATCGCCGTCGCACCGACGGCCTTGAGGAAGTCACGGCGGGAGGTCATCACGCAATGCTAGCCTCGCCGTCCCGGGACGGCGAGGGTGTTTCGGCCTAGGGCGTGTACTTCGCCGGGTCGAACGCCATCTCGGCACGGAAGTGCGCGCGGAGGACCGCGATGTCGCGGTCGAGGTCGCCGGTGGTCGTGAAGAGCGGGAAGATCCGGAACTCGCGGCGGGCGAAGTCGAACGCGACCGGGCAGATCGGGACGCCGGCGTTATGCGCGATCCAATAGAAGCCCGTCCGCCAACGCTCGGTCCGCTTGCGGGTCCCCTCGGGCGAGAGGACGATGATCACGCGATCGAGTCGCCGGACGAGCTCCACGGTCTGCGTCACCACGTCGTTCTTCGAGGCGCGGTCCACCGGGAACCCGCCGAGGAACCGCATGACGATCCCGAGCGGGAAGCGGAAGAGCGTGTCCTTGCCGAGGAAGGTGCCGCGCAGCCCGATCGCGTACATCGCCATCACGCCGACGGGGAAGTCCCAGTTCGAGGTGTGCGGCGCGACGATCAGCACGAACTTCCGGCGGTCGGGGAAGTCCTCCCCGGTGAACCTCCAACCCGTGAGGCGCATCGCGAGGGCCGCGAGCGTGCGGGTGATCGCGTTGCCGCGGGAGGCCACGTTCCCGGTGATGGTCGGGATGTTGAGCAGGCCGCCACGTCGCGGGGCACCGGGGAGGCCCATGGTCGTGAACGTAGGTGGCCGCTGGTGCGGTTCACAAGCCGTGGTGTACACTCCGGGATGACCCGATCCCCACGCCTCGCCATCGCGCTCGGCGCGATCCTGATCGTCTCCCCGCTCGAGGCCCAGCGGACGACCACCGCCGACGATGCGCGCCGCCTGGTCGCGCAGCTCGCCCACGACTCCCTGCAGGGGAGGTACACCGGATCGCCCGGCGCGATGAAGGCGGCTCGGATCATCGCCGACGCGATGCGCGCCGCCGGACTCGAGCCGGTCGGCGATGCGGGTTTCTTCCAGCGCGTCCCGATCTACGCCGTCCCGTCGCCGCGTGCCGGCGGCCTTGAGCTCCCCCGTCTCGCCGCCGACTTCGCCGCCCGCGACACCTTCCCGCGGGAGCAGCATCGCGACGCCGTGAACGTCGTCGGGATGCTGCGGGGCACCGACCCGGTGCTGCGCGACGAGTTCGTGATCGTCGGGGCGCACTACGACCACGTGGGGACGAACGCGGCGCGCGCCGTCAACGGGGACTCGATCTGGAACGGGGCAGACGACGATGCGTCAGGGGTGGTCGCGGTGCTCGAGGCCGCGCGGCAGCTGCGCGAGGTTGGCGGGACCAGGCGCTCGGTGGTCTTCGTCGCCTTCACCGGCGAGGAGAACGGGATGACCGGCACGCGCTGGTACATCCAGCAGCCGGTGCGTCCGCTCGAGCGCACGGTCGCCGACCTGCAGGTCGAGATGATCGGGCGTCCCGACTCGCTGATGGGCGCATCGGGGAAGGGGTGGCTCACCGGATTCGAACGTTCGACGATGGGCCGGATGCTCGCCGATGCGGGGATCCCGGTCGTCGCAGATCCGCGGCCGGCGATGAACTTCTTCGCCCGCTCCGACAACTACCCGTTCGCGCGGCTCGGCATCCCGGCGCACACGTTCTCGAGCTTCGGCGGGCACGGCGACTATCACGCGCCGGGCGACGAGGTCGAACGGATGGACCACACGCACGTCGCGGCGATGATCAACGCGGTGGCGAAGGCCGTGCGGGTGATCGCCGACGGGCCGCGAGTGGAGTGGCTGCCCGGCGGGAAGCCCTAGCGGCCCTCGTCCGTCAGAACTCCGAGGAGCTGCGCCCCCAGTCGGCCGCGAGCCGGCCCAGCACCCGCCAGCTGACGACGCCGAGGGCGACGAGCATCGCCCCCACCACCGCGAAGATCGCGCTCCACCGGGGTGCGTCACCCCCGGTGCGGAGCACCTCGACGAGCACGCCGCCGATCATCGGGCCCGTGAGGAAGCCGATGCTCCCCGCCACCTGGAACACGCCGAACAAGCCCTCGCCGGCGCCGTGACGCGAGAACTCGCTCACGAGCACGAGGCTCGGCGCGAACATCAGCGCGCTCAGCACCCCCGAGAGCACCATCGCGACCGGCAGCAGCCCCAGCGGCAGCACGCCATAGCTGGCGTAGACGACGCCGAACGCGATGTTCGCCGTCACGATCGGCGCGAACCAGCCGACGCGGTCCGTGAGTCGCCCGACCGGCCAGCAGAGCAGGGCGAAAGGGAGCAGGAAGAGGGACATCAGCATCCCCCGCGTCGCCGCGCTCACGCCGTGCACCTCCGCGAGGAAGAGCGTGAACGTGGACACGAAGACGCCGATCAGGAAGCGGTCCGCGAATCCGTAGGCGAGTGGCATCCACGCCGCGGCGCTGCGGCGGTCCCACTGGTAGCGCGCGCGGGGCGGCGGTGGGGGTCCGAGTTCGCGCGTCGGGATCGCGAGACCGGCGAGCGCCGCGACGGCGAGGAGCGCCGCGCCCACGCGATAGACCAGCATCGGGTCCCGGTCCACGAGGATACCGCCGATCGGCGCGCCGACGCCGACGCCGACCATCAGGGCGGAGGCGACGACCCCGAGTGATGCCCCGCGTCGGCGCCCGCCGGCGCGGTTCGCGAGGATCATCAGGAACGTCACCGCCGGCAGGTGCGTGAGTCCGTCCACCGCGCGCCAGGCGAAGAGCGTCGCGAGCGAATCGGCCGCACCCATGCCGAGGAACGAGACCGCGTCGAGCGCCAGCAGCAGCACGATCCAGGCCCGGGTGTCCGGCAGCCGGCGGTGCAGCACCATCGCGACGGGGACCGCCAGCACCCCAGCGAGCTGGTTCAGCGAGACGAAGAGGTGCGCCTGGAAACGGGTGCCGCCGTGCGCCCCGGTCACCAACTCGGTGAGCCCGGGCACGAGCAGGGTGATGGGGACGAGCGTCAGGAAGGTCGCGAGCGCGATCGCGCGCAGCGCCGGGCGGTTCAGGTCGGGCACGGTCCCGCAATCTAAGCGGTCGCGCCCCGCTCCTTCCGCGGCACGCTCAGCGGAATCCGTCCTCGTACAGCTCGGCGAGCCGGTGCAGCGACGTGTGCACGTCCCCCGTCGCCTCGGCCACGCGCAGCGCCGAGTGGAACTCCGGCGTGAGCCCCGGCGCCCCGGCGAGCGTCGCCTCGAGCGACTGCGTGGCGATCCGGCGCTCGCCGATGCGCGCGACGTGCGCCCGCAGGCGATCGTCCCCGCTCGCGCCCGCCGCGAGCGCGACGGCGCGAGGCAGCGGCAGCCCGGCGCCGATGGTGAGCGCGAGCGTCCGCGCGAGGCGCGCGCGGACGAATGCGGGCCGCCGCTGGTACGCCTGCGCCCGGCCGGCGAGCACCGCCCCGCCGAACGCGAACCAGCCGAACATCCCCACGACCACCGCGGCCCAGTACGCACGTCCCTGTCCCATGAACACGAGCGGGAGCGGGCCGATCCAGATCGCCACGAGCGACACGAAGAGGGGATACGCGAGGCGCTTCTTCACGACGAGCATCATCCGGTGCTGCCGCTCGAAGAACCCGGCGAGCTCTCCGAGGATCGTCTCGAGCGTCCCGCTCTCCTCGCCCATCACCAGCAGCGCGGCCTCGAACGGCTCGAAGAGCGCCGGCCGCTCCCGTACCAGGCGCGCGAGATCCCTGCCGTCGCGGGTCCCCGCGAGCATGTGCGCATGCACGGCCGCCGTGAGTCCCGTGAAGTGGCCCGCCTTCTCGAGGGTGGCACCGTGGGTGAGGCCGGCCGAGACGCCGATGCGCCACATCCGGTAGAGCTCGGCGCGCTGCCGGCCGTCGTCGAACGAGCGCAGGACGGCGGCGATGTTCGTGTTCACGCGATCACGTGGTGACGCGCTGCAGGCGCCTGATCGCGACGATGCCGAGCGCGGGCCCCACCGCGAGCATCACGAATGCCCACGCCCATCCCGCCGCGGCGACCACCGGCGGCACGAGCTGGATCGTGAGCGTGGTGAGCAGGAACCCGAGGCACACCTGCACCGTGAGCGCGGTGCCGACGGCGTGCGGCGGCACCGCCTCGGTCACCAGCACGGAGAACTGCGCCGAGTCGGCGATGACGAAGAACCCCCAGGCGAGCGCGACCGGCGCGAGGAGCCAGGGGGAGCGGCCGAAGAGGAGGCCGATCAGCAGCGCGCAGGCGCCGCTCGCGGCCATCGCGATGATCACGAGCCGTTCGCGCCCGATGCGGTCGCTCACCAGTCCGCCCCACACGCACCCGAGGCCGCCCACGGCGATGGTCCCGAACGCCAGCGCTCCCACCCACCACGAGGTGGCGGCGTCGCCGGGATCGCCGGCCCCCGCCGCCGTCGCCGATGCCACCGCGCTCGCGCCGACGAACGCCGCGATCCAGGTCCAGTAGGAATAGAGCTCGGCCATGTGACCGAGGTACCCGCCGGTGGCGAGGCGCCAGCGCCGGCTGCGCACGACCTCCCCGACGAGCCCCCACGAGAAGGGGCGCGACGGGAACGCGAACGGCCCGTCGCGCCAGCCGGTCGCGACGAGCAGCGCCGCCAGCACCGCTGTCGCCGACGCCGTGAGGACGACCACCTCCATCCCGATGCCCGGGAGGAGCCGGAAGAGGTACGGGACGGCCTTGCCGACCGTGAGGGCGCCGACCACCGTGCCCACCGCGATCCCGCGCCGCGCCCTGAACCAGGTCGCCGCCATCTTCATCGCCGGCGGATAGACGCCCGCGAGCCAGATCCCGGTGAACGCACGACTCACGAGCGCTCCCGCGAGGGAGTCCACCCAGAGGAGCGAGGCGTTGGCCGCCGCGCCGACGAGCGCCGAGACCGCGAAGAGGCGCTTCGCCGGGACGATGTCGGCGAGGTTGAGCACCGCCGAGAGCGCCGTCCCCGCGACGAAGCCCAGCTGCACCGCGGTCGAGAGGAGGCCGACCTGCGTGTCGGTGAGGGCCCACCGCTCGCGCAACTCGGGGGCGACGGCGATGCCGGTGAACCAGAGCGACATCCCGAGCAGCTCGGCGACCGCGACCAGGCCGAGCATCGTCCACGCGCGTCCCGCGTCCCCCTGCGGCGCCGCGTCCCTCACCGTATCTTCGCCCGCGACCCGGACCGAGGAGGACATCGCGGTGAAAGATACGACCGAGGAACTCGAGTTGCTCATCCGGTCGAAGTACGCGCTCATCCTCCTCGAGACGAGCGAACCGGAGCGCGCCGACGAGATCCTCGCGATGATCGCGACGCGACTGTCGCTCCCGTACTACTCGTGGAGCCGTTCGCGCGGGCTCCGGCGCGGCATCCGACCGTCGGATCCCTACATCGAGCGCACCGACGAGCCGGTGAAGGCGCTGGCGCGGGTCCCCGAGGAGGGCGCGGGGATCTTCCACTTCCGGGGGCTCGGCCCGTTCCTCGAGGACGCGGTCGTGTCCAGCCACGTGCTCGACATCACCTCGCATTTCAACCGCCGCCGCGGCTCCCTCGTGGTCTCCGGCACCGGCCTGCACCTCCCTGACGCGCTCCGTCCGCAGGCGGTCGCGATCCGCCTCCCGATGCCGGGCTTCGCCGAGCATCGCCAGCAGCTCGAGCGGCTGATCCGCGACCACGCGGCGAAGATGCCACTCCGCGTCGAGCTCTCGCACGAGGACCGCACGCGCTTGGTGAACAACCTCGTCGGGCTCTCGCTCAACGAGGCCGAGCGGGTGATCACGAAGCTCATCATGGAGGACGGGATCCTGCACGCCGCGGACGTGCCTCGCGTCGCCGCGGCGAAGCGGCAGGTGGTGGAGCAGGACGGCCTGCTCGAGTACTGGCCCGCCGAGGAGGGACTCTCCGACGTGGCGGGGCTGAACGGCCTGAAGCAATGGCTCGTCAGGCGCCGGGCGGTCGTGAACGATCCGCAGAAGGCCCAGGCGTTCGGACTCGGCTTCCCGCGCGGCGTCCTGTTGCTGGGGGTCCCCGGCTGCGGGAAGTCGCTGGCCGCCAAGGCGATCGCCCGGGAGTGGGGGCTGCCGCTGCTCAAGCTCGACCCCGCCAATCTCTACGACAAGTACATCGGCGACAGCGAGAAGAACTTCAAGCGTGCGATGCACACCGCCGAGCGGATGGCGCCGATCGTCCTGTGGATCGACGAGCTCGAGAAGGCGTTCGCCTCCGGGGGCGAGGAGGACGGTGGGGTGTCGCGCCGGGTCTTCGGCACCTTCCTCTCCTGGCTGCAGGAGCGCAAGGGGGACGTCTTCGTGACGGCCACCTCGAACGACATCGCCAAGCTGCCGCCGGAGTTCATCCGCAAGGGGCGCTTCGACGAGGTCTTCTTCGTGGACCTCCCCGCCGTGGACGCGCGGGCCGAGATCTTCCGCATCCACCTCCGGAAGCGGAAGCAGGACCCCACGCGGTTCGACCTCGCCTCCCTCGCCGCGGCGAGCGAGGGGTTCAGCGGCGCCGAGATCGAGCAGGCCGTGGTGTCGGCGCTCTACGCGGCGTTCGCGGCTTCGCGGGATCCCGACACCGGGCTGCTGCGCGCCGAGATCGCGGCGACCAAGCCGCTGAGCGGGACGATGCGCGAGCGCATCGCGGAGTTGCGCGCGTGGGCCGCCGAACGTACGGTTCCCGCCGAGTGAACCACCCCAACCGGAGCCTCCCACCGATGTCGCCCCGCGTCCTCACCGCCGCATCCCTCGCCCTGGTCCTCTCGGCGTGCGCCACCACGAGCTCCACGAGCACCTCGATCTCCGGCACGCCGCGCCTGGAGCCGGCCCCGGCGACCGTGCAGGCGTCCCCGCCCGCGGCTGAGAGCTTCGACCCCACGGGCCGGTGGGAACTCCTCCTCGACTTCAACGGACAGTCGCTCGGCGTCACCCTGGAGCTGGTCAAGCTCCCCGGCGGTGGCTATGGCGGCACGCTCAGCTCCCAGATGGGCAACGGCCCGATCGAGAAGGCGACGCTCGAGGGGAGGAAGATGAGCCTGACCTTCACCGCACCGGACGGCAGCGCTGGCGCGATGAACCTCGAGTTCGACGGGACCAAGGTCGGTGGCACCTGGTCCGCGGCGGGGATGGGCTCGACACTGACCGGCGCGCGTCCCTGAGGCGGCGCGGACGGCCCGGGAGGTCCACCTTCCCGGGCCGGGGCCCCAGGGTCAGACGCCCTGGGCGGCCGTCTCGGGCGTCGTGAAGTCCTCGCCCGGATTGATGAAGAGGTCGCGCTCGATCTCGTGCTGCGTGTCGTGCAGCTCGCGATAGCGACCGCCGAGGGCCATCAGCTCGCGGTGTGACCCGCGCTCGACGATCTCGCCGCCCTCGAGCACGAGGATCTGGTCGGCGCTGCGGATCGTCGAGAGGCGATGGGCGATCACGAAGGTCGTGCGCCCGGTGCGCAGCGCCTTGAGCGCCTCGCGGATCTCCCGTTCGCTCTCGGAGTCGAGGCTCGAGGTCGCCTCGTCGAGGATCAGCAGCTGCGGGTCGGCGAGGATCGCACGCGCGATCGCGACGCGTTGCCGCTGCCCTCCCGAGAGCTTCACGCCCCGCTCGCCCACGACCGTGTCGTATCCGTCGGGGAAGCCGGAGACGAACTCCTCGCAGTTCGCGATCCTCGCTGCCTCGCGAACCTCGGCGTGGGTCGCCCCTGGCTTCGAGAAGGCGATGTTCTCGGCGATCGTCCCGTCGAAGAGGAAGTTGTCCTGGAGCACGACGCCGAGCGTGGCGCGATAGTCGCGGAGCCGCAGGGTCGTGAGGTCCTGCCCGCCGATCGTCACGCGGCCCCTGAGCGGGCGGTTGAAGGCGAGGATCAGCGAGATGAGCGTGCTCTTGCCCGAGCCGCTCGAGCCGACGAGTGCGGTCGTCGTGCCGGCGGTCGCGGTGAAGGAGATCCCGCGGAGCACGGGGATCCCCGGACGATACTCGAACCAGACATCCTCGAACGCGACGTCGCCATCCACCCGGCGGAGCGCATCGCGCCGCGCGTCGTCGTCGTCCTCGGTGCCCGTCTCGAAGATCTCCCGGATCCGGTCGAGTCCGGCGAACGCCTCGCTGATCTGCGTCCCGATGTGCGCCAGCTGGACGACCGGGAACGAGACGAGGCCGACGAAGAAGATGTACGAGACGAGGTCGCCCAGCGTCATCGTCCCCGCGATGACGGCGCGGCCGCCCACGAGGAGGATCAGGACGCCGACCGCGCCGATGATGACCGTGCTCACCGCGCCAATCGCGCTCGTGCCCGTGATCGTCGAGGCGATATTGCGGAACAAGCGGTGCACGCCACGCGTGAACACGATCTCCTCGCGCTTCTCCGCCGTGTACACCTTCACGATGCGCGCCCCGCCCATCGCCTGGCCGAGGCGGCCGGAGACCTCGGCCTGGATCTTCGACCGCTCGCGGAAGATCGGCCGCAGCCGCGCGAAGGCGTACGCCAGCACCGCGCCGAACACGCCGATGAAGAGGATCGTGATCGCCGTGAGGAACCAGTTGAGCCAGAAGAGGTAGCTGAGCGCGATCGTCGCCGTGACGAGGCCGCCGACGAGCTGAACGATCCCGGTCCCGATCAGGTTGCGGATCCCCTCCGCGTCGAGCATCACGCGGTTGATCAGCACGCCGCTCTGCGTGGAATCGAAGAAGGTGACCGGCAGCCGGAGGATGTGCGCCTGAACGCGCCGGCGGAGGTCGGTGATCGCGCGCTGCGCCGCCACGGAGATCACCTGCGAGAGCGCGAACGAGCTCGAGGCCTGGAGCAGGGTCGCGACGCCGGCGGCGATCGCGATCGGCCCCAGCAGCTCGACGCGGCGGCCAGTGAGCACATCGTCGATGAGCCACTTCGCGCTCCCCGGGAGGACGAGCCCCGAGAGCCGGTTCACGAGCATCAGGACGAGGCCGGCCGCGAGCGAGCCGCGGTGCTGCCACATCAGCTTGCGGGTCTCGCCCCAGGCGGCCTTGTAGTTCGTCTTGCGCTTCTCGGGTGGCTTCTCAGGTGTCGCCGGCGCGGTCATGCGGCCCTCTTTCGCTCGGCGAGGATCGTCGCCGGGTCGTCGCTGATGATGCCGCGGACGCCCCGCGCCCAGAGGCGGCGGGCGACGGCGGCGTCGTTCACGGTCCAGATATGCACCGGGCGGCCGAGTCGTGCCATCACCTTCGCGAACGAGCCGATCGGGAGCGGGAGTCCGCGATGGTGGCGCGGGATGCACATCGCGGCGAAGGGGAACTCGCGCGGCCGGTGCCCGAGGAGGGCGGGGAGGTACAGGCGCGAGAGGACGCCGGGCGGTGTGCTCACCGGGATCCCCGCCTCGGCGAAGGGCCGGAGCGCGTCGTCCACGAAGCTCCCGATGAGGACGCGGTCCACGTCGCCACGGCGCTGCAGGATGTCGAGTACGGGCCGGGCCGCGGCCAGCACCTTGATCTCGATGATCAGCGGAATGCTTGGGTGCGCGTCCAGGACCTCCTCGAGCGTGGGCACGTGGATCCCCTGCGCACGGAACGGGAAGGTGCGGCCACCATCGGTCGTGAAGGTCGCTCCGGCGTCCACGCGTGCGAGTTCCTTGACGGTGAGGTCGGCGATGCGCCCCGCACGGTCGGTGGTGCGGTCGAGGGTCGGGTCGTGCATCACCACCGGCACGCCGTCGCGCGAGAGATGGAGGTCGAACTCGAGCGCGTCCACCCCGGCGGCGACCGCGTGGGAGAACGAGGGGAGCGTGTTCTCCGGAACACGGGCGCGCGCGCCACGGTGGCCGATCACCGGCCGCCGAGTGGGGTCGAGGAGGACGAGCACTCGTGGAAGATAAGCAGCGCGGGGTAGGCCGAACGGCCCACCCCGCGCTGCGATCGTCCTTCGCGCCGGCGGCACGCTCGCCGCCGGCAGCCGCCCGCTAGAAGCTGTACTGGATGCGCGTCGTCACGAGCCGGCCGACCGCCGGCACGCCGATGAACGACGGCACCTCGCTGCCCAGCAGGTTCGTCCCGTTGAGGGCCCAGCGGACGTTCTGTCCGAAGGGGAGCCGCCACGAGAACCCGGCATCGAGGAAGAAGTTCACCGGCACCCGCTCGTACGGCACCGGCGTACCCTGGCCGAAGTTGTTGTACACGCCGGAGTTCACGTCCATCGCGTCGTAGTACCGCACGCGCACCTCGCTCGAGAGCGAGCGCATCGCGTTCTGGTAGCGGACCGTCGCCGTGGCGCGGTGCTTCGGCGCGTTCGCCACCAGCGGATTCGCTTCAGTGGCGCCGGGCGCCGTCGGGATCACGTTGCGGTTCAGGTTCGAATAGGTCGCCTCGACCGTGAAGGCATCGGAGAGGATGTAGTCCATCGCGATGTCCACGCCGCGGACGTCCACCTGGCCGACCGCATTGCGGTAGGTGTAGACGAGGTAGGTCTTGTCGTAGAGATCGTTATCCATCTGCAGCACACCGGCCGGGATCCCCGCAAGCGTCGTCGTGAGCGCGGTGATGGTCGGACCGATCGCGGGCGCCGGGATGCCGTTGCCCGCCATCGCGGCGGTCAGTCCCGTCCCGCCCGCGCCGAGGTATGCGCCGAGCGTCGCGGGGTCGGCGAAGACGACCTGCGGGATCAGCTGCACGGTCGGTTCCGCCGGCCGGATCTGGTACCAGTAGTCCACCGAGAGCCGGAACCGGTCACCGATGAGGCCCTTGTATCCGATCTCCCAGGTATTGGAGAAGTTCGCGCCGAGCGGCGAGAGGTCCTGCGCCGCCGAGATCGGGAGGGCCGGGGAGTTGGGCTGGATGTTGAGGTCGCGCAGGATCGTGCCGTAGGAGGCGGGAGTCGGCGCGAGGCCCGCGAGCGCGGCCTGCAGGTTGGCCTGCTGGGTGCCGTTGAGGCCGAAGGTCGCGGCCCACCCCGCGGCGATCTGCGCGGCGAGTCCACCCGCCATCAGTCCCTGCAGCGTGACCGGGGCCGCCGCCGGTGCGACGGCGCCGCCGGCGCGCATGCAGAGGCCGCCGCTCACCGCCGGGACACAGCCGCGATCATAATGCCATCCGTCCTTCGCCGGGTTGCCGAAGATGCGGATCTCCGTTGACGCCTCGAGGGGGTTGTTGCCGAGGGGGCCGAGATTCGCCGAGCGACCCGACCACTGGTCGAGGAACCAGGAGAACGATGCCGGCGAGTTGAATGCGCGGTTGTACGTGAGGCGGAAGTTCGACGTCGGGCTCGCCTTGTAGATGATCGCGGCCCGCGGCGAGAACTGCGTCCCCTCGATCCGGGAGTTCATGTCGGCCCGGACGGCGCCGGTGAAGTCCACCTTCTCCGAGAGCGGGTGCGTGGTCTGGAGGTACGCGCCCACCTCGTTGATGGAATCATCCTCCTCGTTGCGTCCCATGATCGTGCCAGCGGTCTTCGGGCGCGTCGCGATGTAGTCCACGCCACCCGTGAGGCGCGTCTCGCCGAAGTTCAGCCCCTGCTGGAGCTGCGCCACGAGCACGCTGGACTGGTCCACGACCGGGATGCCGGAGCGGAGGTAGTACGTGCCGCCGACGTCATCGGCGCTGGAGTTGCCCGCGTCCGAGGCGTTGTAGAACACCTGGGCGAACGTGTTCCTGTAGCGCACCCGCTGCTGGAAGTTCGTGTAGCTCCAGTCGATCACCTGGGCGGGACCGAACGTCGTCGTGATCTCGATCGCGCTGCCGATCTTGGAGTAGCCGAAGGTCGTGATGGACTCCATGTCGTCGTTCGGCCGGTAGTCGAGGCGCGCCTCGCCCGAGTAGCGCAGCAGGTCGTGGTCGCGGACCTTCGCCTGGCCGACGCGGCTCGTCGGCACCTGGGGATGCGCCACATACAGCGGACCGGACGTCGGGACGCTGGCGATCGTGATCGTGTCGTTCGGGTCCGTGTACTCCCAGTCCTTCGCCGTGAAGTACTCGCCGGACACCTTGTAGCCCCACTTCTCCCCACCGATCGTGCCGGCGTGGCGCACGCCGACGCGCATCAGCGACCGCTCGCCGCCGTCGAGCGTCAACGTGGTGCCCTGGGACTGGAACGGCGACTTCGTGATCACGTGCAGCACGCCCGACCCCGAGTTCGGGCCGTAGAGCGCGGAGGCCGGGCCCTGGAGCACCTCGATCCGGTCGATGTCCTCGCCGACGCCGGTGAAGAGGAACGGTACGTTCACGCGCAACGACGGGACCCCGGCGAAGCGGTAGTCCTGCAGCATGAGCATCGTGGTCGAGAACGCATTGTTGAACCCGCGCGACACGATGTTCGCCTGCGCGATGCCGCCGTTGGAGATCGAGAGACCCGGCTGGGCCTTCAGATGGTCCGTCACGGTCACCGCGGGGCGCTCCTCGATCCGGTCGGCCGAGACCACCGAGATGGCGTTCGGCGACTCGAGGATCTTCTCGCCGCCCACGCCGCGCACGGACGTGGAGACCACCGGGTTGAGCTGCTCCGCCACCGCCACGAGCGTGAGGTTTGCCGTCGTGGTCGCCCCAGCGGTCACCGAGATGCCCTCGGTGCGACGCGCGACGAATCCGATGCGGGTCGCGAGCACCGCGTACGTGCCGACCGGGACATTCGCGATCCGGAACGAGCCGTCCTCGCCGGTCTGTACCGGCGCGCCCACGATCGAGGCCCCACTATAGACCGCGACCTGTACGGAGGGGATCGGCGCCCCAGACTCGGCCTGCGTCACGCGGCCGGCGATGGTCCCCGATTGGGCGTCGGCGGCACCCGCGGCGGCGCAGAGGCCGAGGATCGCGAGCACCTTGCTGACGAGACGGATTCGCATACGAGTGACACCTCGAAGTGCCTGGTATGTGGGAGCCGCGGGATGCGGCTCGACGCGACGGGCGCGCGACCCGGGGGGCACGCGCAGCCGTGGACGGGTCAAATGTCCGTGCCGTGGGTGCGGGCGTCAATACAGGGCCCCCCGGCAGTGCGCGTCCGCGGGAGACGCTACCTGATGCCGAGCACCTTGTGCGTCTGCACCGAGAGCCGCCACCGCGGGTGCCCCAGGCAGTAGGCGACGGCCGCCTCGGTGTTCTCCCGTAGGGCCGGCCCATCCATCGGTTGCAGGAGCCAGTGGCGGAAGTCGAGGCCGAGGAACCGCTCGGGAGGGGCCTTCGGTTGCGGGAAGACCAGCTTCAGTTCGTCGCCCCCCCCGATCACGAGGGGAGCGTCCGCCTTGGGACTCACGCACACCCAGTCGAGACCCCGCGGGAGCGGCTGCGTGCCGTTGGTCTCGACCGCTACCTCGAACCCCCGCGCGTGGAGTGCCGCGATCCCCTTCTCGTCGAGCTGGAGGAGGGGTTCACCCCCCGTGCACACGACGAACGGGCGCCCCCCCTCCCCGGCGGGCCAACGCGAGGCGACGGCATCTGCGAGCTCGGCGGCCGTCGCGAACCGCCCCCCGTCCGGCCCCACGCCGACGAAGTCGGTGTCACAGAAGTCGCAGACCGCGCTCGCGCGGTCCGACTCGCGACCCGTCCAGAGGTTGCATCCCGCGAAGCGGCAGAACACCGCCGGCCGGCCGGCCTGGATGCCCTCACCCTGGATCGTGTAGAAGATCTCCTTGACGGTGTACATCGGGGTTCGGCGGGAAGGGACCGCGCGACTGCTCAGGCCGCGCCCTCGGTGCCGGAATGTAGCGCCTCCCGGAACCCTTTCTCCCGCAGCGCGCACGCGTCGCAGCGGCCGCACGGTGTCCCGTCGGCTGACGGATCGTAGCACGAGAGCGTCCCCGCGTAGTCCACGCCGAGCGCGAGGCCGGTGCGGATGATGTCCGCCTTCGAGAGCGCGATGAGGGGCGTGAGGATCCGCGTCGGCAGCGTCCCCTCGATGCCGGCGCGGGTCGCGAGGTTCGCCATCCGCTCGTAGGCCGCGATGTACTCCGGGCGGCAGTCCGGGTACCCGCTGTAGTCGAGCGCATTCACGCCGATCAAGATGTCGCGCGCGGCCAGCACCTCGGCCCACGCCAGCGCATACGAGAGGAAGATCGTGTTCCGGGCGGGGACGTAGGTGACTGGGATCCCGTCGGACGGCGACGCGAGGTCGCGAGCCTTCGGGACGTCGATGTCTGCGGTGAGGGCCGACCCGCCGAACCGCCGCAGGTCGATGTCCACGACGAGGTGTCGCGCGACCTTCCACCGAGCGGCCGCGGCGCTGGCCCGGTCGATCTCGAGCTCGTGCCGCTGACCGTAGCGGAAGGTCAGCGCGTGGACGGCATAGCCGGCGCGCGTCGCGAGCGCCAGCAAGGTGGTGGAGTCGAGCCCACCGGAAAGGAGGAGCACCGCCGGGCTCCCCGGCGCGACCTGCGCGAGCGATGCGAGCGGCACCGCGTCACCCCGCGCGGAGCCCGGCGACGATCTCCTTCAGCCGGACCGACCCCGCCAGGAGCGCGGAGGCGGCGCTCGACATCTCCTCGCATGCGGCGCTCTGCTCCTGCGTGCTGGCGCTCACCTGCTGTGCCGCGGCCGCGTGGCCTTCGGCGGTCCGCGCCGCCTGCGAGATCCCCGCGGCGGCGACGTTGACCGCGCCGACGTTCGCGGTCGCGGCCTCGCCGAGGCCCGCAGCGGCGGTGCGGGTCTGCTCGGCTCCGGTGCCGATGGTGGCCAGGGCAGCGTCGATTCCCGCGGAGACCGACTCGATCTCGGCGACGCGCCCCGCTCCCGTCTCCATCGCCGTCGTGGTGGACGAGACCCGCCGGGTCACGACCGCGGTGAGCTGGATGACGTCATCGGCCGCCTCCTGCGCCTGGTCGGCGAGCTTGCGGACCTCGTCGGCGACCACGGCGAACCCGCGCCCCGCCGAGCCCGCGCGCGCCGCCTCGATCGCCGCATTGAGCGAGAGCAGGTTCGTCTGCTCCGCGATCCGGCTCACGATGCCGACGAACCGGTTGATCCCCTCGGCGGTCTGGTTCAACTCCCGCACCTCGGCGGCCGCTCGGTCCACCGATTGCCGGATCTCGATCAGCAGCGTGCGGGCGCGCGCGATCTCGGCGCGCTTCTGCCGCGCCTGTTCCTCGATCCCCTGCGCGAGGTCGGCGACCTCCTCGGCCCCGGCGCGGACCTCGTGCGCGCGCTCGCGCACCGTCTGGAGGGACGCGTCGGCGTCGCGCAGCGAGGACACCTGGACCTCGGCGCCCTCGGTGACCTCGCTCATCGCGGTCGCGGTCTGCGTCGCGGCGAGCGAGATCTGCTCCGCTGCGGAGGTGAGCTGGTGCGCCGAGGTCGCGACCTCCTCGCTGGTCGCGCTCGCGACGCTCGCCACTCTCGCGAGGGAGGCGGCGGTCGTGTTCATCGCCTCCGCGAGCTCCTGGAACTCGCCGGGAAGGTCGCCCTCCGTGCGGATGTCGAGCCGACCGTCGCTGAGCGAGCGCGCATGCGCGACGAGCTGGGCGAGCGGCCCCGCGATCGAGCGCACGGTACTCACGAACGTCACGATCCCGAGCACGATGGCGCCGACGATGACGGCGATGAGCAGCTGCTGCCGTCGGCGCGACGCGGCGAGGAGCGCCTGTGTCGCGTCGTCGAGTTGCTGCGAGCGGAGCGCGGAGAGGCGTGCGACGTCGCCGGTCAGCTGCGACTCCGCCGCCAGCGCGGTGTCGGCGCGTGCGGCTGCAGCGTCCGGGCGTCCGAGGTCGCGGAGGAGCATCGCCTGGGCGAGCCCGACCTCGATCGCCGAGAGTCGCTCGTCGATCGTGGCGATGAGCCCGAGTTCGGTCGCGGTGAGGCCCGGGCTGTCGTTCAGGTCGCGGAGGGCCGCGTGCGCGGTCCACCCCGCGACACGGAAGGTCGCGCGGTCGGCATCCCCGGCGCGGTCGATGAATCGCGCGGCGGCGGCGAGCTCCCGCGTGACCTCCGTCGTGAGCGTCGCCGTGAGCGCGGTCTCCCGCCGGACAGACGCCAACGTGCCGCCGATCTCGGCGCTCACCGCGCCGATCGCGATGCGGGCGACTGTGCCGGCGAACAGGAGCAGCACGACGAGCGCGGTGAAGCCGGCGATGAGGCGGCTACGGATGGTACCGAGCGACAGGAAGTTCACGGCGTGCCCCGCTCGGCCGGCGCCAGGCGTCCGCCGACGATCCGCGTCATCACGAACGACTTGCCGATGGGGTCGCCGGTCTCGAGGAATGTGATCGCCCCGGTCACACCGGGGAACGCGCCCTCATCCTGCCGGGCCGCGAGCCAGTCGCGGATCGCCTCGCGGTCGCGTCCCGCGGCGCCGACCGCGGCGGCGAGGAGCTTCACCGTGTCGTACGCGAGCGCCGCGTTCCCGTCGGGCTCTGCACCGGCGAATCGCGCGCGGAACGCCTCGACGAAGCGCTGGGCCTCAGGGCGCGGGTCGAGCGCCGTGAACGGGGCGCCGACGAGGGCGCCCTCGGCGGCCACGGGATCGGCGACCACGCCGGTCCAGCCGTCGCCACCGAGGAAGTCGGCCTCGAGCTGCTGCGCCTTGGCGGCGCGCAGGACCTCGATCCCGGACCGCTCGGTGCCCGCGACGAAGACCAGGTCGGGCCGGCGCGCGCGCAGCCACTCGACGTAGAGCGCCGCGTTGGCGCCGTCCGCCGGGATCGGGTCGAACGCGATGACGTCGCCGGGGAGACCGCGGCGGAAGTTGTCCGCGAGTCCGCGTCCGTACGCGTCGTTCTCGTAGAGGATCGCCACGCGCCGCTTTCCGAGGCGCTGGGCGAACCGCGCGAGGTCCACGCCGTTCGCGGAGTCGCTCGAGATCACGCGGAACGCCCACGGAGAGATCCCCGTGAGCGCCGCCGAGGAGGCCGTCGTCGCGACCGCCGGGAGCCTTCCGTCGTAGACCTTGGCGGCGGCCATCATCGCGCCCGACGTCACGTGGCCCACGACCGCCAGGATCGCCGGGTCGTCCACGAAGCGCTGGGCGATCTCGGCGGCGCGCGAGCCGTCGCCCCGGTCATCCTGGAACTCGAGGACGAGCGAATCGCCGTCCACGCCGCCCGCCGCGTTGATCTCGGCGACCGCGAGCTCGGCGCCGCGCCGGTTGGCGATGCCGAATCCTTCCTCGAACGGACCCGCCATCCCGAGGCGCACGGCGCCGCCCCCGTCGCCGCATCCGGCGAGCAGGAGCATCGCGATGAAGGAGGCGCTGGTGAAGCGGACGCGCGGCAGCATCACGGGCGGCGGGTCGGGGTGGATTCGCGGAGGCGACGGAGCGCCTCTCGCGCCTCCTCCCTGGCGGGTTCGGTGATCCGGTCGCCCTTCGACCAGCGGCGCAGGAACTCCTCCCACGCGGCGATGGCCTTGTCGCGCTCGCCGATCTGTTCGTAGAGCCGCGCCCGGGCCGCGAACGACCGGACGTAGACCGCGAAGCCCGGGTCCACGAACGACGTGTTGAACCGCGACGGGTGGAGGGCCTCGTACTGGGCCGCGGCCTCGACGGGGTCCCCGAGGTCCTCGATGACCTCGGCGCGGACGACGGTCCGCATCCCTGCCATGCCGAGCCTCGAGTTCGCCACGGAGTCGCCGCGTGTGAAGGTCGCTGCCACGCGGCGTGCGGCCGCCGTGTCCCCGCGGATCAGCGCATCGCGCGCGTCGAGTTCCGGGTAGGGCTGGTTGGGTTGCAGGCGGCGCACCATCGCCGAGAACGTGGTGTCCCTCGTGAGGAGGTACGTCACGTAGGCGATCGGGATCGCGCCCGCGCGCCGCTGGAAGCTCCCCGGGCCCGTGATCCGCTCGACCTGCGCGATCGCGCGAGTCACCTCGACGCGCTCGGCGTCGCTGATCGCGCCGCGCATCGCGGCGCGGAGCACGACCGCATACGGGCGCAGTGCCTCGCTCGTGGGGATCGGCGATCCCGGGAAGACCGAGTCGGTGCGCTGGAAGAGCTGCTCGGTCCGCGACAGCAATTCCTCGCTTCCGCTCGCCGCCGCACCCGAGAGGGCGAGCCCGAGGGCGCCGATCCGCTGGTTGAACGAGACCCGGCGCATCGCCTCCGGCGAGGTGTTGGCGACGAGCTCGCGGAAGGTGGTCGAGGCCGCCGAGTCGTCGGCGACGAGCTGGTAGCCACCGAGGATGAACCCGAGGCCCGGGTCGTCGAGGCCCGGGCGGGCGCGGGCGCGCTGGAGGGTGGCGATGGCCGAGTCGGTGCGGCCGGCGCTCACGTAGCCCTGCGCGAGTTGGAGGTACGGGAGCACCGCATCGGGGTCGGCCCGCACCCAGCGCCGTGCGAGGGCGAGCCCCTCCTCGCGCGTGCGCTCCCGGAGCACGGCGACTTGCGCCGGCCCGCCGGCGGCGCGGACGGAAGCCGAGTCGCCGAAGAAGCGCATCGAGTCGCCGACGAGCACGAGGAAGTTCCCGGTGTTGGAGAAGTTCTGGTGCATCTGCACCAGGTGCGAGTAGGCGAGGTGGAACGTCGAGTCGAGGGCGAGCGTGTGCCTGAAGGCGCGCACCGAGCCGGTGAGTCGCCGCATCACTTGGGGGAGGGAATCGGCGTTGTCCTGCTCGTGGAAGAGCGCATCGGCCAGGCCGTACCACGCCTCCGCCACCGACGAGTCCGACGCGATGAGTCCGGCGTAGATGCCCTGGGCCTCGCGCAACGCCGAGCGCCCATCCGCCGAACCCGCAAGCTGCGTCGCGAGCCCCCGCGACAGCGCCTCGTGGCCGCGCACGAGGGCGCGCTCCCGCGCCGGGAGCCGATCGGCGAGCTGCGCGGCGCGCTGCGCGCTCTGGAGGTACTCCGGTCCCAGCGCGTCTCCCCACCCCAGCGCCTGGGACCGCTTGTGCCACGCGAGCGCGAAGGTCGAGTCGGCGCCGATCGCCACCTGGAACAGCGAGTCCGCGTCCCGGAGGCGCCAGCCGAAGAGCGCCTTCGTCCCCTCGAGGTACGCGCGGTACGCGACGACCGAGCGGGTGGTCGCCGCCGAGAGGTCCAGCGAGGTGCTCGCCTCTCCGCCGGCCACCCCGAGGAGGAACCGCGCCACCCCCTCGAACAGCGGACGCGGATCGTCGGTGAGCGCGATCGACGCGGTCGTGTCAGTGTCGAGCGATCGGCCGCTCGCGACGTCATAGAGCCGCGCGTCCACCCGGAGCGAGTCGGTCGTCGTCGTGATCGTCCCGGTGACCACCGTCCATGCGCCGGCGCGCCGCGCGATCTCCCGCGCACGGTCGAGGTCCACGCGCCGGTCCTCGAGCCCCGCCTCGCGCACCAGCACCATCGTCTGTTCGTAGTCGGCGACGGTGAGGTCGTGCCACTGGTTCATCGCGAGCGTGAGCATGTTCACCGCCCCGTCGCGGAGCCACGTGACGTCGCGATTCCCCGACTGCACCTCGAACGGCATCACCGCGTACGAGCGGCGCGGGTCCACGCCCCGCGGCGGACCGTCACGCCCCGTGAGCAGGATGAGCGCGAGGACCGCCAGGCCGCTCCCGAACGCGATCGCCGCGAAGAGCCGTCGCCGCGCGGGCGACAGGCGCGGCATCGGCACGCGGGTCAGGCCGCCGGCGCGGGTGCCGCCGCCGGACGTGATCCCGGCGGGGGTCCATGCCATCCCGATCACCTCGGCCATCTCCCGGCCGTTGTTCCACCGGTCGGCGCGGTCCTTCGCGAGCGCCCGGTCGATCGCCGTCGCCACCCCTTCCGGCGCGGCGGCCGCCGCGTCCGCGAGCGGCTTCGGCGTCTCGGTCAGGTGCTTCACCAGCATCCCCGCGACGTTGCCGGCGTCCACCACCGGCTTGCCCGTGAACATCTCGTAGCCGACCAGCGCGAGCGAGTAGAGGTCGCTGCGGCCATCGAGCGTCGTCTCGCCGCTCGCCTGCTCCGGGCTCATGTACCGCGGCGACCCGAGGATCATCCCGGTGCCGGTCATGCGCCCGTCGCCCTCGAGCGCGTGCGCCACGCCGAAGTCGGTCAGCATCGCCCGGCCGGTGTCGCGGTCGAGCAGGATGTTCTCGGGCTTCACGTCGCGGTGGACGATCCCGTTCGCGTGCGCGTAGTCGAGCGCCAGCGCGAGCTCGTGGAGGATCCGCTCCCCCCGCTGGGGCTCTACCCGCCCCTCGCGCGCGAGGAGGTCGCGCAGCGACTCCCCCGGCACGAGCTCCATCGCGAAGTAGAGGATCCCGCCGGCGTCGCCGGCGCTGTACACCGCGACGATGTTGGGGTGGCGGAGCTTCGCGACGGTCCGCGCCTCGCGCAGGAAGCGCTCGCGGAGCTGCGGGTTCGTCGCGACGTCGCCGCCGATCACCTTGATCGCGACGGGACGGTCGAGGGTGAGGTCCCGCGCCCGGTACACGCTCCCCATCCCGCCCTGGCCGAGCAGGCCCTCGATCGCGTACTGCGACCCGAGCCGCTGCCGCAGCGTCTCGAGGAGCGCGTCGCGCGGCGCGTCGCCCGGGGTCGCGCGCGGGCGGTCGCTCATCCGCGCCCCTTGCCGCGCCGTCCGCGCGCCGCCGGCTGCTGCTGGGTGAGGCAGTGCAGCGTGCCGAGCCCCCACACGAGGTCCACCGCGTGGATGCCGACGACCTCGCGGTCGGGGAAGA
Source organism: uncultured Gemmatimonas sp. (assembly GCA_964650715.1). Classification (GTDB taxonomy): domain Bacteria; phylum Gemmatimonadota; class Gemmatimonadetes; order Gemmatimonadales; family Gemmatimonadaceae; genus Pseudogemmatithrix. Next base: position 5,230 of record CAZYUL010000011.1, on the reverse strand, counting down.
GCTCCGAGAGCGTGTTCAGCGCCACGCGGTCGTTGCGGTCGTTGAAGGTCGGGACGATGACGATGCCATTGGCGACGTAGAAGTTGGCATAACTCGCGGGCAGCCGCGCGCCGTCCATCACCACCGGACGGGGGTAGGGCAGGGTCACCGTCCGGATCGGGTTCCCCGCCGCGTCCGTCGCCTTCGCGAGCCGCTGGAGGTTGTCGAGCGACCGGCGGTGGTTCTCGTCGGCCGGATCCTCCTCGTGCGCGAGCACCACCACCCCCGGCGCCACGAACCGGGCGATGTCGTCCACGTGACCGTGCGTGTCGTCGCCGACGCACCCCTCGCCGAGCCAGATCGTCCGCGTGATCCCCAGCTCGTCGGCGAAGACCCGCTCGTACTCGGCGCGCCCGAGGCCGGGGTTCCGCACCTGCACCTTCGAGAGGAGCCACTCCTCGGTCACGAGCATCGTGCCCGCGCCGTCGGTCTCGATCCCGCCTCCCTCGAGTACCACGCGCCCCTTCCCGTCGGGACGCAGCGGCTCGTGGCGCGCCAGGCCAGTGAGCTCGGCGACCACCGCGCCGACCTTCCGGTCGTGGGAGAAGTTCTCGTACTTCGCCCACGCGTTGAAGTCCCAGTGGACGAGCCGCACGCTCCCGTCCGCGAGCTGCACGCCGGTGGGGCCCGAATCCCGCGTCCAGACGCGGTCGGTCGCGCAGCGGTGCAGGTGATAGCGGGTCTTCTTGACCTCGTGCATCTGCAGGCAGTGCCAGGCCTGTTCCTCGGTCGCCTCGTCGTGGCAGAGGATGTGCACCGGCTCGTGCGGGGCGAGCGCGCGCACGACCTCGGCGTACACCCAGCGGATCGGCTCGAACTTCCCCGGCCAGTCCGGCTCGTGGTGCGGCCACGCGATCCAGGTCGCCTCGTGGCGCTCCCATTCCGCCGGCCAGCGGATGCCGGCGGACGCGGCCGTGCCGCTCATCGGGGGATCCGGATCCCGCTTCGGCACCGTGCGCGCGGCCTACGCGCCGAGCCAGCGGCTGAGGATCGGCCCGTAGGCGTCCACGCGCCGGTCGCGGAGGAAGGGCCAGTTGCGGCGCGTGGACTCGATCAGCGCCGGGTCGCACGTCGCGATCAGCGTCGCGTCGCCGGTCTCCGCCTGCGCCAGCACGCGTCCGAACGGGTCGCAGACGAACGAGTGCCCGAAGAACTCGAGGCCGTCGGTCCCCGCCTCCGGCTCGAAGCCGGCGCGGTTCGGTGCGGCGACGAAGACGCCGTTGGCGATCGCGTGCGCGCGCTGCGCCGTGCGCCACGCGTCCACCTGCGCCCGGCCCCACTCCGCCTTCTCCGCCGGGTGCCACCCGATCGCCGTCGGGTAGATCAGGACCTCGGCCCCGAGCAGCGCGGTGATCCGCGCCCCTTCCGGATACCACTGGTCCCAGCAGATCAGCACGCCGATCGTCGCGTAGCGGGTCTTCCACGCCATGAAGCCCCCCGCCTCGGCCGACGGCCCGGACACACCCGCCGGCTGCGTCGGTCGCGACGCCTCCCCCGGGGCGAAGTAGTACTTCTCCTCGAAGAGCGGGTCGTGCGGGATGTGCATCTTGCGATAGACGCCGAGCAGCGTGCCGTCGGCGTCGATCACGGCCGCGCTGTTGCGGTAGACGCCCGGCGCCTGCCGCTCGTAGATCGGCACCACGAGCACGACCGCGAGTTCCCGTGCCAGCGCCTGCATCCGTTCCGTGGTCGGCCCCGGGATCGGCTCGGCGAGGTCGAAGCGCGATGCGTCGAGCTTCTTGCAGAAGTACGGCGCGTTGAAGAGCTCCTTGAGGCAGATCACCTGCGCGCCCTTCGCGTGCGCCGCGCGGATGCGCGCCTCGGTGGCCGCGAGCGTCGCCGCCGCGGAGGCGGCGACGCCGTCCTGGATCAGGGCGACGGTGAACGGGGCGCGCGGCTCTGGCATCGCGGGAATTTCACCAGATCAACCACGCACCGCTACCACGACGTCCATCACGTTCGTGCCGGTCGCGCGGGCGGGAAGGATCGCGCCGGCGGCGACGAGCGCCGCGAAAGCGTCGCAGCGCTTGAGCGAGCGCGCCGGCTCGCCGCCCTGTTCGGCGCTCCGGCGCCACGTCGAGCGCGAGACGATCGCGCCCGACGCCGGCGCCGGCCCGTCGCGCCCGTCGGTGCCCGCCGCCAGCAACCAGCCGTCCTGCGCGTCGAGGTCGTCGAGCACCTCCGCCGCGCTGAGTGCGAGCTGCTCGCACCGACCGCCCAGCCCGTGGTCCGCCGGGAGGCGGACCGTCGTCTCGCCGCCCCAGATGAGGCAGCTCCCGCGCGATGCGCGCGCGAGGGAGTGCGCGATCGCGCGCCCCGCCGCCGTCGCGTCCCCTTGGAGCGCCGTGCGCGAGAGCAGCACCGGGGCGCGGCCGTTCGCGTGCGCGGCGGCGGCGACCGCCTCGAGGGCGACCGAGTTCCCGACGACGTAGGGCTCCTCGACCCGCGCGAACGCGGGATGCCCGGCCTTCGGCGTCTCCGGCATCACGCCGGCGCGCATCGCCCCGATCGCCGACGCCACCGAGAGCGGCACCTGCACCGCGATCCCCGCGTCGCGGAGGATCCGCTCGACGTGCCGCGCCTCGAGCGGGTCGGGTGAGACCGGGCCGGAGCCGATCATCGCCGGGTCCTCGTTCGGCACGTCGGCGAGAAGGATCGGGATCACCCGCGCGCACTCGAGTGCGGCGGCGAGCCGTCCCGCCCCCCAGCGCGAGAAGCGCTTCCGCACCGCATTGATCCGCGAGATCGGCACGCCGGCGCCGAGGAGCAGGGCGTGGAGCGCCGCGAGGTCCTCGGTGCGAACGCCTTCGATCGGCGCCCCGACGAGGCTCGACGTGCCGCCGGAGAGCAGCAACAGCACGACGTCGTCGCGCCCGATTCGTTCGGTGATCGCCGCGAGCCGCTCGGCGGCGTACGCGGATCGCACGCCGGGGACCGGATGGTCGCCGACGAGGCGCTCTACCGTCGCCGAGCGCGAGGTGTCGTTCGCTCGACGCGTCTCGTCCGCACCGGCGTCCGCACCGGCGTCCTCCGCCCCCGCGCCGACGACGAGACCGCCTGCGACCGTGAGCCCGGCGTCGGCACAATGCGAAACGGCCGCCCCCGCCATGGCGGGCGCGGCCTTTCCGAGGGCGATGATCCAGTGTGGTCGGTCCCGCCCGAGTTCCAGGACCACTTCGCGTTCGGCGAGTCCGTCGCGGACGACCCGCGCGGGATCGGCGGCGGCGAGCGCCGCCTCGAAGTACCCGCGCAACTCCTCCGCGACGTCCCGTTCGGCCAATGCCTGGTCAGCCTCCGCGGGCCTTCTTCACGGCCTCGCCGAGCTCGGTGTAGGCATCGGCCGAGAGCTCACGGAAGGGCCGGATCACGTGCGCGATCCGCCCGTCCTTGCCGATGACGAAGACGACGCGACCGAACGACTTCCGCGCCGTCGGGTTCGCCGGCGTGCGGAGCACGTTGTACGAGGCGCCCGCCCCGCCGACGCTGTCGCTGACGAACGTCACCGGGAACCCCTTCTCCTGGGCCCAGCTCTGCTGGGTGGTGTCCGCATCGGTGCTGATCGCCAGCACCGTCACGCCGTTCCCACCGTTGAAGATCGTGGCGTACTGATCACGGTACGCCTCCATTTGGGCCGTTCAGCCACCGGTCCTCGCCCTCGGGAAGAAGGCGAGGACGACGACTTGTCCGCGGAGGTCGGTGAGGCGGAGGGGACTCGAACGGAGCCCGTCCTTGGTCGAAGCCGGGAGGACGAAGTCGGGCGCCATGTCGCCGACCTTCGGTCCCGGGTCCGGCGCGGGGTCCTGGGCGCGTGCCGGTGCCGCGAGCACCAGCGCGGCCGCCGCCGCGACGAGGAGTCTGGAGTGTCTCATGCCTCTAGTCTGGGGCGACGATCCGCAGCGCGCTAGGCACGACCGCCACCTCGACCTCGCGACCGCCCGCCCGCACGAGCTCCCCGTCGGCGTCCATCCACGGCGGTTCGCCGAAGGAGAGCCGGAAGCTCGGGGCGCGGCGACGCGTGCAATGCGGGCTCCGTCCGTGGGTCCCACGCAGCACCCCGGCGAGGAGCGGCACGCGCCGGAGCGGCGGCACGTCGTCCACCATCACGAGGTCGAGCTGGCCGTCGTCGACCACCGCGCCCGGCGCGATCTGAAAGGTCCCGCCGAACCAGGCGCCGTTGGAGAGCGCGGCGATCAACCGCCGCTTCGGCGCCTCGCCGTCCACGCCGAACTCGAGGCCGGGGAAGCGGAAGAGCTCGCGAACGGCGTGGCCGACGTAGACCGCCGGACCCTTGAGCCAGCGCGTCCGGTTGCTCGCGGCGAGCACCGCGACGTCGAACCCGAACCCGACGACGTTCAGGAACCAGCGATCGTCGACGCGGAGCACGTCCACGCGCCGGTCGCCGATCCCGCCGGCGAGGCGCGCGGCGAGGGTCGCCGCGTCGCGCGGCGCCGTCGCGAAGTTCTTGATGAAGTCGTTCCCCGTGCCGGCGGCCAGGATCGCTAGGCGCGTCGGCGCGCCGGCGCGGGCGAGCACCACCGCGCACTTGGAGACGGTGCCATCCCCCCCGGCGACGACGAGCGTCTCGACGCCGTCGCGCATCGTCTCCTCAGCGAGCCGCGCCTCGTCTCCGGCCTCGCGCGTCGCGCGCAGGTCGTCGAAGCCGAAGCGGGCGAATGCCGCCCGGATGGCGCCGATCGCCCGCTCGCCGCGTCCACGCCCGGACGCCGGGTTGTAGAGGATGCGGACCGTCAGCGCCCAGCCGCCAGCTGCCGCAACACGTACTGCAGGATCCCGCCGTGCCGGTAGTAGTTCATCTCCTCCGGCGTATCCACGCGGCTCCGCACCTGGAACCGCTTCCCGTCGGCGACCACCGTCAGCGTCGCCCGCGGCGCCATCGTGTCCGACATCCCCTCGATCGTGACCGTCTCGAACCCGGTGAGCCCGAGCGACTGCCGCGTCTCGCCGTTCACGAACTCCAGCGGCAGCACCCCCATCCCGACGAGGTTCGAGCGATGGATCCGCTCGAAGCTCTCGGCGATCACGGCGCGCACGCCGAGGAGCATCGTCCCCTTCGCCGCCCAGTCGCGCGACGAGCCGGTGCCGTACTCCTTGCCGGCGATGACGACGAGCGGCACGCCCTCCTTCTGGTACTGCATCGCCGCGTCGTAAATCGACATCTGCTTGTCGTCCG
>CAZYUL010000010.1:0-63418 GCA_964650715.1 uncultured Gemmatimonas sp. | reverse complement strand
ATCCACTGCGGAGCTTCTTCACGCTGCTCGGGATCATCGTCTCGGTCGCGTTCCTCATCGCGGTCGTCGCGATCATCCAGGGGATGAACGCGTATGTGCGCGAGAACATCGCCGGCGCGGTCATCGGGGCCAACGCCTTCCAGGTGCGCCGCACGCCGATCCAGGTCGGCTTCTTCGACGACGAGGCGTGGGCACGCGTCCAGCGGCGGCCACGGATCACCGAGCGCGACGTCGCCGCCGTCCGCGCCGCGCTCCCCGAGGCCGTCGCGGTCTCGTTCCAGTCGGGGTGGCCGACCCCCTCGAGCGACATCTTCTGGCGCGGCCGCAGCGTCGGCGACATCCTCGTGCTCGGGATCAGCCCGGAGTACCAGCTGGTGCAGGACTACCGGGTCGCGAAGGGGCGCGCCCTCACCTCGGTGGACGTCACCCAGCGGATGCCGGTCGTGGTGCTCGGCGCCGAGGTCGCCGAGAACCTCTTCGGGCAGGTGGACCCGATCGGCCAGGAGGTGCGGCTCGCCGGCGAACGGTTCACGGTGATCGGCGTGAACGAGGCCAAGGGCCGGGTGCTCGGCCAGTCGTTCGACTCCTTCGCGCTGATCCCGTTCCCGCGGTTCGAGATGCGCTACGGGCGCCGCCTCACGGCGACGATCTCGGTGAAGATGCGCGACGCCGCCGATGTCGCGCCGGCAATGGCCCGCGCCGAGGAGGCGATGCGGATCGCCCACCAGCTGCGTCCCGGCGAGGAGAACGACTTCTCCGTCGAGACGGCCGACGCCCTCGTGGACTTCTGGAAGAACCTCACCCGGGTGCTCTTCGCCGTGATCCCCGCGGTGGTCGCGATCGGGATCGTCGTCGGCGGGATCGTGATCATGAACATCATGCTGATGGCGGTGAACGAGCGCACGCGGGAGATCGGCATCCGCAAGGCGGTCGGGGCGCGCTCGCGCGACATCGAGCGGCAGTTCCTCGCCGAGACGATCGCGCTCTCGGCGCTCGGCGGCGTGCTCGGCGTCGTCGCGGGATGGGCGTTCGCGTTCCTCGTGGCCTTCGTCTCGCCGCTGCCGGCCCGGATCAGCTTGTGGTCGGTGTTGGTCGCCCTCGGACTGGGGGGCGGGATCGGCGTCGTCTTCGGGGTGTACCCGGCACGGCGCGCGGCCCAGCTCGACCCGATCACCGCGATGCGGTCGGAGTGATCGTGCGCCTCCCCATCGCCTTCCTCGACCAGTACAAGGAGAACCTCGCGATCGCGATGGAGACACTCCGCGTCTCCAAGCTCCGCTCGGGGCTCACGATCCTCGGCGTCGTGATCGGCGTCGCGACGGTGATGACGATGGCGTCGATCGTCGAGGGGCTCCGCTCGCAGATCATCAGGACCGTGGAGATCGCGGGCCCGACGACCTTCTACGTGCTCAAGGTCTATTCGAGCTCGCCGATCAATCCCGACAACCCACCCCTCTGGGTGCGGGTCCGCCCGGACCTCTCGGCCGAGGAGGCACAGGTCATCGCTCGGCTCCCGGAGATCCGCTATGCCTCGCTCTGGGGCCAGTCATTCGGGCGATTGGCGTACCGGGGCGAGCGGACGCAACCCACCGCGATCTTCGGCGCCGACGCCGGCTATGTCGAGATCCAGGGCGGCGAACTCGTCGCCGGGCGCTGGTTCACGCGCTCGGAGCTGCTGGGGGGCGCGAACGTCGTGGTCCTCGACGAGGCGAAGGCGCGCCAACTCTTCGGTCGCGTGGACCCGATCGGGAAGGTGATGCAGGTCGGCGGGCGCCCCGCGGAGGTGATCGGGCTCTACCAGCCGCCGGAGAACATCTTCGCCCCGCAGGGCTCGGAGACCGGCGCGATCATCCCCTTCGCGATGCTCGATGCGCAGTTCCGCATCGACAAGAACAACGCGCTCTGGATCCCGGTGAAGCCACGGGCGGGCGTGTCGGTCGAGGACGCGCAGGGCGCGGTGACGGTGGCCCTCCGCGAGCACCGCCGCCTCCGCCCGTCGCAACCCAACACGTTCGACCTCATGACTGCGGACCAGATCCTCGAGGTCTTCAACCAGCTCACCGGCGTCTTCTTCCTCGTGATGATCGTGCTCGCCTCGGTCGCGCTGCTCGTGGGCGGGATCGGGGTGATGGCGATCATGATGGTCTCCGTCACCGACCGCACCCGCGAGATCGGGGTGCGGAAGGCGCTCGGCGCCACCCGCGGCGACATCCTCGTGCAGTTCCTGATCGAGGCCTCGACCCTCACTGGGATCGGCGGGGTGATCGGGATCGCGTTCGGACTCGGCGCCGGCCAGCTCGTCACCCGGCTCCTCGGGATCGACGCCACGCCTCCGGTCGGGCTGACGCTCATCGCGGTGCTCGTCTCGGTCGCGATCGGCGTCGTCTTCGGCGTGCTCCCGGCCCGCCGGGCCGCGCGATTGGACCCGATCGAGGCGCTCCGATACGAGTGAGGCGGCCGGCGCGCGTCTGCCGCCGGCCGCCTCCAGTCCTGTGTCCCGCGCGTCGCTACGCGACGGAGATGTAGGGGATCCCCACCCCGGTCGCGCGACTGATCGCCACGATCATCGCCGGCACGACGATCACGCCCGGGAGGACGTTCGCGACGAGTTCCGCGTGCACGGCCTGCGCATTCCCGCCGGCGCCGGCGAGATCGCGGGAGAGGCGCATCAGCGAACGGTTGCAGGCGAGGACCTCGACGCCCCGCGCGCGGAGCCCCGTCACCGACGCCGGGCCGCTCGCCCAGGGATTCGCCGTCGCCGGCTGTCCCTGCGGCGTCGAGATGCTGAAACGGGCGCCGAGTCGATGCTTCGCCCACATCCCATCGTTGAGGATGAGGCCAAGGGCCGCGCTGTGCGTCCCCACCGCCACGCCGAGGCGCGCGTCGGGCGTCGCGAAGTCCTGGTTGTAGACGTCCAGGAAGTTGATCGCCCGCCGGAATGCGAGGGCGTCGGCGATGATCCCCGTCTCGATCATGATCCGCCCCTCCTTCTGCGCGATCGCGTGCATCCAGCGCTCGTCCGGGGCGCCGGCGCGCGGCGACTCCGCGGCGAGGATCCGGGGGGCGGCGGTGCCGGCGGCGGCGAGAGCGGCGAGACGACCGAGGAACGAACGGCGGGGCGTGGACATGACGACCTCAGCGGAAGGTGGCGATGGCGGCGAGCGGCTTCTTGGTGATCACGGGTACCTGCGCATCCGGCGCCGGATACCCGACGACGAGCAGGAGGAACGCCTTCTCGTTCGCCGGCCGTCCGAGGATCCCGTTGAGGAACCCCATCGGGCTCGGGGTGTGGGTGAGCGTCGCGAGTCCGGCATGATGCAGGGCGGCGATCAGGAACCCGGTCGCGATCCCCACGGACTCCTGCACGTAATAGTTCGGTCGCCGGGCCCCGTGGGGCAAGGCACGCCACCGTTCGGCGAAGACGGCGATGAGCCACGGGGCGTCCTCGAGGAACGGTTTCTCGGCATCGGTGCCGAGCGGCGCGAGGTCGGCGAGCCACTCCGGCGTCGCGCGCCCGGCATAGAACTCGCGCTCTTCGACCTCCGCCGCCTCGCGGATGCGTTGCCTGGTCGCGACATCCTGGATCGCCACGAAGTGCCAAGGCTGCAGGTTCGCGCCGTTCGGTGCGCTTCCGGCGGCGAGGATCGCCGTCTCGATCACTTCGCGCGGGACCGGGCGGGGCGAGAAGTGGCGCACCGTGCGACGGCGGCGCAGCTCGTCCGCGAACGCGTGGATGCGCGAGAGCATCTCGCCCGGTGGGTACTCGCGATAGGTGCGCAGGGGCTCGGTCGGGTGGGCCATTGATTGCCGGCGGACGGACGGGAGGGGCGCGCGGGGATAGGAGCAGGATGCGGAAGCGACTACCTTTAGCGCAACGCGTCCCCGACGCGTCTCGCGGGTCGCGTGGCCCCCGACCCGTCCCCCAGATCCCTGCGCATGACCTTCGAGACCCTCGGCCTGGATCCCGCGTTCCGACGCGCCATCCAGGACCTTGGCTGGACCAAGCCCACCCCGATCCAGACCGACGCCATCCCCCCGGCCCGGGAGGGACGCGACCTGCTCGCTTGCGCCATGACCGGCAGCGGGAAGACCGCGGCGTTCCTCCTGCCACTGCTCGAGCGGCTGCACCGCGCGCCGAAACGCGCCACCCGTGCCCTCGTGCTCACCCCGACGCGCGAACTCGCCGCACAGGTTCACGCAGACCTGGTGGCATTGGCGAAGCACACCCGACTCACCGGCGCGGCGATCTTCGGCGGCGTGGCGATGGGCCCGCAGGAAGCGGCCTTCCGCCGACCCGTGGACGTCGTCGTCGCCACGCCCGGACGACTGCTCGACCACATGGGCCAGCCCGGCGGGTACGTGGACTTCCGCGCGCTCGAGGTCCTCGTGCTCGACGAAGCGGACCGGATGCTCGACATGGGGTTCCTCCCGGACATCCGTCGCGTGCTCGCGAAGCTGCCCCGCAAGCGCCAGACGCTCTTCTTCAGCGCCACGCTGCCCAGGCCGATCGTCGAGCTGGCCGCGGAGATGCTCTCCGACCCCGCGCGGATCAACGTCGAGCGCGTCGCGACGCCGGCGACCGGCATCGAGCAGGCGGTCTGGCCGGTGAGCGAGGCGCTCAAGGCGGACCTCTTCATCGCCCTGCTCCGCGCCGGCACGATCGGGAACGTGATCTGCTTCACCCGCACCAAGCACCGGTCCAACCGGCTCGCCGAAGTGCTGACCAGGGCGGGCATCCCGAACGCGCGCATCCACGGGAACCGGAGCCAGAACCAGCGCACCGAGGCCCTCGCCGACTTCAAGGCGGGACGGGTCCGCGTCCTCGTCGCCACCGACATCGTGGCCCGCGGCATCGACGTGGAGGCGCTCGAGCACGTCGTGAACTTCGACGTCCCGCACCAGCCGGAGGACTACATCCACCGCGTCGGGCGGACGGCGCGCGCCGAGGCGACCGGCGAGGCCTTCACGCTCGTCGCGCCCGACGAGGAGGGGGACCTTCGGGCGATCGAGCGGGCGATCGGACGCGCGCTGCCGAGGCGCAAGCTTCAGGGATTCGACTACGCCCACCGCCCCGCCGAACGGCTCGAGATCCCGATCGCCGAGCGGATCGCGACGATCAGGGCGCGGAAGGCAGAAGAACGGGCGCGGGCCAAGGCGAAGGCCGAGCGGCGCGAGGCGCACCAACGCCAGGAGGCCGGCCGCCGCGACTCGCGCCCGGGGAAGCCCGCCGGGCGTTCGGACCATCCTCCGCACGGCAAGCACCGGGGACGCTAACGCCCCGGCTCAGGGTGCGTATATGTGAAGCGGGCGGCGGGCGCCGCCCGGCAGTCTCAACCTCTCGGAGGAACGATGCGGGCGATGCGGATCCTGGCGGCGATGATGCTGGTGCTGGTGGCCTCGACGGCGGCGGCACAGGGCGGCCAGGGCGGTGGACCGCCGCAGGGCGGCGGGATGGGACAGCAGGGTCAGCAGCGGATGAACGAGATGCTCTTCAAGGACATCACGCTCACCGAGACGCAGAAGGCCAAGGTCGACAGCATCCAGGTGAAGCAGCGCGAGGACCAGCGCGCGCTCATGCAGGGCGGCGGCGGGATGCAGGACCCCGCCACGCGCGAGAAGATGATGGAGCTCCGCACCAAGTCGAACGCGGCGATCCGCGCCGTGCTCACCGCCGAGCAGCAGGCGGTGTTCGACAAGAACCTCGCCGCGATGCCGCAGGGCGGCGGACGGCGTCCGCCCCCGCTCCGCTAGCCGCGAGGGTCGGTCCTGAGGATGCCGTAGAGGGCGAGGTCGCGCGGTTGACCGTCGCGGAAGACGGCGCCGCGCACCACGCCCTCGCGCCGCATCCCGCAGCGCTCCATCACCCGGCCCGAGGCCGGGTTCCCGACGAAGTGATGGGCCTCCACGCGGTGGAGGCCCAACTCGTCGAAGGCGAAGGCGATCACGCGACCCGTGGCCTCGGTCGCGAACCCCTTCCCCCACTCCTCGACCGCGATCCAGTAGCCGACCTCGCCGCGATGGTGCGCGAGCGTCAACCGGAGGCCGATCGCGCCGACGAGGCGATCGGTGCCCCGCCTCGTCACCGCCCAGGTCGCGCCCTTCCCGTCGCGCCACGACCCGGCGTGCCGGCCGATGAACTCCAGTGCCGCTCCCTCCGGGTACGGATGCGGCACCGTGAGCGTGGTCTCGGCGATCCGTCCGTCGGAGAGGTGCGCGTGGAGCGCCGGCGCATCGGCGACCGTGAAGGGACGCAGCCGGAGGCGCGCAGTGTCGAGCGAGGGAAGGGCGGCCGCGAGGAGGCGGTCGCGATGACTCGGTTGACTCATCGGGGGAAGATGCGCGAATCGCGCGCCCCGGGCGACGTCCGTAGATTGCGTGGATGACCGAGCCACTCGACGTGCTGGCGATCGCCGCGCACCGGGATGATGTCGAGCTCACCTGCGGGGGCGCCCTCGTCAAGCAGGCGCGCCGGGGCCACCGTACCGGCATCCTCGACCTCACGCAGGGGGAGATGGGGACGCGCGGCTCCGCCGAGCTCCGAGCACGCGAGGCCGAGGCCGCGGCCAAGGTCCTCGGCGTCAGCGTCCGGCGCAACCTCGAGCTCCCCGATGCCGGGATCGAGAACACCCCCGAGACCCGCCGGCGACTCGCGCAGGTGCTGCGGGAGTTGCGTCCGCGCGTGGTCATCGCGCCCGCACCACGCGGACGGCACCCCGACCATCGCGTCGCGGCCCAGCTCGTGCGCGACGCCGCGTTCCTCGCGGGCCTCGCGAAGCTGGACCCCTCCACCCGACCGCACCGGCCGCACAAGGTCCTCCACGCGATCGCGTATCGTGAGGACCACGTGAAGCCGACCTTCGTCGTGGACATCTCCGACGCGTTCGACGCCAAGCTCGAGGCCGTCCGCTGCTACGCGTCGCAGTTCGACGGGGCGACGCAGGCCGGGGAGGTCTATCCGACGGGCGACTCCCTCTACGAGCGGGTCCGGCAACAGATGGCCTACTATGGATCGCTGATCCGGTGCCGGTACGGCGAGCCCTTCTTCACCTTCGAGACGATGCGCGCCGACGACCTCGTCGCGCTCGAGGTCGCGACGTTTTGAGCGCCCCGCGTTCCATCTCCTATCCCACCTACCTCGAGCTCGAGACCCTTCTGGGCCTCCAGCGGCCCAAGAGCGAGCCGGAGCATCCCGACGAGCTGTTGTTCATCGTCGTGCACCAGGCCAGCGAGCTCTGGTTCAAGGTGATCCTGCACGAGTTCGACCACCTGGTGGCGCGGCTGGAGGCCGCGGATGCGCAGGGCGCCCTCACCGTCATCCGGCGCATCAACACGCTGGTCGAGCTCGTCTCGCACGAGCTCTCGGCGCTCGACACGCTCCCCCCGCAGCGGTTCGCCCAGTTCCGGGGCTACCTCGGCTCCTCGAGCGGTTCGCAGAGCGTGCAGTTCCGGGCCATCGAGGCCACCAGCGGGCTCCGCGACGCGCACTTCCTGGCCGCCATCCGCGAGCATGGCGAGCCGCACCCGACGATCGCCCGCGCCCTCGCGCGGCCGACGCTGCAGGCCCTTTTCCTCGGACTCCTCGAGCGGCAGGGCGTGTCACTCGAGGATGTGTACCGCGACGAGCAGCGGCACGGCCTCCTCCTGATGCTCGCCGAGGCGCTGCTCGAGTACGAGCAGGGCTTCGCGCGATGGCGCTTCCTCCACGTCCAGTTGGTGGAGCGCATCATCGGACCCGACACCGGCGGCACCGGCGGCACCCTCGGCGCGCGGTACCTGCAGCGGACGGTCACGCAGCGCTTCTTTCCGGAGCTCTGGGCGGTGCGCGCCCGCCTCTACGGCGCGTAGGACGTGCACGACATCTCGGTCCCCTTCAGCGCGGGAACGCCGGAGTGGCCGGGGGACACGCCGTTCGAGTGCGGCTGGGCCTGGCGCATCGCCAACGGCGCGAGCGTGAACGTCTCGCGGCTCGTCACCAGCCCCCACGTCGGCACGCACGCCGACGCGCCGCTGCACGTGCGCGAGGGCGCGCCGGGCGCGGACCATCTCCCGCTCGCGGCGTTCCTCGGGCCGGCGAAGGTGGTGGATGTCTCGCAGGTGGACGGGGAGATCACGCTCACGCATCTCCAGCGCGCGGGCTACACGGTCGAGACCGCGCGCCTGCTGCTCCACACCGGCCGCACCGTCGCGACCGGCGCCTTCCCGTCGGGGTGGCCGAGCCTCGCGCCGGAGGCCGCACGAGCGCTCGCGCGCGCCGGCCTCCGGCTGCTCGGCGTGGACGCCCCCAGCGTGGATCATCGGGAGAGCAAGACCCTCGAGGTGCACCACGCGCTCTTCGACGGGGGCGCCTTCGTGCTCGAGAACCTGGACCTCCGCGGGATCACCCCGGGGGAGTGGGAGCTGCTCGCCCTGCCGATGCCGACGGGGGCGCTCGATGCCGCCCCCGTGCGCGCACTGCTCCGCGCGCCGTAGCGGAGGCGGCGGCGACCCTCAGGCGGTACGTTTCCGGCCCTCCAGAACCGGACCCGCCGATGCAGAGCACCGCCCCGACCGTCGCGAAGTACCTCCTCGAGCTCCCGCCCGATCGGCGGCCGGCGATCGAGGCGGTGCGCCGGGCGATCCTCGCGAACGTGGACAAGGACATCGAGGAGACGATGTCATACGGGGCCATCGGGTATGTCGTGCCGCACCGCGTGTTCGCGGGCGGCTACCACTGTGATCCCAAACTCCCGGTCCCCTACATCGGGCTCGCCTCGCAGAAGAACCACATGGCGGTGTACCTCATGTTCTGCTATACCGGCGGACGCGAGGAGGAGTGGTTGCGTGCGCAGTACGCCGCGAAGGGCAAGCCGCTCGACTTCGGCAAGAGTTGCCTCAGGTTCCGCAAGCTCGAGGACCTCGACCTCGACATCCTCGGACAGGCCATCCGCCGGGTGCCGGCGCAGCAGTTCATCGCGACGTATGTGGCGACCGTCGGCGCGGACAAATGGAAGGCGACTCCAGCGAAGCCGGGCGCGAAGCCGTCCGCGAAGCCGTCCGCGAAGCCGTCCGCGATCGCGTCTGCGAAGCGTCCGAAGGGGTCCGGCAAGCCAGCCGCGAGGAAGAAAGCGAAGCCCACGTCGAAGCCAGGGGCACGGAAGCGCGTCGCCAAGGCTTCGAAGGCAGCGCGGCGCGGGCGGCGCGCGTAGTACCGAGGACCATTCCACCCCCGAGCCGCGCGCCACGGGCGCGCCCCGGAGTCACGATCGCCATGCCCGTTCACTCGTCCTCTCCCTACGCCCGGCGGACGCTCGTCCTCGGCGCCCTCTCCCTGGTCGCGTTCCACGGCGTCGCTCCCGCGCAGGCCGCGAACGGCCGCGGCGACTGGGATCCGCAGGAGGTCCTGAAGGTCGAGCGCTACGTACGTCCGCCCGCGACGATCGAGCGGATCGTCCTCGCGCCCCGTACCGACATCTCGTTCGACGCGCCGAACGCGGATCGGAGCTGGTTCCTCCGCACCACGGGGAAGGACCGCGGCACCGTTGCCGCCTACGGCAAGCCGCACAAGTACCTCGGCGGACTCAACGTGGATGAGCGCGCGAACCGCAACCGGTCGCTGACGGTGAGCAGGGTGACGGGGCTCGTGCTGGTGGACCCGCGGACCGGCGCGGAGCGCGCGCTCCAGACGCCGGCGGGGGCCTCGATCTCGTCGCCGACCTGGTCGCCGGACGGCCGACAGGTCTCGTACATCGCGAACTTCGAGACCGCCTCCTACGCCTACGTCGCCGACGCCGCGACGGGGCGCTCCACGCAGGTCTCGCGCACGCCACTCCTCGCGACGCTGCACACCTCGCTCGACTGGACGGCCGACGGCCGGCACCTCGTCGCCGTGCTCGTTCCCGACGGTCGCGGGCCGATCCCGACGCACGGGGAGGGCGGCATCGAGGACGGACCGCAGGTGCGCTTCTCCACCGCCGGACGCCCGACGCCGCAGCGCGTCCACTGGAGCCTCCTCGAGGACGCGCACGACAAGGAGATCCTGAAGTACCACACGACCGGGCAGCTGGCGCTGCTCGATGTGGCGCGCCGCACGGCCCGGAAGGTCGGCGCCCCGACGATGGTGCGCGACGTGGACGCGTCGAGCGATGGGCAGTACCTCCGCGTGACCCGGATGACCGAGCCGTTCTCGTATATCGTCCCCGTCTCGAGCTTCGGCAGCGTCCAGGAGCTCTGGGACGCGAGTGGCCGGGTGATCACCACGCTCGCCACGACGCCGCTCCGTGAGGCCGGGGGTGGCGGCTTCGGTGGGGGTGGCGGCGCCGGTGGTGCCGCCGCGGACACGGGCAAGCGCAGCCTCCAGTGGAACCCGGTCGGTCCCGGACTCGTCTACCTGCAGTCGGTCTTCGCCGCCGCTCCGGAGCGCGAGGGCAACGGACGCGCGGGACGCGCCCCGGCACGACCGCAACCGACGAGCGTCCGATACATGCAGTGGCTCCCGCCGTTCGGGCCGGAAGACACGAAGGTCCTCTTCGAAGGCGGTGCGCAGCTCACCAACGTGGCGTGGAGCGCGGACGGCTCCACGATGTTCGTCAACGACAGTGGCATGGTCTCGGCGGTCCGCGTCGCCGAACCGACACGGAAGTACGCACTCGGTCGGGGGGTGACGCTCCCAGGTGGCGGTGGCGGCTTCGGCGGCGGTGGTGGGTTCGGTGGCCAGGGAGCCGGCGCCGCGGATACCGTCGGCATCGGCGGCGCGCTCGCGATGAAGCGCGGACCCAACGGCGGACAGGTCGTCGTGGTCGCGTCGGACGGCAAGAGCGTCTTCGTCTCCGGCTCGCGGTCGTACGGCGCCGAATGGCACCGTCGCGCTCCGCGTCCCTGGCGGGACCGGCTCGATTTCGAGACCGGCCAGCGAACGCGAGTCTTCGACAGTCCTGCCGAGACGTACGACCAGTTCGTCGCCGCGCTCGACGACGATCACACGCAGGTCCTCTTCACGCGCCAGTCGGCGACGATGATCGAGGACGCTTGGCTTCGCGACGCGCGCGCCGGCACCGAGCGACGGATCACGAACGCAGTGGATGTCGCTCCCGAGGTCACGCAGGCGATCCGCAAGCGGATCCAGGTCACCCGTCCCCGCGATGACGTCAGGTTCTGGGTGGAGGTCGTCCTGCCGCGCACCTGGCAGAAGGGCGACGGTACGCCGGGAGTGATCTGGTTCTATCCCCGCGAGTACGCGACCGAGCAGGCGTACCAGCGCTCGAAGTACTCGGTCAACATCAACCAGCACCCTGCGGTACCCGCGGCGCGTCCCGCGACCGCGACCGAACTCTGGGTCGCCGGCGGCTACGTCTTCATCGAACCCGACGTCCCGATCTTCGGTGACAGCGGCCGGATGAACGACAACTACACGCGCGACCTCAAGGAGAACCTCGACGCCGTACTCGACGCGGTGGTGGACTCCGGCTTCGTCCAGCGCGACCGGGTGGGGATCGGCGGGCACAGCTACGGTGCGTTCAGCACCGTCAACGCGATGACCCTCGTGCCCTACTTCAAGGCGGGCATCGCGGGTGACGGGATGTACAACCGCACGCTGACACCCTTCGGGTTCCAGAGCGAGCGCCGCGACTTCTTCGAGGCGCAGGACACCTATCTCGACATGTCCCCGTTCCTGAGGGCCGACAAGATCGCCGGCGCGCTCCTGTTGTACCACAACCTCGAGGACCAGAACGTCGGAACGGCGCCGATGAGCTCGATCCGGATGATGCAGGCGCTGCAGGGGCTCGGGAAGGAGGCGGCGCTCTACCTCTACCCCTACGAGGACCACTCGGTCGCGACGTACGAGAGTGACCTCGACCAGTGGGCGCGCTGGATCGCGTGGTTCGACGTGCACGTGAAGGGCGTCGGCAAGGAGAAGCCGACGTTCACGCCATGACGATGTGCGCACGCGTGCAGCGCGCGGCCGTGCGCGCGGCGGCGACCGCACTCACGCTACACGGCGTGGTCGCGGGGGCGCAGGTGCCGGGGCTCACCGGCACCGTGATCGTGACGAACAAGGGTCCCGGCGCCGCCACGATCGTGGACGTCGCGAGCGGACGCGCCCTGGCATCGCTCCCCACCGGGAACGGGCCGCACGAGATCGTACTCTCCAGCGACGGGGCGCTCGCGGTGGTGACGGACTACGGCACCGGCCCAGCCCCCGCCAGCTCGCTCACCGTGATAGACGTCCCCGGGCTCCGCGTGGCGCGCACGATAGACATCAACCCGTACCTGCGACCGCACGGGATCGTCTTTCTCCCCGGCGACTCGCTCGTCGCCGTCACCTCGGAGGCGACGCAGAACGTGCTCGTGGTGGATGTCCGCCGGGGGGAGATCGTGCGGGCCGTGCCGACCGGCAAGCCGGGCTCGCACATGGTCGGCGTCGCGGCGGACGGCCGTCGCGCCTGGACAGGCGACATGGGGAGCCACACGGTCACCGAGCTCGACCTCGTCGCCGGGCGCGCGCTGCGCAGCGTCACCGTGCCCAACGTGCCGGAGGCCGTCAACGTGACCGCCGACGGGAGCGAGGTGTGGGTCGGGAGCAATGCGACGGGGCGCGTGAGCGTGGTGGACGCGCGCACCGGCGCGGTGAGCACGGCCGCCGAGGGGTTCCAGTGGCCATACCGGGTGCTCTTCTCGCCTGACTCGCGCACGGTCCTCCTCCCCGACTACCGCGGCGAGGTGCTGCGGTTCGTGGACCGGGCGACCCGCTCGGAGCTGGGGCGCATCGCGTTCCCGGGCGGCGGTCCGCAGGGGATCACGATGACGCCCGACGGCCGGTTCGTGCTGCAGTCGCTCGCGGCGCAGGGACGGGTCGCCGTGATCGAGGCGGCGCGACGGACGGTGGTCGGTCACCTCGAGGTCGGGATGACGCCCGACGGCGTCGTCTACACCACCCGCGTGATAGCGCGGTAGGAGTGCGACCCGTAGGTTAGTGCCCGATGGCCGACGACCTCGCGCCGCGGCTCCAACGATCCCTCGGTGACGCCTTCACCCTCGAGCGCGAGCTTGGGGGTGGTGGCATGTCCCGCGTGTTCCTCGCGCGCGACCAGGCGCTCGAACGGCAGGTCGTGATCAAGGTCCTCGACCTCGAGGGCGCGGTCGCCGCGAGCACCGAGCGCTTCCGTCGCGAGGTGAAGGTCATCGCGCAACTCCAGCACCCACACATCGTGCCGGTGCTCACCGCCGGCGGCGACGATACGCTCCTCTGGTACGCGATGCCGTACGTAAAGGGGGAGTCGCTGCGGGCGCGTCTCGTGCGCGAGGGTGCCCTGCCCCTGGCCGACGCACTCCGGATCGGCCGGGAGCTGCTCGATGCGCTCGCGTACGCGCACGAACACGGGATCGTCCACCGAGATGTGAAGCCGGAGAACATCCTGCTCGAGGGACGCCACGCGGTGGTGGCCGACTTCGGCGTGGCGAAGGCGCTGGCGGATGCCGGCGTCTCCGGCGCGGGGCTCACCTCGGTCGGCATGGCCCTGGGGACGCCGGCGTACATGGCGCCAGAGCAGGCGATGGCCGATCCGACGACGAACCATCGCGCGGACCTCTATGCGGCGGGCGCGGTGCTCTTCGAGATGCTCGCGGGGGCACCCCCCTTCAGCGGGAACGCGCAGTCGGTCGTCGCCGCGCACCTGTCGTCGCCGGTGCCGCGGATCGAGGAGCGGCGGAACGACGTGCCTCCGCCGGTCGCGACGCTGATCACGCGGCTGATGGCGAAGACGCCGGCGGAGCGGCCGCAGACGGCGCACGAGGTCGCGGTGGCGCTCGAGGCGGTAACCACGCCAGGCGGGAGCATCGGCATGCCCGCCGCGACACCGCCGGCCGCGCTCGCGTCATCGTCGTCCGCGGCCGGCACCACCTCACCGGTCGCGGGGCGCCCGCGCGCACTCAAGCCGGCGATCGCGGCCAGCGCAGCGGTACTCGTGCTCGTCGCCGGCGGGCTCTGGTGGCGCGATCGCGCCGACGCCGCACCGGTCGCCGAGCACGCGGATGTCATCGCGGTCGTGCCGTTCGGCAGCACGGGCGACACGGCCCTGATGCGGCTCGGACGCGATCTCACCGTCACGCTGAGCACGAATCTCGACGGCGTCGGGTCCCTGCGCGCCGTGGACGCGATGAGCGTGATCCAGCGCGCCCAGGAGCTCGCACAGCCGGTCCCGCTCGCCGACGCGCGCACGCTGGGCGCCGCGCTCGGCGCGCGCTCGGTGCTCCACGGCTCCCTGGTGCGCCAGGGTGCGCTCGTCCGCGCCGACGTCGGCCTCTTCCCGGTGGACGGCACCGAGCCGATCGCGCGGCTCACCTTCGCGGCGCCGCCGGAGAGCCTGCAGGTCCTCACCGACTCGATGTCCGCCGAGCTCCTCCGGCAGGTCTGGCGTCGCGGCACGCCGCCGTCGCCGCTGCTCTCGGACGTCGCGACCGCGTCGGGTGAGGCGCTCCGCGCGTTCCTCGCTGGGGAGCGCGAGTTCGAGAAGTACGATGTGCCCGCCGCCATCACGGAGTATCAACGGGCGATCGCGGCGGACTCGATGTTCGCGCAGGCATGGCTGCGGATCGACTACCTGCGGTCGCTCAACCTGATGGGGCCGGACACGACGGTCCGCCGGCGACTGGGCGAACTCCGCATGCGGCTGCCCGCGCGCGACCGGGAACTCCTCGATCTTCGGCGTTCGACGACCGTCACGACGCGCCAGCGGGTGGACTCCGGACGCGTGCTGGCGGCGCGCTACCCGGACTACCACACCGCGCAGTACCAGGTCGGCGACAACATCATCCACGCCGGCCCGATCGTGGGGATCCCGATCACCGACGCCGCGCCCTTCCTCGAGCGGCTCGAGGTCCTCGCGCCGAGACACGCGGACAACGCGCAGCACCGCTTGATGGTCGCGAGCGTGCTCGGCGACACTGCGGCGATCCTGAAGGCGTCCGAGGACATGCTCGAGCGGGTGCCGGAGTACATGAAGACGTGGCCGCGCGCCTTCCTGCGGATGCTCGAGTCGCGACGCACGGGGCGCCCGGTGCCGATGGACACGCTCCGCGCCGCGATCCGCGAGGTCCTCGCCACGATCGACGTCGTCCCCGCGTTCCAGTGGCTCCCCGGCGTCTTCTGGTCACCGGACGGGATCCCCAGTCGCTCCGCCGAACTCATCGCCGACGCGCGTCGTTCGGGGGTGACCGCCGCGCGGGAGACCGCGCTGGCGCAGTCGGAGGGACTGCTCGAGATGTCGCGAGGGAACGCTCCGGGCGCGGTCGCCCGGCTCGAGGAGCTGATCGACTCCCGGGCGCCGGCCGCGGTGCGGCTCGCCGCGGCGCGGACCGCGGCACACGCGGCCTGGTTCGGCACCCTGCCCGCCGAGCGCGCCGCAGCGACGATCCACCGCTCCCGCGCCGCGCTCGACGCGTTCCGCGGCGTGGACGCCCTCGAGCTCCGCTGGGCAGAGGCGGTCGTCGCGATCGCCGCCGCGGACTCGGCCGGCTTCGCGGCCGCGCACGACGCCGTCTCGGACACCTCAGCCCTGGGCCGCAGCGTCCGGCGGCAGCTGCGCGGTCTCTGGCGGGAGCGACGCACCGGCTCCATCGACAGCCTCATGGCCGCCGAGGACGATGCCATGCGCGCCTCGACCACCTTCTCCTCGATGCTCCCGCTGAGCCGCTCAGCGATCGGACGCGGTCTCGTCCGCACCGGCGATCCCGCGCGGGCCGAGCTCTACCTCCAGTGGACAGATGCGGTCGTGACCGGACAGCGACCCGCCGCGGTCAGCGCCGCGACCCTCCCCTACGTGAGCTACGAGCGTGGCCTCGCGCGCGAGGCCGCCGGCGACCGGTTCGGCGCGATCCTCCATCTCCAGCGGTTCGTCGAGCTGATGGACACCCCCGCGCCGGCGATGCGCCAGCAGTTGGAGGACGCCAAGCAGCGTCTCGCTCGGCTCAAGGCCGCCGATCGCTGATCGCCGCGGGCGACGCCCGGTGTCGGGATCAGTCCACCGTGACGAACCGATAGAGCACGCGGATCAGCCGGTATGCATCCGGCATCGTCGCGCGCGTGAACTCGACCGCGTGTGTCGAGACGGCGCGCACCTCGCTGAACGCCGTCCCCACCTCGAGGAACGCGGGATCGCGGTACTCGAGCCGGACGGTGTATTGCCGCGCGCGCACGGGGGTGTCGCGCCGCGCACCACCAGGCGCTCCCGCGAGAGCGCCCGAGACCGCCTCGCGCGCCGCCTGCTCGATCTCACGCCGCGCCTCGGCCAGCGGTCGGAGCTCCACGGCCCGGGAGTTGATGGCGCGCTTCACCACCACGCCCCGCACTCCCGGCACCGTCACCCGCTGCTCCTCGACGGCGACGTCGTCGCCCGTCACCATCACCACCGGCACGCCGTGCCATTGGGCGAGCAGCGCGTTCATCCCACCCTCACCGACCGAGACACCGTTCACCATGAGGTCGCGCACCACGCCGGATCCGGTGTGCGCGAACACGCCGCGCGGCGACCCCGCCTTTGCGTGGTACCCGACGAAGATCACGGCCGCGAAGGTCGAGTCGAGTCCCTCCATCATCCCGTGCCGCTTGAAGCTGTGGCTGATGAGCCGGGCACGCGGATCGAGATCCTCCGGCAGCAGGTTGCGCTGACTCCCGTGGGAATCGTTCACCACCACCTCGGTCGCGCCGCCCGCGAACGCGCCGCGGATCGCCGCGTTCGCGTCCTCCACCATCAGCTTGCGCGCTCGGCCGTACTCCGCCCCCGCGGCGGAGGTCTGGTTGTCGGAGTTCACCCCGCTGATCCCCTCCATGTCCACCGAGATGTAGACCTTGATGGGGCGCTGCTGCGCGCCGCCGACCAGAGGCGAGAGGAGCGGCGTGATGAGGAGCGCGGCGCACTTCAGGGCGAACAGCGCGGAGCGTCGGATGTCGGTCATCGGTCCACCAGCGCGGAAGCGCGGAAGAGGTCGTCGGCGGCCTGCAGGACCTTGCCCCGCAGGCGTGGGGGGATGTCGCGTCGTGTCGCGAGGTAGCGACGCACCTCGGCCACCGCCTCCGGCGAGTGATGGCCGTCCAGTGTGGCGTTCAGCCAGCGCAGGGGGAAGAAGATGTCCCCGGTACGCTGGATCTCCTCGGTGAGCTCGAGGCTGGCGCGCAGGTTGGGGAGCGCGTCACCCGCGCGGAGCGGATGGTTCATGATCCCCATCGCGTCGAGCACCCAACTCTCGCGCCGGCGGTTGGCCACGTCGGTGAAGGAGCGGAACAGCGCGTTCCGCGCCGCCGTATCCGCCCCCAGCGCCGGCCTCACGAACTCGAACCGCGCGCGACGATCGGGATTGGTGATGCGCGCCGCTTCCGCCTCCAGGATCGCCGCGGCGTTCGGCACGCCGCGGATCGCGAGCGCCTCGGCGAGGCCGGTGTACTGCGACTCCGAGATCGGCAACCCTCGCGGCGTCTCCTCCTTGCGCCAGATCCGCTCGAGCCGCGCGAGTCCCGCCGGCGTGAGCGACATCCCCACGATCGCGCCGAAGTACGTCCCCTTGCGTCCCGGCGTGGACGCCCGGTCGAGCTCCCGCCACAACATCGCCTCCGCTTCGGGCGCCACCGACGCCCTCGCCGATGCGGGCAGGAATCTCCAGTAGGCACCCCGCAAAAGGCCGATCACCTGGGACACCAATAGTTCGTTGTCCTCGCGCGGGATCTCGCGGAGCGCCGCCTCCACGAACCGCCGCGGCGCCAGCCGGCCGTCGAGCATCTCCTCATGCAGCGTCTGCCACGCCACAGCGCGATGCACCGGCTCACGCAGCGTGCCGATCCGCTCGGGGAGGTCGGCGAGCGACGTGGAGTCGAGCACGAAGCGTCCGTACGACACGCCGTCCACGCCGCCGAGCACGAACGTGGGCCGCGTCGCGTCCGCTGGGAGCGGGAGCACCAGCGAGTCGCCGCGGAGCGCACCGCGGAGCACCACCACGGAATCGCCCACCCCCACCGCGTACGCCACCGGCTGTGGCCAGCGGAGCGCGCGCACCCCACGAGGCGCCACTGCGCCGGGAGAGGCCCGCACGCGCGCGGTCCAATCGTCCGCCTGGCGCACCACCAGCGCGCCATCGCCCACACGCGCGCGGATCTGCGGGCGTCCCGGTTCCTCCACCCAGACACGGCTCCAGGCCGCGAGGTCCTCCTCCGAGAGCTCGTCGAGGATCGCGATCAGCTCAGGCCACGTCGCGTTCGAGAAGCGGAACCGATCGAGGTACCGGCGGATCCCCTCACGGAAGGTGGCCTCGCCCACCAGCGCCTCGAGCTGCCTCATCACGATGGGCGCTTTCTGGTAGATGATGGCACCGTAGAGCGACCCCGCCTCCCGCAGGTTCTCGAGCGGCTGTCGGATGGCGTTGGCCCCCGGCGTGCGGTCCACGCCGTACGCGGCGGGATGGTGCGCCTGGAAGAACCGGAGCGTGTGGTCCACGTCGGGGAACGATGGTCCGGCGATCTTCGCCGCGTAGAAGTTCGCGAAGACCTCCTTCATCCACACGTCGTCGAACCAGCGCATCGTGACGAGGTCGCCGAACCACATGTGCGCCGTCTCGTGCGCGATGAGGCTCGCCCGCCCCAGTTCCTGCGTCCGGCTGGCGGTCCGGTCGAGGAAGAGCCCGTCGGCGCGGTACCACACCGCGCCGGGATGCTCCATCCCCCCGAACTGGAATGCCGGCACCGCGAAGAACTCGAACTTCTGGAAGGGATAGGCGATCCCGGTGTACTCCTCGAGCCAGCGGAGCGCCGCCGCGTGCAGGTCGAAGATCGCCTCGCGGTTGCGGGTGACCTTCTCCGCGTCGGTCTCCCGATGGTACATCGTGAGGGCGCGGCCGTCTCGCGAGGCGCGTTCCGCGCTCAGGCGGCCGGCGGCGAAAGTCATCAGGTAGGTGCTGATCGGCTCCGACTCCGCGAAACGCACGGTGCGGCGGCCGCCTGACGCCCTCCCCTCGTCGCCGATCGTGCCGTTCGACACCGCGGTCCACGCCTCGGGGATGGTCATCGAGAGGCTGAGTCGTGCCTTGAGGTCCGGCTGCTCGAACACCGGGAAGGCCGTCGAGGCGCGATCGGGGACGAAGAGGGCGTAGAGGAAGTCATCGTTGCGGTTGAGCGCGGCGTCGCTCGCGCGGAAGCGCACCATCACCTCGTGTTCGCCCGCCCCCATCGCGTCGTCGGCGAGCACGATATGGTCGGGCGCGATCCGGTACCCCACGCGGCCACCGTCGAGCTGGACGTCCAGCACGTGATCGGCGGGCGCCCGGAAGTCGAGCACCACCGGCCGCGACGCGTCCCTGAGCTCGAACCGGATCCGCACGACGCCGGCTACGGCGGAGTCGCGCACGGCCGGCACGTCGAGCGACAGCGCGTACCGGACGTCGGCGATGGCACTCGCGCGCCGACGCGCGAGGTCGAGCGCCACCCCGGGCGCCGGCGCGTCCCCTGCGTCGCGCCCGAGGCAGGCGGCGAGCATCAGCGGCAGGAGGCACTGGAGGCGGAGGCGCGGGACGAGGGGGAGGCGCGGGAAGCGCACCATCGGGCATCGCATGGGGACCGAATCTCCGGGGAAGTCGGCAGCTCCGCAATCAGCCGTCGTCCTGCGGGACCGCCCGACCGCCGGTAGATTCGTCCCGTCCACGGAGAGGTCGCATGCCGAATGAACGGCTGGTCGCCGAGGTGCAGGAAGGGCTCGGCACCGCGTACACGATCGAGCGCGAGCTGCCGCGGGGCGGCATGTCCCGCGTCTTCGTCGCCCGCGAGAACGCGCTCAAGCGACACGTCGTCGTGAAGGTCCTCTCGCCCGAACTCGCCGCCACCCTCTCCGCCGAGCGCTTCAAGCGCGAGATCCAGCTGGCCGCGCGCCTCCAGCATCCGCATATCGTCCCGCTGCTCACCGCTGGGCAGGCGGGCCCGCACCTCTACTACACGATGCCGCTCGTCGAGGGGGAGTCGCTCCGCGAGCGGATGCAGCGGGAACGCCCGATGACGATCGCCGACATCACCCGCATCGTCATCGAGATCGCCCGGTCGCTCGCCTACGCGCACCGCGAGGGGATCGCGCATCGCGACATCAAGCCCGAGAACGTGATGTTCTTCCACGGGCAGGCGGTGGTGCTCGACTTCGGCATCGGCAAGGCGCTCCAGCGCGCCGCCGAGGAGGGCGCCGAGCGCGCCACGCAGGAGAACGCGATCCGGATCACGCTGCCCGGGACGAGCCTCGGGACGCCGACGTACGTCGCCCCCGAGCAGGCGAGCGGCGACCCCGACCTCGACCATCGCGCCGACCTCTATGCGCTCGGCGTCGTCGCGTACGAGATGCTCACGGGACACCCACCCTTCGCGGCCCGGTCCCCGCAGGCGGTGATGGACATGCACCGCAAGGCGACACCCGAGCCGATCGGTCCCCGGCGGCCCGATGCGCCCGCGCACCTCGTGCAGGTCGTGATGCGGTGCCTCGAGAAGCGCCCCGCTGACCGGCCGCAGACCGGCGACGCGATCGCCGACGCCCTCGATCCCGAGGCGCGCGCGCGCCGGAGCGGCGCCTTCGCGCGGTTCATCGCGCGCACCCCCCCGTGGCTCCCTTGGGCCATCGCCGGCGCCTCGACGATCGCCGCGCTCGCGCTCGCGGCGCTCATGCTCTTCGGCGCCCGCTGACGACGGATGCGCTCGCGGTACGACGCGGCCGAGGCCGCCCGCGTGGTCGCGCTCCTCGGCAGCGAGCACGGCGAGGACCTCGCGATGCGGATCCATACGTCGCGGCTCCTCGGCGCCGACCCGGCCCTCGTCCTCCACGGCGGTGGGAACACCTCGGTCAAGACCCTCGCGCGCGAGGCGTCTGGGGAGCGCGTCGAGGTGCTCTGCGTTAAGGGGAGTGGAGGCGACCTCGCGACGATCGGTCCCGGGGGATTCGCCACCTGTCGGCTCACCCCGCTCCTCGCGCTCTGTGCGCTCGACACGCTGACCGACGAGGGGATGGTGCGGGCGCTCCGCGCGCAGATGCTCGACCCTTCCGGCCCCAACCCGTCGGTCGAGGCGCTCCTTCACACGCTCCTGCCGGGGAAGTACGTGGACCACACCCACGCCGATGCGGTGGTCACGCTCGTGGACCAGCCGGACGCCGGCCGCATCGCGCGCGAGGTGTGGGGGGAGGCCTTCGTCTTCGTCCCCTACGTGATGCCCGGATTCCTGCTCGCGCGTCGGGTCGCCGGGCTCGGAGTCCTCCCGTCGACCGTGCATGGACTGATCCTCGAGAAACACGGCATCTTCACGTGGGGAGCGACCGCAGCGGAGAGCTACGAGCGGATGATCGCCGCGGTGGACGCCGCCGAAGAGAGGCGTGATGCGCGCTGAGCGGCAGCGGCTGATCGGGCCGGTGGTCCGCGGCGCGCTGGCGCGTCGGGGCTTCGGGCATTGGGTCGCCACCTGGCGCGACGACGATGCCCTGCTCCGCTTCCTCGAACGTCCTGATGCCCGCGGCCTCACCGAGCGCGGCACCGTCACCCCCGATCACGTGCTCCGCGTGCGGCCACGCCCCCTCTGGCTCGACCCTGCCGGAAGCGACCGTGCAGGAGGCGGAACCGCCGCGCTCGTCGGCGCGGTCGAGTCCGCGCTCGACGCGCACGTCGCCTGGTACGATGCCTACTTCGCCCGGCACGAGCGGCGCCACGCGCTCCCGGGTGGCGCCGCGCTCCGCAAGCTCGATCCCCTCCCCCGCGTGGTCATGGTCCGCGGCGTCGGCGCGCTCGTAGTCGGCCGCACCGTGCAGGAGGCGCGGATCGCGGGGGACATCGTCGCGCGATCGGTGACCGTGATGGCGGACGCTGAACGCGTCGGTCGGTACGAACCGGTGAGCGAGTCGGACCTCTTCGACGTCGAGTATTGGAGCCTCGAGCAGGCGAAACTCGCCGCGGCCGGCGCGCGGGGCGCGATGGCCGGACGCGTCGCGATCGTCACCGGCGCCGCGCGAGGGATCGGCCTCGCGACGGCGCGCGCGTTCGCCGAACGGGGCGCGCACGTGATGCTCGCCGACGTGGACGGCGGAGCGCTCGAGGGTGCCGTGACGTCGCTCGCGGCGCGGATCGGTGTGGCGGAAGGCGGGCGCCTCGCGTCCGTCGCCTGCGACGTCACCGAGGAGCGCGCCGTCGGTGAGGTCTTCGCCCGCACCGTGGATGCGTTCGGCGGCGTGGACTTCGTGGTCTCGAACGCCGGGACGGCACCGATGGGCCTCCTGCACACCGACGAAGGGGACGCGGCGCTCGCTCGATCGCTCGAAGTGAACCTGCTGGGCCACCAGCGGGTGGCCCGGCACGGCGTGCGGTTGATGCTCGCGCAGGGCGCCGGCGGTTGCCTGCTGTTCAATGCATCGAAGAGTGCCGTCGCCCCCGGGCGTGATTTCGGGCCCTACGCCGTGGCGAAGGCGGGAGTGCTCGCGCTCATGCGACAGTACGCGGTGGACTACGGTGCGAGCGGGATCCGCAGCAACGCCGTCAACGCCGATCGCATCCGCACGGACCTCTATGGCGGAGGGGTGCTGGAGTCGCGGGCGGCAGCGCGCGGGCTCTCCAAGGACGCCTACTTCCGCGACAACCTGCTGGCCCGCGAGACCACGGCCGACGACGTGGCCCAGGCGTTCGTGCACCTGGCGCTGGCCGAGGCAACCACCGGCGCGATCCTCACGGTGGATGGTGGGAACGCCGCGGCATTCGTGCGGTAGCCGCGGCGCGTGCGGTGCGGTACGATATCGGTCGCGGTCCCTCCCAACCCACTCCCTCGCCGCCATGACCCCGAAACTCCTCGCGGAAGCGATCGGCACCTTCTTCCTCGTGCTCGCGATCGGCCTGTCGGTCGATGTCGACCCGCTCGTCGCCCCGATCGCGATCGGCCTCACGCTCACGGTGATGGTGTACGCCGGCGGGCATGTGTCCGGCGCGCACTACAACCCGGCGGTGACTCTGGCGGCCTGGCTCCGAGGCGCGTTGCCGGCGAACCAGGTCGCGCCGTACTGGGGCGCGCAGTTCGCGGGAGCCCTGCTCGCCTGCTTCCTCACCTACAAGTTCATCGGGGTCCCGATCTACGTCGGTCCGGGCGAGGGAGCCTCCATCGTCAAGGCGATCACCGGTGAGGTGGTCTTCACCTTCGCGCTCGCGTACGTGATCCTGAACGTCGCGACGGCGAAGGCGACCGCGGGCAACTCGTACTACGGCCTCGCGATCGGCGGCACCGTGGCCGCCGGGGCCTACGTGATGGGTGGGATCTCGGGCGGCGCCTTCAATCCCGCGGTGGGACTCACGCCGGTGCTGTTCTCGACGCTGGTGGGGCGCGAGGCGGCGCCACAGGCGTGGATCTACCTCGCCGGCCCGGTGCTCGGTGCGGCGGCGGCGGCGCTCACCTTCAAGCGGATCGTCGCTGAGGGCGACTAGCGCCGCTTGGCGCGGAAGACGTCCTCGCTGATCGAGAACTGGGTCTTCCCCCCTTCGCGCGTCGCCTTGATCCTGACGAGGACCGACTCACCCAGCGGCGCGTCCTCGTCCTCCGGGAAGGGCGGGTTGCGGATGATGACCTCCTCGGCGTTCTCGCGCCGGCTCGCGCCGGGCCACTGCGCCATGTAGAAGGCGTCCACCGTCGTCGGGCTGGCGTCGGTCTCGAGGTACCAGGTGTAGGTGCTGAACTTCATCATGTCGCCGATGTCGTCGCTCGTGAAGGCGGTCGTGCGCTCCTTGAGGGACGCGGGCGAGAAGACCGGGATCGTCGCGATGGCGCCATCGAGTTCACGGACCGATCCGCCGCACGACGTGACGACGGTCGCGAGCAGGGCGAGGGCGAGGCACCGGACGGCGGAACGACAGGTCATGGGCGGGGTTCCTCTGACGTGGGGGGGCGCGGCCTGGGGTTTCTTTCGATAACGTCGGGAAGAGAGATACTGACGATGGATTCGATTGACAAGAAGGTCCTCCGGATGCTGATGCGAAATGGTCGGGTCACCTGGGCGGCGCTCGGCGCCCACGCTGGCCTTTCCGCTGTCGCCGCCGCCCAACGCGTGCGCCGCCTGGAGCGCGACGGGGTCCTCCGCGCGTACGCCGCCCTCGTCGAGCCCGATGCGGTCGGCGCGGGACTCCTCGCCTTCGTCACCGTGCGATTCAGCGATCCCACTCGCCGCGCCCGGTTCCTGCAGCGGGTGAAGGCCCTCCCGTGGGTCCAGGAGTGCCATCACACCACGGGCGACATGGACTACCTGCTCAAGATCCGCTGCGGCGGCACGAAGGACCTCGAGCGCCTGATCTCCGAGGAGCTCAAGGACCGGTGCAAGGCGACCGAGACCCGCACCAGCATCGTCCTCGCCACCGCGAAGGAGACTGTCGAGGTGGGCCTCCCGGGATGAGCGGGACGTCGGCGCACCGCTTCGGCCGCAGCAGGGACCTGTGGTGGCTCCTGCCCCTCCTGCTCTTCGTCGCCGCCTCGGCCGGCGCGCAGGCCGCACCGCGCTGTGGAGTCGAGCGCTGGCCGGTCAAGGTGTTGGCCGACGACGATACCGCGCTGGTGGACCTCGATCCGCAGCCGACCACCGTCGCCGCGCTCGCCGCGATCCCGAAGCCGACGGTCGCGCTCGCGAGCCGGCGGCGCCACGCCATCGAACGGCGGACCTTCCGCGTCCGCGCGATCCTCCTCCGCCAGTCGTTCAGCGACGACGACAGCGATGTCCGCCTGATCCTCGCCGACCCCACCGACCACACGACGACCCTCATCGCCGAGATCCCCGACTCCGCCTGCGCGCTCGGCTCGGGCCATACCGCCGCCTACGCCGAGTCGCGGCGCGTCGCGGCGCACCTGCCTGACGGCGCCGAGGTCGAGGTGGAGGGGGTCGCCTTCTGGGACCGCCCGCACGGCCAGACGGGCATGGCGCCGAACGCGATCGAGCTCCACCCGGTCCTCTGGCTCGCGCGTGTCGAGACCGGGCTTTCCGGTGACGCGTCCGCCGGGGAATCGGGCGCGACCGCCAGCGGCGGCGCCCGGCGGGGGGCATCGGCGCCGGCCGACACGTCAAGCATCCGCGTCTGGCTCAACCTCTCGTCGCGCGTCTACCACTGTCCCGGCGCGGCCTACTACGGCCGCACCGCCCGCGGCGAGTACCTCACCGAGGCCGAGGCGAGGCGGCGGGGAGCACGGCCGGCGGGCGGGAGGCCGTGCCAACGCTCCTGACACACCGCGTGTCTGACCGGCGTAGGTCCGCCCGACGGCAAGCCCACCATCCGAGCCCGCGATGACCGACCTGCGCAGCGCCTTCCGCTCGCTCCGCGCGACGCCCCTCGTCACCACCGTCGCCATCCTCTCCCTCGCGCTCGGCATCGGCGCGAACACCGCGATCTTCTCGATCGTGGATGCCCTGATCCTCAAGGCGCTCCCGGTGGAGCACGCGACACGGCTCGCCATGGTGCGCGAAGGGGAGTCGCGCAGCCACTGGACCAACCCGATCTGGGAGCAGCTGCGCGACCGCCCAGAGCTCTTCGACGGCGCCTTCGCCGCGGGGAACATCCGCTTCAACGCCTCGCAGCGCGGCGAGGTGGACCCGGTGGACGGGCTCTTCGCGAGCGGCCGCTACTTCGAGGTGCTCGGCGTGCGGCCAGCCCTCGGGCGCTTCTTCACCGAGGCCGACGATCGCCGCGGCGGAGGAGCCGACGGTCCGGTGGTCGTGATCAGCCACGGACTCTGGCGATCCCGCTTCGGCGGCGCCGCCGACGTGGTCGGCCGCACCTTCACGCTCTCGGGCGTCAACTTCACGATCATCGGCGTCGCGCCGCGGCACTTCTTCGGCCACGAGGTGGGGCGGACCGTGGACGCGATCGTCCCACTCGGCACCGAGACCCTCGTCCGCGGCGCCGACTCGTACCTCGATCGGCGGAGCACCTGGTGGATGCCGATCTTCGTGCGCCTCCGTTCCGACCAGTCGCTCGACGCGGCGATCAACGCCTTGCGGCTCGCCCAGCCCGGCATCCGCGAGGCGACCGTCCCGGAGCAGTGGCGGCCGCAGGACCAGGCGCAGTACCTCACCGGGACGCTCACGCTCGTGCCGGCGAGCAGCGGGATCTCGGGCCTGCGGAATCGGTACTCGACGCCGCTCTGGGCCCTCACGGCGGTGGTCGCCCTCACCCTGCTCATCGCCTGCGGCAACATCGCCAACCTGATGCTGGCGCGGGCCTCGGCGCGTCGGCACGAGTTCGCGGTCCGCACCGCCCTCGGCGCCTCGCGGTGGCGGCTCGCCCGGCAACTCCTCAGCGAAAACCTCCTCCTCGCCGGCGCGGGCGCCGCGCTCGGCACCCTCTTCGCGCTCTGGGGGAGCGACCTGATCGTCTCCCGGATCGCCACGAGCAGCAACCGTGTCTTCCTCGACATCGGCCTCGACTTCCGCATGCTCGTCTTCACCGCGACCGTCGCGGTGGCGGTGACGCTCCTCTTCGGCATCGCGCCCACGCTCCTCGCGTCGAAGGTGCCACCGATGGACGCGATGAAGGAACAGGGCCGCGGCACGCCGGGAGGTCGCCTCACGTTCGCCGGCGCACTCGTCTTCGCGCAGGTCTCGCTTTCCCTCGTGCTCCTCGTCGCGGCGGGGCTCTTCGTCCGCACCTTCACACAGCTTGCGCAGGTGGAGCTCGGCTTCCGACCGGAGCAGGTCCTCGTGGCGAACGTCGGGGCGCAACGCACAGGCCTCCAGCCTGAGGCGCGCGGGGCTCTCTACGACCGCCTGACCGAAGCGCTGCGCGCAGTCCCCGGGGTGACGCACGTCGCGCGCTCGGCGGTCACTCCCGTGAGTGGCAGCACCTGGAACGGCGATTTCGAGTTCCCCGACAAGCCGGGGCTCCCCGAGACCGAACGGATCGTGGACCTCAACTACGTCACGCCAGGTTGGTTCGAGACCGTCGGCACGAGGATCCTGCGCGGCCGAGACCTGACCGCCAGCGACCGCGTGGGCGCACCACAAGTAGCGCTCGTCAACCAGGCCTTCGCGCAGAAGTACTTCGACGGCGGCGACCCGGTGGGACGCATCGTGCGGACGGTCGGCCGGCCCACCTCGCCCGCGCAGGAGATCACGATCATCGGGCTCGTCGAGGACGCTGCATACCGCGACCTGCGTGAAGCCAAGGGTCCGGTGCTCTACGGTGCGCTCGCCCAGCAGGGAGCGGCCGGCTCGACCACGACATTCCTCATCCGCACCGCGACAGCCGATCCCGCCGCACTCACGCACTCGCTCACCGCGGCGATCGGCACCGCGCATCCGGACCTTGGCGTCAGCTTCCGGGCCCTTGAGGACTTCGTGGACGCCACGCTCACGCAGGAGCGTCTCATCGCGATGCTCTCGGCGTTCTTCGGCGTGCTCGCGCTCCTGCTCGCAGCGCTTGGGCTCTACGGCGTGACCTCCTACGCCGTGATCCGCCGTCGTGGCGAACTCGGCATCCGGATGGCGCTCGGCGCCTCCCCGCGCGCCGTCGTCGGGATGGTGCTCACTCGCACCGGGGGACTCGTGCTCGGTGGGATCCTCGTCGGGGGCGTCGTGAGTTGGTGGGCGTCACGCTTCGTCGCCTCGCTGCTCTTCGGCCTGACGCCGACCGATCCCGCGACGATCGCGGGCGCGATGCTGGTGCTGACCGCGGTCGCGGTGCTCGCGGGCTGGCTTCCGGCCCGTCGTGCCGCACACATCGACCCGGCCGAGGTGCTTCGGGAGGCGTAGTCTCGACGGGTGAGGTGGCGTCGCTCCCCGGACCGGGCCGACGCATCTCGAGGGACGGGGAGCCAACCGGCGCCTCGTCCCTCTATATTCCCTGACCATGCCCCCGTCCCCCATCTACCTCGACCACGCCGCCACGACCCCGGTCCGCCGCGAGGTCTTCGAGGCGATGGAGCCCTTCTACGGGCCCCGCTTCGGCAATCCCTCCTCCGTCCATCGGTGGGGGCGCGAGGCCCGCGCCGCGCTCGATGAAGCGCGCGAGCGCGTGGCGCAGTGCCTCAACGCCGCCCCGGATGAGGTCTGCTTCACCTCCGGCGGCACCGAGGCCGACAATCTCGCCGTCCTCGGCGGCTGGCGCGTCCTGAAGGCCAAGGGGCGTCGGGCCGTCGTCTCCTCGCCGATCGAGCACAAGGCGGTACTGCAGGCCGTGCACCAGTCCGCGAAGGAGGGCGCCGAGGAACGCCTGCTGCTCGTGGACTCGCTCGGCACCGTCAGCGTCGAGGACGCGCGCAAGCGGATCGACGGCGACGTCGCCCTGACCTCCGTCATGTGGGTCAACAACGAGACGGGCGTCGTGCAGCCGATCGAGGAGCTGGTCCAGCTCACGAAGGCGGTCGGCGGGGTCTTCCACACCGACGCCGTGCAGGCCTTCGGCAAGGTCGCGGTGGACATGAAGAAGGTGCCGGTGGACTTCCTCTCGGTGAGCGGCCACAAGGTCGGCGCGCCGAAGGGGATCGGCGCGTTCTACATCCGCCGCGGCACGCCGCTCGAGCCCCTCTTCTTCGGCGGCTCGCAGGACCGTGGGCGGCGCCCCGGCACCGAAAATGTCGCCTACGCGGTCGGACTCGCG
This sequence comes from uncultured Gemmatimonas sp., assembly GCA_964650715.1. GTDB lineage: Bacteria > Gemmatimonadota > Gemmatimonadetes > Gemmatimonadales > Gemmatimonadaceae > Pseudogemmatithrix. The sequence goes on along the minus strand of CAZYUL010000010.1, from coordinate 34,831 downwards.
CGGGCGATGGAACTCGCGGTCGAGGAGCGTGAGGCGCACTGGGCGTCTCTCGAGCGGATGCGCGACCGGCTCGAGGCCGCCGTCCTCGCGCGCGTCCCGGACGCGGTGGTGCACGGCCGCGGCGCGAGGCGCGCGCCGCACATCCTGAACGTCTCCGTGCCCGGCACCGACTCGGAGTCGCTGCTGATGGCCCTCGACCTCCAGGGGGTCGCCTGCTCGGCGGGCTCGGCCTGCCAGTCGGGTAGTATCACGCCATCACACGTGCTGACCGCGATGGGGGTGCGGGCGGAGGTCGCCAACGCGGCGATCCGGATGAGCTTGGGCTCGCTCACCACCGAACCCGACATCGATCGGGTGGCCGAGCTCTTCCCGGCGCTGATCGCGAAGGCGCGGGGACTCGCCGGCGTCGCCTGAGGGCGACGCGCGGGCGGCGGATCGTGAGGACTCGCTGATGCGCCGGAAGCCTCGCGTCGTGGCTGCCATGTCCGGTGGCGTCGACTCCTCCGTCGCCGCCGCGCTCCTCGTCCGTGAGGGGTACGACGTCGTCGGCGTCACGATGAAGCTCTTCAATGACGGCGGCGAGCTCCCCGACCGTCCCTGCTGCTCGCTCGACAGCGTCAATGACGCGCGGCGCGTGGCCGAGTCCCTCGGCGTCCCGCACTACGTGCTCAACCTGCAGGATGCCTTCGGGCACGACGTCGTCGCGGACTTCGTGTCCGAGTATGCCGCCGGGCGCACGCCGATCCCCTGCGTCCGCTGCAACACCTTCACCAAGTTCCGCGATCTCCTCCACAAGGCCGACGCCATCGAGGCGCCGTTCATCGCGACCGGGCACTACGCGCGGGTCGCCGACGGCCGACTGCTCCGCGGCGTGGACGACTCCAAGGACCAGACCTATTTCCTCTGGGGGATCGAGCGGGAGGTCCTCTCGCGGATGCTCCTCCCGGTCGGCGGCATGACGAAGCCCGAGACCAGGCGCGTCGCGCGGGAACTCGGCCTGCTCACCGCCGAGAAGCCGGAGAGCCACGAGATCTGCTTCGTCCCCGATGGGGACTACGTGAAGGTCCTCGAGCGCGAGCTCCCCGCCGACGCCCCTGCCCTTCAGCCGGGCCCGATCGTGACGATGGATGGCGCCGTGGTCGGCGAGCACGACGGGTTCGCGCGGTACACCATCGGTCAGCGGCGTCGGCTTCCCGGCGGCTCGAACGAGCCGCTGTTCGTCGTTGCGTTGAAGCCGGACGAGCGGGCGGTGGTGGTCGGGCCGCGCGAGGCCCTCCTTGGCCGCGGGCTCACCGCGACCGGCGTGAACTGGCTCGTGCCGCAGGCACCGGTGGCCGGGACATCGGTCCGCGCGCGGATCAGGCATCGCGCCCGTCCGGTGCCGGGCACGCTCCTCCGCGTCGGCGAGCGCGACTTCGAGCTCGCCCTCGACGAGGCGGTCCCCGCGATCACGCCAGGGCAGTCGGTGGTGCTCTATGACGGCGACGTCGTCCTCGGCGGCGGCGTGATCGCCGGCGGGACGCGCGCGCTCCCGGTGCGCGCCGCTTGAGGGCCGACTCCGGCCTCCTCCGCGCCGTCGGCACCTTCGGACTCGCCGCCGCGATCATCAACGCGACGATCGGCGGCGGGATCTTCCGCCTCCCCGCGAACGCCTCGGGGATGCTCGGCACCGGCGCGCCGCTCGCGTACCTCGTCTGCGCCGCGGTGATGGCGCTCATCGCGCTCTGCATCGCCGAAGCGGGGAGCCGCGTCTCCGCCACCGGCGGCCCCTACGCCTACGTCGAGGTCGCCTTCGGGCCCTTCACCGGGTTCCTGCTCGGGGTGATGCTCTGGATCATCGGCACCACCGCCGTCGGCGCGGTGAGCAACGTCTTCATCGACAATGTCGGCGCAGCGATCCCCTTCTTCGCGACCGCGAGCGGACGCGTGGTCGGCATCCTCCTGCTCTTCGCCGGACTCGCGTGGGTGAACGTGATCGGGGTGAAGCACGGCGCGCGGCTGAGCGGCGTGACCGCGGTCATGAAGCTCCTCCCGCTCCTCCTCCTCGTCATCGTCGGCGCCTTCGCGGTGGAGCCCGCGAACCTCGTGATGGAACGACTGCCGGAGCCCGCCGAGCTCACCCGCGCCGGCATCGTCCTCCTCTTCGCCTTCACCGGAGTGGAGTCGGCGCTCATCCCCAGCGGCGAGGTGAAGGATCCCGCGCGCACGGTGCCCCGCGCGATCATCGCGGCGATGACGGGGATCGCCGTGCTCTACATGGCGATCCACCTCGTCGCGCAGGGGGTGCTCGGCCCGGCCCTCGCGAACACGACCACCCCGCTCGCCGATGCCGCCGGCGCCGTCTTCGGCGGCTGGGGGCGCACGATGCTCATCATCGGCGTCGTCGTCTCGACCTTCGGCTACCTGAGCATCATGACGCTCGCGAATCCGCGCACGCTCTTCGCGTTCGCCCGCGACGGCTTCCTCCCGCGGCCCCTCGCAGCGGTGCACCCGCGCTTCCACACGCCGTGGGTCGCGATCCTCGTCCAATCGGCGATCACCGCGTCGCTCGGCGTCTTCGGCGGCTTCACCACCCTCGCGGTGATCTCCAACGTGGCGGCGCTCCTCGTCTACCTCGGCTGTGCGGCGGCAGCCTGGCAGCTGCGGCGGCGCGACGTGCGGGTGGAGGGCGCCGAGCCGTTCCGGCTCCCGGGCGCGTCGATCGTCCAGCTGCTCGCAGCGGCGTTGATCATCGCCCTGCTCACGAGCATCGCCTGGGCGGAGTGGAAGGTGCTGCTCGCGATCGCAGCGGTGACGACGGCGGTGTTCGCGATCTCTCGCCGACGGGCCTAGTACTCCAGCTTCCCCGCGGCGGCGAACTGCTTCATCAGCCTCTCCTGCTCGGCCGTCAGGGTCTCGGGCACCACGACCTGGATCTCCACCAGCAGGTCGCCCGTCTTCCCCTCCTTCGTGATGCCCTGCCCGCGCACACGGAAGCGCTTCCCGCTCGGCGTCCCCTTCGGCAGCGTGATGGTCACCTTCTTCTCGTCGATCGTGTGCACCGCCACCTTGGAGCCGAGTGTCGCCTGCGCGATGTTCACCGGGGCGCGCACCACCAGGTCGAGCCCTTCGCGCTCCCACGCCGGATCATCCTTCACCTGGAAGGTGATCAGGATGTCCCCGTTCGGGCCGCCGCGCACGCCGCGCCCGCCTTGCCCCTTGAGCCGGATCTTGCTCCCGCTCTCGGTCCCCTCGGGCACCGTGATCAGCACCTTCTTGTGCGACCGCGAAGCTCCCGCGCCGTTGCACGCCGCGCACTTCTCCGTCGGCACCGTCCCCTTGCCGAGGCAGAGGGGACAGGGACGGTTCACGGCGAACGACCCCTGACCGAACGAGATAGTCCCCCGCCCGCCGCACTCGCCGCAGGGCTGCAGCCGCGCCCCCTTCGCCGCGCCACTCCCGCCGCAGGTGCCGCACTCCTCGTTCACCTCGAGCTCGATCGGCACCTTCCCACCACTCACCGCGACCCGGAAGGGGATCTCGAGCGTCGTCTCCACGCTCTGCCCCTTCTCCGGCCCGCTCGGACGCTGGGACCTCCCACCGCCGAACATCGAGCTGAAGAGATCGCCCAGGCCGCCGAACCCGCCGATGTCCATGTCCTCGAACCGTGCCCCGCCGGTCTGGCTCGCGCCGCCTGGCCGCGGCCCCGCCCCGCCACGGGGGCGTGCGGTGAACGGATCGAAGGCACCCAGCCGGCGCATCTCGTCGTACTGCTTCCGCTTCTCGGCGTCCCCGAGGACGTTGTACGCCTCCGAGATCTCCTTGAAGCGTTCCGACGCCTTGGGATCACCCTTGTTGGTGTCGGGGTGGTACTGCTTGGCCAGGCGCCGGTACTGCTTCTTGATCTCGTCGCCGGTGGCCGAGGCGTTGACGCCGAGCACCGCGTAGAAGTCCTTCTGCGCCATCGTGGTCAGCGGCCGGTCAGCCGTTCCACTGCATCACGACGACGCGCGCGGGCCGCAGCAGCACGCCGTTGAACAGGTAGCCGACCTGATAGACCTGCGCGACGAGGTGGTCCTCCCCCTCGGTCGGCGCCGGGGTCGTCGTGATGGCCTCGTGCACCGCCGGGTCGAACGGCTTCCCCTTCGGATCCACGACCTCGAGGCCGTGGCCGGCGAGGGACTTGAGGAGCTTCCGCTCGACCATCGCCACCCCTTCCACCACGGTGCTCGCGTCGGTCGTCGCGGGATCCACGTGCGCGAACCGAGCGATGTCGTCGAGGATCTCGAGCACGCCCCGCAGGAGGTTCTGCATCCCGCGGTGCTCCGCCTCCTGCCGCTCCCGCACCGTGCGCCGGCGGAAGTTCTCGAACTCGGCGAAGAGTCGCAGGTACTTGTCCTTCTGCTCCGCCACCTCGCGCTCGAGCGCGGCCGTGACGATCCCCACGTCCTCGTCGGCGGCCAACTGGTCGCCGGACTCGTCGTTCGGGTCGTCCTCCTCAAGCGGGCGCGCGCGCGCCTCCTCCGCGGACGCGGCGGCGTCCACCGACGCATTCTCGAATGACGAGATGAGGGGATCCTTGTCCACGTTCGGGTCGTCCATGCGCTGAAAGTTCGCCGTTCGCGCTCCACAGGGGCAACCGGCGTGCCACGAACCCCCCGCCGGGAGTGCAGTCCGGCGGAGGGCTCACGCTCACTACGGCAGGGAAGCCTGCACGTTTCGACCCCCGCGCCTACTCCCTGAGCAGCATCTTGCGCAGGAGGGTGAGCGCCGCCTGCGTGGCGCGCTGGCGCACCTCGTGGCGGTCCCCCACTGTGGACGACCGGAACGACCGGACCTCCCCGGCGAGGTCCACCGCCACGCAGTAGGTGCCGACCGGCTTCTCGGGTGTCCCGCCCCCCGGACCGGCGATCCCGGTGATCGAGAGTGCGACGTCGGCGAGGAACCGCTCGCGCGCCCCCGTCGCCATCTCCCGCGCCGTCTCCTCGCTCACCGCGCCGTGCGCGGCGATCGTCCCCTCGCGCACCCCGAGGTCGCGGACCTTCACGGCGTTGTCGTACGCGATCACGCCGCCCAGCACGCTCTCGCTCGATCCCGGGACCGAGGTGAGCCGCATCCCGAGCATCCCGCCCGTGCAACTCTCGGCCACCGCCACCCGCAGCATGCGCTGCCGGAGCATCGCGAGCACGAGTGATGCGAGGTCGGCATCCCCCTCGCCGTACACGTGGCGCCCGACTTGCTCCATGAGCGCCTGCGCGGCGCGAGAGAGACGCGCGTCGGCCTCGGCGGCGGGCAGGTCCCACACGGTCAGCCGCAGGTCCACGCCCTCCCACCCGGGGAGGTACGCGAGCGAGACTCCCATCGGGTCCTTCGCGAGGTCGCCGAGGGCGTCCGCGAGCGCCGACTCGGCGACTCCGGTCGTGCGCAGCGTGCGATGCCGGACCACGGTCGGTGCGGCACCGGAGGCACGCCGCCCGCCGAGGCGGGTCTCGATCCGCGGGAAGAGGGCATCGGCGACCATCCCGCGGAACTCCCGGGGCACCCCAGGGAGCATCGCCACCCAGCGTCCGCGCTCGTCCTCGAGCCAGATCCCGGGCGCCGAGCCGTGCTGGTTCACGAGGATGGCCGCACCGTCGGGGATCATCGCCTGCTGCTCATTGGTCCTCGGCAGTTCGCCGGGCCAGCCCCGCGCCTTCCAGCGGGCGCGGAGCGCTTCGACGATCCCCTCGTCGCGGTGCAGCGCTCGCCCGAAGAGCGCCGCGATGGCGGGCTTGGTGAGGTCGTCGGAGGTGGGTCCGAGCCCGCCGCTGGTGATCACCGCGCCGGTGCGGTCGAGCGCCTCCCGCACGGCGGCGGCGATGCCGTCGGCCGCGTCCCCGACGGTGGCGCGCCGCACCACGCGGATCCCGCGCGCCGCGGCCTCCCGCGCGAAGTGCGCCGCATTGGTGTCGATCGTGAGTCCGAGGAGCAGCTCGTCGCCGATTGTGACGAGTTCGACGTCCATCCGCGGCTCAGCCCGCGCGGGGCCGCGTGAAGACGTCGCGATGCCCCACGAGGTACGACCAGAGCGAGATGAGCGTCAGCGCGAGCGCGACCACCATCGAGACCGACCCCAGGAAGCCGACGAGGTGGACCGCGAACTCCGCGGCGGTTCCGCTGAACCGGCCCCCGTCCCGCAGGACCTTGAGTCCGAACCAGAAGAAGGCGGCGCCGACCCAGATGTACTGGAACACCGCCTTCCACTTGCCCAGCGCCTGCGCCGCGACGACGACGCCACGCGCCTTCGCGTAGCCGCGGAACCAGGTGATGAACGCCTCCCGTCCGAGGATCAGGACGAGCACCCACCAGGGGAACCAGACGGCGGGGAGGCCCCACGTCTCGAAGGGATAGGCCGAGCGCTCCGCGAACGTCGGAAGGAGGCGGAGGAGGAGGTCGTCGGTGCGTCCCTGCAGCAGGAACATCGGGACGAAGGTCGCGACGAGGAGCAGCTTGTCGGCCAGCGGATCGAGGAGCTTGCCGAGGTCAGTGACGAGACCGCGGCTGCGGGCGATGCGTCCGTCGATGTGGTCGGAGATCGCCGAGGCGAGGAAGAGCGCGAACCCGGTGAACCGCCAGCCGGCGCTCGGCAGGAAGGGGAGGATCGCGACGAGCGGGGCGGTCGCGATGCGCACCACGCTGATCGTGTTCGGGAGGTTCATCGGCGGTTCAGGTTCATCTCACGCGCGCCCCGTCACCCGCGCGCCCCGCCTCAGGCGAGGGTCTTGAGGACGAGCTTGCTCACCGCGCGCAGCGTGTCGAACACGCCGTCGCCGGTGACCGCCACCGCCTCGAAGTACGTCGCCCGCTCCACCCAGACCCCGTCGGCGTTCTGCTCGATGATGTTCTCGCCGGCGTGGAACTGGTCGGGAGTGACCTTCTGCCGCTCCGGCTCGCTCACCTCCCAGCCGGGGTTGAGCGTCTGCTGCATCTCGGCGAGCGGCGCCGCGTTGGGGAGGTCGCGCTTGTTGTACTGGATCACGAACGGCATCTTCGTGAGGTCGTACCCGTACTCGGCCATGTTGTCGTACAGGTTCTGCATGGCCTCCAGGTTCGCCTCCATCCGCTCCACCTGCGAGTCGGCGACGAACACGATCCCGTCCACGCCCTTCAGGATCAGCTTGCGCGAGGCGTTGTAGTACACCTGCCCCGGCACCGTGTAGAGGTGGAACCGCGTCTTGAAGCCGCGGATCGTCCCGAGATCCACCGGGAGGAAGTCGAAGAAGAGCGTCCGCTCCGTCTCCGTCGCGAGCGAGATGAGCTTGCCGCGCGTGTCCGGCTTCACCTTGCCGTACACGTGCTCGAGGTTCGTCGTCTTGCCGCCGAGACCGGGACCGTAGTACACGATCTTGCAGTTGATCTCGCGCGACGCGTAGTTGATCATGGACATGCGCGTTTCCCCTTTTTCGCTCAGCCGAACAGCTTGTCGATCTCGTCATCAGCGCCGGCCAGGATGCCGGGCTGCTGCGCTGCCGACTTGCCGCGCGTGAAGACGTCCTTGAACAACTGCGTGAGTTCGAGCACGGTGTCCTTGATCTTGAGCCGGACGAGTCCGAGGGTGGTGCGGTTGTCGAACAGCGCCACGAGGATCACCCGGCGCGCGACGTCCGCGAGGTACATGGATTCCTTCTCCCCCTGGTGGAAGAGGGAGTTGAAGTCGCTCTCGCCGATCAGCTGCGCCAGCTGGGCGTTGGCCGAGAAGTCCGCCGCCGTCAGCGTCGCGAACGCCGTCGGGTCGAAGTGCGGCTGCTCCCCCACCGTCGCGACCAGCTGACCGGAACGGTCCACGAGCAGCGCGCACCGGGCGTTCGTCTCGCCCAGGAACTTCTGCAGCGTGCGCGTAATCGCGTTGAAGTCCTCTTCCGTGAAGGACCAGCTTGCCGACCCTACGGCCATCGTCCCGTCCTATGCGAGGGCGTTCTCGAATCGCTTGAGCAACCGCCGGGCCCTCCGGCGCAACACCGCGTTGCTCTCCCAGCCGACGTACTCCCGCAACATCATCACGCTCTGCGCCGTCGGGCGGCCCGAGAGCCACCCCAGCGCCGCCAGCCGCCGCATCGGTCGCGGATGGTAGAGCGCGCCCTGCTGCATCCGTTGCTCCCGCGTCCACCAGGCATAGCCGGCCGCGGCGCCACCGATGAGGCCGAGCGTGAACCAGAGTCCGCGACTCACGCTCCCCTCACATTACCCGGCGCGCGGCGAGCGCCTGCACGATCGTCACCCCGTCCGCGTACTCGAGTTCGCCGCCGACCGGCAACCCGCGCGCCAGCCGGCTCACGGCCACCCCGGTCGGCCGGAGCTGCTCCTGAAGATACAGCGCGGTCGCCTCGCCTTCGAGCTTGGGATTCGTCGCGACGATCACCTCGCGGACCCCCCCACCCGTGACCCGGGTCACCAGCGACGACACCGTGAGGTCCCCCGGGCCCACCCCGTCGAGGGGCGAGAGCCGCCCCCCCAGCACGTGGTAGAGACCCCGGTACTCCCCCGTCCGCTCGATCGCCGGGATGTCCGACGCCGCCTCCACCACGCAGATCAGGGAGCGGTCCCGCCGCGGGTCGGCGCAGAACGCACAGCGTTCCGACTCGGTCAGGTTGAAGCACTCCGCGCAGGGGCGGACCTTCTCGGCGAGCGTCACCAGGGCCTGCGCCAGGCGCCGGCTCTGCTCGGCGGGTTGCCGCAGCAGGTGGTACGTGAGCCGCAGCGCCGACTTCCGACCGATCGTCGGCAGTCGCGAGAGCTCCGTCACGAGGTCATCGATCGCCGACACGGCCGCTAGAACGGGAGCTTGAAGGCGAGCCCGCCGAGCCCGAGTCCGCCGGTGACCTTCTTCATCTCCTGCTCGGTGAGCTCGCGGGCCTTCTTCTGCGCCTCCTGCACCGCGACCGCCACGAGGTCCTCGAGCATCTCCACGTCAGCGGGGTTCACGACCTTGGGATCGATGGAGACGCGCTTGAGAGTGCCCTTGCCGTCGGCCTCGACCGTGACCAGCCCCCCGCCGGCGGTGCCAGTGACGGTCAGCTTGGCGAGGCCCTCGTGCACCTCCTGCAGCTTCCCGGTCATCGCCTGGGCCTGCTGCAGCATCTTCATGATATCTGTCATCGGATGACCGGCGGCGGACAGCGGAACGACGCGGCGAAGTCGCGCGGGGAGAACAAGTTAGGCCGCGGACCGCCCTCCGGCTAGTCGAGGAGTTCGAGGTCCAGCTCCTGGATCGCGGCGTCGAGCAGGGGCGACTGCTTGCGGAGCATCGCCATCCGGTCGGCCTTCACCGCGCTCTCATTGAGGCGCCGCGGCGCGCGTTCCGCCTCCGGCGACTCGATCCGCACCACGACGCGCTCCACGCCCTCGAACCGGCGACGGAGCGCCGCGATGATCGTCGCTTCCCCGGCCTGGATCACCTCAGCGAGCGGCTCCGCGCTCACCGTCAGCGTCACCGTTCCGTTGGCCGCGACCGCCGAGGGGGTCGCGTGCGCGAGGGTGCTGGAGAGCATGAGGGCGCGGTCCTCCCCGTTGACCGAGTCCACGATGGCATCCCAGTGCTCGGCGAGGCGATTGATGTCGAGCGCGATCTTGGGGGTGCGTGGCGCCGGCGCGTCGGCGACCTCGGCGGGACCCGGACCGATCGAGGCGACGACCGGGGCCGCCGCGGAGCGCTGCGGCGCGGGCCGGGGGGCCGCAGAGGGACGGGGCGCGGACGCGCCGGGGTTCGGCTGCGCGCTCCCCGTCCCCCCGACGCCCTTCAGGACCGCCTCGAGGTCGAGCGTGCGATCGAGCAGCGCGAACCGCACCAGCAGCGTCTCGAAGAGCAGCTGCTGCTGGCCGCTGCGCCGCAGGTGCGGTTCCACCTCGACGACGAGATTGAGCATCCGCAGGAGGTCGCCGGCGGAGAAGTGCGACGCGCGCTTGGGGAGCTCCTCGCGCAGGTGGTCGGAGACGTCGGGGAGCTGTCCGCCGAGGACCACCGCGAGCTGGGCGCGGAGGAGGTCGGCGAAGTCGGTGAGGAGGACGCCGAAGTCCACCCCGTGTTCCGAGAGGCGCGCGACCGCCGCGAAGACGTCGCCGGCGCGCCGCTCGGCGATCAGGTCGAGGAGCGCGAGGTGTTCATCCTCGTGCACGAGGCCGAGCGCCTCGCGGACACGGTCGGCCGTGAGGCGCCCGCGTCCGAGCGAGAGCACCTGGTCGGTGAGGGAGAGCGCGTCACGCATCGAGCCATCGGCGGCGCGGGCGAGCATCCCGACGGCGTCGCCGTCGGCCTCGATCCCCTCGGCCGCGAGGATGGCGGTGAGACGCTCCCGCACGTCGGTGGGCCCGATCCGCTTGAGGTCGAAGCGCTGCATCCGCGAGAGGACCGGCGCGGCGGCCTGCTGGATCTTGTGCGGTTCGGTCGTGGCGAAGACGAAGATTACGCGCGGCGGCGGCTCCTCGAGGATCTTGAGGAGCGTGTTCCAGGCCTCACGGGTCAGCATGTGGGCCTCGTCCACGATGTAGACCTTGTAGCCCTGGTCGCCGGAGGGGGCGTACATCGCGCGCTCGCGCAGGTCGCGGGCGTCATCCACGCCGCGGTTGGAGGCGGCGTCTATCTCGACGACGTCGAGGGAGGTCGCGCCGCTCCAGATGCGCTCGCAGGCCGGGCATTCGCCGCAGGGCTCGCGGTCGTCCCGTCGGCGCTCGCAGTTGAGCGCCATCGCGAGGACGCGCGCGAGGGTGGTCTTGCCCGTGCCGCGCGGGCCGCAGAGGAGGTAGGCGTGGCCGAGGCGGTCGGTCGCGATCGCGTTGCGGAGGGTGTTCGCGACGTGGGACTGGACGGCGACGTCGGCGAAGCGGCGCGGGCGATACTTGCGGGCGAGGGCCAGCGACATGCGGGGAATCTAACGGGGCCGGCGCGTCGCGGGTGCCGCGCTACGCCCGCAGGACCCGCTCCATCGTCCAGCCCCTCGCGAGTTCGTCCACGAGCTTGTCGAGCTGGCGGATCTTCCGCATCAGCGGGTCCGCAACCTCCTCGACCCGCACGCCGCAGACAGCGCCCGTGATGCGCCCGCGCTTCGGATGCATCTTCGGCGCCTCGGCGAAGAAGGTGCGGATGTCCACCGCCCGCGCGAGCTGCTTCTTCAATCCGGCCGGCGTGTAGCCCGTCAACCAGCGGATCACCTGATCCACCTCGGCCTTGGTGCGTCCCTTCCGTTCGGCCTTCTGCACGAGGGCCGGATAGACGCGAGCGAAGGGGATCGAGTAGATGCGGTGTTCAGGCATCGAACGGGCCCCGGTCGTCCGTCGCCTACCGCACGTCGAGCACGCGTACGCGCACGACCTGTCGCACCGCCCGCGAGGGACGACGGTCCCCGACCACGATGATCCGGAACGGGCCGCGCTCGGGGGGAAGCGCCGCGCCATCCTCACGACGGACGAGCACGACCGAGCGAGCGCCGATGGAGCGGTCGAGATCCGCCAGCGCGATCACCGCCGCGTAGCCGTCCGCGGCCTCGACGAGCACAACGCGCCGGAGCAGCGGGCCGCGGAGTGAGTCCACCGGTGAGACCCCGGCGAGGCCCAGCACGTCGCGGAGATCCACCCCTTCGTAGCGCACGCGGTCGTCGTGGAATGTGGTCTCGCCCGCCACGCCAGGGAGTCCATCCAACTGCGCGGCGGTCAGCGTGACCTCGCGGCCATCTGCGTGCTGGACCGTGAGCGACTGCGCGGATACCGCCGCCGCGCTCGTGAGGCACGAGAGGAAGAGGATCAGGAAGTGCTTCATCGACCGGGCCAATGCAGGGTGAAGGAACGTCAGGCTCCCCACCGAACGATAGCCGGTCGACGGACGAAGACCGATGCCCGACTGCCCGCGCAGACGTGCGGGGCGTGCGTCCATCCGTTGGATTCCGATGCTGTCGGGTCCACGGATCCGCGGGATCGCTGCCTCACCTCCCGGAACGCCTCGCGCGGGGGACCCGCAGAGTCGCCTCTGCGAGTCCTCCCGCGCGATTGTCCCAGGCCTGACGGAGCGACGACGGACTCCACGTACCGTTGCTGCCTTTCGACCCTGGCGGAGTTGGCGGGCCGAAGCCCTCCGGGGCCTGGAACACCTGCAAGCTAGCGGGGCGCCATCGCCTCCGCCAAGACCTCGCCCGCCTCGCGCACCTGTGCATCATCCACGTCAAGGTGCAGCACGCACCGCACGCGCGTGTCGTGCCACTGCGTCACCAGCAGCCCGCGCGCCTTCGCCCGCTCCGCCACCCCCGCCGAGGTCTGGCCGGCCACGAGGTCCACCATCAGGATGTTCGTGTCCGGCGGCACGACCCGCACGCCCTGCACCTTCGACAGCCGCGCCGCGAGCGCCTCGGCCCGCGCGTGGTCCTCGTGCATCCGCGGCAAGTGGTGATCCAACCCGTGCAGGGCCGCCGCCGCGAGGATCCCGCTCTGGCGCATCCCCCCGCCGAAGCGCTTGCGCACCTCCCACGCCTTCCGCATCGGCTCCTCGTCCCCGGCGAGCGCCGCGCCCACAGGCGCCCCGAGCCCCTTGGAGAACGAGACCATCACCGTCCGCGCGCAGCTCGCGAACTCGGCCAGCGAAGTGCCGGTCGCGACCGCCGCGTTCCACAGCCGCGCTCCGTCGAGATGCACCGGCAGCCCGGCTTCCGCCGCCGTCTCGGTGATCGCGCGGAGCGCCGTGAGCGGAGTGACCCTCCCGCCGCCGCCGTTGTGCGTGTTCTCCGCGCAGACGACGCTCGCCCGGGGCGCATGCACCGAGTGGGGACGGAACATGCGGCGCAGCGCGGCGGCCTCCATCACCGCGCCCTCCGTCACGATCCGCGCCTGGAGCCCCGCCAGCGCCGCGACGCCGGCGATCTCCCAGTTCACGATATGCGAATCCCAGTGCGCGTACACCTCGGTGCCCGGCTCGCCGAGGAGCCAGAGCGCCGCCTGGTTGGCCATCGTTCCCGTCGGGAAGAACAGCGCGCTCGGCTTCCCGAGCATCGCCGCGACCCGTGCCTCCAGTCGCTTCACGGTGGGATCGCCATCGAGCACGTCGTCACCGACCTCGGCTTCGGCCATCGCCTGGCGCATCGCGGGGGTGGGCTTGGTGACGGTGTCCGAGCGGAGGTCAATCATCGGTGGGCCATCCCGCAGTGAGACGCTGTGCCGCCGCCGCGAACTCGGCGCCGAGCACGAAGGTGAGCGCCGAATAGTAGGTCCAGAAGACGATGAAGATCAGCGCCCCCATGGTCCCGGTGTAGACGGAGCCGGGTGGATAGGTCCGCGAGAGCATCGCGAACGCCCAGCGTGCGATCTCGAAGAGGAGGGTCGCGGCGAGCGCTCCGAGGATCGCGGTGCGCCACGGCGTCCGCCGCCTCGGCAGCCAGCGGTAGAGCGAGAAGAAGATCATGATCACCACCGCGATCGCGAGCGCGCGACCGACCACGTACTCGATCCCCGTGGTGGCATTCGTGAGGAGACCGCGCGCCTCGAGCATCGCGCCGAGACGCCCGCCGGTCACGACGAGATACGCGCTCGCGACGACCCACGCGGTGAGCAGCACGAGCGACGTGATCGTCAGGTGGAGATCCCAGAGCTTGCCGCGGAGGAAGCTCCGCTCGCGTCCGTGATCGAACACCACCGACATCACCGAGCGGAGTGAGGCGAACAGCTGCGACGAGAACCAGAGGAACCCGACCGCGCCGCCGACGCCCGCGAGCACCCGCGTGCGGACGATGTCCTCCACCACGGCGGTGAGGACGGAGCCGCTCGCGAGCGAGCCCTCGGGCAGCAGCGCCTCGACCACCGCGCCGGCGAACCGCGACGCTTCGTCGGGGGACCCGCCGAGGACGTAGCCGAGGCCCGATGAGAGGAGGAGCAGGAACGGCACGCCGGCGAGGAGGACGTTGAAGGCCACCCCGCCGGCGAGGAAGAGCGCGTCATCGGCCGCCGCGCTCTTGAGGAACTCCCGGAGGATCCGGAGACGGCTCAGACGCCGTCGTCCTCCGCGTCGGTCGCGGACGCTGGGGCGCCGCGTGGGTGTTTCGCCAGCCGCCGTTCGATCTCATCCCGCGCATCCTCGGCGACGTCACGCACCCGCCGTTTCATGCGCCGCGCGCCCCGCCGCAGCGCGGCCCGCGTCTCGTCCCCGGCCTGGGGCGCGTAGAGCAGGGCCATCCCGGCGCCGACGACGACGCCGAGCAGGAAGATCCCCATCCCGCCCCCGCCGCGCCGTTCGATCACCAGCGCCTGCTCCCCGCGATCCGAGTCCGGCACGTCCCCCTCCTACTGTTCGATGAGCACCAGGAACCGCGACGGCCGCCAGAAGACCTCCGGCGAGGCGATCGCCAGCCGCCCCTTGAACCTGCCATCGGTGGGCGGGGAAACCAAGCCGGCGATGTCGTTGGTGGTGATGATCCGATAGGTCTTGGTCGAGTCCGGCAGCACGAGCTCGGTCAGTTGCGTCCGGTCGCCGGCCGTGAAGTCGGCCGCGTCGAGGGTGCGCGCCGGCACCGGCGTCCGGCCGATCCCGAGCATCCCGCCGCGGAGTTCGATCACGCCGGCGCGGCGCAGCTCGTCCTTCTTCCCCGCCACCCAGTAGACGGTGTTCTGCTCGGTGGTGAGGGCCGAGCGCTCCAATTCGAGCGACGCCCGCTGCGACTCCAGCATCACGTTGGTCTCGCGGAGCGCCGTATTCTCCGACGTCAGCGTCTGCACCTGTGCGACAAGCGCGACGATCTCCTCCTTCTGCGTGTCGATCAACCGCTGGAACGACTTGATCGTCGAGTCGAACGACGACATCTGCGCCTGCAGCGTCGCGTTGTTGGACGTGAGCTGGCCGACCCGGCGGCGGCTCTGCGCCAGCCGCTCCTCGGACTCCCGCATGCGGTCGGTGAGCGCCTTCACCCGCTCGGCGAGCGCCTGCCGCTGCTGCGTGGGCGACATCGCCTCCATCTCGCCCGGCTTCGCCACCGCCGCCTGGCCCGAACGCACACGGTCCAGTTCGGTGTTGACCTCGGCGATGAACTGCGAGGTCTGCACGACCTCATTGAGCAGCGAGTCCTTTTCGGACGAGATGGATGCCATCTGCTCCATCTGTCGGTCATACTCGGACTTGGAGACGCAGCCGGTGGCGAGTACCGCCAGGGTACCGGCAATGAGGATCGAACGCATGGTCAGGCTCCGTGCTGTGCGCAGTGCGCGTGGGGGTCGGGAACGGCCGGACAGTGCCGGCATCACTCTCCCGCTTCGGCGTCGTCGGGGGCCGCCTCGACGGCGGGTCCGCCCGTGCCCGGCGCCTTCCGTGGGATCGCCGGCCCCTTCACGTACCGCTGGACCGCCGCCGATGTTCCCCGCACCCCGAGCTTGTCGAAGAGGAACTCGAACTTCTGCTCGTAGGCCCGCCGGAGCTCCCCCTTCACCTCCGCCGGGAGGTCCCAGAGTCGCTGCTTGAACGGGCCGAGCGCCTTCTTACGGGTCTTGTAGAAGAACTGCTCGTCGGTGTCGCCCGCCTTGCGCTCCTCGGCCGCATTGGTGCGCAGCCAGGCGTAGATCTCGTCACGCAGCCCCGAGGGCAGGTGGTCGTAGAGCATGTTCTGGAACTGCGTCGCGAGATGTATCTCGGCCGTCTCGGTGCGCGGGAAGTGGAAGAACGCCGATTCCGGCAGCGTCGAGGCCCCGTGCTGGACCGCGCCGGAGAGGCCGTACTTCTCGCGCGCCACGCGCGAGAGGTCCTCGAGGGTCTTGAAGTCGAGCTTGACGTCGGCGATCGAACCGTCGGCGAGCACCACGCCGCCGTGCGACGTCCCCGACTGCACCGAGATCTTCGAGAGCCCCACCATCCCCTTGGCCTGCGCCTGGAGCGTGCGGTTGTAGCCCTCCATGAAGGCCTCGAGCTCGGCCACCGTGGAGTTCTCGGTCCCGACCTCGCCGATCTCGCCGCCGAGGGAGATCGTCACGCCCTTGGGTTCGTGCGACCGCACGTAGCGGGTGAGGTCCACGCCGACCTCGAAGTTGAGCCGCTGTTGCGCGTCCAGCGTGGCGTGGCTGAGATCCACCAGCGTGGAGGTGTCGAGGTCGATGTTGTAGAAGCCGGCGCTGATCGCCTCGAGCGCGAGCTGCTTCACCGCCGCCACCTCGGGCCCCGGGTCTGCCTTGTACTTCTTGGCGTTCACCTGGAAGTGGTCGCCCTGGATGAACACCGGGCCCCGGTGGCCCTCGCGCAGCGCGGCCGCGAGCATCACGGCCACGTACTCGGCGGGGCGCTGCTCGGTGTAGGCGATCTCCGACCGCGCGATCTCGAGGATGAAGGCGCCGCCGCCGAGCTTGAGTCCCGTGGCGAAGATGGCGCGCGCCGTGTCATAGGCCGCGCCTCGCACGTTGATCGCCGGCACCGTCACGCCCTTCACCTCACCGCGACCACGCGCCATGTAGAAGTCGTGGATGGAGGCCGAGTAGGTGCCGACGGCGCGGCCCGCCTCCCAGATGACCCAGCGCGCCCACTCCTTCTCCGCCGCGTCGCCGAATACGGCGAGGCGCACGAGCGCATCCATCATCGGGGACGCGAGGGCGGCGGCATCCTTGACGGCGAGCTTGCCGCTGTCAACGGCGATCGCCGTGCCAAGGACGCGGCGGAGGGAAGCGGGAGCGTCGGACATCGGTCTGGAGCGTGTCGGTGAAGTGGTGTCGTCTGTCGTCGGATGCAATCTGCCAGCACCCCCGGAGGGGGGCAACGCGCTCAGATCACCCAGTCGGGATCGGAGGACGGGAGCGAGTCCCAGACCTCGCGCATCCCCTGCCACTCGGGATGGCCGAACTGGTAGTAGGTGAGCTGCTTGCCGAGCTCGACGCCCGGCTGGTCGAGCGGGTCCACGCCATAGAGATGGCCGGCGTGGATCGTGGCGAGCTCGAGGAGCATGAAGAGCCCGCCGAGGTGCCAGGCGTCGGCACGGGTCACGCGCAGCGTCATCGTCGGCCGGCCGGCGCGGGCGAGCGCCCCCGCCGTCGCGCGACACTCGGCCCGCAACAGTTCGCCGAAGCCACGGCCGCCGAGGTAGGCGAGCTCGCGCGGCGCCGCGGCACCCGGGATCGGGAGCTCGCCCCCGTCGTCCTCCTCGACCTCGATGAAGGTCACGGTCTTGTCCACCGGCCCTTCCATGAAGAGCTGCACCTGCGCGTGCTGGTCGGTGGCGCCGACCGCCGCGATCGGCGTGGGTCCGGCGTGAGCGCCGTCGGCGCGTCGCTTGCCGAGGCTCTCGGCCCAGAGCTGGACGAACCAGGGGGCGAGGTCTCGGAGCGCGTCGCTGTAGGGCATCAGCACGTGCATCCCCTGCCCCGCCTCCGTGTGCGCGCGCCACTGCAGCGCGGCGAAGGCGAGCGCCGGGTCCTGCTGGAGCGACGCTCCCGCGCAGCGCTCGCGCATCGCCCGCGCGCCCTCGATGAGTCCCGCGACATCCATCCCGAGCAGCGAGGCCGGGAGGGTCCCCACGGGGGAGAGCACCGAGAACCGCCCGCCGACGTTGGCCGGCACGTCGAATGCGGGGATGCCCTCCTCGCGCGCGACGCGCCGCAGCACGCCCTTCTCAGGGTCGGTGACGAACGCGAGGTGGTCCTTGGCGCGAAGGCCGGCGGTGGCGAGCCGCTCCCGCACCGCGAGGTACTGCGACATCGTCTCGGCGGTGCTCCCCGACTTGGAGACCACGAGGAAGCGCGCGTGCGCGAGGTCCACGATCTCGAGGAGTCCGCGCACCGAGCGCGGATCCACGTTGTCGAGGAGGTGCAGCCGAGGCCGGCCGCCGCGCGCTTCGGCCGTCCGCGCGTTCCAGTCGCGCGGGAGGAGCGCGGTGCGCAGCGCGAGGGCTCCGAGCGCCGAGCCGCCGATGCCGAGCACCACGACGTCACGGCAGCCGCGAGCGGCCTCGCGCGCCCACGCGACCACGCGCTCCCGCTCGGCCGCCTGCGACTCGAGCTCGCGGAAGCCCAGGATGCCCCGCCCCGCCTGCGCGAGGAGCAAGGCCTGCGCCTCGGCGAGGCGCGGCGCGAGGGCGCGCAGGGCTTCCGGCGTGGCGCCGCTCGGCACCGCGCGCCGCATCATCCCCGAGGCGTCGAGTCGGATCGTCATGACGCGCCCTCCCGGTGCACGATCCGTGCCGTGCTCACGCCTCGGCCATCTCGATCGTCAGCCCATCGTACGCGGGCGCGATCCCCTCGGGGAGCGACGCGGCCAGCTCGGCGTGCCCTGTCTGGTGGGTGAGGTGGGTGAGGTAGGTGCGCGGCGCGCCCACGCGTCGCGCGGCGTCCACGGCCTCGCCGATCGAGAGGTGCGTGGGGTGGGCCGTGCGGAAGAGGGCGTTGAGCACCAGCACCTCGGCGCCCCTCAGGTGCGTGACGACGTCATCGGGCAGCGACTTGGCGTCGGTCACGTAGGCGAGGGGACCGATCCGGTAGCCGAAGACGCGCATCCGACCGTGCGGCAGCGCCACCGGCGTCACGTCGAGGTGACCGATCCGCACCGGCTGCGAAGGCTCGAGCGGCTGGGCGAACCCCTCGGGCTTCGACGTGCCGGGGAGGGGCTTCATCGCCTCGTCGAAGATGTACGGGAACTTGCGCCAGAGCGACTCGAGGGTCTCCGGCGGGCCGTAGACCGGGATCGCGCCATCGCGCTTCACCGAGAAGGCGCGGATGTCGTCGATCCCGTGCGTGTGGTCGGCGTGGTCGTGCGTGAAGAGGATCGCGTCCACGCGGTCCACCTTCGCCGCGATCAACTGCAGCCGGAGTTCGGGGGGCGTGTCGAGCAGCAGCCGCAGGCCGCGCGACTCGACGAGGGCCCCCACGCGCGAGCGCTTGTCGCGCGGGTCGCTCGACTCGCAGACGGCGCAGTTGCACCCCACCTGCGGCACGCCGAAGCTCGTGCCGGTGCCGAGGAAGGTGAGCTTCATCGCCGGGGCACCACGCTCACACCGTCTCGACCTTGAGCTGGTTGGTCGTGCCGGGGACGTCGAACGGGACCCCGGCGGTGACCACGATCCGCTCCCCCTCCCTCGCGAGCCCGTGCTCCTTGAGCTTCTCGCGGGCGATCGCCGTCATCTGCTCGTAGGTGTCGCAATGCGGGACGAGGAAGGGGATCACGCCCCACACGAGCGCGAGCTGGCGGTAGGTGCGCAGGTTGTCGGTGAGGACGACGATCCGCACGTTCGGCCGCCGTGCGGCGACGATCCGGGCCGAGAAGCCGCTCTTGGTGAAGACGACGATCGTGTGCGCGCCGAGGAGCCGCACCGCGGTCACCGACGCCGAGGCAATGGTCTCCTCGACGGTCGCGGTGCCGGGAGCGAGGCGGTCCACCCCCTGCCCGCGCTGCACCGTCGCCTGCTCGGCCGCGCTCGCGATGCGGCGCATCGCCTCCACCGCGAGCACCGGGTGCAGGCCGGCTGCCGTCTCCGCCGAGAGCATCACCGCGTCGGTGCCGTCGAGGATCGCATTGGCGATGTCGCTCGCCTCGGCCCGCGTCGGGCGCGGGTGCTGCACCATGGACTCCAACATCTGCGTCGCCGTGATCACCGGCCGGCCGTAGCGACTCGCGAGGCCGATGATCCGCTTCTGCTGCAGCGGCACCTCCTCGAACGGCAGCTCGACCCCGAGGTCACCGCGGGCCACCATCACCGCGTCGGTCGCCCTGAGGATCGCCTCGATGCGCTCGAGCGCCGAGTCCTTCTCGATCTTCGCGACGATCAGCATCCCCTTCGGCAGTAGCGCGCGGAGCTCGGTGATGTCCTCGGGCCGCCGCACGAAGCTGAGCGCGAGGTACTCGAGGTCCTGCTCGATCGCGAAGGGGATGTCGTCGCGGTCCTTCTCGGTGAGCGACGGGGCCGAGACGTCGATCCCGGGGAGGTTGATCCCCTTGTTCGACTTGAGCAGGCCGCCGTAGCGCACCGTCACGACGATCCGGTTCCCCTGCACCTCCTCCACTCGGAGCGCGAGGAGGCCGTCGTCCACGAGCACGGTGCCACCGGCGCGCACGTCCTGCGCCATCGCCTCGTAGGTGACGGGGATCTCCTCCTCGTGGGCCTCGGACTCCGGCGCGAGCACGAGGCGCTCCTTCTCGACGATCTCGCGGGCCTCCTTCAGCGCGCCGATCCGGATCCGCGGTCCCTGGAGGTCGCCGAGGATCGCCACCGGCCGGCGAAGGTCCTCGGCGATCCCGCGGATGTTCGCGACGGTGCGCGCGTGGGCCTCGTGCGTGCCGTGCGAGAAGTTGAGCCGCGCCACGTTCATCCCGGCGAACATGAGCCGCCGGATGACGTCGGGGCTCGCCGAGGCGGGACCGATCGTGCAGACGATCTTGGTGACGTCGGGACGCGTCGGCACGCGCGCGACCGTGCTAGCGCGCGGCGAGGGTCCGGCCGAGCCGCGCGGCCTTCCCCTCCAACCCGGCGATGAGCGTGTCGAACGACTTCTGGAACGAGGCGAGTCCCTCCACCAGCAGGCGGTCCGTCACGGTGTCGAGCGCGATCCCCAGCTTCGCGAGCTCGGCGAGGAGCGCGTCGGCCGCCGCGACGTCAGCATCCACGGTGCGCGCGACGAGCCCGTGGTCACGGAACGCCTCGAGCGTCGCCGGCGGCATCGTGTTCACCGTGTCGGGTCCGATGAGCTGCTCCACGTAGAGCACGTCGCGGTAGGCGGGGTTCTTGGTGCTGGTGCTCGCCCAGAGCGGTCGCTGGAGCTGTGCGCCCTTCGCGGCGAGCGTCGCCCATCGCGGCCCGCTGAACCGGTCGCGGAAGAGCCGGTAGGCGAGCTTGGCGTTGGCGATCGCCGCGCGGCCCTGCAGGGCCACCGCGCGCTCCTTCGCCAGCGTGCCGGCCTTCACCATCGCGTCGAGGGCGCCGTCGATCGCGCCATCCACGCGGCTCACGAAGAACGAGGCGACCGACGCGACGTGCCGCAGGTCCTTCCCCGCGGCGGCGCGGTCCTCGAGCCCCGCGAGATACGCGTCGATCACGCGCCCGTGGGCCGCCACCGCGAACAGCAGCGTCACGTTCACGTTGATCCCCTCGGCGATGAGGTGGCGCAGGGCGACGCATCCCTCGGGCGTCCCCGGCACCTTGATCATCACGTTCGGGCGGTCCACCGTGGCCCACAGCCGCCGCGCCTCCGTCACGGTGGCGCTGGCGTCGTGGGCCGCGCCCGGGGAGACCTCGATCGAGACGAACCCGTCGTGACCGTTCGTCCGCCGGTACACCTCGGCGAAGGCGTCGCAGGCCGTGCGCACATCGTCGGTCTCGACGAGTTCGAAGAGCTCCAACGCGGTGCGGCGGTCCCCCGCCTCGCGGAGCTGCGCGTCGTAGGCGGTCCCCGTCGCCAGCGCCTTCTCGAAGATCGTCGGGTTCGACGTCATCCCGGTGAGGGCATCGTCGCGGATCCGGCGCACGAGCTCGCCGTCGTGGAGCATCGTCCGGTCGATGTAGTCGAGCCAGATGGACTGGCCGGCGGCGTTGAGCGTGTGGAGGGGGGAGGTCGGCATGTGGTGCAATCTACCACCGGCCGCCGACGCACGCGTTGCGTGGCGCACCGCCGAGCCCCATCGTCCGGGGGACGTGGAGATCACCGAGCCGCCCTCCGTCACGATGCCGCCGGTGCGACGCGCCGGGCGCTGGCGCTCGCTCCCGCTCACCGCGCAGCTGCTCGCGGTCGGGATGCTGGTGAGCCTCGCCTGGTTCCTGGTGGCGCGCGCCACCGGCGAGCGGATCCAAGCCGACGCGCGCATCCGGCTCGCCGAGCTGGAGCGGCTCCGGCGCGCGGAGGTGGTCGCCACGCGCATCGGCACGAGCATCACTGCGATGTCCCGGGCACACCGCGGCTTCCTGCTCAGCGGCGACGAGAGCTACCTTCGCGATGCCGAGTCGGCGCAGCAGGCGCTGGTGATGGACGCCCAGCGGCTCACCGAATCGGCCTCCGACCTCCGGGTCCGGGCCGAGATCGAGCAGGTGCTCCTCTTGATGGGCCGCTGGGAGCGCGAGGCGTTCGCGCCGAACGTCGCGGCCCGCCGAAGCCTCGGGATGCGCGGGTTCGACGCGGGCACGCCCGGCGCCGCGCGGCTCCAGCGCGGCACCGACCTCACCAATGCCGCGGTGCGGGCGCAGGAGGCCGCCGTCCGCGACCTGCGGGAGGACATCGCCGCGATCGAGCTGCTGGAGGAGGAGGGTGTCGCCCGGGAGGAGCTGATCTCGTTCCTCATCTGGACCGCGGCGCTCCTGATCTTCATCCTGCTCCTCACGCTCCTCATGCGCCTTGTCGCCCACGCGCTCAACCAGGTGGTGACCGCGGCACAGGCCCTCGACGAGGGGCGCTACGCCGCGGCTCGGCTGCCCGAGGGTCACCGCGCCCCGAACGCCGAGATGGCGCGCCTCGCGACCACCTTCGACAAGCTCGCCCGCAGCATCGCCTCGCGCGAACGCCAGCTACACGAGGACATCGACAAACTCAAGGAACTCGAGCGGATGAAGCGCGACTTCGTCTCCACCGTGAGCCACGAGTTGCGCACGCCGCTGACCTCGATCCGCGGTGCCCTCACGCTCGTGACCGCCGGCAAGGTCGGCGAGCTCCCCCCCAAGGGTCGCGAGCTGCTCCAGATCGCGGTCTCCAACACGGAGCGACTGATCCGGTTGATCAACGACATCCTCGACATCGAGAAGATGGATGCCGGTCAGGTCACGACGCGTCGCGACCGGCTCCGCCTTCGCCCGCTGCTGGAGACGACCCTCGCCGGCCTCGAGGGATTCGCCGGGACGCACAAGGTCGCGCTGTACCTCGAACCCGGCCCCGACGCCGAGCTCATCGGGGACGCCGACCGCCTCGTGCAGGTCTTCACGAACCTCGTCTCCAATGCCGTCAAGTTCTCCCCCGCGGGTGCGCGCGTGGAACTCGACGTGGTCCGCGCGCGGGAGACCGTGAAGGTGCGCGTCCGCGACCACGGGCCGGGCATCCCCGAGGAGTTCGCCAAGAGGATCTTCGGCCGCTTCCAGCAGGCCGGCGGCGCCGACTCGCGCAAGAGCGGGGGCACCGGGCTCGGCTTGAGCATCGCGAAGGGGATCGTGGACCTCCACGGTGGGCAGGTCGGCCACGAGCCCGCGGATGGCGGGGGCACCGTCTTCTGGGTCTCGCTCCCCACGGTCGCGCCGCTCGCGCCTGGGGCCGACACGAGGCCCGGCGTGCTCATCATCGAGGACGACGCCTCCATGCGCGACGTGCTCGTGGCGCAGTGCGAGGCGATCGCACGGCCCCTGCCGGCGCAGAGCGCGGAGGCGGCCCTCGACA
This sequence comes from uncultured Gemmatimonas sp., assembly GCA_964650715.1. Lineage (GTDB taxonomy): Bacteria > Gemmatimonadota > Gemmatimonadetes > Gemmatimonadales > Gemmatimonadaceae > Pseudogemmatithrix. The sequence continues at coordinate 11,536 of CAZYUL010000010.1, read as the reverse complement.
TCCTCGAGCGCGAGCGCGTCGGCGCGATCATCCTCGACCCCGGGCTGCCGGGGATGGACGGCCTCTCGTTCGCCCAGCGCCTGCGCAAGGACCCGCACCTGCGCACGCTGCCCATCTACCTCTTCTCGGCGCGCGAGTACACCCCCGAGGAGCTGCGCGGGTCGGGGATCAGGGCCACCGATGCCTTCGTGAAGACCCGCGATGCCGAGTCGGTGATCTTCGAACGGCTGAAGCACCAGCTGGCGAGTCCGGGCCGCGTCCCGCGCTGATCGCGCGGCCGACCCGGCCCTCCGCGCTCACCCCGCCTGCGTCAGCACCTCGCGCGGGGGAATGCCGGCGTCCAGCACGCGCGCGCGCGCGTCGTGCGGCGCGATCGGATCGCCAGCCGTGTGCAGGAGGATGACCGGCACGCCCGCCGGAGCGGCGACCGCGACGCGCGCGTCGGCGATGATCGCGCGCGGTTCCGCGCCGTCGAGCAACCCCGCGAGTTGTTCGGTCGAGGCGCGCTCCACGATATGACCTTGATGAATGGCCTCGCTGACGAGCGGGACGGCGACCTCGTCGGCGAGGCCGATGAGCAGCAAGCGGGAAGCGCCTGGGGGCTCGCCCGACGTCACGGTCAGCAAGGCTCCCAGCGTTCGGGAGAACCGTCGAATCACTTCCGCGCGACGCTCGCGGTCAAGGTCCTCGTCGGCCGCCCAGCGGAGCGCCACTTGCTCCATCGCCGCCGCGAGACGGCTCGCCTGGAGGAAGCCGTAGCTCCCCGCGGTCCCGTGCACGCGGTGCAACGCCATGCGAAGCGCGTCCAACACCTCCGCCGTCGGCTCGCGGTCCAGACGGTCGGCTAATTGCGTGAACGTCGCGACCGTGGTTCCAGCGGAGGCCCTGAAGCGGTCGCGAAGGGCGGCGAGTACTTCCGCGAGAGGCCGCGGCGCACTCACGGTCGAGTTCCCCACACCGCTGCCGCGTTGCGCGGGCAGGCCGGATGGCCGCACATTCCGGCACGATGCGTCTCCTCTGCGCCGACGACGAGCCTGACATCCGCACCATCCTCGAGCTCGCGCTCAGCCTCGAGCCCGGGATCGCCGCGGAACTCTTCGCGAGCGGGCCTGAGCTGATCGAGCGGGCGCGGCGCGGAGACGCCGACGCGATCCTGCTCGACGCGATGATGCCGGAGGTGGATGGGTACGAGACCTGCCGTCGGCTGAAGGCCGATCCCGCGACGGCGCACCTGCCCGTCGTCTTCCTCACCGCGCGGGCCCAGCGCGGCGAGCAGGACGAGGCCCTCCAAGTCGGGGCCGTCGCCTGCCTCACCAAGCCGTTCGATCCCCTCACCCTCGCCAGCGAACTCCTCGACGTGCTGCGGGAACGCCGAGCGTAGCTGCCTCATCGGCGAGCCGGCGCGAGCCGGGGTCCGACTCAGCGCAAGGACCACTCAGTGGAGAGGTGCAACCTGCCCCACGCGATCGTGAGCGCGCCGCGCGGCGGGCCCTGCATCGGCGGCACGAGCGCTATCTGCAGCGACTCGGTCACCTCGCTCGTCGTGCGCGCGCGCAGTTCCACGCGACCGAGGTCGCGGGCGGCGTCGTATTCGGTCCCCCACTGCCCCGTGTTCGTGTTGATGATCAGGAAGTACTTCCCGCCCTGCCGGATCGTGTAGAGCGAGTACGCCCCCTTCGGCACGGCGAGCCCGCCGATCGTGAGGTCGGCCTCGGTCGTGAGCGTGGTCGAGGTGTTGGCCCCGGTGCGCCACACGGTGTTGTCGGACGCGAGTTCGGTGGGCACGTCGCGCCCGCGCGCGTGAGGCTGCCCGTAGTCGATCTTCACGGTGAGCGGCGTCGCGCCGGTGGTGCCGCGCGGCGGGTTGAGCGTCATGACGCTCGTCGCGCGAGTGCTCGGGGCCGCCGTGTAGGCGACCCCCTGGGCGGCGAGCGGAGCGCCGGCGACGAGGCCGGCAAGGAGTGCGGCGCAGAGGCGCATCGGTCGGGACCCTGGCTGGATGGTCAGGTGCGAACGGCGGACACCAGGGAAGATATCTTCACGGACGAGGATTCCGCGACGATGCAAGAGCCCTTCGGCACCTTCTTCTTCCCCGGCCCCACCGAGGTGCGGCCGGAGATCCTGCGCGCGATGGCGCAGCCGATGATCCCGCACCGCAGCGCCGAGTACCAGGCGCTGCACCGTCGGGTCAACGGCGCGCTGCAGCAGGTCTTCCACACGCAGCGGCCGGTCTACCTCGCGTCCGGTTCCAGCACGGCGATGATGGAGGCGGCCGTCCGGAATGCTCCGGAGGGTCCGATGCTCTCGATCGTCAACGGCGCCTTCGCCGAGCGCTTCGCGCGCGTGGCCCAACGGTGCGACCGCCGCACCCGCGTGCTTTCGGTGCCCTGGGGAGCGACGCCGGCCCTCGACCACGTGGAGGACCTGCTGAGCGACGGCCGCTTCGCGGCGATGACCGTGGTCCACTCGGAGACCAGCACGAGCGCGCTGAGCGACCTTCGTGCCCTCGCCGACCTCGCGCACCGTTATGGCGCGATGCTCCTCGTTGACTCGGTCAGCGGCATCGGTGGCGCGCCGGTCGAGACCGACGCGTGGGGCCTCGACTTCGTGTTGACGGGTTCGCAGAAGGCGCTCGCCCTCCCCCCAGGGATGGCCTTCGCCGTCGCGAGCGAGGCATTCGTCCTCCAGGCCGGCGCGACCCCGGCGCGGGGGAAGTACCTCGACATCGTCGAGTTCGAGGAGTTCGCCCTCCGCTCCCAGACGCCCAATACCCCCGCCCTCCCCATCCTTTACGCCGCCGATGCGCAACTCGCCGCGATCGTCGCCGAAGGGATGACGGCCCGGTGGACCCGCCACGCCGACATGCTCGCGCTGACCGAACGCTGGGTGGAGTCATGCCGCGCCGATGGCGTCGGGATCGATATGCTCCCGCGCGCCGGCGAGCGTTCGCCGACGGTGAGCACGCTCGTCCTCCCAGAGGGGCTGAGCGCCCGCGACCTCGTGCAGCGGATCGGGGAGCGCGGCTTCATCATCGGCACCGGTTACGGCGCGATGCGCGACTCGACGATCCGCATCGGCCACATGGGGGACCACTCGGTGGAGACCTTGGAGCCCTGTCTGGCTGTGGTGCGCGAGGTGCTGTCGGAGGCTTTGAGTAGATAACTAGTCCAGCTATTTGTCGAGCAAAACCGTGGATTAGCTTGACAAGTGGACGTTATGTCCAGATATTGCAGTCATGTCTCCTCTGCCGAATGTCCCTGCCCTTCCGGTTCGCATCGTCTGCGAGCGCACCGGGCTCACGCCCGACCTCCTTCGTGCGTGGGAGCGCCGCTATCGCGCCGTCGCCCCAGCGCGCTCGGCTGGCCGCCAGCGCCTCTACTCCGAGGCCGATGTCCAGCGGCTCGAGCTGCTGGTCCGCGCCCTGAAGGGAGGACGGCAGATTGGGCGGATCGCCGCGTTGAGCGACGATGAGCTGCGCGAGCTCATCGCCGCCGACGCCCGCAAGGCCGACCGCGCGCGCCCGATCCGGAGTGACACCGCCATCGAGACCGCTCTCTCCGATTCGCTGATCGCCATCGAGCGCTTCGACGGCATCGCCCTCGAACAGGTGCTGCGGAAGGCCGCGATGCACCTCTCCGCCGACGCCGTGCTCGACGAGGTCATCGGCCCCCTGCTCTTCACCGTGGGATCGCTCTGGCACCAGGGACAGCTCAAGCCGGCCAATGAGCACCTCGCGTCGACGACGATCCACCGCGTCCTGACCTGGATGTCCACGCACACGTCGCCGCCGCCGGGAGCGCCGGTCCTGCTCGTCGGCACCCCGGCGTCGCAGGTGCACGAGCTGGGTGCGATGCTCGCGGCGACCACCGCGACCGGGCACGGCTGGCGCGTCGTCTATCTCGGAGCGAGCCTTCCCGCCGAGGAGCTCGCGCGCGCGGCGATCCACGCGCGCGCCGATGCCGTCGCCCTCTCGTTGGTCTATCCGGTCGCCGATCCCGCGGTCGGCGACGAGCTGCGACGGCTCCGCGCCGCGCTGCCGCCGCGCGTCGGACTCGTCATCGGCGGGAGCGCCGCGCCGTCCTACGCGGAAGTCCTCCGCGAGATCGGCGCCGAGCTGCTGCCGTCGCTCTCCGCCCTGCGCGACTGGCTGCGCGGCCGCTCAGCGTCGGTCCAGCGCCTCGATCGTGGCGGTGCTGGGCGCTCGTGAGCGCTGCAGGCGCGCGGAGACCTCGGACGCGCGGGCGAAGGCACGCAGCACGTTCTCCCCGGCGAGCTTCCGCAGGTCCTCGTCGCTCCAGCCACGGCGGGCGAGCTCGGCGAACAGCGCGGGGTAGGTCGAGACGTCCTCCAGACCGACGACGACCTCCTCGATCCCGTCGAAGTCGCCGCCGATGCCGACGTGGTCGGCGCCGGCGACGCGCCGGATGTGCTCGATGTGGTCCGCGACCTGCGCGAGGGTGGCGCGCGGCGCGCTCCGCCCCGGGGGGCGCGATGCCACCGGCGTCCGGTTCCAGTCGATCAGGGCTTGCGACGTGAAGCCGGGGACGAAGGTCACCATCACCACGCCGCCGTTGGCCGGGAGACGTCGGAGGATCGAGTCGGGGACGTTCCGCACGTGGTCGGCGAGCGCGAAGGCATTCGAGTGCGAGAAGATCACCGGCGCTTCGGTCGCGTCGAGCGCGTCGCTCATCGTCGCCGGCGAAGTGTGCGAGAGGTCCACCAGCATCCCGAGCCGGTTCATCTCGCGCACCACCTCGCGCCCGAACGGCGTGAGGCCGCCGTGCCGCTGCTGGCCCGAAGCGGCGTCGGCCCAGTCGAGCGTGACATTGTGCGTGAGCGTCATGTAGCGCGCGCCAAGGGCGTGGAAGGCGCGCAGGGCGCCAAGGGAGTTCTCGATGGCGTGACCTCCTTCCATCCCCAGCACCGAACCGATCCGCCCGGCGGCGAAGGCGCTCCGGAACCCTTCGGCGGAGGTGACCGCCTCGAACCGTTCCGGGTACTTCGCGATGACCCGCCGCGCGATGTCGATCTGCTCGAGCTGCACCTTCGCGTATCCGTGCCGCGCGATGCTCGTGTCCCCGGGGATGTACACGGACCAGAACTGTCCGCCGACCATCCCGGACGCGAGGCGCTCGAGGTCCGTGTGACCAGGGGTGCGCGTGCGCAGGTCATACGCCTCGACGTCCATCGGGGCCGCGGCGTGCTCGCGGATCGCCCACGGGAGGTCGTTGTGCCCGTCGATGAGCGGTGTCGCACGCAACACGGCGCGCGCCCGCTCGAGGTGCTCGGGGGAGGGCGCGACGGTCCCGAGGACGATCGTGCCCGGCGTGCAGGCGGCCAGCAGGAGCGCCGCGAGGGCGCTGCGGACGGACTTCGGCATCGACGGCTTCCCCTTGCGATGGGTACCGCTGCAACCTCTCGTCACGTCCGCCGCGACGGAAGGGCCGCGGGCGACGCCTCGGTCACGACCGCCCGACGACCGCGCGCGACGCCCCGCCGATCACTTCGCCTTGGCGGCGGTGCTCGGGCAGGTGCTCAACCCCAGCATGCTGTAGAGTGGGCACCAGCCGAGCAGGCCGGTCGCCAGTGGGACGATCCCCAGCCAACCCCAGGGGGTCTTCGGTCCCATGAAGACGAGCGCCAGCAACGTGATGCCCAGCGCGACGCGGATCGCGCGGTCGAGGGTGCCTTCGTTGATCTTGATCATGTGAGCACTCCGGAATGAGGAGGTGGATGCCGGTCGTCGCCGCTGACCGAATCCTTCGCCGCGCGGCCCGGTTCCGACATCGGAGGAGTACCGCCGGCTACGCGCAGGAAACCCCGACGCCGCTGTCCGGGGTACTAGATTCCAGTTGCCTCGCGCGGGACCTCCCGTGCCTCGCGCCACCCCTTCCAGCTCCCGCTCCGATGCTCACGAGACCTCTCGCGCTCCTGGCGTGCGCCCCGATGCTCCTCGCGGCGCAGCAGTCGAACCCCTCGGCGAACCAGGCGGGCGCCGCGCCGCCGTCGCGCATCGCGCGGATCGTCGTCACCCCTGTCCAGCGCGTGATGAACGCCGGCGACACGCTCCGCCTCCACGCCGAGGCCCGCGACAGCGCGAACAACGTGATCACCGGCGTCCAGTTCCGCTGGTCGGCGATCGGCGCGCGGTTCGAGGCGCGCGTGGACCAGACGGGCCTCATCACCTCCGGCTCGACGGGGACCCTCCCCGTCGCGGTCGCGGCGATCCTGCCCGGCGAACAGCCGAGGATCGAGCGACTCGAGGTCAGGATGGTCCCAGGACCCGCAGCGCGGATCGCGATCACGCCAGCGCCCGCGCGTCTCGTCCCCGGCCAGCGGATCCGGCTCAGCGCCGAGGTCTACAGCGCGCTCGATGACCGTCGCGACGACCGGGTGACGTGGTCCACCTCGAACTCCGCGATCGCGCGGATCACCGAGGTCGGCGTGTTGACGGCGGTCGCGGCCGGACGCGCGACGATCACCGCCGCTGTCGGCGACGTGCGGCAGACGCTCGCGGTGCAGGTCATCCCGGCCACCGTCGCATCCCTCACGGTGACCCCGGCCGTCACCGACGCGCGCGCCGGGGACGTGATCCGCTTCAAGGCCGTGGCGAAGGATGCGCAGGGTCGCGACATCGAGGGCCTCACCCCGGTCTGGAGCTCCACGCCCGGCCAGGGACTCGTTGAGCACGACGGCACCTTCGTCGGCTACGAGGCAGGCGAGTACACGGTGTCGGCCTCGCTCGGCAATCGCACCGCCGAGGCGGTGGTCACGCTGGCGGCCCGCGACGTCCGCCGCCCGCTCCGCGTGATGGGTCGGCTCCCGCGGATGCGCTTCACGACCGAGGAGGTGTGGATCCACCCGAACGGCAAGGCGGCCTATCTCGGCTCGGGGAGCGGAGGCGACGTCCTCTACGCGATCGACATCTCCGACCCGACCAATCCGGTCGTCACCGACTCGCTGGTCGCGAACACGCGGCGCGTGAATGACGTGATGACCACGCCCGACGGGAAGTACCTCGTGCACACCCGCGAGGGCGCGGCCGACCGCCGCAACGGCGTGGTGTTCGCGTCGCTCGAGGACCCCCTCCACCCGAAGGTGGTCTCGGAGTTCACCGAAGGCGTCTCGGGCGGGGTGCACTCGTCCTTCATCTACAAGGACCCGCGGCACGGCCAGCACGTCTTCCTGACCAACAACGCCACCGGCGCGCTCCACATCGTCAACATCGACGATCCCGCACAGCCGCGTGAGGTCGGGCAGTGGAAGACCGAGAACCGGCCCGACGCGGGGCGCTCCCTCCATGACATCGACGTGCAGGACGGCATCCTCTACGGCTCGTGGTGGAACGACGGCCTCGTGATCCTCGACGTCGGCAACGGGATCAAGGGCGGCACCCCCGCCAAGCCGGTGATCGTGTCGCAGTTCAAGTACGACCTCAACGCGCTCTACCGGAATGTCGAGGCGGAGGGAGGCACCGGCTTCATCCGCGGCACGCACACCGCGTGGCGCCATCGCAACTACGTCTTCATCGCCGACGAGGTCTTCCCGTCGAGCGGCGTGCGCGGGGCCAAGGACGCCGCCGCCGGGCGCGCGTATGGGCGACTGCAGGTCGTGGACGTGTCCGACATCGAGAAGCCCCGCTCGGTGGCGTTCTACGAGCCGGAGTTCGGCGGCGTGCACAACGTCTGGGTCGCGGGCGACACGCTCTACATGGGCGCCTACAACGGTGGCTTCCGCGTCTTCGACGTCTCCGGTGAGCTGCGCGGCGACCTCCGCGCGCAGGGACGCGAGATCGCGCACCTCAACACCGCCGACATGGACGGCATCGTCAAGAACGCGGCGATGACCTGGGGCGTGGTCGTGAAGGACGGACTCGCGTACGTCAACGACATGTACAACGGACTCTGGATCGTCCGGATCGAGCCGCGCACGACCGTGGTGCCGTGAGGGCGATCGGCGCGATCCGGCCGCTCGCGCTCGCGGGCGGACTCGCGACAGGACTGGCCGCACAGTCCGCGCCGGCCCCTGTGGACCCGGCGCGCGTCTATCGCGCGTATGTCGTCTCGGAGGCGGTGGACCAGGCGACGCTGATCCGGTTCGACGCCGGGGGGGCGCGCGTCGAGAAGCGGGTCCCCGTCGGGATGAGCATCACCGATCCCGACGGTCCCCACGGCGTGGCGCTCTCGCCAGACGGCGCGCACTACTACGTCAGCACCGCCCACGGCATCCCCGGCGGTGACCTCTGGAAGTACCGCACCGGCAGCGACGAACCCGTGGGACGCGTGACCCTCGGCGCCTTCCCCGCGACGGTGCAGGTGAGTCCCGACGGATGGTACGCGTGGGTCGTGAACTTCAACCTGCACGGCGAGATGGAGCCGTCGTCCGTCTCGGTCGTCGCGACCGGGGAGATGGTGGAGGTCGCCCGCATCCCGACCTGCACGATGCCGCACGGCTCGCGCCTGAGTCCCGACGGCCGCCGGCACTACTCGGCGTGCATGATGGATGAGGAGCTCGTCGAGATCGACACGCGCGAGTTCAAGGTCGCTCGCCACTTCTTCCTCACCGCCGGGAAGGAGATGGGGATGACCGGCGCACCTCCCCTCCGCGGGACGAGCACGCACAGCGGGCACGACATGGGTGGGCATGGGATGACGCCGCCGGCGCCGGGGGATGTGGGTTGCTCGCCGACCTGGGCCCAGCCGAGCGCTGATGGCGCGCGCGTGTGGGTCGCGTGCAACAAGTCGAGCGAGCTCGTCGAGGTGGACGTCGCGAGCTGGTCCCTCGTCCGGCGCCTCCCGGCCGGGCCCGGCGTCTACAACCTCGCGGTCACCCGCGACGGCACGCGCCTCGTGGCGACGAACAAGCGCGGGCAGTCGGTCTCGGTGTTCGACACCCGCTCCGGCCGGGAGCTCGCGCGCATCGCCACCTCGCGGCGCGTCACGCACGGCGTGGTGGTGACCGACGACGATCGCTATGCGTTCGTGTCGAACGAGGGCGTCGGGAGCGAGGCGGCGACGGTGGACGTGATCGACCTGGCGACCCTCACGCGCGTCGCGACGGTCGAGGTCGGGCAGCAGGCGGGGGGGATAGACCTCTGGAGGGGCGTCAGCCCCTGAGGGCGCGCCCGGAGCGCCCCAGGCGCTCCCCATCGAGGAAGGCCAGCGCGCCATTCACCACGGTCGCCTTGATGCCCACCGCGTACTGGAACGGGTCGGAGAAATCCGCGCGGTCGGCGACCGTCACCGGGTCGAACACGACGATGTCGGCGAACCCCCCTTCGGTGAGCGTGCCACGGCCGGCCAGCCGGACGCGTGAGGCGGGGAGCGACGACATCTTCCGCACCGCCTGCTCGAGCGTGAGCGTGCCCCGCTCGCGGACGTAGCGTCCGAGCACGCGAGCGAAGCTCCCCGCGCCGCGCGGATGCGGCACGCCGCGGCGGGCCGGCCCGCTCGTCGCCAGCGCCCCGCCGTCCGAGGCGACCATCCCCCACTCGTGGCGGAGGATGCGCTCGAGGTTCTCCTCGCTCATCGCGAAGCCGATCATCCCGACGCTGCCGCGGTTCCGCCGGAGCATCGCGACCGCCATCTCGTAGGGGTCGCTGTCCCGCTCGCGCGCCCACGCGTCGAGCCGCTTCCCCTCCGCCGGCTTGTCCTCCGGCGCGGAGACGCTGGTCACCTGCACGTTCCCCCACCCTCCGATCAGCTCGACGCGCCCGAGCGCCTCGGTGCGGATCCGCGGCGCGAGCGCGGGGTCGCCGAGCCGCTCGACGAACCGCGCGTTGCCGCCGTCGCGCGCCCACACCGGGAAGAGGTTCGTGAGCCCCGTCTGGTACGCGAGGTACGGATAGCGGTCGAAGGCGACGTCGATGCCCGACCCTCGGGCGCCCGCGACGCGCGCGAAGACCTCGTCGAGCTTCCCCCAGTTCCGCGGCCCCTGCGTCTTGAGGTGCGAGACCTGCAGCGCGCAACCGGCGCCGCGCGCGACCGCGATCGCCTCCTCCACGGCCTCGAGGAGCCGGTCGTCCTCGTTGCGCATGTGGGTGTGATAGGCGAGTCCCCGCGCGGCGAGGGGGCGGCAGAGCGCGGTGAGCTCGGCGACCGACGCGAAGGCGCCCGGGACGTACTCGAGCCCGCTCGAGGCGCCGACCGCCCCCTCCGCGAGGGCGCGTTCGACGAGCTCCGTCATCCGCGCGAGTTCCGCCGCCGTCGCAGGTCGGTCGTCGTCGCCGACGACGAGGCCGCGGATGCTGCCGAGCCCGACCAGCGAGGCGACGTTGGCGCCCGGCGGGAGGGCGGAGACGGCGTCCAGGAGCGCGCGCATGCCGCTGCCGTCGCTCCGCGGCGCACGCGAGGAGCCATCGGCGCCGATGACCACCGTGGTCACCCCCTGGCGGACGACCGACTCCATCAGCGGGTCCTCGAAGAGCGAACCGTCCGCGTGGGTATGCACATCCACGAACCCCGGCGCGACGACGTGGCCGCGACAGTCGAGCTCCCGGAGGCCGCGGTCGGCGATCCTCGGGGCGATGCGCACGACCCGGTCACCGGTGACGGCGACGTCGGCCTCGGCTCGCGGGCGGCCGGTGCCGTCCACGACCACGCCGCCCCGGAGGATGAGGTCGGCATCGCGGCGGCGCAGGCCGACGAGGGCGGGGGCGCCTGTGAGGACCGCCCCGACGCCCGCCAGGTCGCGCAGGAAGACGCGCCGTCTCACGGCTCCTCCCGGGTGATCGTGATCAGGCCGTGGCCGGCTGCCTCGTACCCCTAGTACCGATAATGCTCGGGCTTGTACGGCCCGTCCACGTTCACGCCGATGTACGCCGCCTGCTTCTCGCTGAGCTTCGTCAGCCGCACGCCGAGCTTGTCCAGGTGCAGCCGCGCGACCTTCTCGTCGAGCTTCTTCGGCAGCACGTACACCTTCCGCTCGTCATACTTGGTGCCCGACACCGTCGGCTTGCCCTGTGCCGCGAGGTGCAGGTCCACCTGCGCGACCACCTGGTTGGTGAACGAGCAGCTCATCACGAACGACGGGTGCCCCGTCGCGCAGCCGAGGTTGAGGAGGCGCCCCTCGGCGAGGATCAGCACCGAGTGGCCGTCGGGGAAGATCCACTCGTCGAACTGCGGCTTGATGTTGTTGCGCTTGATGCCCTTGTAGTGCTTCAGGCCGGCCATGTCGATCTCGTTGTCGAAGTGGCCGATGTTCCCGACGATCGCCTTGTCCTTCATCTTCGCCATGTGGTCCACGGTGATGATGTTGGCGTTGCCGGTGGCGGTGATGAACACGTCGGCGGTGCCCACGACCTCGTCGAGCGTCGTGACCTGGTAGCCTTCCATCGCCGCCTGGAGCGCGCAGATGGGATCGATCTCGGTGATCACCACGCGGGCGCCCTGCGCGCGCAGCGACTGCGCCGAGCCCTTGCCCACGTCGCCGTAGCCCATCACGACGGCGACCTTGCCGGCGAGCATCACGTCGGAGGCGCGGAGGATGCCGTCGGTGAGCGAGTGCCGGCAGCCGTACAGGTTGTCGAACTTGGACT
>CAZYUL010000009.1:0-64363 GCA_964650715.1 uncultured Gemmatimonas sp. | reverse complement strand
CGCGGTCATGGGTGATGCGCTTCCACTCCCAGACCGCCGGCGTCACGCTCACCGCGCAGCAGCCGATGAACAACATCGTGCGCGTCGCCTATCAGGCACTCGCGGCGGTGCTGGGCGGCACGCAGTCGTTGCACACGAACTCGATGGACGAGACGCTCGCCCTGCCGACCGAACACTCGGTGCAGGTCGCGCTGCGCACGCAGCAGGTGCTCGCCTACGAGACCGGCGTCCCGAATGTCAGCGACCCGCTCGGCGGCTCCTACTACGTCGAGAAGCTCACCGACGACCTCGAGCGCGAGGCCGAGGAGCTCTTCACGAGCATCGAGGAGCAGGGTGGAGTGGTGAAGGGCCTCGAGGCCGGCTGGTTCCAGCGCCGGATCGCCGAGTCGGCGGCGCGGCAGCAGTGGGAGATCGAGCAGCACCGCCGGTTGATCGTCGGCGTGAACGCGTTCGAGACCGACGAGACGCTGACCATCCCGCTGCTCAAGATCGACGAACAGGCGGCCAGGGACCAGGCCGACGCGCTGGCGAGGCTCCGACAGACTCGCGACAACGCGAAGTGCGACGCGAACCTCGCGCGGCTGCGCAAGGCGGCGGCGGGGAGCGAGAACGTCGTGCCCTTCATCCTCGACTGCGCGCGGAGCTACTGCACGCTGTATGAGATCCGCGCGGCGCTCGAAGCGGAGTTCGGGGCGTATCGGGAGCCGGTGTTCTTCTGAGGGCGCCGTGGTGGCGGTCCTACTTCGACGCCGGCTACCTGCGTGAGTACGCGCCGCTCTTCGACCTGACGGAAGACCGCGCGCAGGTCGCGCGGCTGACCGAGCTTCTCGGTCTGCCCGTAGGGTCCCGCATCCTCGACCTCGCGTGCGGACAGGGCCGGCACGCGCACCTGCTCGCGGAGGCCGGCCTCGACGTGGATGGCCTCGACCTCTCGCCCCACCTGCTGGCGGCGGCGCGGAAGCGCGGTTCCGGGCGCACGCTCCGCTACACGCGCGGCGACATGCGGCGGCTCCCGGCAGGCTGGACGCGGAGATTCGACGCGGTGGTGAACCTCTTCACCAGCTTCGGCTTCTTCGACGACCCGCGCGACGACGCCCGGGTGCTCCGCGAGTGCGCGCGCGTCCTCAAGCCCGGCGGCCTGATGGTCTGGCAAGGAGGCGACCGCGACGGCGTGATGGCGAGGTTCCTCGAGACCGACTGGTGGCCGACGCCCAGCGGGATGATCGTCGCGCAGGACCGGGAGTTCGACCCGCTCTCGGGGTTCCTGACGATCCACTCGACCTGGCAGCGGGGGCGCCGGACCGAGCGGCGGACGCACCGGATCCGCCTCTACACGCCGACGCGGCTCGCCGAGCTCATGAACGAGGCGGGTCTCGTCGTCGAGCAGGCCTGGGACTCGTTCAACGACGCCCCGCTGACCCGTCAGTCGAGCGAGATGCTGCTGGTCGCTCGCAAGGAGCCCGGACGGCGGACCACTCGGCGGCGGTGAGCAGCGGCCGCGGCGTGTAGGCCGATTCGGACGCCAAGGCCGAGAGGCGCGCGGCGCGGTCTGCGCTTGCGGGGTGCGTCGAGAGGTACGTCATCAGACCGGGGTCGGACTCGGCGTCATTGAGCTCGGCGAGCCGCCCCATGAAGCTCACCATGCCGGCCGTGCCCACCTGTGCCGCCTGGAGCATCCGCATCCCGGCGCGGTCGGCGGCCAGTTCGTCATCGCGGGCGTATCCGAGGTTCCCAAGCGTCGCCGCGGCTCCCAGCGCCTGCTCGCCGAGCCCGCCCCCGGTGACCGCGCCGACCAACAGCTGGATCGGGATCTGCCGGAGGATCCCGGTGGTGCCATGCCGGAGCACGATGTGCTGCACCTCGTGGGCGAGCACTCCGGCCAGTTCTTCCGGCGACTCGGCCGCCTCGATCAAGCCGCGGAAGAAGACCACCTGACCACCCGGCGCCGCGAGCGCGTTCACGAGAGAGTCGTCCACGACCGTGATGCGGTAGGTGTAGCGGTCCCCACGTCCGTCGGCGGTGAGCGTGGCGAGCATCTTCTCCAGCGCCGCCAGACGCTCCGGCTCCTGGCAGGTCCGCCCGGAGCGGGTGAGCGAGGTCAACATCGTCTCGCCGAGCCGCTCCTCCCACTCCACGGGAACGCGCGCGGCGGCGCGACTCGCTGCCCACGGGATCACCCACAGGTAGAGCGCGACCACGAACGCGAGGGTGGCGCCCAGGAGGGAGAGCAACTGACGGCGCAAGCTCCACCGGCCGGCGCCGGCACCCGGGACGAGGGCCGGCAGGAGCGCGGCGCGCGCCGCCGCGTCGGCGATCACGACCGAGTCGCCCACGGTCACTCGTTCGACGCGCACCGGGTCGCCCGGCGCCGTCGCCGGGGCGAGTCGGATCTCGAAGTGGTACCAGAAGGCATCGCCGGCGGGGAGTCCGCTGATCCGGATGCCCTCGTCGGTCAGCCGCACCGTGACGTCGGTGCGGCCGGCCGTCCGTCCGTCGAAATACGCGCCCGGCCAGTCGCGTCCGGACCCGGTCAGCATCCCGCGCGGCTCAGAGTCCGAAGAAGTCGGCGCCGATCAGCTCGACGTCGAGCACCTCGCTCAGGCCCTCGCCGGTGGTGCTCGCGGTGCCCGCCTTCTGGAGCACCGCCTCGAGCGCCGCATCGCCGACCAGCGTCAGGTTCTCGCACTGGTAGTTGATCGCCCGCACCTGCGCCCACGGGTACGCGATGCCGAGGCTGAAGAAGACGATCAGCGCGTTCGTCACCTGGAGGACCAGCAGGGACTCTCCCGTCACATCGGACCGGAAGGTGGCACCGGCGAAGTTCGTGTGCGACCAGTAGTAGCGATGCCGGTACGCGTTGTACCAGAACCAGTAGATGCCGAGCGTGAACGGCGTCAGCAGGAGGGCGAGGAGGAACTTGCCGAAGAGGTCCTTGCCGTCGCCGGTGAACTTGAAGGAGGTGTCGCCGAAACGCGTCTCGTCCACCAGGTAGCGGCGGACGTTCGCGTGGAAGATCGGGCTATAGAGCCCGAGGGTGACGATGGTGAGGAGGATGCCCGGCACGTACACGCCGACGAACTCGCCGACCTCGCCGGTGAACCCGAAGCGGACGCCGCGCCAGCTGGTCCGATTGAGCCGGTACCGGCGGCTGCCGACCAGCGCGAGTGGGAAGAACAGCAGCCCGATGCCGGCGTAGAGCGCAAGGACCCCGAGCAGCTCGCTCACGAAGGTCGTCACCACGACGGACGCGACGATCGCCACGATCATGAGGCCCATCGCCTTCACCCAGCCGCGGAGCATCTCGCCGCCGGTCCCGTCGAAGGCGAAGCGGTCGCCGGCGAGGGCGGTCTGGCCGTACAGGTATCGCCGGATGTCCGCCCGGCCCCAGAACGCGTAGATCCCGAGCGTGAGGATCGTCAGGAGGAGGTTCTTCAGGTGCAACCCGAAGAGCGTACCGCCGTCGCCGTGGAAGGAGGGGCGCAGCGAGGTGCCGGGGGTCATCCGAGTCTCCGGGCGTGGGTGGGGGAGGCGTACCAGGCGCGGCGAGCCGCGAGCCGCAGGGACGATAGGCCGCGGCGACAGGGGCGCAAGTCGCTCGAAGGACCAGCGACCGGATCCGCGGGTATCTTCCGCTGCCCCCTGATGGAGCAGCCGATGCCGGGTCAGATCGCCCCAAGCCGCCTCGCCGTCCTCGGGTCACTGGTGGTCATGGCCGCCTGCGCGACCGTCCCTGGACGATCGCCCGACCTGCGCCCGATGGGGGCGGACTTCGCCGAGACGGGGACGCGACGGTTCTCGTTCCAGGATCCGAACGGAACCGCCGTGATCGACGGATGGTTCAACGTCACTGCCGACACCATCGTGGTGCGCGCCGAGCCCGGGCCCTGCTCGTATCAGCCCCCTGCGCAACTCGGTTATCGCGTCTCGACGCGCCGACGCCACATCTACCAGTGCCAGGACCGGACGCTGAGCTTCGATGCCGAGCGACCGGTCAGCGAGGTCTACCTTACCTACCTCCGCACGGCGTTCGTCACGCGACGCGTCTGCGGCAACTACGAGAACAATGCCCAGGGTGTGCGGGTGTGCACGAAGTACGAGCTCGAGCGCGTGGAGCAGCGTTCCCCGGTGACGGTGCGCCTCCGTCCGTGGGTCCAGTGAGCCGGCGGGCCTCGCGGCGCGGGGACACCCCCGGCTAGAATTCCCGGCATGCCTCGTCCCATCCGTGTCCTCGTCGCGAAGCCCGGTCTCGACGGTCATGACCGTGGCGCCAAGGTGGTGGCCGCCGCGCTGCGTGACGCCGGCATGGAGGTCATCTACACCGGTCTCCACCAGACGCCGGAGATGATCGCGACCGCAGCGGTCCAGGAGGACGTGGACGTCGTCGGCCTCTCGATCCTCTCCGGCGCCCACATGACCCTCTTCCCGCGGGTCCGCGAGCTCCTCACGGAGCAGGGACGCGAGGACATCCTGATCACCGGAGGGGGGATCATCCCGAAGGAGGACATGGACGCGCTCGCGCGCGTCGGGATCGGGAATCTCTTCGGCCCGGGCACGCCGACGACGGACCTCGTGGACTACATCAAGGAGTGGTTCGCGGCGCGGCCGTCGCAGCGCGCGTGAGCGAGGGCAGCCGCACGCCGCCGGCCGGGCAACCCACGAAGGGCCGGCTCCGCGATCTCAGCGACGCGTGCCGCGAACTCGAGCATCGCCTCCGTCAAGCGGGCGGTGCGGAGCGCATCGCCAAGCAGCATGCGCAGGGGAAGCTGACCGCGCGCGAGCGCGTCTCGGCGCTGAAGGATCCCGGCACGCACTTCCTCGAGTTCGGCCTGCTCGTCGCCCACGACCGCTACGAGGGCGAGGCCCCTGCGGCGGGGGTCGTCACGGGGATCGTGCAGGTGCACGGCCGGGAGTGCGTCGTCGTCGCGAACGACGCGACCGTGAAGGCCGGTTCCTGGTGGCCGGAGACGATCCCGAAGATCCTGCGCGCGCAGGAGTGCGCGATGCGTTGCCGGATCCCGATCCTCTACCTTGTGGACTCGGCCGGGGTGAACCTGCCATACCAGGGCGGGGTCTTCCCTGGACAGTACGGCGCGGCGCGGATCTTCTACTACAACTCGCTCATGCGCCGGTACCTGCGGATCCCGCAGATCGCCGCCGTGATGGGACAGTGCGTCGCCGGCGGAGCGTACCTTCCCGCGCTCTCGGACGTGATCCTGATGGTGAAGGGGACCTCGTTCATGGGCCTCGGCGGACCGAACCTCGTGAAGGGGGCCACGGGACAGACGGTGGACGGTGAGTCGCTGGGCGGGGCGAGCATGCATACCCGGGTGAGCGGGGTCGCGCATTACGAACTCGAGGACGACGCGACTTGCCTCGCGAAGGTGCGCGAGCTCGTCTCCCGCCTCGCGCCGCCCGGCCGCATCGCGCCTCACGACGCCGGCGCGGCACCGGGCTCGCCGTCCGAGACGCTGTACGAACTGCTCCCCACCGACCATCGGATGTCGTACGACATGCACGCGGTGCTGCGCGCGGTCCTCGATGGTGGCCTGCTCGACGAGTTCCAGCCCGACCTCGCGAAGGAGTTGATCTGCGGGGATGCGCGGATCGAGGGGATCCCCGTGGGCGTCATCGCCAACGCGCGAGGGCTGCTCAAGGGGCGCGCCGGCGAGCCGCCGCGGTTCGGCGGGATCATCTACGCCGAGAGCGCGGAGAAGGTGGCGTTCTTCATCGACCGCTGCGATCGGCAGGGGATCCCGCTCCTCTTCGTGCAGGACGTCTCGGGCTTCATGGTGGGGCTCGAGGCCGAGCAGGAGGGGATCATCCGGGCCGGCGCCCGGTGGGTGGAGGCGATGGCGACGGCGAGCGTGCCCAAGCTCGTCCTCACGGTGAACCACGCCTCGGGCGCCGGTTACTACGCGATGGCGGGGCAGGGCTTCGATCCCGACTTCATCTTCTCGTGGCCGACCGGGAGGATGGCGGTGATGGAAGGGGAGTCGGCCGTCGCCGCGGTGCACGGACCGGCGCTGCAAGCGGCCAAGCGAACCGGAGGGGAGCCGAGCCCGGCAGTGCTGTCGGCGGTCGAGGAGATGCGCGGCGACTATGAGCGCCAGCTGGACGCGCGGTACGCGGGCGCCCGCGGGTTCATCGACGCGATCGTGTATCCCGAGGATACCCGGACCGTGCTGGCGATGGCGCTGCGCGCCGCGTGGCAGAACGATGGCCCGCACTTCGGGCCGTATGTCATCCCCCCGCTCGTGCGCCCGCGCGGCTGAGGGCGGCTCCGGCCGACGCTCGCCTCCGGCGGGCAGGCGTCAGGGCTGCAGCCGGTACCCCGCCTTCCGCACCGTGAGGATGTGCTGCGGCCGGGCGGGATCCTCCTCGAGCTTCCGCCGCAGCTCGACGACGTGCGTGTCCACCGTCCTGCTCACGATGCTCGCGTCGTACCCCCAGACAGTCCGCATCAGGTCGTTCCGGCTGACGACAGCACCCTGGTGGTCGAGCAGGGCGACGAGGAGTTCGTACTCCATCGGGGCGAGGGGGACCGAGTTCCCGCCGCGCGTGACCGTGCGCGCGGCGCGGTCCACGCGCACGTCGCCGAAGCCGGTCGGCGCGGCATCGCGTGCGGCGGTGGCGCGCCGGAGCAGCGCCTCGACGCGGGCCAGCAGCTCGAGGACGCCGAACGGCTTGGTCACATAGTCGTCGGCTCCACTCCGGAGTCCCATCACCTTGTCCGACTCCTCGCCCCGCGCCGTCAGCATGAGTACGGGCGCCGCGAATCCGGCCTCGCGGATCCGTCGGAGCACGCCGAACCCGTCGAGCCCCGGCAGCATGAGGTCGAGGATCACGAGGTCGGGTCGCCACTCGAGCGCCATCGTCGCCCCGGCGGGACCGTCCTCCGCGAGGCGGACCTCGTATCCCTCGATCTCGAGGTTGTTGCGCAGGCCGAAGGCGAGGTCAGGGTTGTCCTCGACGACCAGCACCCGCGCTCGGCTCACGCGCGCGCTCCGGCGCCCGGCGCGAGCGGGAACTCGATCACGAAACGCGCCCCCCGGCCGCCGGGAGCCTCCTCCACCCACCCCTTGCCTTCGTGCCCGAGGACCAGCTCACACACTACCGCGAGCCCGATGCCACTGCCGGCGACGGCCGAGTTCACGTCGCGCTCGAGCCGCTGGAATGCCTGCCATATCCGGACGCGGTCGGTGTGCGGGATCCCCGGCCCCTCGTCATCCACGGTGATCCGCGCCATCTGCCCTGCGCGGGTGAGGGTCACCCGGACCCGCTGCTCCGGCGGACCGTACTTCACAGCGTTGTCCAGTAGGTTGAGGAGGATCTGTCGCAGGGCGCCGGCGTCCACGCGGGCGCGGACGCCTTCCTCCACCGTCGTCTCGACCGCGACTCGCCGGGCGCGCGCGACGGGGGCGAAGACCTCGACCGCTTCGCGAACCTGCGGCGCCAGGTCCTGCTCTTCCCGCTTGAGCTGCAGCGACTGCCGCTCAGCGCGCGAGAACTGGAGGATGTTCTCGACGAGGTGCGAGAGTCGCCGGGCCTCCTGGTCGATGATCTCGAGGGACCGTGTCCGCTCCTGCTCCGACCGGACGCGCCCCAGCAAGAGCGTCTCGGCGAACATCCGGAGCTGCGCGAGCGGGGTGCGCAGTTCGTGCGAGACGCTCGCGACGAAGTCCGAACGCAGGCGCTGCAGCTCGTCCTCGCGCCGCAGCTGCAGGATCCCCATCAGCACGAGGACGACCGTGAGTGCCAGCACGCCGAGGAGGAGCGGGAGGCGTGACGGGGGGAGTCCGCCGATGAGCAGTCGCTCGGCGACGTCGGGACGGAAGGTGATCTCGGTGGTGAGGGCGCCGAGGTAGTCGATCGTCTGGGTGTTCTTGAAGCCGCTCTCGTAGCGAATGGGGGACCGGAACAACTCCGCGCCTTGGCCGTCGCGCACGACCACGCTGAAGATCGAGTCGTTCGGCAGTCCGCGCGTGACTGACGGGGGGAGCACCGCGGCCTTGAGGAGGACCTTCTGGATGTTGGCTGGCGCGAACCGACGCAGGCAGAACTCGAATCCGTAGGCTGCGACCGGCCGGCGGGCGATGTCCCACTTGACCTGGTAGATCACACTGCGCCGTTCGCCCCCGACGGTGCCGAATACCGCCGAGTAGTAGTAGTCCCGCAGGTAGCGTCCGCCGCGGACCTCGGCGAGCACGGTGTCCCTGATCCACCGGGCGAAGGGCGCAGAGAACGCGGGGCCGTGCTGCACCAGCCTCCCGGCGGCGATGTCCACGCGGAAGGTCGTGGGCTCCCTCGCGGCGTCGCAGCGGAGGTCGGACTTGAGCGACGCCGCCAGGATCGAGGCCGAAGGCACGGGCTCACCCGGCCAGAGGGGTTCGGTATGTCCCACCGGGCCGAAGAACCAGACCAGCGTCGAGTACAGTGCGTCCTTCACCGAGGCGTTGAACTCCCAGGCCGCGAACGCGGCGTACTCGCGGAGGGTCTGCTCGGCAGCGGTCCGGTGTCGGCGCGCGGCGTCCCACGCCTCGTACGTCAGCACGCCCGCGAGCCCCAGCGTGAGCAGGAGGATCGCGACGAGCGGCCGGGCGCGGCTACGCGGGGTCGCGGGGCGCGTGTGCGGGGACATCAAGAAGAATCCTCGCATCTTCCGGGCCGCAAGTGTGTCAGCGAACTGTGCGGACCCCGCGCGCGCCTCGTCGGGCGGCGTTTAGCTTGCAAGGATGCCCTCGGTACAGACCGTCAAGCTCGTCGCGGCCGCCATCGGGATGATGGTCTTCTTCCTGGGCGTCCGGCTCGAGGAGAGCGTGGTCCGATGGACCGGGATCGGACTGGTGGCCGTCGCGCTGGGCCTGCGGTTCGTCAGGCGCCGTCCGTGATCCGGTAGCCGCGCCTGACGTCCGCAGCGCCCGCCCGGCTCCCGAGGCCTACCCCCAGCCCGAAGATGAGCGCGGTCGGGGGACCGACGAGGGCCGATACCAGGGGGATCCAGCCGACGACCGTGGTCGCGGCGAGTCCGACGAGCGCCGCGCCGATGGCCGCGACGATCGCCGCGCCCGGCGTCAGCGCGGAGTCCACGTAGCGCAGGCGCTCGCGCACGAATCGCCGCGCGGTGCTGTATCCGAACCAGCTCGCCCCGAGGGTGACCGCAAGGCCGAGTAGGAAGAACATCGTCGTCTCCTGGTTACCCTTGACTACGACGCCCGCTGAGGGCGAGTTTCGCGCGCACCCCCCACCCACTGCGGACGCCGTCATGCCCGGTAGTTCGGACCCGCGCATCGTAATGCTGGAACAGGATCTCACGCGCGTTCGGCGGGAGTTCGAATCGGTGCTGGACGGGATCCCCGCGGACCGCCTCCATCGCGCCCCACCGGGCCGCTGGACCCCAGCGCAGCTGGTATGGCATTGCGCCAAGGTCGAGCGTGGCGTCGCGCGGCTCCTGGAGCGGCTCGACGCGGCGATCCCGGTGATGGCGACGGTGCCCCCGGGACCCGCGCCGAGCCAGGTGCTCCACCTGCTCGACCACATCCCCTATCACGATCGTAGCCAGAAACGGGAGGCGCCCGAGGCCATCCGTCCCCCGGCGACCGTGGATCTCGTGGCGGAGCGTGCGCGACTGGCGGACGGACGCGCACAGCTCCTCGACGCGATCCATCGCTCGGGGCCACGGCTCTCGCTGATGCGGTACGACCACCTCCTGTTCGGGCCGTTCGACGGCTGGCAGTGGGTGCTGAGCGTCGCGAAACACGAGGAGCGCCACGTCGCCCAGCTGCGCGAGGTGGCTGCCGCCGCGCTGTAGATTGCGGTCGTGTCCCACCCGCGCCGCATCCCCGAACTCCTCGCCCCCGCCGGCTCGCTCGACGCCGTGCGCGCGGCCGTCGCCAACGGCGCGGACGCCGTGTATCTCGGTGCCTCCCGATTCAACGCACGCGACGAGGGAGCCCAGCTGACGCTCGATGAACTCGAGCAGGCGTGCCTCGTGGCGCACGAGCGTGGCGCGCGCATCTACCTCACCCTGAACATCCTCGTCAAGCCGGACGAACTCGCCGACGCCCTCGAGTACCTCGGGGAGTGCATCGACCGCGGCATCGACGCCGCGATCGTGCAGGATCTCGGCCTGGTGCGGCTCATCCAGCGCGCCTATCCCGGCTTCGAGATCCACGGATCGACGCAGATGACCGTGCACGACGTCGCCGGCGCGCGTGTCGTCGAGCGGATGGGGCTGTCGCGCGTGGTGCTCGCCCGCGAGAACACGCTCGAGGACATCCGCGCTATCCGCGCCGCCGTGCCCGACCTCGGCCTCGAGAGCTTCGTGCACGGTGCGCTCTGCATCTCGTACTCCGGGCAGTGCCTGATGTCCGGGATGATCTCCGAGCGCTCGGCGAACCGCGGTTCCTGCGCCCAGTCGTGTCGCAAGGACTACGTGCTCCGCGACGCCGCTTCCGGGGCCGAGCTCGACCGGGGCTACCTGATCTCGGCGAAGGACCTCGGCGCGTGGGAGCACCTCCCGGCCATCGCCGAGGCGGGGGTCGGCTGCCTCAAGATCGAGGGGCGGAAGAAGAAGCCCGAGTTCGTCGCGACGGTGACGCGCGGGTACCGCGAGTTCCTCCGGCAGGTGGAGCGGGGAACGTTCGTCCGGCCGAGCTTCGAGGAAGTGCAGCAGCTCGTCCAGATCTTCTCGCGTGGCTTCACTGGAGGCATGTACGGTGGCCGCGAGGGACGCGGCTACATCACGCGTACGCAGCCCGATAACCGGGGCGTGGAGCTCGGGGTCGTCACGGGTCATGCGGACGGGGAGCTGATCGTCGAGGTGCGGGCCCCGGTCGCCGAGCGCGACGGGCTTGGCTTCGAGCCGCCGGCGGGTGGTCACCTCGAGACGACGGGGTTCGCGGCCGGTGCGGTGCGCACGCTCGGCGTGCGGGACGGCGTGTACCGCCAGGCGATCCGGGCGCGCCAGCGCGTTCCCATCGGGTGGCGCGTGGTGCGCAGTTCGCAGGCCGCGCTCATGGAACGCGCGCGTGCGAGTTTCGCCGGCGTGGGGAAGGACGCGAGGCGCCGTCGGATACCGATCACGATGCGCGTCTTCGGTTCCGCCGGCGCGCCGCTCAAGCTCGTCGCCTCGGCCGCGGATCATGAGGTGACCCTCCGCAGTGAGTCGCCGCTCTCCGCGGCGCGCGCGCAGGCGATCGACTCGGGGCGGCTGCGGGAACAGCTCGGACGCCTCGGCGAGTCTCCGTTCGTGCTCGCCGAGCTCGATGCGCACGGGCTTGGCGACGGTCTCTTCCTCCCGGTGCGGGAACTCAACCACCTCCGGCAGCGCGCCGTCGAGGAACTCACGGTGCGTTGCGACTGGGTGCGGGAGGCGGAGCGCGCCGAGCGCGTTGCGCGCATCCGCAGCGCGATCGAGCAGGTGGGGGCGGCCCCGGGGGACGCCTCCGGGCGGCCGCGGCTCGTCGCCGAGGTGTGGCGGGTCGCTGACGCCGATGCGGCGATCGCTGCCGGCGCGGACGAGGTGGTGCTGGACCCGTTCCTCCGGCATCCCTTCCCGCCGGTCACGTCGGTCGGCGCGCTGATCGAGCGCGCGTCCGCACGCGGCGTCGCGGTCCGACTCCGCCTGCCGACGATCGTCAGGCCGTCCGAACGCGCGAGGCTCGACAAGTGGCTCGCCCTCGGCACTCCGCTGCTGACCGGTCATCTCGGCCTCCTCGCCGAACTCGCGGCGGCCGGCCGCGATGTCGCGGCGGACTATGCCGCGAACTGCTTCAACGCCCACACGGCGGCGGCGTTGTTCGACCTCGGAGCGTCCCGCGTCACGCCGTCCGTCGAGCTGACGGTGGATGAGCTTTCATCGCTGGTCGCCCCGTGGCGAGGCGTCGGATTCGAGGCCTTCGTGTTCGGGCGCCCGGAGGGCATGACGCTCGAGCACTGCGTCCTCTCGGCCGCGTTCGACCGAACGCCGACCCACTGCCGCGACCTCTGCACGAAGACGCACCCCGACACGCGCCTGACCGATCCCGCTGGCTACGTGTTCCCGGTAGCGACCGACTACGCCTGCCGCAACCGGCTGCTGCACTCGCGACCGGTGGACGGCACGGAGTTCCTGCCGCGGCTCGTGGCGGCCGGGTTCGGCGTCTTCCGGACGGTGTTCAACGTGCCCGGCGACGACGTGGCGCGGACGGTGTCCGCGTACCGTCACTCTCTGGATAGCGTGGCCGCGGGTCGTCCTCCCGGACGCGGGGCCCGGGACGTCGTGCCGGACGGGTTCACCCGCGGCCATTTCGCGCGCGCGGTCTGACGCGCCGCGGGGCGGTCAGCCCGTACGGAGTTCGGTCCCGCGTGTGGCGTCGATCGCGGTCCGCACCGCCCGCGCGAGTTCATCGATCGTGAAGGGCTTCCTGAGCAGCGGGGTCCCGGGCGGCAGCGCGCCGGACCGCCACTCGAGGGCGGTCTCGGAGAACCCCGACATCATCACGACGCCCATCCGCGGCCGCGCGCGCCTGATGTTGGCGACGCTCTCGACTCCACCCGCGTCCGGCATCACGAGGTCGCTGACGATGGCATGGATGACGCCGGCGTGCGCCGCGGCGACGCTGAACGCCTCGTCACCACCGGACGCGCGGAGCACGGCATAGCCGAGGTCGTGAAGCAGCCTCGCCGTCACGCTCCGGACGGCGGACTCGTCATCGACGAGGAGGACGACCTCGCCCGGCCGCGCAACGGGCAGGCGGACGGCGGTCGCGGCATCGTCGGACGCCGCGCCGAGCTGTCCGAGTCGAGGGAAGAAGAGCGAGAAGGTGGCACCGGCTCCTGCGGTCGAGCGGACCCGCACGTGTCCCCCCGCCTGCGACATGCTGCCGAAGACCGTCGCGAGGCCCAGTCCCGTCCCGCCCGCATCGCCCTTGGTCGTGTAGAACGGCTCGAACACGCGCCCGAGCGACTGTTCCTCGATCCCGACGCCGGTGTCCGTGACATCCACGCGGACCCAGTCCCCGGCCGGCACTCCCAGGTCCACGTGCCCGGCGTCGCCGATCGCGTGGTTCACGATCGAGATCTCGAGGTGTCCGCCGCGGGGCATCGCGTCGCGCGAATTCACGACGAGGTTGATGAGTGCCTGGTCCACCGCCGTCGGGTCGGCCTTCACTGGCCAGGTCCCCGGTCCCGGCTCGATCCGCAGCGCGATGTCAGCCGGGAGGAGCCGCCGCAACAGGGGCTCGAGTTGCCGCAGATGGTCCTCGAGGTCGATGGGCCGCGGCTCCACGACCCGGCGCCTTGCGAACGCGAGCAGTCGTGTCACAAGGTCGGCGCCGCGGCGGGCCGCGTGCTGGATCTCGTGCAGGTGTTCGCGGCCCTCGTCGGTCGTCACGTGGGTCCGGAGCAGCGAGACGTTCCCGAGCACGGCGGTGAGCAGGTTGTTGAAGTCGTGTGCGATCCCACCGGCCAGGCGACCGACGCTCTCCAGCCGGCGGGCTGCGAGGAGCTCCTCCTCGAGCCGCAAGCGTTCGCGGACGTCCCGCGCGCTCACGATGAGTCGCGGCGTCCCGTCCTGCTCGACGAAGGTGCGCGCCACGGACTCCAGGCGGACCCACGTGCCGTCGCGGTGCTGGGCCCTGAACGGCACCCCCCGCGGCAGTGTCGGGTCGGACTCGAAGGCGCGGAGCATCGCGTCGCGCAGGCCCGCGCGGTCGTCCGGGTGCACGAACCCGAACGGGTCGGTGCCGAGCAGTTCGGTCGGCGACCAGCCGAGCACGGGGCTGACCGCGGGGCTGACATACTCGATGCGGGCATCGCCCGTCAGCAGGAAGATGATGTCCGATGAGTGCTCGATGAGCGAGCGGAACCGTTCGCGTTGACGATCGAGCCGCGCCGTGAGCGCTGCCTCCGAGGCATCGGCCGCGCGCTGCAGCGCGTGACTGGTGGCGGCCGCGTCGAGCGCACGGGCGCGCTCGACGTCGAGCAGGGCGATGAGCATCCCCGCGCCGAGCATCACGAGCAGCGGCAGGCCGCCGAAGGTCACCAACTGCGCGAGAAGCGGGTTCGGGCCGACGAAATGCAGGAAGGGTTCGACGATGCGCAGGATGCCGTACGCGATCATCGCGACCCCGACCACGCGCTGGCCGAGGACGGCGTCGAGCGCGTCCCCGCGGAGCAGCCGAGTCCCCGCGACCACGTAGGTGGCGCCCCAGACGACGGCGAGAACGAGCAGCCGCACCACATACCGTGCGAGGCGTTCCTCGGGATCCTCGGGCACCGGCGTGAGCACGAGGAACGCGGCGATGAGGATCGGGACGCTGATGAGGATCGCAGGGTGCAGTGCGTCCCGGCGCTCCCGGCCGAGGAACTCCCGCACTCCCGCGTCGAGTGCGGCGAGGTGCCACCACGCGCCGGCGAGGGCGACGAGCGAGGCGAGCACCCGGAAGCCGCCGAGCGACGGCCGGTTCACCGCGAGCAGTGCGCCACCCGACCCGAGGGCGTACACGGCCAGTGCGACCCACATCCACTTCCACTGCCGGAGGTGCGATCGGCCGTAGCGGAGGTCGAGAGCGGCCAGCACGAGGGCGAAGCCGCCGGCGATGGCGACGAGGATCCCCGAGGCGGAGACGAAGAGCGGGATGGAGGACACGGTCGGCGGTGGAAGAAGTCTATCGGCGTGGGAACGATGACGCGCGCGCCCGGCGCGCCCGGCTATCCTTCGACGTGACCGCCGCCGATCCGCTCCCGCCGCCCGTCGCCGCGCCGATGCACGACGCGCGCGCGTTGCTGCAGGAGCGCTTCGGGTATCCCGACTTCCGGCCGGGGCAGGCGGACGCGGTCGCGGCGGTCCTCGCCGGACGCGACACGCTGGTCGTGCTGCCCACTGGGGGAGGGAAGTCCCTCTGCTACCAGGTGCCCGCGCTCGTCATGGACGGGCTCACGGTCGTGATCTCGCCGCTCATCTCCCTGATGAAGGACCAGGTGGACGCGCTCGAGCGGCGCGGCCTGCCCGCCACCTTCCTGAACAGCACGCTCTCCACCGCCGAGTCGAGTGCCAGGATGTCCCGCGTCCTACGGGGAGAGGTGAAGCTCCTCTACCTCGCGCCGGAGCGGTTCGACCTCGGCCGCACTGCGGAGCGCCTGCGAGAGGTGGGGGTCCGGCTGCTCGCCGTGGACGAGGCGCACTGCATCAGCGAGTGGGGGCACGACTTCCGCCCCAGCTACCTCCGGGTGCGCGAGGTCCGGGAGCGACTCGGAGCACCGCCGACGATCGCGCTCACGGCGACGGCCACGCCCCAGGTGCGCGAGGACATCGCGCGGCAGCTCGCCCTGCGTGATCCCGTCCTCGTGCTCACGGGCTTCGACCGCACCAACCTCGCCTATCATGTGGTGCCGACGCCGAACGACGGCGTGAAGGACGCGACGCTCATCGACCTCGTCCGCGAGCGCGCCGAGACCGGTGTCACGATCGTCTACGCGAGCACGCGCCGGACCGTCGAGCGCCTCGCGCGGATGCTGCAGGTGGCGCGCGTGCCGGCGGTCGCGTATCACGCGGGACTCGACGACGCGGCGAGAGCGGGTGTGCAGGAGTCCTTCATGAGCGAACGGGTCCGCGTGATCGTCGCGACGAACGCGTTCGGGATGGGGATCGACAAGCCGAACGTGCGGCTCGTGGTCCACTACGCGATGCCGGGCACACTGGAGGCGTACTACCAGGAGGCCGGCCGGGCGGGACGCGACCGCGCGCCGGCGACCGCCGTCCTGCTGCACGCGTTCCCGGACCGCTTCACCCACGAGTTCTTCATCAAGGGCGCGCTCCCCGAGCGCGAGGTGATCGCCTCGGTGTATCGCGCCGCCTGCCGGGCGGCCGATGCGAACGGACTCGTCACCGCCACGGCGGCGGATCTCGCCGCCATGGCGGGAGGGAAGGTGAGTGACCGCGAAGCGGAGTCGGCACTGCGCGTCATCGCTCGAGCGGGTGCGCTGGCCGTCGCCGACGCCTCCCGCACGAAGGCGCAGGTGCGCCTGCTGGCGACACCGGATCGGATCCGGCGGGAGCTCGCCCCCGGGCAGGACGGACTGGAGCTCGCGCTGCTCCGGTCTCTCTGGCGGCGCGCCGGCGAGCGCCTGCACCTCGGGGTCGTCGCGGACCTCGAGGCATTACCCCCGGGACTCGGGGGCGCGAGCGGTGCGGGCGCCCTCCTCGATGCGCTGCAGGCGCGGCAATTCGTCGTCTGGCGCCGACTGGGAGAGGGGATCACGCTCACCGACCGAGATCGGGGCTTGGACGCGTGGCCGGTCGACTGGTCCGCACTCGACCGCCGACGCGCCGGCGAACTCGGCAAGCTCGAGATGATGCAGAAGTACGCCTACACCCCGCAGTGCCGACGCGCGTTCGTGCTCCGGTACTTCGGCGACCGCGGCGCGCGGCCGCGCTGCACCGGGTGCGACAACTGCACCGGGACCGTGTACCGGCCCTCGGCCCCGGCGGGTGGAGCGAAGCGCCGCGCTAGTTCCCGACCTTCTGGCAGACGTCGATGACGGCGCGCTGGAAGCGCCGCGCATCGCCGAGGATCGGCCAGAGTTGGTCGAGGTAGGACTTCGCGTCAGCGCGCTTCCGGGGATCGAGTCCTGCGACCGGCATCGCCCAGACCGAGTCCACGCTGGCGCGGATGGACTGGTAGTGCGCGAGGGTCGGCGCCCACTGCTCGGCCGTCCGACAGGGACCGCGATGGAGCCGTTCACGCACCGTCCGGATCCCGAGCGTGGACTGCGGGAAGGAGTAGCGGGCGTTCACCGCACCCGACCAGTCGAAATCGTAGGCCACAGGGACGTGACCGTTGGCGTCGCGGAAGAGCGTGATGTTGTGCAGTGCCCCGAGCGACCAGTCGGTGTTTCCGATCCAGAACTCGAAGAGGGAGAGCCGGTTCAGCACCTCCGGCTTGACGTCATCCCATATCGCCCCGGTCAGCTCGACGAGCTCGATCCCGTGCTCGTCGGCGACCTCCTCCTCGATCTCGAGCAGGAAGGCGGTGACGGCGATCGGCCGCACGCGATCGGCGGAGTCGCGGTACGTGATGTTCACGAGGCGCGTGCGGTGATGCACCTCGTTCACGAGCGCGTATGTGCGGTACAGGAGGTACTCGAGCAGGATGTACTGCTGGTACTCGGCGACGGCGGGGCGACACGGCGTGACGATCTTGAGCCGTGGATTGCCCCGGAGGATGCTGCTGTCGCGGGCCGCGCGCTCGGCTCGGATGAAGAGGGGCGGGAAGGTGCAGTTGCGCGCCTGCCGCCGGAAATGGCCGCGGGCCCTGAGCTCGACGGGAACGCGACGGATCCCGGTGGAATCCGCGTACGCCAGCTCGGTGCCGAACCAGCGCAGCTCGGTGGAATCGCGCTCGCGCAGCAGGTCGCGGAGGTTCGTCGTGAGCGTGATGGTGAGCGGCGCGTCCTCCCGGAACAGCGCCTGCGCGTCGCTGGTCGCCGCGGCGGGGGCGATCAGCGCGAGGGTGACGAGGCCGAGCTTCCAGGTCCGCATCATCTGAACTCCTGGCCGCGGAGCGGCGAGTCAGGGATGGAGTTCAACGCGTCGGTGAGCACGCCCAGCGTCACGGTGGGAGCGAGCGTCACCCCCCATTCGAGCACGCGCATGCCGTTCTCCGTCTCGCTGCGGATGTAGCGCAGCTCGGTGCAGAGCGGGGCGCACCGCTCCTCGATGATCGGCCGCGCCGCCTCGGCGTCGGTGACCCGCACCCGCAACAGGTGCTCGAAGCGGCGACCCCCGACCACCACCCCGGTCGCGGACGGGAACCGAGGGTCCTTGCGCTTCTTCAGCTTCGCCTCGGCGCGAAGGATGATCGCCTCGAGCTGCTCGGGGTTCAGCGACTCGAGGATCTTCTCGTCCACCTGTGTCACGAACGTGCCGGTCCGGTTGGCGT
Organism: uncultured Gemmatimonas sp.; assembly: GCA_964650715.1. Taxonomy (GTDB): domain Bacteria; phylum Gemmatimonadota; class Gemmatimonadetes; order Gemmatimonadales; family Gemmatimonadaceae; genus Pseudogemmatithrix. Next base: position 46,442 of record CAZYUL010000009.1, on the reverse strand, counting down.
CCGCGAGGGCCTCGCGGAGGCGCTGCTCGGCGACGCGGCCCTCCAGCGCCGGGGGGCGACCGAAGTCCGTCCACCAGAGCACGACCATGAGGACATTGAATCCGAGCGAGATCACCCAGGACACCGAGGGTGCCACCGCCGCGGCCATGCCGATGCCGATCACCACGAAGATGCCGGCGGCGTCCTTGCTGTCGTCGAGCGTCGTGCGGAAGCGGACGGCGGCCACGATCCCGGCCAGGGAGAACGCCAGCGCCAGGGAGTGCTTGACCATGATCACGATCCCGGCTGCGACCACTGGAAGGATCATGTACGTCTGCACGACCGACTGTTGGAACCCCCGCTTGCGTCGCGTCGCCGTGTAGATCCAGGCGACGGGGAGCGACGTGGCGAACGCGGTGAGCATCGCCACCGCCGCGGCGAGCGCGGTGGGCAGGGTCTGCTGGTCGATCGCGAGGCTCGCCGCGCCCCCCACGAGGTCCTGCAGCGACTGTCCGCCGAGTGCGGTACCGATCGCGGGGAAGAACTCCCGCGTCACGATCGCAAGGCCTCCGCACAGCAGGTAATACACCAGCGTGCGCAGGATCGTGTTGCGCCAGAGCGGATTGGCCGCGAGTCCGGTCATCGGGGCGGGAGGGGTGGGGGAGCGACGGACGGAAGGTGTCGCCCCGCGCGACGCCACACAACCTGAGGATCGCTCGCGGGGTATCATTCGGGCGGCCCTCCCCACCACATGACGAACCTTCTCCGTCCCCGCCGCGGCTCCCCGCGCGCCGCCGCGATCTTGATCGGGCTGCTCGCGGGCGCGTGCGCCCCCCACGCCTCTCCGGCGCAGCCCGCGCTCGAGCCCCCCTCGTTCGCCCGGCCTGCGGTGCGACCGACGCTCGTGGTCCTCCTGACGGTGGACCAGATGCGGCCCGAGTACCTTGATCGTTGGCAGGGCCAGCTGGCCGGCGGCCTCAAGCGGCTCGCCGAGGAAGGGGTGTTCTTCACGCGGGGGGTGCACGACCACGCCCTCACCGAGACCGCGCCCGGACACGCGGCGACGCTGTCGGGAAGGTTCCCCTACTCGACCGGCATCGCGAGCAACAGCGCGGGCGTCAACACCACGGACGCGCCCCTCGTCGGTGCCGCTGGGCCGGGAGCATCGCCGTTCCGCTTCGTCGGGACGACGCTGGTGGACTGGATGATCGCCGCCGACCCGACCACGCGGGTCCTCTCAGTCTCGCGGAAGGACCGCGGAGCGATCCTGCCGATCGGCCGCGGGGTGCATCCGGTCTACTGGTACGCACAATCCGAGGGGAAGTTCGTCACCAGCACCTGGTACGCGGAGTCGCTCCCCGACTGGCTCGAGGCGTTCAACGCCGAGGACCGCGTGATGCGGCGGTACGCGGGGCAGGTGTGGACGCCGCTCCTCGATGCGACAGCGTACCCCGAGCCGGACTCCGTGCCGCTCGAGAGCGGCGGGATCGACTTCACCTTCCCGCACCTGCTGCCGGCCGATGAGCTCCGCGCCCGGAACCTCATCATCGGATTCCCGTGGATGGACGAGCTCACGCTCGACCTCGCTCTCCGAGGGGTGGTCGCACTCGGACTCGGGACGGGTCCGCAGGCGGACCTCCTCGCGGTCTCCCTCTCGACGACCGACGCGGTGGGTCATCGCTTCGGCCCGGACTCCCGCGAGCTGCACGACCAGGTGCTCCGCCTCGACCGCTCCCTCGGCGCGTTCCTCGACTCGCTCGTCGCGCTCCGCGGTGCGGAGCGGATCGCGCTGGTGCTGACTTCCGACCACGGGGTCACGCCCATCGTCGGCGTCCGTTCGCAGTTCGGGGACAACCGGCGCGCGGTGAGCGTGACTCGCGCATCGTTCGATCCGGCGTTCGCGGCCGTCGCGCCGCGCGTGCAGCGCAGCGGCATCCCCGTGGAGGCGTTCAGCTTCGACGGCTATGCCCTGGAGGTCGACCGAACACGGGCCGCCGGAAAGGACGACGAGGTGCGGGAGATCGCGCGCGCCTTCGCGCGGGAGGCGCGGAAGGTGCGCGGGGTGATGCGCGCCGACGTGATCGATGAACTCGCCCGCGGCGACACGATCCGCGACGTGATCGCGCGCCGTTGGCTCCACCAGTTCCGGCCCGAGGGCGACGCGATCGTAGCGATCACGCGGGAGCCCTTCGCCAACTACCGCGAGTGGAACCCCGCCCAGCACGGGTCGCCGCACGACGCCGATGCGCGCGTCCCGATCCTGTTCTGGGGCGCCGCGTTCGCCGCCGGCCGGTCGGAGGAGGAGGCGCGGGTGGTGGACATCGCCCCGACGCTCGCGTCGCTCCTGGGGCTCACGCCGGGCGAGAAGCTGGACGGCGTCCCGCTGCGCAACATCCTCCCAAGCCCCTCCCCTTAGATTGCCGTCATGAGGGACGCCGGTGAAAGGGCCGTGCCTTCCGCATCCAACCCAACCCCTTCCGGCGCGATCCATGCACGATTCGATCTATTTCACCGATCACCATCTCGCGACGCGGGAGATGGTCCGAGCCTTCGCCCGCGAGGAGGTGGCCCCGGTCGCCCGCCACTTCGACGAGACCCAGGAGTTCCCCTGGGAGAACGTGAAGAAGATGGCGGACCTCGGGTTGCTGGGTATCCCGTGGTCCGAGGAGCTCGGCGGGGCGGGACTCGACACCCTGAGCTTCATCATCGCGATCGAGGAGCTCGCGCGGGTCTGCGCCTCGCACTCGATCACGATCTCGGCCCACACCACGCTCGGCACCTCGCCCATCGTGAACTTCGGCACCGAGGCCCAGCGACGCCGGTTCGTGCCGGCGCTGGCGAGTGGTCGGATCCTCGGGGGGTTCGGGCTCACGGAGCCAGGGGCGGGCTCCGACGCTGGAGGCACCCGCACCACCGCGGTGCGGAAGAACGGCCACTACGTCCTCAACGGCACCAAGCGGTTCATCACCCACGCGGGCGTCGGTGAGGTGTTCGTCGTCACCGCGGTCACGGACCCGTCGAAGGGGACGCGGGGGATCTCGAGCTTCATCCTCACCAAGGAGACCTGCGACCTCGCGCGCGTGCGCGACCTCGGCATCGGGCACGACCCGCAGCTCGAGCCGATGCGCGGGTTCCGCGCCGGCAAGAAAGAGGACAAGCTCGGCTGGCGCGCGTCCGACACGCGCGAACTCATCTTCGAGGACGTCGAGGTGCCGGTCGAGAACCGGCTCGGGGACGAGGGGATGGGTTTCGTGAACTTCATGAAGACGCTCGACGCCGGGCGGATCGGCATCGCGTCCCTCTCGCTTGGTGTCGCCCAGGGAGCGTTCGACGAGGCGCTCAAGTATACGACCGAGCGTCGGCAGTTCGGTCGCCCGATCGCCGAGTTCCAGGGCGTGCACTTCCAGCTCGCCGATCTCGCCACGGAACTCGAGGCCGGGCGGCACCTCGTGTACCACGCCGCCTGGCTCTCCCAGAACGGACACCCGTTCACGAAGGAGGCCGCCATCGCCAAGCTGTTCTGCTCCGAGTTGGCGATGCGGGCGACGATCAAGGCGATCCAGCTCCACGGGGGATACGGCTACACGAAGGACTACCCCGTCGAGCGGATGATGCGCGACGCCAAGATCGGCGAGATCGGCGAAGGGACCTCCGAGGTCCAGCGGATGGTCATCGCCCGTCAGCTGTTGAAGGGGCTCGACCTCACCGCGTAGGCCGGTTCGGGCGGAGGCGGCGTGCCGCCGAGCGCACGTTGCGCGTCCCTCGGTAGGGCGATACCCATATAGTCAGGTTTGTGCCCAGCGCCCCGGCCTGTTCGGGGCGCATTGTCTGCCGGGTCCGTTCGGCCCCGGCATCTCCCGTTGACCTGCACGCGATGACGGATCGCATCCTCGGCCGACTCTTCCCGGTGCTCCCGACGCCCCCTGCGGGTGGCGACGGCGGGTGCCGGGCGGTTCGCGGGTGGTCGATCCAGTGCCGGTCCGGGGGCTCACCAGCCGCGGGACCCCATGAAGCGCGAGATCCTGATCAGTGCCACGCAGCGAGAGGTGCGTGTCGCGATCCTCGAGGACGAACAACTCGTTGAGCTGCAGGTCGACCGTCCGGAGAACAAGCGGATGGTCGGTGACATCTATCTCGGGAAGGTCGAGGCGGTGCTGCCGGGGATCCAGGCGGCCTTCGTGAACATCGGCACCGAGAAGAGCGCGTTCCTCCACAACTCGGACCTCGTCTACGATGAGGACGGGGACGACGAGGACGACGAGGGGGACGACGAGGAGGAGGACGCCGAGGCCGATGCGGCCGAGGCGGCAGCGGCGGGCGAGGCCGCCCCCGACCCGGCCGCCCCCGACCCGGTCGCGGCGACCGCGCCCGACGCCACCCGGAGGCCCCGACGGGGGCGCCGGCGCCGGAAGGAGCCCCCGGCGATCCAGGACGTGCTCAAGCGCGGGCAGTCCATCATCGTCCAGGTCAGCAAGGAGCCGATCTCGACGAAGGGGCCCCGCGTCACGGCGCAGGTGTCGCTCGCCGGCCGCTTCCTGGTCTACATGCCCTTCGCCTCCCGGGTCGGCGTGAGCCGCAAGATCGGCGAACGGGCCGAACGCCAGCGCCTGCGCGAGCAGGTCCAGAAGGTCCTGCCCAAGGACTCCGGCGGCGTCATCGTCCGCACGGTCGGCGAGGACGTGACGCAGGAGACGTTCAGCCGCGAGCTCAACACGCTCATCGGCCAGTGGCAGCGGATCAACAAGAAGACGAAGTTCGTCGGCAACCCGCCCAAGCTGCTGCACCGCGAGACGTCGCTCACGCGCGGCATCATCCGCGACCTCTTCTCGACGAAGGTCGATCGCCTCACCGTCGATTCGCGACAGGTCCACAACGAGGTCGTCGAGTACCTGAAGGGGATCGCGCCGGAGCTGATGGACCGCGTGCACCTGCACGAGGACAAGGTCCCGCTCTTCGACAAGGCGGGGGTCGAGACGGAGATCCGCGACCTCTTCAAGCGCCGCTGCGACCTGCCGAGTGGCGGCTACCTGATCATCGAGCCGACCGAGGCGCTCGTCTCCATCGACGTCAACTCGGGGCGGTTCACCGGCAAGAGGGATCCCGAGAAGACCGTCACCAAGACCAACATCGAGGCGGCGCGCGAGATCGCCCGCCAGCTCCGGCTGCGCGACGTGGGCGGCATCATCGTCTGCGACTTCATCGACATGGAGTCTCGCGCGAACCGGGACCGCGTCCTTCAGGAACTGCGCACGCACCTCGGCCGCGACCGCGCTCGGACGAAGGCGTTCGCCGTGAGCGACCTCGGACTCGTGGAGATGACGCGACAGCGCGTCCGGCAGAGCCACTTCCACGCGATGACCGAGCCGTGCCCGACCTGCCACGGCACGGGACGCGTCTTCACGGCCGAGACGATCGTGCGCCGCATGGAACGCGCGGTGCGCCGGCTCGCGAGCGAGGGACGGCGCGAGGGGATCGTCGTCAAGCTCTACCCCGACACGGCCATGTACGTGCTCGAGGAGGAGAAAGACCTCGTCAAGAAGCTCGAGAAGTCGGTGGGCTTCCCGGTCGAGATGCGAGATGACCCCCTGCTCAAGCCCGACGAGTTCAAGCTCGTCGTGAAGGGTGCCGGCCGGGACATCACGAACCAGTACGCGGTGGCGTGATGCGGGCCGGTTCCGCGCATCCCCCTGCATGAACCTCGACCAGGTGCCATCCCTCCGGCGGCCCCGACGACCCGGCCCGACGGTGTTCGCCGTGCTCGGCGTGCTCCTGGCGGCTACCGCCGCGTGCGACGTCGTCCTGCCGGAGCAGGGGGCGCGCTCCTCAGCCTCGCAGGTGCCCGCCGACGGGCCGGTCCCGTTCCGGGTGCCGGCCGAGTCCGAGATGCCGGACGGCGCCGAGGGCGCATCCATCCGTCGCGGGCGGGCGCTCGTGACGGCCACCCCAGACTCGCTGCCCCAGCTCGTCCGGTCGTCGCTGCGGTGCTCGAGCTGCCACCTCGACGGCGGCACCCGTGAGGGGGTCATGCCGTGGGTGGGCGTCGCGGCGCGCTTCCCCCAGTATCGCAGTCGCTCCGGGGTCGTGATCTCGCTCGAGGAGCGCATCGCCGGATGCTTCGCGCGCAGCCTGAACGCGACGCCCCCGACCCATGCGTCGCAGGAGATGACCGACATCGTGGCCTACCTGACGTGGCTGTCCCGCGGCACGCCGATCGGTCGCACCACGCGGGGGCAGGGGATGCCGCAGCTCGAGGCGCTCGTCGCCGACACCGCACGCGGCCGGACGGAGTATCTCGCGCAATGCGCTCGGTGTCACGGCGTGGACGGGCAGGGCGGCCCCGGCGGCGGTGGCATCCCGCCCGCCACTCCGCTGTGGGGCCACCGGAGCTACAACATCGGCGCTGGGATGGCGCGGGTCGGAATGGCGGCGAACTTCATCCGCGCGGCGATGCCGTTCGATGCGCCGGGGAGCCTCACGCCCCAGCAGGCGTTCGACATCGCGGCCTACATGAACTCGCACGCGCGGCCCGACTTCGCGGGGAAGGAGAACGACTGGCCCCTCGGCGACGCTCCGCCCGACGCCGCCTACCGCACCCGGGCGTCCTCGCCAAAGCGCTAAGTACCAAGCACTTGACTCCGTTCGCCGGGTTCGGTATTCTTCGCGGCTACCGACGAATCCCGCATCCAGAGTACCGTCTCAATGTCGTACGCGATCTTCCGCTCCGGCGGCAAGCAGTTCCGCGCCGAGAAGGGCACGACCCTCCGCCTGCCCACCCTTCCGGGAGAGGCCGGCGCCACGGTCGAGTTCAATGACGTCCTGCTCGGCTCCGATGGCTCCCAGGTGAAGGTCGGCGTCCCGACGCTCAAGGGCGCCTCCGTCACTGCCGAGATCGTGAAGCACGGCCTCGGGGACAAGATCGTCGTCTTCAAGTTCAAGCGCCGGAAGAACTACGCGAAGAAGCAGGGGCATCGGCAGGGCTTCACCGAAGTCCGCATCCGCGACATCACCCTCGGCTGACCGGGGAGAGAGGATAGCATGGCACACAAGAAGGGCGTCGGCTCCTCGCGCAACGGCCGCGACTCGAATCCCCAGTACCGCGGGGTGAAGAAGTTCGGCGGCGAGCGCGTGATCGCCGGCAACATCATCGTCCGCCAGTGCGGCACGAAGTGGCATCCCGGGAACAACGTCGGACTCGGCACCGACTACACGATCTACTCGCTCATCGACGGGGTCGTGAAGTTCGAACACAAGTCCAAGAGTCGCTACAAGGTCTCCGTGTATCCCGTGGCCGTCGCGTAAGCGGACCACGCCACGCCGCAACGACAGCGCCCCGCTGGCTCGAGCCAGCGGGGCGCTGTCGTTGCGGCGAGAGCGAGTGCCCGTCCACAGGCATCACCCGCCGGCCGCAGAGGCGCGTCAGCGCCTCCGCGGCCCACCGTCGTCCTCAGGGCCTCCGGTGCGAGGGCGGGAGGGTCAGGTACCGTTCCGTCAGCAGTTGCTGCCGGCTGCGCGTGGCGATCTCGCGCCCCTGCACGTAGACGTGCTCGGCCACGGTCCCGAACTCGAACGGATCGCCGCTCCAGACCACGAGGTTCGCGTCACGGCCCGTCTGGATCGAGCCCACGCGATCCGCGACCCCGAGGATCTCGGCCGGGGTCAGCGTGATCGAGCGCAGTGCGTCGTCCCACGTGAGCCCGTAGGCCACGGCGTTCCCGGCCTCCTGACGGATGTTCCGCACGTTCCAGTCGTTCGCGCCACCGGGGCCGTTCCCGATCAGCACGACCGTCACGCCCGCCGCGCGGAGCAGGGCGGCGTTCTCCTGCCGCTGGCCGAGTTGGTCGAACGTACCCGGGATGTTGTTCATCGCCCCGGTGAACACGGGCACGCGCGCCGCCGCGATCTCGCGCGCGACCATCCAACCCTCCGCCGCGCCGCTCAGCCAGATCCGCACATTCGCCTCGCGCGCGAAGTCGAGCGCGGCGAGGATGTCACTCGCGCGGTCCACGTTCAGCACGAGCGGCATCTGTCGCGCTGCGACCGGGATGAGCGCCTCCAGCTCCGACTGCCGGGTGATGAAGTCGCGGGTGGATCCCCCCTCATACGCGGCGCGTCGCTGCTGGTACACCCGCACATCGGTGATGAGCGCACGCCACTTGGCCCAGAACTCCGCGCGGGAGTCGGTCTGGCCGTCCCCCGGGGTCGCGAACGATCCGACCATCGCGACCGGCGCGCGACGCACCATCGCCGTCGCGCTCGTCGCCTCGATGAGATCGATCAACGCGGCCTTGCCGCCGACCATCCCGCCGGCGGGCGCGACGACCACCGACGTCACGCCTTCCTGCCGGGCCGGCGCGATGTAGGTGTTCGCGGGATTCAGTCCCCGCCACGCCTCGAAGGACGCCGAGATGCCGGCGTTGTCGCCGCGGGCGCTCCCATCCGAATAGCCGCCGGAGAACGCCGGGCTCCCGGCCTCGCTCAGTCCGAGGTTCGTGGCGCTGTTGATGAATCCCGGCGTGATCCACTTGCCGCGGCCGTCCACGCGCCGAGCGTCGGCCGGTACGGCGACATCGGCCCCGATGGCCGCGATCCGGCCGTCCCGGATCAGGACGGTCGCGTTCTCGATGCGCGGACCGCTCACCGGGTAGACCGTCGCGCCGGTGATCGCGATCGCCTGCGCCGAGAGCGGCCGGCCGACGGCGACGAGCAAGAGCGCCGCGAGGCGCCACTGCGAGGTCCGGCGCATCAGCGGGTCCCCCCATCGTTGGGCACGTAGCCGAGTTCGAAGTCCGTGCGCCACCGCTGCGCTGGATCCGAACGGTCGAAGAGGAGCGCACCGTCCACCCAGACCTTCTCGGCGCGCGTGTACACGCTGAACGGGTTGCCCGACCAGAGCACCACGTCCGCGTTCTTCCCGACCTCGAGCGAACCGACGCGCTGGTCGATCCCCAGCGCCCAGGCGGGATTGAGCGTGATCCAGCGGATCGCGTCCTCGTCCGAGATGTCGAGACCCACGAGGCGCGCCGCGGCGAGCGACTTCGCTGCCTCCTGGTTCAGCCGCTGTGAGTAGGACGCATCGTCGGAGTGCACGATGGTGCGGGCACCGGCGACGTGGGTGAGCCCGACGTTCGCCTTGATGCCGTCGAGGGCCTCCATCTTGAAGCCCCCCCAATCGGACCAGATCGAGGCCGAGATCCCCTCGCGCGCGAGGACGTCACCGATCTTGTAGGTCTCGACGCCGTGGTGGAACGAGCGGATGCGGTATCCGAACTCCTTCGCGATGTCGATCATCTGCATCATCTCGTCCGCCTGGTAGCAGTGGTTGTGGACGAGGATGTTGCCGCGCAGGACCTCGGCGAGGGTCTCGTTGTTGAGGTCGCGCGCCGGCGGGTCGCCTTCCGGCTTCTCGAGCCACTTGTCCCACCGGCGACGGTACTGATCGGCCTGGATCCAGGCGCTGCGGTATCCGGCAACGTTCGCCATCCGCGTGGAGGGTCCGCGACTCGCGTAGACGCGCTTGGGATTCTCCCCGCACGCCATCTTCAGCCCGTACGGCGCGCCGGGGAACTTCATTCCCTGGACCGACCGCGAGGGGACGACCTTGAGGGTGACCGAGCGGCCACCGATGAGGTTGGCCGATCCGGGCAGGACCTGCACGGTGGTGGTGCCGCCGGCCAGGTTGCGCGGGAACTGGGGATCCTGTGGCCAGACCGAGTGCTCGGCCCAGACGTGCGCCGTCACGGGAGCGGTCGCCTCATTGCCATCGTTGTGCGCGGCGGTCCCCGGCGCCGGATACACGCCCAGGTGCGAGTGCGTATCGATCAAGCCGGGGGTGACGTACTTCCCCTGTCCGTCGATCTCGACCGCGCCGTCGGGCGCCGGCACCGACGCCCCGACCGCGGCGACCCTCCCGTCCTGCATCAGGATCGCGCCATTGCGGATCAGGGGACCCGCGGCGGTGAAGATGTTCACGTTGCGGATGACGGTCGGCCGCGACGGGAAGGGAGCGTAGGTGCTCGGGAACGGGTCCGCGTTCGGGCGGGAGTACGCGCCGGCGACGAGGGTCGGAGGGGGCGGTGACTGCGCGGGCGCGTTCGGTGGTGGCGCGACGGAGGCGGCGGGTGCCGGCGCTTGTGCCGGCACGTTCGCGGCGGGCGCGCTGGCGCAGCCGGCCGCGAGGAGCGCGAGCAGGGGACGGAGCGGACGCATCGTGATCGGGTTCCTCGTGAAGGTGACGTTCGTCGCGCCGATGCGGGATCGGGGCGCGTGTCGCGAGGCGGGGGACGGGGAAACTACGCGCCGAGAGCGCGTCGGGCGAGCGCGACCTGGTCGGTGCAGATCGCATCCACGCCGATCCGGGCAAGGCGCATCATCTGGGCCGGGTCGTTGACCGTCCAGGCGATCACGCGACGTCCCTCGGACTTCGCCGCCGCCACGAGGGCGGCATCCACGAACTCGTGGTGGCGCCAGAGGTCGCGAGCGTCCACGGCGCGCGCCGCGCCGGTGGGATCCACCGGATAGCTCACCTCGAGGACCCCGCGTGGGATCGCGGGGGCCAGCCGTCTCGCTTCTTCCACGAGGCGGTGGTCGAAGGCGTGGACGGCGTACCTCCCGGGCGGCCGCCGGCGCAGCACCTCGAGCGTGGCGGCCACGGTGTCGTTCCCCTTGAGCTCGCAGTGCACCGCGAGGTCCGCGACCACCTCGAACACCTGTTCGAGTCGGGGGATCGGCTCACCCCGCACGCGCACCCGCGAGAGTGCATCCCACGGGAGCTCGGCGATCCCGCGGCCGTCGGCGAGGGTCGCGTCGTGGTGCACGACGAGGATGCCGTCGGCGGAGCGGTGGAGGTCCAGCTCGATGCCGTCGGCGCCGAGGTCCACTGCCCGGGCGAAGGCGGCGAGCGTATTCTCCGGTCGCTCCCCGGAGGCGCCCCGATGGGCGATCACCTGGGGGACTGGCACGGGGACAGTTTAACGCCGGGGTGATGCCGGCGTCTCATCGGGTGAGCGCATGGGAGAACCCAACGCCAAGGCCACCGACGCGACCGACGCGGAGTTGATCGCCCGATGGCAGCGGGGCGACCAACGGGCCGCAGCCATGCTCGTGGAGCGGCATTCCCCGTCGGTCGGTCGCTTCGCGGCGAGCCTGGGCGAGCGGGACCTGGTGGAGGAGGTGGTGCAGGACACCTTCGTCCGGGCCTTCCAGTCGCTCGACACCTTCCGGGCGGACAGCTCGTTGCGGACGTGGCTGTTCACGATCTGCAAACGGCTGGTGCTGGACCGGCGGCGCGCCGAGCGACGACGGCGTGACGGCACGGAGCTGGACGAGTCGCACGCGGTCGTCTCCTATGATGCCCTCGATGGCCTGGTGGCGGAGGAGACGGCGCGGCAGGTGCGGGAGGCGGTCGCTGGGCTCACACCGCTGCAGCGGCAGGTCTTCACACTGCGCGTGACCGAGGGGATGGCGTACGGCGAGATCGCGAAGGTGGTCGACAGCACTGAGGGCGCCTGCCGAGTGCACTATCACAACGCGATGCGGATCATCAAGGAGCGGCTGAGCGATGCCTGAGTGTTCGAATGGGTCGGTGAAGGACCTGCTGCCGGACCTGGTGCACGGGAACCTCCCGGTGGCCGAGGCGGCTCGCGTCCGCGCGCACGTCGCGACCTGCGGCGATTGCGCGACGGAGCTCTCGCTGATCGAGTCCGCCCGGGACATGCTCGTGGGGGGGACCCCTCGCCTCGACACCGCGGCGATCACGGCGGCGCTCGGCGCCCCCGCGCTGCGGGTGGTGCGCGGCGGTCCCACGCGCCCGGCCTCGCGCGGCAGCTGGCTGCCGCGACGCTATCTCGCGGCGGCGGCGTCGCTCCTCGTCATCGGGGCGCTCGCACTCCCGTCCGTGCGACAGGTGTTCCTCGGAGCGCCGTCGCCGGGTATCGGTGACTCGCTGCGCGACGCCGCGGGCGCCTCACCAGACGCGGTCGGGCTGGCCCTCGCCGGCGGTCTCGCGGACCTGAGTGATGACGACCTCGCCACCCTGCTCGCCGACCTCGAGTCGGTGGAGCCGACTATCGCGAGTGAGCCGGTGACGCTCCGGTCGCCGCTCGTGGAATCCCCGGAGGGTCCCTGATGCGCCCGCTGCGCTCCATCCTGCCCGCGCTGGCGTCCCTGGTGATGGGGATGGTCCCGGCAGCGGCACAGCTCCCCCCGCAATCCGCCGGCCGCGATTCGCTGGAGGCCGAGGTCCGCTCGCGCATGGCGAACGTGCTCCGCGTCCAGCTCGGGCTCACCGACGACCAGATGCGCCGGCTGGCCATCGCGAATCGTCGCTTCGAGCGGCGGCGGATCGAGCTCGTGGGGCAGGAGCGCGAGGTCCGGATGCAGCTCCGGTCGGAGATCGAGACGGCTGACTCGACGCGGAGCGCGCAGGTGACGGCGCTGCTCGACCGGATGCTGGCGCTCCAGCGCGAGCGCCTCGAGCTGGTGGAGGCGGAGCAGAAGGAGCTCGCGACCTTCCTCACCCCGCTGCAGCGCGCGCGCTATTTCGGGATGGAGGAGCAGATCCGCCGGCGCGTGATGGAGATGCGGGAGCAGCAGTTGCGGCGCGGTGGGGGGGACGGTCCGCGCCGTCCGGGCGCTCCCCCTAGTCGAGGAGCTCGACGACCGCCCGGGTGAGCACCTCGATCCCGAAGGGCTTCTGCAGGAAGCGCGTGTGGGCATCCTTCGGGATCGTGGCGCCGCGGGCCGAGGCGTCGTAACCACTGGCGACGATGACGGGCAGCTCGGGCCGTTCGGCGCGGATGAGGGCGAGCACCTCCGCCCCGTCCATGCCCGGCATGGTCAGGTCCAGCAGCACGAGTGAGATGTCGTCGCGGCGTTCACGGAAGGTCGTCACCGCGACGAGACCGTCCTCGGCCTCGAGGACGGTGAGCCCCAGCGGCTCGAGCACGCGGCGGGTCACGCGCCGGAGCGCGGCCTCGTCGTCCACGATCAGGGCCGTGCCGCGCCGCACGGCGGTGCCGAGCACCGGCGTCATGCGGCGCGGTGGCGCCGGCGCGGCGGCGGCCGGGAGGCGCATCTCGGCGCGCGTCCCGCGTCCGAGCTCGCTGGTGACGCGCAGCTCGCCGCCGCACGAGCGGATGATGCCGCGGACGGCGCTCAGTCCGAGTCCGCGCCCCGACCCCTTGGTCGTGAAGAAGGGCTCGAACATGCGCCGCTGGACCTCCTCGCTCATCCCGACGCCGGTGTCCTCGATCACGACGCTGACGACGTGCGGCTCGAGTCGGGCCGAGAGACCGACGTTCCCGGCCGCGTCACCCACCGCCTCGGCCGCGTTGGTGAGGAGGTTGAGTGCGACCTGCGAGAGCTGCGCCGCATCCGCCTCGACCCAGAGCGGCTCCGGCATCGGCGCGACGACGAATTCCACCTTCTTCGAGTGGCCGGCGCGCACCAAGGCGACCATCTCGTTCAGTATCGCGCGGAGGTCCAGCACCTGCCGCTTGAGGCTGGCCTTCCCCGAGTATGCGAGCATCTGTCGGGTGAGGTCCGAGGCGCGCCGCGCGGCGGCGTCGATCTGCTGGAGGGAGTCGCGCACGACCTCCCGGTCATCGAGCGAGCGGAGGGCGAGTCCGGCGTTGCCCAGGACGGCGCCGAGGATGTTGTTGAAGTCGTGGGCGATGCCGCCCGCGAGGATGCCGAGGCTCTCGAGCTTCTGCGCCTGCTGCACGCTCGCGTCCCGGTGCCGCCGTTCCTCCTCGGCGCGGGCGCGCTCGGTCAGGTCGGTGGCGATGAGGCCGATCGCGTACGTCCGCCGGGCGTGGTCGCGGATGGGGAAGCAGACGGCATGCCAGGTGTGGCTCTCGTCGCCGGCCGCGAGTTCGAGCTCGCGTTCCACGACGGCGTCGCCGGCGCGGGCCTCCTGCAGCGCGTCGGGGATCGCCGAGGCGGCCGCCGGACCGAGCGCGTCGCGGAGGGCTCGCCCGGTGGGGTCCGTCGCGGCGTCCGCGAGCAGCGCGCGGAAGCGCGAGTTCACCAGCAGGAGGCGGCCGTCGAGGTCCACGACGCACACGAGCGCCGTAGTGTGGTCCACCACATCCTGCAGGAGCGAACGGCTCGCCTGCGCCTCGTCCAGCGCGACGCTCGTCGTCCGCACCTGGTCGTGCAACTCCCCGTACAGGGTGCGGAGCCGGCCGGTCATCGTATTGAAGGCCCTGGCGAGCCGGCCGACCTCGTCGTCCGATTGCACCGGCGCCTCGGCGGAGAAATCCCCCCTGGCGACGCGATCGGCCGCCGCCGCCGCCGCGAGGATCGGCCGGGTCGCCCGACGCGTGATCGCGACGACGCCGATCATCAGGAGCCCCGTCGCCACGAGTCCGGTGAGGAGCGCGAGCGCCAACAAGCGGCGGGCCGGCGCGAAGGCCGCTGCACGCGGGGATTCGAGCACGATCGCGAGCTGGTGCGGTTCGAGCCAGCGCCAGACGCCGAGGACCGGGACGCCATCGAAGTTCTGGTAGACGTCGGAGCCATCGTCGCCCGCGATGGCGCGGTCGATCCCGACGCTGTGCACGCCCCGGCGGAACTCCGGACGGCCGAAGCGCTCCGCCGAGACGAAGTCGCCCACGGCGGTGACGAGGTAGGCGTCGATCGGCACCCCGGTCGTGACCCGCGAGACGACCTGCTCCATCTCCTCGAGGTCGAGGTGGGCCGCGAGCACGGCGATCGCAACTCCGTCGCGGCGCACCGGGGTGGAGACGGTCAGTCGCGGGCGCCCGTCGGTCTCGGACGGATAGATCGGCTGCTGGTACGTGGAATCGCGGCCGCGCACGTAGTGCAGCTCGCTCACGGCGAAGCTCCCCTCGGAACGCCGGTCGGTCGAGACGACCACCTCGCCGCCAGGGATCCGGAGGAGCTGGAGTTCGTTCGCGGCGACGACGTTCCCGCGGAGGCGCGTGAGGAACTGGTGCAGGCGGTCCCGGGCCGGCCCCGGTCGGCTCGCCGAGTCGAGCGAGGCCGCCAGGGCGGGGAGCGACGCCGCGAACTCCGCGCCACGGCGCTGCCGCACGAACCACTCGTCGAGCGCCTGGGCGTTGGCGTTCACCCGTGCATTCAGGCGCTCGAGCAGTCGCTCGCGGAGCGCGGCCTCGGCCGACCGGTACGAGACGAGCGTGACGAGCACCAGCGTGGAGACGCTCAGCGCGAGGAACGCCGCTGCGAGCCGCGCCGAGAGGCTCCGGCGCAGCAGGGCGGCGAGCGGAGGCCGGGCGTCCGGGGCGGGGACCGTCACGGCCGCGGCTGGTCCACGGACCGCACGACCGTCCCGCCGTCGCGCAGCTCGAGGATGGTGCCGCCGCGCAGCGGGTCACGGTTCCCGAGGAATCGATAGGTCGTCACCGCACCGACGTGCGCCTCCGTCGCGGCGATCGCCGTCGCGAGCGCGGCGCCCTCGAGTGTCCCGGCACGCTCGGCCGCCTCGGCGAGGATCCGGAAGGCGTCGAAGGTGGCGGCGGCCGTGGTGCGAGGTTCGCCGCGGAACCGTTCCTTGTATCGCGAGACGAAGGCCCGTGTCGAGTCAGATCCCGATCGCTGGTCCCAGTTCGCCACCACCACGGAGCCCTCGGCGGCATCGATCCCGGACATCGCGAGCGGGTCCCAGCTGTCGGACCCGAGGAAGCGTCCACGGAATCCGAGCACGCGCGCTTGTCTCACCTGCACCGAGTCGTAGACCGCGTAGTTCGGCAGGACGATTGCGTCGGGTCGCTCGGCGATGATGCGGCGGAGCTGGTCCCGGTAGTCCGGCGGGAGGTCCGTGTGGAAGGTCTGCTCCGCGACCACGCGTCCGCCGAGTGCGCGGAAGGTGCGCTGGAAGAGCGCCCAGATGTCCCGGCTGTACGGGTTGGCCGCGTCATAGAGCGCCGCCGCGCGGCGGAGACCGAGCGAATCGTACGCGAACCGGGCGAGGGCGTCGCCCTGGTACTCGTCGAGGAACGCGAGCCGGAAGACCATCATCCGGTCCTTCGTGACCGCAGGGTTCGACGCCATCGGCGAGATGAGGGGAACCCGGGCGAACTCGGCGACATTCGCGGCCGCGATCGCGAGCGTGCTGATCTGCGGTCCGACGATCGCGTGCACACTGTCCACGTTGATCAGCGCCCGCGCGCCGGTGGCCGCCGCGTCCGCCCGGATGTCGATGTCCCGCTCGATGAGGACCAGCCGATGCGCGACGCCGCCGATCGAGACGCCGCCGGCGGAGTTGATCTCATCCACGGCCATCGTGGCGCCATGGTGCCCCGGCAACCCGCTCACCGGCCCCATCGGTTCGGCCATGACGTTCAGGAGGCCGACGCGGAACTCCGGGAGTTCGGCGTCGGCGCAGGCTCCCGCGGCGGCGCTCACGAGCGCCGTTGTGAGCACCTGGGCGAGCGCCGTGGCGAGCCGCCCGACTCGGATGCAGGAGCGCGTCATCCGAGAAGCATCGGCAGTCGGCCCCCCCGGGGCAACCGCGCCGCACATCGTGACGGCCTGCTCGGCGCTCCCGAGGGCGTTAGGTTGCGGGTGTCGCCCGGATGGCGGAACTGGCAGACGCAGGGGACTCAAAATCCCCCGAGGGCAACCTCTTGTGGGTTCGATTCCCACTCCGGGCATGCGAAGGCCCCCGGCGCACGCGCTCGGGGGCCCTCGTCATCCCGTCCCCAGCGGAAGCCTCAGCAGGACACTGCCGTGTACCAGGGGAACAGCCGTTGCGGTCCGTACAGGTTCGTCGGACCGATGTTGAGCGGATTGGGGATCGTCAGCGAGAAGACCCCGATATTGTTGAGGCGGGAGCAAAGGGCATTCCCGACGCCACTCACGTGGCTGAGCGTGGTCTGCATCACGGGGAACGCCTCGAGCATCGTGACGAGTCCGCCGATCTGCATCGGCGTCCCGCTGTTGATCTGGCCGCAGGCCGCCGTGATCGGGCCGGAGACGGCGACTCCCCAGTTCCCGGTGCACAGCATCGTGATGGCGTCGCCGACCTTCGCGGCGGCCTCGCCCTGGATCGATCCCATCGGATCGGACAGCTTGGACGAGAGGGCGGTCGGCAGCGGTAGCGCCCCGGCGAGGGCTTGCGGGGTCGGGAAGGTCCCGGACTGGAAGAGATTGGTGAAGGTGCCGAGCGCATTCTCGACCGTGCCCGTGGACAGCCCGAGGTTGGTGATGACGCCATCGATCGCGTTCGAGACGCCGGCGTTGGCCATGCGGAGGCTTCCTGGCATCGGCGCGACGCGGACCGGCGGTGCCTCTCCGAAGAGCGGACGGCAGTACCCGAACTCGAAGGGGAGCTCCACACCCACCTCACCCTCGAGATTGCTCTTGAGGCGCACCAGGGCGCCGGCGAATGCGCCGGTACCGGCCCACGCGCCCACGCTCGCCTTGCCCTCTCCCTTGACCTCGCCACCCGAGCCGATCTTCGCGCCGAGCGAGAACTCGAGCTTCCCGCAGCCCTCCCAGGATCCAGCCGCGATGTCGCTCGCGATGTAGCTCGCGAGCGCGAGGATCGAGTCCACGCGCGATGCCTCGAGCGCCGGGAGGGGCGTCGCGCCGCCCGCCGCCGCGGTCACCGTCACTTCAAGGCTGTCGAGCCGGTCCGCCGTCGCGGCGGCCTGTGCATCGAGCTTGGCCTCGATGGCGGCGAGCTTGGCGGTCACCTCCGCGAGCTTCGCGAGGATCTCGGCGGAGTCGCCCTGCGGCGCCGTCGGCTCGGACGCACAGCTCACGAGCGACACGTTGAGCAGCAGCGAGGCGGCGAGTACGGTCGCCGTGAGCTTCGCGGAACGGGGGATGCGCATCGGTCCTCCAAAGGGGATTCGGGTGCCCCACCGTACCTCCCGGGTCCCTCCCACGCCAGCGCGCGCGGGAACGGACTGCGGTCGCGCCGCGTTCAGCGGGCATCCCCCCACTGGCGAACCCTTGCACCGCCTCCACCGTCGTCAGCTCGTCGGCGGCAGCCTCACCGACGTCTTCGGGTTCTTCAAGGATCCCTACAACCTCGAGGCGATCACGCCACCGTGGCTGCGGTTCCGCATCCTCGAGGCGACCGATCGCGAGGTGCGCGAGGGAACGCGCATCCGGTATCGTCTGCGACTGCGCGGCGTCCCCTTCCGGTGGGAGTCGCGGATCGCCGAGTTCACGCCCGACGTCTCGTTCGCCGACGTCCAGGTGACGGGGCCGTATGCGCACTGGCTCCACCGGCACCTCTTCCACGCCGTACCGGAGGGCGTGCTCATCGAGGACGTCATCGAGTACCGGCTCCCCTTGGGGCCGCTCGGCCGGGTGGTGCATGCGCTCGCGGTCCACCGCGAGCTCGCGAGGATCTTCGACTTCCGCGCCGAAGAGATGCGGCGGCGATTCCCCCTGGCGACGGGGGGCGGCGAGCTCAGCGATCCGTTGGCTTCGTCGGGTCGAAGATGAGGTCGGCCGCGAGCCAGACGGTGCGCGTGAACGGGTAGGTCGCGAGCGGACTCAGGACCATCGCGACCACGGCGACGACCTCCACCGTGTCCCACGGGACGGCGGGCCAGACCGCGAGGAGCCAGACGCCGAGGATCGCGGCGAAGAGCAGTTCGGCGATGATCAGGTTGACGAGGTAGGCGCCGACGAAGTGGTCGGGATTGCCCCGGTCGAGCTTGAGGCCGCAGGTGGCGCAGCGCGGCCGCAGCCGGAGCCAGTGGGAGAAGAGTCCGCCGCCGCCGCACTCGGGGCAATGCAGGGCGAAGGCGCGCGCCACGCGGCGGGAGGGGCTCGGGGCGGCGGTGCGCGCGGGCATGGTCGCAAGCTACATTCGACCGGTCGTCACTCCAACCTCCCCGGGAATGGCCGGTCGCCACCACCTCTTCGTCCCCGGTCCCACGAACGTCCCAGACCGGGTGCTGCGCGCGATGCACCGCGCCCAGGTGGACCATCGCTCAAGTGCCTTCCCGGCGCTCACCCACGGCCTGCTGCGGGACCTGAAGCCCGTCTTCCGCACGGAGCGCGGACGCCCGTTCATCTTCGCGTCGACCGGCACCGGGATGTGGGAAGCGGCGCTGATCAACCTGCTCTCGCCGGGCGACCGCGTGCTCTCGGCCCGGCTCGGTCAGTTCTCCCACCTCTTCATCGACGCTGCGGAGCGCCTCGGCTACAAGGCGGAGGTGCTCGACCTCGAGTGGGGTGAGGCCGTGGACCCGTCGGCGATCGGCGACGCGCTCCGCGCGGACCGGTCGCACGCGATCAAGGCGGTGCTGCTGGTGCACAACGAGACCGCGACCGGCGTCACCAACGATGTCGCGGCCGTGCGGGAGGCGATCGACGAGGCGGGGCATCCGGCGCTCCTCATCGTGGACGGCGTGAGCTCGATCGGGTCGCTCGACTTCCAGTTCGACGCCTGGGGCGTCGATGTGGCGATCTGTGGGTCGCAGAAGGGATTCATGATGCCGGCTGGCCTGGGCATGCTCTGCCTGTCGCCGAAGGCCCTCGCCGCCGTCGAGGCGTCGCGCTCCCCGCGGGCGTATTTCGACCTCCGACCGCAGGTGCTGCACAATGACCAGGGCTACTTCCCCTACACGCCGGCGCTCGCGCTGCTCTTCGGGCTGCGCGAGAGCCTCGACATGCTGGCAGAGGAGGGGATGGACGCGGTGTCGGCGCGGCACGCCCGACTCGCGGAGGGGGTGCGACGCACCGTGCACGCGTGGGGGCTCACCCTGTGCGCGCGGGACCCGGAGCGGCGCTCCAACAGCGTGACCGCGATCGTGGTCCCGGAAGGGAAGGATGCGCGGCAGGTGATCGACGCGGCCTACCGGCACTGGGACCTCGCGCTGGGCTCCGGGCTCGGCCGACTGAACGGGCGTGTCTTCCGCATCGGACACCTCGGGGACGTGAACGAGCTGATGCTGCTGGCGGCCGTCGGCGGGACGGAGCTGGCGCTCCACGACGCCGGCATCGCCGTGCCCTACGGCTCGGGGGTCGCCGCGGCGCAGCGCTGGTATCGCGAGGGGCGGTGAGCGGTCCGCGCCGGCGCAGCGCGAGCCGCGCCCCGAGACCACGAGTGCTTGTCACGCGCCGGCTCCCGGAGGCCGTCGAGACCGCCCTGCGCGCGCGATACGACGTGGCGCAGCGGGAGGACGACCGGGCGCTCACCGCCGACGAACTCGTCGCGGCGATGCGGGAGCATGACGCCGTCCTGTGCACGGTCACCGACCCGATGTCCGCCCGGTGTTTCGAGGCCCCCGAGCGACGCGTCCGCATCGTCGCCAATTTCGGCGTCGGCGTGAACCACGTGGCGCTCGACGCCGCGCGGGCGTCCGGCGTCGTCGTCACCAACACGCCGGACGTGCTCACGGACGACACGGCGGACCTCGCGATCGCCCTGATGCTCGCGGTGATGCGGCGGCTGGGCGAGGGGGAGCGCGAACTCCGGGGGGGACGCTGGACGGGTTGGCGGCCGACGCACCTCATGGGCCAGCGCCTGACCGGCAAGACCCTGGGTGTCGTCGGCCTGGGGAGGATCGGGCGTGCGGTGGCTCATCGGGCGGCGGCGGGATTCGGGATGCAGGTACTCGCCTGGAGCCGGTCCCGGCGACGCCCCTCCGAAGCAGGTGCGGCGGTGGAACGCGTCTCGCGGCTCGACCAGCTGCTCGAGCGCAGCGACGTCGTCAGCCTGCACTGTCCCCTCGTCCCGACGACGCGGCACCTGATCGGCGCCGCGCAGTTCGCGAGGATGCAGCCCACGGCGATCCTCGTGAACACCGCCCGCGGACCGATCGTCGACGAGGTCGCCCTCGTGACGGCGCTGAGGGAAGGGCGGATCGCCGGCGCGGGGCTAGACGTCTACGAGGAGGAGCCGGCGGTGCATCCCGGGCTGCTCGCCCGAGAGGACGTCGTGCTCCTTCCCCATCTCGGGAGCGCGACGCGGGAGACGCGCGAGGCGATGGGGATGCGCGCGCTGGAGAACCTCGACGCCTACTTCGCCGGCAGCGAACCACCCGATCGCGTCGTGTAGGGAACCGTCCGCTTGCTGGCGTCGGCGACGCATCCCTAGCTTATCCGGCGACCATTCCAATACGGGAACATGACCACGTACAAGCACGCGCGCGTCCCCGCGAAGGGTGAGCGCATCGAAGCCTCGGCGGGTGTCTTCAAGGTGCCTGACCAGCCGGTCATCCCCTTCATCGAGGGTGACGGCACCGGCCCCGACATCTGGCGAGCGAGCGTGCGCGTGTTCGACGCCGCGGTCGAGCGCGCCTACGGCGGGAAGCGACGGATCCACTGGATGGAGGTCCTCGCCGGCGAGAAGGCGTTCAACCAGACGGGTGAGTGGATGCCTGCGGAATCGCTCGAGGCCGTGCGCGAGTTCAAGGTCGCCATCAAGGGGCCGCTCACGACCCCGGTGGGAGGGGGGATCCGCTCGCTGAACGTGGCGCTCCGGCAGGAGCTCGACCTGTACGCCTGCATCCGCCCGGTCCGCTACTTCCAGGGTGTGGGCGCACCGGTGAAGGAACCGCAGAAGGTGGACATCGTGATCTTCCGGGAGAACATCGAGGATGTGTACTCCGGGATCGAGTTCAAGGCGGGGACGGCCGAAGCGGAGAAGCTGCGCACGTTCATCGAGAAGGAGTTCGGCAAGCGGATCCGCGAGCAGTCGGCGATCGGCATCAAGCCGATGTCCGCGTTCGGCTCCAAGCGGTTGATCGAGATGGCGATCAAGTACGCGATGAAGCACCACCGCCCCTCGGTGACGATGATGCACAAGGGGAACATCATGAAGTTCACGGAGGGGGCCTTCCGCGACTGGGGTTACGAGCTCGCCAGGGAGAAGTTCGGCGAGTACGTGGTGGCCGAGGCCGACCTCGAGAAGTCGGGCGGCAAGGCGCGCGCCGACGCGGTGATCCTCAAGGACCGGATCGCCGACTCGATGTTCCAGCAGATCCTGCTCCGTCCCGACGAGTACAGCGTCGTGGCGACGCCGAACCTCAATGGCGACTACATCTCGGACGCCCTGGCGGCGGAGGTCGGCGGCCTCGGGATCGCGCCGGGCGGCAACGTCGGCGATGAGGCCGCGGTGTTCGAGGCCACCCACGGGACGGCGCCGAAGTACGCGAACAAGGACAAGATCAATCCCGGGAGCGTCATCCTCTCGGGCGTCATGATGTTCGAGCACCTCGGCTGGGATGAGGCCGGCGACCTCATCATCAGGGGTCTCGAGCGCGCGATCGCCGCCAAGACGGTCACGTACGACCTCGCGCGGCAGATGCCCGGCGCGACCGAGGTCTCCACGTCGGGATTCGGTGACGCGATCATCAAGGGGATGGGGTGATGTCGATCGCGTTCGTGGCGCGCGCGGGGGACCCCACGCGCCTGGCCATGCCGTTGCTCGTCGTCGCGCTGCCCCCGGGCGAGAAGCTCCCGCGGGCCCTCGGCGGTCTGGATCGGCGATACGGCGGCGCGCTCACCCGCGCACTGCGGCGCCGCGACTTCAAGGGCGCGAGGGACGAGTCGTTGCTGCTGCTCGGTCGCGAGGGAGGGCCGGAGCGCGTCCTCCTCGTCGGGACCGGGACTGCCGAGCGCGTCGCGGGGATCACCCGGGCGGCGACGCTGGCAGGCCGCAAGGCGAACTCCCTCGGCGTGGGTGCGCTCACGTTCTGGGCCGAGGAGCTGACCGACCGCGCGCTCGAAGGCGCGGTGGTCGGCCTCTCGCTCGGCAGTTGGGAGTTCCGCGAGTTCCATTCGCCTGCCAAGCCGGCGGACCGGAAGAAACCGCTCGCGAAGGCGACGATGCTCGTGCCGAACGCCGCGAAGGCCCGCGCCGCGCTCGCCGCGGGCGTCGCTGTCGCCGAGGGCCAGCGCCTGGCCCGACGCCTCGCGATGCTCCCGGGGAACATCTGCACCCCTGATTACCTCGCCGAGACGGCGCGGGACATCGCCAAGCGGCACAAGCTCGCCGTGACCGTTCTCGGGCGGCGCGAGATGCAGCGGCTCCGGATGGGCTCGTTCCTCGCCGTGGCGCAGGCGACGACGCAGGATCCGAAGCTGATCGTGCTCGAGTATCGGGGAGGCGCGAAGGGGGAGAAGCCGGTCGCGCTGGTCGGGAAGGGACTCTGTTTCGACTCCGGTGGGATCTCGATCAAGCCCGCCGCCTCGATGGAGCTCATGAAGTTCGACATGTCCGGCGCCGCCGGGGTGCTCGGCGCGATGGAGGCCATCGCGCGGCTTCGGGTGCCCCTGAATGTCGTTGCGCTGGTCGGGGCGACCACGAACATGCTCGGTGGCGAGGCCATGAAGCCGGGTGACGTGGTGATCGCGAGCAACGGCAAGTCCATCGAGATCCAGAACACCGACGCCGAGGGGCGGCTCGTACTCGCTGACGTGCTCCACTACGCCAAGCGCTTCGCCCCCCAGGCGGTCGTGGACGCGGCGACGCTCACGGGCGCCTGCGTGGTCGCGCTCGGCAACATCACCACCGGGGTGATGGGGAACGACCAGGCGGTGGTGGACCAGGTTCTGGCAGCGGGGAGGCGGGGCGGCGAGGTAGGATGGCAACTCCCGCTCTTCGAGGAGTACAAGGAGCTGATCAAGTCCGATGTGGCCGACATCCGGAACATCGGCGGACGCGGGGCGGGGACCATCACGGCCGCGCTCTTCCTGGCGGAGTTCGCTGAGGGGATGCCTTGGGTGCACCTGGACGTGGCTGGCACCGCGTACAGCGAGACGGACCTCGTCGTGATGCCGAAGGGGCCGACGGGGACGCCGGTGCGGACCTTCGTGGAGTTCGTGCGCGGGAGAGCTCGCTGACGCTGCGTCGCGTGCTGGCGGCGGTCGCCCTAACCGCCGCCCCGCTCGTCGCCCAGCAGCCGGACTCGGTGCCATCGCGAGTCCCGCTCCCCGCCGATACGGTGCGGCGCGACTCCGTCCGCACGGACACGATCAAGTCGCCGCTCGCGGTGGCCCCGCGCCCCGCACAGATGGAACTCGGCGGGCGACGGTCCCGGTGGGACCGGGACGCGATCTTCGCGAGCGGTGCGCTCACGCTCGCCGAATTCCTCGCGCGAGTGCCAGGAGTGACCACCTACCACGCGTCGCACATCGCCGCGGTCACCGCCACCGCGTGGTATGGCGAGCCGGCACGCCTGCGCGTCTTCCTCGACGGCGTCGCGCTCGATCCGCTCGACCCGCGGGAGGGCGGGGTACAGGACCTGTCGGTGATCCCCCTGTGGCCGCTCGAGGAGGTGGCGGTCGAGCGGACCGCGGGCGAACTGCGCGTCCACCTGCGGACCTGGCGCGTGGAGCGGACGACCGCGCAGACGAGGACCGACGTGCTCACGGGATCGGAGGAGACCAATCTCTACCGCGGCTTCTTCGGGAAGAGGACATTCAACGGCTTGGCCTTCCAGGTGGCGGCCCAGCAGTACTCGACCACCAGCCAGCGCACCGCCGGGGACGGCGACGCGATCGGCGGATTCGCGCGGTTGGGGTGGGCCGGCGGCCGGTGGAGCGTCGATGCGGTCGCCGCCCACAACGGTCGTACGCGCCTCCCGAACATCCGGAACATCGTCAGCGGGACGCGCGTGGAGGATGCGATCCCCGGCTTCACGGGACGCGACCTGTCCTCATACCTCCGTGCGGCGTGGGGGAGCGCCGACAGCGCGGGTGCGTGGGCGCAATTCCTCGCGGGCACGCTCGTGCACGCCGAGACGGGTGACACACTCGTCGGGGCGGATACCGCGGTCTCCGCGCTGCAGTACGTGGGCTCCTTCGGGATCTCGCGCTGGGGTGCGAGGCTCTCGGGCGCCGGGCGACTGCGGGTGCGCGGCGGGGAGCGGTCCTTCTCGCCCGAACTCCGCGCGTCGTGGGAGGGGCGCCTGCTCGCCCTCTCGGGGTCGTTCGACGGGCGCGGCGCGGACTCCACCGCGCGCGTGGACGCCGTCGCGCTCGTCACGCCGTGGCCTTGGCTCCAGTTCAGCGGCGCCCACGCCATCCACACGCCCGAGGACGAGGCGCTCCGAGGTCCGCAGTGGACCGTCTCCCGAGTCGAGGGCGCCGTCCGCGTGAAGGGGAGGTGGCTGCGTGCAGGTGTCGTGCAGCGGTCAGCGTCGCGCTCGCCGGGTATGCCGTATTTCGACTCGCTCTACGTGCCGGTGGACGTTCCCCCCACCACCGGTGTCGAGGCAGGCGTCTCCGGACCGATCTGGGGACCCTTCAGCTTCGAGTGGCACGGGATCCGCTGGAGCGAGGCGGTGACGTATCGCCCGCTCGTGGAATCACACGCCGCGGTGCGGGTCCACACGCGCTTCGAGCGGCAGCTCACGCGAGGTCTCTTCGACCTCAACGCGGCGATCTTCCACGAGTACCGCGGTCGCGCGCCGTTCCCTGTCTCCGCAGGCTCGCCGGACATCGCCGAGGGCGCGGGTTTCCTCGGCGGTCTCCTCGAGATCCGCATCGGGAACGCGCATGTCTTCTGGTACAACCGGAACGCCACGGGCAAGGTCTACGACACGGTGCCGGGGTACCTCATGCCGCGTCTCGTGCAGCTCTACGGGCTCCGTTGGAGCTTCTGGAACTGACGTCCGGTCTGCTTGCCCAAGTGTAGGAGCCAGCGTAGGTTATCCCGCTCCAATGATCCGCAGCATGACGGGGTTCGGGGCGGCCGAGGGGCCGGTCGGCACGGCACGCGTGAGTGTCGAGCTCCGCTCGGTGAACCACCGCTTCTTCAATCCCAACATCAAGCTCCCGACGGCGCTCTCGCAGTGGGAGGGCGAGGTCCGCGAGGCGCTGCGCCAGCGGATCGCCCGCGGCCACATCACCGCATTCGCTCGGATCGAGCGGGCGGAGGGCCCGGCCCTCGGGGTGGACGAGACGCGGTTCGCCGAGTACGCCGCCGAGCTGAGGCGGCTGCGTGACGCGCATGGGCTCGAGGGACCGGTGGACGTCGGGACGGTGCTCCGGCTCCCGGACGTCATGCGCGTCGGACGGGAGGACGACGGGATCGCGACCGGGACTTCCGCCGAACTCGTGGCGGTGGTGGAGGCCGCTTGTGGCGCACTCCAGGTGATGCGCGCGCAGGAAGGTGCGCGGCTCGCGACCGTCATCCTGGAGCGGATCGGGCTCGTCGAGGCGGCGGTGGTGCGGCTCTCGACGAGGGCCCCTGAGCGCCTCGAGGCCCAGCGCCTGCGCCTGCGCGAGAATGTGGAGCGGCTCGCGGGTGGGATCGCGGTGGATCCGCAGCGGCTCGCACAGGAGATCGCGATCCTCGCCGACCGTCTCGACGTGGGGGAGGAACTCGACCGGTTCCATTCCCACCTCACGGCGTTCCGCGCCACGCTCGCGGCGCGGGATCCGGAACCGGTCGGCAAGCGGCTCGGATTCCTGCTCCAGGAACTCCTGCGTGAGGCCAACACGACCGGGAGCAAGGCGAACGACGCGGCGATGCTGCAGGATGTCGTCGCGATCAAAGAGGAGCTCGAGCGGATCCGCGAGCAGGTGGAGAACCTCGAGTGAGTGGTGGCCCCTTCCCGATCGTGCTCTCGGCGCCTTCGGGCGGGGGGAAGACCACGATCGCCCGACGCATCCTCAGTGAGCGCGATGACGTGGGGTACTCGGTGTCCTGCACGACGCGCGCCCCGAGGCCCGGAGAGACCGACGGCGTGGACTACCACTTCCTCTCGCGGGCCGAGTTCGACGACCGGGTGGCGGCGGGGGAGTTCGCGGAGTGGGCCGAGGTGCACGGCCAGCGCTATGGGACGCTGAGGTCGGCCATCGCGAGCGTCACGGACGCCGGACGGCACGTGATGATGGACATCGACGTGCAGGGAGCCCGGCAGGTGACCCAGGCCTTCCCTGATGCGCTCACCATCTTCGTTGTCCCCCCGTCCATCGAGATCCTCGTCGAGCGGCTGCTCGCACGACGTTCCGAGAAGCCGGAGGCACTGAGCCTGCGCCTGAAGAACGCGCGCTCCGAGCTGCTCGACGCGGAACGCTACCAGCACATCGTCGTCAACGACGATCTCGATCACGCGGTGCGGCAGGTGGACGCGATCATCACCGAGGAGGTCGGCCGACCGCGCCGCCGCGCACCCCTCGGCAAGGGGGTGGACGGGGTGGTGCAGCACCTCCTGACGGGGCTGGCGTCGAAGGTCTGAGGGGTGCCGATAACCCCTTCACCGGATTACTATTAGGGTCCGCTGCAGACCACAGTCGTTCGCCCCTCGCCGTCCTCGCGACCATGCAAGTCTTCACGCCGACCGAAGTCACGCGTCACGCGACGAACAAGTACCTCTCGGTGCTCGTCGCGGCGAAGTACGCCCGCGTGCTGAACGAGTTCCCCCGTGACCGCTCCAAGTCCGGGGAGAAGAAGCTCACGACCCGTGCACTCGAGGATCTCTCCGGTGGGGAGATCGAGTACCGCGTGGTCCCGCGCCGCCGCCCGAAGGGCGAGTAAGCGGCCGGACCGAGCGCGGCGGGAAGGCGGCGGCGCTCGTGCGGCCCTTCGATGGCCGACGCATCCTCCTCGGGGTCACGGGCGGGATCGCGAGCTACAAGTCCGCCTGGCTGGCGCGGCTGCTCACGCAGGCCGGCGCCCAGGTGGACGTCATCCTCACAAGGTCCGCGAAGGAGTTCGTCGGCGCGATTACCTTCGAGGCGCTGACCGGGCGCCCGGTCCACTCGGTGCTCGTCGGGGAGGGGCACGCGCTGGACCACATCAGGCTGGCGCGCGACGCCGAACTGCTGATCGTCGCCCCCGCGACCGCCGACTTCCTCGCACGCGCGGCGCACGGGCACGCCGATGACCTCCTGAGTGCCTGCCTCCTGGCCGCGACCTGCCCCGTGCTGCTCGTCCCGGCGATGAACGACCGGATGTGGGCGAACCCGTCGGTGCAGGCGAACGCCGCGCAGCTGCGCCAGCAAGGGAAGGTGCTGCTCGATCCCGGCGTCGGTCCGCTGGCCTCGCCGGATGAGGGCGCCGGCCAGGGACGGATGCAGGAGCCCGAGACCATCGTCGCGCACGCGGGACGCCTGCTCGAGCGGCGCGGCAAGCTCGCCGGCCGTCGCGTGGTCGTCACCGCTGGTCCCACGCGCGAGCCGTTGGACCCCGTGCGTTTCCTCTCGAACCACTCCACGGGGAAGATGGGGATGGCGCTCGCCGCGGCGGCCTGGCGGCGGGGGGCGGAGGTCGCCGTCGTGCACGGCGCCGTGAGCGCGCCCCTGCCGGACGGGATCTGCGCCACGCGTGTGGAGACGACGCAGGAGATGGCGGACGCGGTGTCGCGGGAGGTGGCCCAGTCCGACGTCCTCGTGATGGCCGCCGCGCCGGCGGACTTCAGGCCGGCCACTGTCGCCAGCGCGAAGATCAAGAAGAAGGGGTCCGCGCCAGTGCCGATCGCGCTCGAGGAGACGCCCGATATCCTGAAGGCGACGCGCGGATCGCGGCGGGCAGGGCTTGTGGCCGTCGGGTTCGCCCTCGAGACCGACGACCTCGTCGAGAATGCCGCGAAGAAGCTCGAGGCCAAGGCCCTCGACCTCATCGTCGCGAACAGCGCGCGGGAAGCAGGGGCCGGCTTCGGGTACGACACCAACCGCGTCACGATCATCGCCAGGGGCGGCGTCGTCGAGGAACTCCCGCTGATGAGCAAGGGGGATGTCGCCGATGCGATCCTCGACCGGGTGGAGGCGCTGCTGTGACCGACCCCCACGCGAGGCTCCGGCAGTACCTCGAGCAACGCCGCGAGCTCGGGGAGACCGAGTTCGTGCTGGACTCGCTGAGCGTCGAGGAGGCGATGAAGGTGCTCGCGCAGCGGGCGACGCCTCCGGCCGTGGACTGGCGGAAGTCGCTCGCGCCGCCGGAGGTGCGGGCGGCGCCGAAGCCGACACCAGCCGCGCCCGCGACCGAGCCACCGCTGACCGACCTCTCGTCCGCGCGCACGATCGCCGATGTCGCCGCAGCGGTCGCGAGATGCCGCGCCTGCTCCCTCTCGGCGAGCGCGCTCAATCACGTCCCCGGCGAGGGCAGTCCCGAGGCGAAGTTCGTCGTGGTCGGCGAGGCCCCCGGCGCCACGGAGGACGAACTCGGTCGACCCTTCGTCGGGAAGTCCGGGGAACTGCTCACGAAGATCCTCGAGGCGATCGGGCTCAAGCGCGAGGAAGTCTTCATCTGCAACGTGCTGAAGCACCGGCCGCCCGGGAACCGGAACCCGACCCCCGCGGAGATCCGCGCCTGCAGCCCCTTCCTGCTCCGCCAGCTCGAGATCCTCCAACCGAAGGTGATACTCGCGCTCGGCACCTTCGCGGCGCAGACTTTGTTGGGCACGGACGCGGCGATCTCGAAGCTCCGGGGGATCGAGCACCGCTATCACGGCATCCCGCTCGTCGCCACCTACCATCCCGCAGCGCTCCTCCGGAATCCGAACTGGAAGCGCCCCACCTGGGAAGATGTCCAGCTCGCCCGTCGAATTCTCGATCGCGCCTAGGTCGGCCAGCGCCGACCCCTTCCGCGACCGCCGGCCCCCCTGGTCGGAGGACGCGGAGCGCGCCGTGCTCGCCGCGATGCTGCTCTCGGCGGACGCGATCGTCGCCGCGGCGGAGCTCGTCACCGAGGACATGTTCTACCGCGAGGGGCACCGGCGGCTCTTCCGGGCGATGATGGCCGTGCACAATGCCGGGGCGGTCGTCGACCCGCTGACGCTGGCCAACGAGCTCGACCAGCGCGGGGACCTCACCGGCGCGGGCGGCAAGGACTACATCGCCGGGCTCCTCGATGAGGTGCCGACCGCGGCGAACGTCGAGCACCACTGCCGGATCGTGCGCGAGAAGGCGCTACGCCGGCGGCTGATCGAGACGGCGACCTCGCTGGTCCGCGAGGGGCACGAGAGCCCGGCCGGGGCGGCCGAGCTGCTCGACCTCGCCGAGCACCGGATCCTCGAGCTGAACGAGACCCGCGGCTCCGAGGGGTTCGTCAAGATCAAGTCGCTGCTCTGGTCGGCGATGGAGCGCATCGAGCAGCTGCGGACCGCCGGCGGCAACCTCACCGGCGTGCCCTCGGGATTCGGCGACCTCGACAAGATGACGCTCGGGTTCCAGCCCTCCGACCTCGTCATCGTCGCGGCGCGGCCGTCCATGGGAAAGACGGCGTTCGTCCTGAACGTCGCGCAATACGCCGCCATCGAAGGCAATGTTCCGACGGCGATCTTCTCGCTCGAGATGAGTACTGAATCCCTCCTGCTGCGCATGCTCGCCTCGGAGGGATACGTGGACGCCCAGCGACTCAGGAGTGGACAGCTCACCGCCCAGGACGCGTCGAACCTCGCAAAGGCCGCCGCGCTCCTCGGCCAGGCGCCGATCTGGATCGACGACACACCGGGGCTCTCGGTGCTCGAACTCCGCTCGCGCGCCCGACGGCTCAAGAGCCAGGCGGACATCAAGCTGCTCGTCGTGGACTACCTGCAGCTCGTCAGCGGCCCCGACGCCGAGAACCGTCAGCAGGAGGTCTCGGCGATCTCCCGCTCCCTCAAGGCGCTGGCGAAGGAGCTCGCGATCCCGGTGATCGCGCTCTCCCAGCTCTCGCGCGCCTCGGAGCAGCGCGGTGGTGAGAACCGGAAGCCGCAGCTCTCCGACCTTCGCGACTCGGGGGCGATCGAACAGGACGCCGACGTGGTCCTCTTCATCTACCGGCCGGAGATGAACGAGCGCCCGTACGACGAGGCGGGGAATCCGCGGATGGTGCCCGGCACCAACGACATCCCGCTGGACGGCTATGCCGAGGTGATCATCGGCAAGCAGCGCAACGGACCGACGGGGCACGTCCGGCTGCACTTCCGCAAGCAGCACACGCGATTCGAGAACTGGACCAGCCGCCAGCCGGAGTGACCGCATGGCGGTGAAGGCGCGTTCCGTCTATCGCTGCACCGAGTGCGGCGCCGAGTCCCTCAAGTGGCAGGGTCGCTGCGACACGTGCGGCGAGTGGAACACGCTCGCCGAGGAGCCGGTGGCGCCGAAGGCGACGGCGGCGAAGGGCGCCGGCGCGGCGCGACGGCGCGCGGGAGCACAGGGCTTCGGCGCTGGCGGCAGCATCGCCGAGACACCGCGCCTGCGCGAGGTCGTCGGCGAGGAGTCGCACCGGCTGGCGACCGGCATCGCCGAGTTCGACTTCGTCCTCGGCGGCGGGGTCGTGCCCGGGGCGATGGTCCTCGTCGGCGGGGAGCCGGGGATCGGGAAGTCCACGATCCTCCTCCAGGTGGCGGCACGGCTCGAGCGTGCCGGACACCGCGCGCTCTATGTGAGCGGCGAGGAGTCCCCGCTGCAGGTGAAGTTGCGGGCGGACCGGCTGCACGCCGACGCCGGCGCGGTCCAGCTCCTCGGCGAGACGAACCTCGAGACGATCCTCGCGACCGCCACCGACCGTCGTCCGGCGGTGATGATCGTGGACTCGATCCAGACCGTGTTCACCGCGGACCTCGAGGGAGCGCCGGGCAACGTCGGGCAGGTCCGTGAGTGCGCCGCGCGCCTCATGCGCTTCGCGAAGGAGACCGGGACCGCGGTCTTCGTCGTCGGCCACGTGACCAAGGGCGGGGGGATCGCGGGACCGAAGACGCTGGAGCACATCGTGGACACGGTGCTCTACTTCGAAGGGGAGGGGAGCGCGGACCACCGCGTCCTGCGGGCGACGAAGAACCGGTTCGGCTCGGTGGATGAGATCGGCGTGTTCCGGATGACGCCGCAGGGCCTCGAGGCGGTGGACGATCCGAGCGCGCTCTTCCTCGGCGAACGAGGGGGGACGCGCGCAAGCGGCTCCGCGGTGACCTGCCTGATCGAGGGGACCCGGCCGATGCTCCTCGAGGTGCAGGGACTTGCCGCCAAAGCCGGCTTCGGGACCCCGCAACGGGTGAGCACCGGCTACGACGCGCGCCGGCTCGCGTTGCTGCTCGCCGTGCTCGACAAGCGGGCCGGCCTCTCGTTCGCCCAGCTCGACGTCTTCCTGAACGTCGTCGGCGGTGTGCGGATGCAGGAGCCGGCCGGCGACCTCGCGGTGGCGGCGGCGCTCGCGAGCAGCGTGTACGACCGGGCGCTCCCGGCGGACGCGATCTTCATCGGTGAGGTCGGCCTCGGCGGGGAGATCCGGGGCGTGTCGCAGGCGGAACGGCGCCTCTTGGAGGCAGAGAAGATGGGGATGAGCGTGGCCTATGTCGGCGAGCGCAGCGCGCCGCGGCGTGCGCCTCGGCAGATCCGCGTTCGACCGCTGCCGGACCTCGGGTCGCTCTTCCGCGAGCTCTTCCGGGGGACGCCATGAGCGCGCCCGGCGCGCCGGGCGCGCCCCACGCGGAGGCGCCGGCGCGGGACGTCGGCGTGGTGATCGTCGCCGGCGGCTCAGGCAGCCGTGTCGGCGGCGGTGAGCTCAAGCAGCTCCGCTGGATCGCGGGGCGCCCGATGCTCCTCCACTCGCTCCAGGCGTTCCAGGCGCGACCCGACGTCGCGATGGTGGTCTGCGTCCTGCCGCGGCGATACGCCGGCGACCCGCCCCCCTGGCTCTTCCAGGGCGACACCGATCGGCTGCTCATCTCCGTCGGCGGGCGCACGCGCGCCGAGTCGGTCGCGAACGGACTCGAGGACCTCCCGGCGGAGTGCCGCATCGTGCTGGTCCACGACGCGGCGCGCCCGCTCGTCACCGACGGGATGATCGACCGGGTCATCGCCGAGGTGCGTCGCGGACACGGCGCGATCGCCGCGCTCCCGGCGACCGACACGCTGAAGCGCGTGGACGCCGGCGGGCGGATCGTGGGCACGGTCCCGCGCGAGGGGGTGTGGCGGGCGCAGACGCCGCAGGGATTCCCCCGGGAGATGATCGAGCGCGCGCACCGCGAGGCGCGTGCGGCGGGGACCCACGGAGATGCCACCGACGACGCGGCGCTGTGCGAGGCCCTCGGGCTCCCGGTCTTCGTGGTGCAGGGGAGCGAGCGCGCGCTCAAGGTGACGGAAGAGCGCGACTTCGCGAGGGCCGAGGCGATCTACCCGCTGCCGGAATAGCGCGTGCCGGAGTCCAAGGGGATCCCGTTCTGGTCCACGGCGGAGGTCGAGGCCTCCCTCGCGGGGACCATCGCGCACCTCCAGGCCGGGCGGATCCTCGCGTACCCGACCGAGACGGTCTATGGCTTCGGCACGATGATCGATCGGGATGCGGTCGAACGACTCGTGGCGCTCAAGCGCCGGCCGCCGGCGAAGCCGTTCCTCCTGCTGATCAGCGACACCCCGATGCTGACGCGCCTCGGCCTGCACCTCACCCCTTCGGCGAGCATGCTCGCGGCAAGGCATTGGCCGGGGCCCCTGACACTCGTGCTCCCGGGCGGGGAGCGACGGATCCCCGAGCGCCTGCGTGGCCCCGAGGGTGGCATCGCGGTGCGCTGGACGCCGCACCCGGGGTTGCAGCGATTGATCACTGCGCTGGGGGACCCGATCACGAGCACGTCGGCGAACCTTCCGGGCGAGCCGGCGGCGGTGACCTCGGCGGAGATCGTGGCGCAGTGGGGCGCTGAACTCGCCAGCGGCGAGCTCCGCCTGCTGGATGGTGGGAGGCTGCCGCCGTCGCCCGCCTCCACCGTCGTGGACTGCACCGGCCGGCTCCCCCGCGTGATCCGCCCGGGCGCCATCCCGGCGGCTACATTGCGGCTGTCCGTGCGCGACCTCATCGGGGACCAGTAGGGTGCACATCCTCTTCGTCTGCACCGGCAACACCTGCCGCAGTCCGATGGCCGAGGCGATCGCGCGGAGACTCGCCGGCGAGCGTGGCCTCGAGGTCACGGTGGGAAGCGCCGGCACGAGCGCGTGGGACGGCGCACCCGCGTCCGACGGCGCGCTCCTCGTGGCGCTCGAGCACGGTCTCGACCTGAGCGGGCACCGGGCGCGGGTCCTCACTCGGGAACTCGTCGCCGGGGCGGACCTCGTCCTCGTCATGAGCCCGCATCATCGCGAGCGGGCGGTCGTCCTGGGTGGCGAGTCGCGCGCTCATCTCCTCACCGACTACGCGAGCCGCTCGACCGAAGGGCGCCCCGTGCTCGATCCGTTCGGCGGCGACCTCGACACCTACCGGCAGACGTTCGTCGAGATGCACTCGGAGATCACGCGCACCCTCGACCGCCTCGTGGCCGAGCGCGGCGCGGGGGACTCGTGAGGGAGTCGCCGGGCCGCCTGGTGCTGCTGGGTCATCCGGTCGCGCACTCGCTCTCGCCGACCTTCCAGAACGCGGCACTCGCCGCGGCAGGGATCTCGCTCCACTACGAGGCGCTGGATGTCGCCCCGTCGGAGCTCGGCGCGATGGCCGGGCTCCTGGCGGATGCCCGCGCGGCGGGGAACGTCACCGCGCCGCACAAGGAGACGTTCTACGCGTGGTGCGTCCGACGCACGCCGCTGGCCCAGCGGGTGGGTGCCGTGAACACCTTCTGGACCGAGCCGGACGGTCTCGTCGGGGACAACACCGACGTCGGCGGGTTCGACGCCGCGGTGGAGCGGCTGCTCGAGCGCCGGCCCGAAGGGGTGCGCGTCGGACTCCTCGGCGCGGGCGGCGCCGCCGCGGCGGTCTGTGCCGCCGTCGAGCGATGGCCGGACAGCGACGTGCGGATCCACGCGCGGAGCTCGGACCGCGCGGAGCAACTCGCGGCGCGCTTCGCCCCCGTGGTGAGGGCGGTCCGGAGCGAACTGCACGCCATCGAGGGGAGCGACCTCGTCGTCAACGCGACGCCGCTCGGGCTCGATGGCGCGCTGATGCCGATCGCCCCGGGGATGATCCCGGACACCACCGCGGTCCTCGACCTGACCTACCGGCGCGGGCGCACGCCGTTCATCAAGGCGTGCCGGGCGCGCGGGCTGCGCGCCGACGACGGCCTCCCGATGCTCGTCGAGCAGGGGGCGCTCGCGTTCGAACGATGGTTCGGCGTGGTGCCGGACCGCGCCGCGATGTGGGCGTCGGTCCGCTCGCCGGAGCGCGAGTGAGGGGCGCGGCGCGACACTGGCGCCGGTGGGCGGGCGCGCTCGGCCAGTTCGTGTTCCCCCGCGCCTGCGCGGCCTGCGACGCGGCGATGGACGACGCCGACCGAGGTCTCGTCTGCGGGCGTTGCTGGGCGCGCCTCCCGCTGCTCCAGGCCCCGTCGTGCGCGCGATGCGGGCACCCACGGGCCACGGCGGGCGCTTGCGCCGGATGTGCCCTCCTCGCGCCGTTCGTCCGGGCGGCCCGATCCCTCTGCTGGGTGCCCCACCCGACGAGCAGCGCGATCCTCGCGGCCCTCAAGTACGACGGATGGCCGGGCGCCGCGGACGAGATCGGCGGTCGCCTGGCGCGGATGGCCTGGCCCGCGGATGTGGTGCGCGAACGCGCCGCGCTCGTGCCGGTGCCGCTCGCGCCGGTGAAGGAGCGCGAGCGCGGATTCAACCAGGCCGAACGGCTGGCGGACGGTGTCGCGCGGCGATGGCGGCTGCCGGTGTGGCGGGACGTCCTGCGGCGCACGCGCGCCACGCCGTCGCAGACGCGATTGACTCCCGGGGAGCGACTCGCGAACGTTCACGGCGCGTTCCTTGCGGATGACACCGTCTCGGAACGGATCCGCGGGGCGCACCTGGTCCTCGTGGACGATGTCCTCACCACCGGCGCGACCCTGAACGCCTGCGCGCATGCGCTGTTCGCCGCCGGGGCGCGCACGATCAGCTACCTGACCTTCGGCCGGGCCCGCACCAGCGCGGACCGCTGAAGCGAGGATAGGGACCCTCACCAGCTCGGAGCCTCACGACAGATGGCCATTCGCGTCGGCATCAACGGGTTCGGCCGCATCGGCCGACAGGTCGTCCGCGCCGCCAAGGAGCGGGGGGCGATGATCAACTTCGTCGCCATCAACGACCTCACCGACACCCGGACCCTCGCCCACCTCTTCAAGTACGACTCCGTCCACGGGATCTTCGACGGCGCCGTCAGCCACGACGCCGAATCGGTCACGATCGCCGGCGACCGCATCAAGGTGCTGAAGGAGAAGGATCCGGCGCTGCTCCCGTGGAAGGACCTCGGCGTGGACCTCGTGCTCGAGAGCACCGGCCGGTTCACCAAGGCCGACGATGCGCGCAAGCACATCGCGGGGGGCGCCAAGAAGGTGATCATCTCCGCGCCGGCCACCGGCGAGGACATCACCATCGTGCTCGGCGTCAACCACCAGAAGTACAACGCCGCCAAGCACACGATCATCTCGAATGCGAGCTGCACGACGAACTGCCTCGTGCCGATGGTGAAGGTCATCCGCGAGGCGTTCGGATTCCGGCACGGCGCGATGGTGACGATCCACAGCTACACCAACGACCAGAACATCCTCGACCTGCCGCACAAGGACATCCGCCGCGCCCGCGCGGCGGCGGTCTCGATGATCCCGACGACCACGGGCGCGGCGAAGGCGACGTCGCTCGTGATCCCGGAGGTGAAGGGGAAGATCGACGGCATCTCGATCCGCGTGCCCACCCCCGATGTCTCGCTCACCGAGCTCACCGTCGAGGTCGAGCGGGCGACGACGATCGCCGAGGTCAACGGCGCGTTCAAGGCGGCGGCCGAGGGGCCGCTCAAGGGGATCCTCGCGTACACCGAGGAGGAACTCGTCTCGGTGGACTACATCGGCAACCCGCACTCGACGATCCTCGACGCGAAGAGCACGAACGTCATCGACGGGACGATGGTGAAGGTCTCGGGGTGGTACGACAACGAGTGGGGCTACTCGTCGCGCTGCGTGGACCTCATCGAGATGGTCGGCAAGGGTCTCTGACCCACTTCCGATGAACACCAGGACCATCAAGGACCTCGCGGCCGCCGAGCTGCGCGGGAGGCGCGCGCTCGTCCGCGTGGACTTCAACGTGCCCCTCGACGAGCGGGGGGGCGTGGCCGACGACACCCGCATCCGCGCCGCGGTGCCGACGATCCAGGCGCTGCGCAAGGCCGGGGCGCGCGTCGTGCTCTGTTCGCACCTCGGCCGTCCGAAGGGGAAGCCGGATCCCAAGTACACGCTCGCCCCGGTGGCGCCGGCGCTCGCCGCGCTCCTCGGCGGCGGGGCGACGGTCACCTTCGTCCCTCACGTCGTCGGCCCCGAGGCGGAGGCCGCGACCCGTGGACTCGCCGACGGCGCGGTGCTCCTGCTCGAGAACACGCGCTTCGAGGCCGGTGAGGAGAAGAACGACGCCACGCTCGCCGCCTCGTTCGCGAGGCTCGGCGACCTCTACGTGAACGATGCGTTCGGCGCGGCGCACCGCGCCCACGCGTCCACGGAGGGGGTGGCGAGGCTCCTGCGTCCCGCCGTCGCCGGGCTGCTCATGGAGCGGGAACTCGACTATCTCGGCGGCGCGCTGGAGAAGCCGAAGCGCCCCTTCATCGCCATCCTCGGTGGATCGAAGATCTCGGGGAAGATCGACGTCATCGAGGCCCTGCTCCCCAAGGTGGATGGCATCCTCATCGGTGGCGCGATGGCCTGCACCTTCTACAAGGCGATGGGGCTGGAGACCGGCACGTCGCTCGTGGAGCCCGACCGCATCGAGATGGCGCGCGACCTGATGGAGCGTGCGGGATTCCGGCTGACCCTGCCACACGACGCGACCGTCGCCCCGGCGATCGCCGAGGGGGCGAAGGCCCATGCCGTGAGGCGCGACGCGATCCCGGAGGGCGAGGCGATGCTCGACATCGGCCCCGACTCGGCGACGTCGTACGGTCGGGCGATCGCCACCGCGAAGACGATCATCTGGAACGGGCCGATGGGGGTGTTCGAGACGAAGCCGTTCGACGCGGGGACGCGCGCGGTCGCCGAGGCGATGGCGGCCGCGACCGCGAAGGGGGCGACGACGATCATCGGGGGCGGCGACTCCGCTGCGGCGGTGGAGGAGGCCGGGCTCGCGGCCGCGATGAGCCACGTCTCCACGGGCGGTGGCGCCTCGCTGGAGTTCCTCGAGGGGAAGGTGCTGCCAGGGGTCGCGGCACTCGAAGCGCTGGAGGTCGCGTGAAGTCGCTCATCTTCGCCGCGAACTGGAAGATGAACCAGGCGCCGGCCGACGCCCTGGCGTTCATGCGGACGTTCCTCGACCGGTACGCGCGCCACCAGGACCGGCGCGTGCTCTTCTTCCCTCCCGCGGTCTCGCTGCACGTGGTGGTGCAGGCGATCAGGGAGCGCGCCGACCTCGAGGCCGGCGTACAGAACATGCATTGGGAGGACAAGGGCGCCTTCACCGGGGAGACATCGGGCACGCTCGCCCGCTCCGCGGGAGCGCGCCATGCGCTCGTCGGGCACTCCGAGCGACGGCATGTCTTCGGCGAGACCGAGGAGGAGACGGGGAAGAAGGTCGCCGCCGCGTTCCGCGCGGGCCTCGCGCCGATGATCTGTGTGGGCGAGACGCTCGCCCAACGCGAGGCTGGTGAGACCATCGCGGTGGTCACGCGCCAGCTTCGGGCGGCGGTGGCGAGCATCGAACCCGCGCAGGTCGCGACCGCGAAGGTGGCCTACGAGCCGGTGTGGGCGATCGGCACGGGGAAGAACGCGACGCCCGATGATGCACGCACCGTGCATGTCGCGCTGCGCGCCGAGCTGAGGGCCATCGCGGGGGAGCGGGGCGCGGCAGTCCCGATCCTCTACGGTGGCAGCGTGAATCGCTCGAACGTTGATGGATTGCTGGCGGCGGACGAGGTGAACGGCGTCCTCGTCGGCGGCGCGAGCCTCGACCCAGAGCAGTGGCTGGCGATCGTGCGTTCGGGCTGAGGGTTGCTCGAGGCCCCTAACTCCAGTAGTCTTCAAGGCTTACCAGCGACCTGCACCGCAGCCCAGTCCTCCGCCGTCCGCCGCCCCCATGTACACGTTCCTGCTCGTCCTCCTCATCCTTGACGCGATCGTCCTGGCCGCCGCCGTGCTGATGCAGGCGGGGAAGGGTGGTGGACTCGCCGCCAACTTCGGCGGGGCGTCGTCGTCCCCCGACGCATTCGTCGGCACCAGGCAGGCGGGCAACATCCTCACCAAGGCCAGCTGGTGGGGTGGCGGGATCTTCATCTTCCTGGCCTTCGTGCTGCAGATCATGACCAGCCGCGCGGCGACTCCGACCTCGGTGCTCGATCGCGCGCTCGGGACCCCGGTCCCGACCGCGCCAGCTCCGGGCGCCACCTCTGCGGATCCCGGCATCCAGTCCGCTGTCCCTCTCGAGCCGGCGACCCCGCCGGCCGGCACTCCGACGCCCCCGCCGCCACAGCCGTGACCTCGCATCCGCTCCACGCGACACCGGGGTTCCTCCTCCTCGAGGACGGGACCCTTTTTCTTGGTCGCCTGCACGGCTCGCTGAGCGCGCCGGCTGCGGCCGAAGTGGTCTTCACCACCGGGATGAGCGGTTACCAAGAGACCTTCACCGACCCGAGCTTCCGTGGCCAGATCGTCGTGATGACCTCGCCGATGATCGGGAACTACGGGGTGAACTCGGAGGATCGCGAGTCGAGTGGACCTCAGGTCGCCGGGGTGATCGTCCGCGAGCTCTCGGAGCCGTATTCCAACTGGCGTGCAGAGCAGGGACTTGGCACGTGGCTGCTATCGGCCGAAGTGCCGATCCTTTCGGAAGTTGACACGCGACGCCTCACGCGACACTTGAGGACCGTCGGTGTCATGCGGGGCCTGATCGGCGCAGGCACCGAACCCACCGAGTCCCAGCGGGCGGTGCTCGATGCCTGCCCCTCGATGTCCGGGCTCGACCTGGCGTCCCGGGTCTCCACGAAGAAGACCTACCTCTGGGGCGATCCGAAGGCGCCGCTCCACATCGTGGCGTACGACTATGGCATCAAGCGGAACATCCTCCGGATGTTCGAGGCGCGCGGCTGCCGGATCACGGTGGTACCGTCGGCGACTCCCGCCAAGGACGTGCTCGCGATGCAGCCGGATGGGGTGTTCCTGTCGAACGGACCGGGCGATCCGGAGGCTGTGACGTATGCTCCCGCTGCGATCCGCGAGATCGCCGACTCCGGCGTGCCGGTGTTCGGCATCTGTCTCGGACATCAACTGCTCGGCATCACCTTCGGCGGGCGCACCACGAAGCTCCCGTACGGGCACCGCGGCGGGAACCACCCGGTGAAGGACTTCTCGACAGGGGAGGTGCTGATCACCAGCCAGAATCACGGCTTCGCGGTCGAAGGTTCCGAGCAGGGGGTCCCGGGAGCGCCGGACCTCGAGGTCACGCACATCAACCTGAACGACGGCACGGTCGAGGGTCTGCGGCATCGCCGGCTCAGCGTGTTCGGTGTGCAGTACCACCCCGAGGCGGCCCCGGGACCGCACGACGCGGTACCCCATTTCGACGAGTTCCTGGATGCTATGACGAGTGGTGCAAGCGCTTGACAGGCAAGAGGTAACGTCCTAGAATCGAAGCACTTACGGCCCCTCGACTGGCCCGGCGCCAACCCCTCCCGGTATGTCCATGACCAAAGCCGATCTCGTGGAGCGCGTCACGGAGACCATCTCCCGTACGGCCGGGCCGATGATCTCCAAGAAGGACTGCGCCCGCGTGGTGGATGCGTTCCTGGATTCGATCAAGGATGCGCTGAAGGAACAGCGGAACATCGAGGTCCGGGGCTTCGGGACGTTCAAGATCCGCAACCGGAAGACGCGGATGGCGCGGAATCCGAGGACGGGGGAGCCTGTCGAGGTCTCGGCGCGTCCAGTGCCGGTGTTCAAGCCGTCCAAGGAGCTGAGGGCGCTCGTGGCGGATCTGGAGATCGAGGCCGAGGCGTAGACGGAGGAGCGAGGAGCGAGGGGAAGGGACGAGGGGAAGGGGTGAGGGGGAAGGGATGAGTGAGAGGGATGGCCGATGCCTGCGGGATGCGCGGATCGCGCGTCCCGCTTCGTGTTTCCGCTCGCGAATGCGGGACGTGGGGTAGATTGCACCCATGCGGACAGAAGTGCTCCTCTTCGCTTCTTGGGCGGATGCGTTGGGCCCGAGTGTGATCATCGAGTTGCCGGGGACGGCGACTGCCGGGGACCTGCTGACGGCGATGCGGGAGAGGGCCGGCGCGCGGGCCCTTCCGAAGCCCCTGGTCGCGGTCAACCACCGCTACGCCAGGCCCGATACCCCGATCCGGGAAGGGGACGAGGTCGCCCTCATCCCGCCAGTGGCGGGGGGCTGACCCTCCGTGCGCAGTGCGATCCTCGAGCGGCCCCTCGATGCCGCGCGGCTCCTCACTGAGGTCGCCAGTGTGTCCTCGGGGGCGATCACGCTTTTCATCGGCACGGTGCGCGAGGTGAACGACGGCCGGGCGGTCACGGGCATCGACTATCACGCCTACGGGCCGATGGCCGAGCGGGAGCTCGCCGCGGTGGTGGCCGAGGCCGCCGAGCGGTTCGGGACCGAGCGGGTCGCGGTCGAGCATCGTGTGGGCTACCTCGGCCTTGGCGAGTCGAGCATCATCATCGCCGTCTCCCACGCGCGCCGCGCTGCGGCGATGGACGCCCAGAGGTTCCTGATCGAGGAGATCAAGCGGCGGGTGCCTATCTGGAAGCGCGAGCACTACGCCGACGGGACGCGCGAGTGGGTGGACCCCACGCGCCACGCCACGGCGGGGGTGGTGTCGTGAGCGATTCGACGCCGGCACCCGCGCCCCTCCGCGACCAGCATGGCCGCGCGATCGAGTACCTGCGCATCTCGGTGACGGACCGGTGCAACTTCCGCTGCGTCTACTGCATGCCAGAGGCGGGGCTCGACTGGCTCCCGAAAAAGGACATCCTCTCGTACGAAGAGATCGCGGGAGTCGTGGGCCAGCTCGCGCCCCTCGGGCTCCGGCGCCTCCGGATCACCGGCGGCGAGCCGACGATCCGTCCCGAGCTGGTCTCGCTGATCCGGATGCTCAAGGGAGTTCCCGGGATCGAGGATATCGCGCTCTCGACCAACGGCGTGAAGCTCCCGGCGATGGCGCGCGACCTCCGCGCTGCCGGCCTCGACCGCGTCAACCTCTCGGCCGACTCGTTGCGCCCCGAGCGGATCGCGGCGATCGCGAGGCGTGACCTCGGGTTCCGGCCGGTGGAGGCCGCAGAGGCGGCGTTGGCTGCCGGCCTCGAGCCGGTCAAGCTGAACGTCGTCGTGATGCGGGGCATCAACGACGACGAGATCCAGGACTTCGCGCGACTCACGCTCGACCGCCCCGTGCACGTGCGGTTCATCGAGTTGATGCCGGTCGGAGAGATGGCGCACCTCACCGCCGAGCACATCGTCCCGAGCGACGAGGTGCTGACTCGGGTGGCGTCGCTCGGCGCGCTCGCGCCCGCGAGTGGGCCGGCGCGCGGCAACGGACCCGCGGCGTACCATCGCATCGCCGGGGCTGCCGGAACGGTCGGCGTGA
Source organism: uncultured Gemmatimonas sp. (assembly GCA_964650715.1). Classification (GTDB taxonomy): domain Bacteria; phylum Gemmatimonadota; class Gemmatimonadetes; order Gemmatimonadales; family Gemmatimonadaceae; genus Pseudogemmatithrix. The sequence goes on along the minus strand of CAZYUL010000009.1, from coordinate 4,111 downwards.
TCACCCCGATGACGCACACCTATTGTGGTTCCTGCAACCGCGTGCGCCTCACCGCGGACGGACGCCTGCGGACCTGTCTCTACGGCGATCACGAGGTGAACCTGCGCGACCCGCTCCGCCGAGGCGAGCCGCTGGGGCCGTTGTTCGTCCGCGCACTCGAGGAGAAACCGCTCGAGCACCAGCTGCTGGCGCTGCGCGTCGGAGGACTGCGCGCGCTCTCCCAGGTCGGTGGCTGATCCAGTGACGCCTCTCGCTCGCCGGCCGGACCGGACCCCGGTGCGACGGCCGTCGCCGCTCCTCCTGCTCGCGTCCACGGTCTTGGCGGCCTCGTGCGTCGCTCCTGCGCCAGTGCCAGCACCCTCCCCGACGCCGCGAGAGCATCCGTCGCGCGAGGCGTGCTGCTTCGACGCCGGTCTGCGCATCGCGGAGCGGTACCGGGTGCCGGCCATCGAGGGACGGCGGTTCACGCCGAACCTGTACTGGGGCCTCCTCGGTCCGTTCCTGGACTCGCCACGCATCCGCGCCGAGCGGATCGGGGAGAGCGTGCAGGGGCGGCCGCTCGTGGCGCTCCACATCGGCACCGGGCCCGTGAAGGTGCTGGCGTGGAGCCAGATGCATGGCGACGAGTCGGCGGCGTCGATGGCACTCGTGGACCTCATCGGCTGGCTCGTCGCGGACGAACCTGATTCGGTCCGCGACCGGCTCCTCGCGGGGGTCTCGCTCACGCTCGTGCCGATGCTGAATCCCGATGGTGCCGAGCTCTTCCAGCGGCAGAACGCACTCGGGGTGGACGTGAACCGCGACGCGCGGCGCCTCTCGACCCCGGAAGGGCGGGCGCTCAAGACGCTCCACGACCGGCTCAGGCCCGACTTCGGGTTCAACCTGCACGACCAGAATGCGCGCACGGTCGCCGGGCCGGGGGGGAAGCAGGTCGCGATCGCCCTCCTCGCCCCCGCGACATCGGAGGATCGCAGTTATGACGCGGTCCGGAGCCGAGCCCGCTTGGTGGCCGCCCGGCTCGCCGCGCGCATCGCGTCCGAGATCCCCGGGCAGGTCGCGCGGTACGACGACACCTTCAACCCGCGCGCCTTCGGCGACCTCGTGCAGACTTGGGGCACGAGCACCGTGCTGATCGAGAGCGGCGCACTGGCCGGCGACCCGCAGAAGCAACGCCTCCGCGCGCTCAACGCGGCCGGGCTCATCGACGCCCTCGTCGCGATCGGCGAGGGGACGTACGCGTCGGCGGATCCTGCCTGGTACGAGTCGCTGCCGCAGAACCGCTCGATCCCGTTCGACCTCGTGGTGCGCGGCGCTAGGGTCGTGGGCCTCGGTCCCGAGCCGTACCTGCTCGACATCGGCATCACGTATGGAGATGCGGTCGCCAAGCTGGGGCCGCGCGTGTCCGAGGTCGGCGACCTGACCGGCGCCGTCGCGTTGGACACCGTGGACGCGACGGGGCTCTTCCTGCACCCCGCGCCGGAGATGGTGACCGTGCAGGACGCACGCCGGTGGCTGCGGATCGGGAACGCGGCGGTCTTCACCCTGCGTCGTGGCGCGGATGCGACGAGCGCGGCCGTGGAATCGCCGACACGGCCCCGCTAGGTTTCGGGAGCAGTGTCCTCCCACCCCAAGAGCCTCGGACCATGGTGAACAAGATCACGGTCGTCGGCGCCGGCAACGTCGGCGCGACCGCCGCGCAGCGCATCGCAGAGAAGGAACTCGCCCGCACCGTCGTGATGGTGGACGTCGTCGAGGGGATCCCCCAGGGGAAGGGCCTCGACCAATGGCAGTCGGCCCCGATCGAGGGCTTCGACTCCCGCGTGATCGGCACCAACGGCTACGAGGAGACGGCGGGGTCCGACATCGTCGTGATCACCGCCGGCATCGCGCGGAAGCCGGGGATGTCGCGCGACGACCTGCTCAACACCAATGCGGGGATCGTCAAGGCGGTGAGCACCGAGGTGAAGCGCACCTCGCCGAACGCGATCGTGATCGTGGTGTCGAACCCGCTCGACGTGATGTGCTGGGTGGCCAAGGAGGTCACCGGCTTCCCGCGCGAGCGGGTGATCGGGATGGCCGGGGTGCTCGACACGGCGCGCTACCGCGCCTTCCTGGCCACGGCCCTCGACGCCAGCGTGCGCGACATCCAGGCGATGGTCCTCGGCGGCCACGGGGACACGATGGTGCCCCTGATCTCCTACACCACCGTGAGCGGCATCCCGATCACACAGCTGATGGACCGCGCCAAGCTCGACGCCATCGTGGACCGGACGCGTAACGGTGGCGCCGAGATCGTGAAGCACCTGAAGACCGGCTCGGCATACTACGCGCCGTCGGCCGGCGCGGTGCAGATGGTCGAGGCGATCGTGATGGACCAGAAGCGCATCCTCCCCTGCTCGGCGTGGCTCGAGGGGGAGTACGGGATGAAGGGGCTGTTCCTCGGTGTGCCGGTGAAGCTCGGGCGGAAGGGGCTCGAGAAGGTCCTCGAGGTCACCCTCACGGCGGACGAGCGCGCGGCGCTGGAGAAGAGCGCGCAAGCGGTACGCGAGCCGATGTCGGTGGTGAAGCTCTAGGCCGGCGATGCGCTGGCTGCTGGATCTCTGGGCCTCCACGATCGGCAAGAAGGTCGTGATGGCCGTCACGGGCCTCGGGCTCGTCGCGTTCGTGATCGGCCACATGCTCGGCAACCTGCAGGTGTTCCTCGGCGCCGATGTCTTCGACCACTACGCCGAGACCCTGCAGGGGATGGGGGCGCTGCTCTGGGCGGTGCGGGGCGCACTGCTCGCGGCGGCGATCCTGCACATCGTCGCCGCATACCAGCTGACGATGATCAACCGGCGGGCGCGCCCGTCGGGCTACGCGAAGGACGAGCGCCAGGTCGCGACGTGGGCCTCGCGCACGATGCGGTGGGGTGGCGTCCTCCTGGCGCTCTTCATCGTCTACCACATCGGGCACATGACGACGGGGCACCTCCACCCCTTCTTCGTGCGCGGACAGGCCTACGGCAACGTGATCCTGGGCTTCCGCTCCGGTCCGGTGGTGCTCTTCTACACGGTCGCGATGGTGATGCTGGGACTGCACCTCTTCCACGGGGCGTGGGCCGGGCTCCGCACGCTCGGGATCGCGCGCCCCTCGCCGCGCCCATTGCATCGCGTCGTCGCCCTGTGGTTGGCGGTCGCGGTGTGGGCGGGTTTCTCGGCGGTGCCCCTCGCGGTCTACCTCGGATTCGTGAACTGACGTGACCCTGACCCTCGACGCCAAGATCCCCTCCGGCCCGCTCGCCGAGAAATGGGACAAGCACCGCTTCGAGATGAAGCTGGTGAACCCGGCCAACAAGCGGCGATACTCGCTCATCGTGGTGGGGTCGGGCCTCGCCGGCGCCTCGGCGGCGGCGACGCTGAGCGAGCTCGGCTACAACGTCTCCTGCTTCTGCTTCCAGGACTCCCCTCGCCGTGCGCACTCGATCGCGGCGCAGGGGGGGATCAACGCCGCCAAGAACTATCGCAACGACGGCGACTCGGTGCAGCGGCTCTTCTACGACACCATCAAGGGCGGCGACTTCCGCGCCCGCGAGGCGAATGTGTACCGGCTCGCTCAGGTGTCCGTGGACATCATCGACCAGTGCGTGGCGCAGGGCGTACCCTTCGCGCGTGAGTACGGTGGCCTGCTGGCCAACCGGTCGTTCGGCGGCGCGCAGGTCTCGCGCACCTTCTACGCCCGCGGGCAGACCGGCCAGCAGCTCCTGCTGGGCGCCTACCAGGCGCTCGAGAAGGAGATCGCCAGGGGCGGGGTGCGGATGTACGAGCGCCACGAGATGCTCGAGCTGGTCGTGATCGAGGGGAAGGCCCGGGGCATCATCGTCCGCGACCTCGTGAGCGGCGAGATCGAGTCGCACGCGGCCGACGCGGTGATCCTCGCGACCGGCGGCTACGGCAACGTCTTCTACCTCTCGACGAACGCGAAGGGGTGCAACGTCACCGCGACGTACCGCGCGTACAAGAAGGGCGCGGCCTTCGGGAACCCCTGCTTCACGCAGATCCACCCGACCTGCATCCCCGTCGCGGGGGAGCACCAGTCCAAGCTCACGCTGATGTCGGAGTCGCTCCGCAAC
>CAZYUL010000008.1:0-64977 GCA_964650715.1 uncultured Gemmatimonas sp. | reverse complement strand
GCGCTCGAACTTGGTCACGTGATAGGCGACGTCCGGCACGAAGTACGTGAAGGTCCCGTCCCGCTTCCGCATCACGCGGTCCTTGTCGTCCCCGAACGCGGTGGTGCGGAGGTAGAGGGCACCGTCATCCTCGAACGTGTGGCCGGTGGCGCTGAGCTTCGCGACGGTCCGGTCCACGAGCCCGTCGGTATAGAGCGACGACTCGAGGTAGTACACGTCGAACCTGACGCCGAACGCGCGCAGGTCGAGGTCCTGTTCCTTGCGCAACTCACGCACCGCGACCGCGCGGACAAGTTCGAGGTCGCCGCCGCGCGGGTCGTCGGGGTGATCGGCGACATAGCGCTCTGCGATCTCGGCGATGTACGCGCCGTGATAGCCTCCCTCCGGCAGGAGCAGCGGCTCCCCCGCGCGCTCGCGGAGGCGCGCTTGCACGCTCAGCGCGAGATTCTGGATCTGCACACCCGCGTCGTTGTAGTAGAACTCGCGGGTGACCTTCCAGCCCTGCGACGCGAGGAGGGAGGCGATCGCGTCCCCGAGTGCGGCCTGGCGACCATGACCGACGTGCAGGGGCCCCGTCGGGTTCGCGGAGACGAACTCGACGTTGGCGACCTGCCCGGCACCGCTCGTGCCGCTGCCCCACGCGGCGCCGGCGGCGAGCACGCGGACGAGTCCGGCGGCCATGTCGCCGGCACTCAATCTGAAGTTGATGAATCCCGGCCCGGCGACGCTCGCTTCGCTGATCCCGGCGGCCCGAGTGTCGAGCGCGGCGACGAGCGCCGCGGCGATCTCACGCGGCTTGCGGCCGAGCGGCTTCGCGAGCGTCATCGCCAGGTTCGACGCCCAGTCGCCGTGCGCGGGATCGCGCGGACGCTCGAGCCCGATGGTGATCCCGTCCGGTGCCCCGATGGATGCGGCGGCGCGCGCGAGCGCCGCGCGCAGCGACTCGGCGTCGCTCACTTCGCCGGGCCGGACTTGGGCGTGGGCGCGGACGTTGCGGGCTTCTCCACCTTGGCAGCGGACGCGGGAGCAGGTGCGGGGGCGCTCACCGAGCCTTCCGACTTCGCAGTCGCGCCCGCCTCGGCCGACCCGGTGCTCTTCGCGCCCCCGGAGGCCGCCTTCTCCCGCTGGTCCTTCTTGCCGTCCTTCCCGTAGTCGGTGATGTAGAACCCCGACCCCTTGAAGAGCAGTCCAGCGCCCGCCGAGACCCGGCGAGCCGCGACCACCCCGCAACGCGGACACGGAAGCTCGGACTTGGCGTCGCTGATCTTCAGGACGAACTCTTCGAAGTCATGCCCCTCGGGGCAGCGATACTCGTAGGTCGGCATTGACGTGACAGGGCGTAAGCTGTGGAGCCGATGAAACTTAGCGGCGGGCGTGCCCACCCTCAAGCGGATGGCCCCCCCGCAGTCGTGGACTCTACCGCAGGCGCAGCCGCTCGAGTTGCGCCAACACCGATGGCGGGAGCGTCAGCGCGTCCGCGATGGCAGCCACCTCCTCGGCCTCCCGCCACTGGTCCGTGAGATCGTCCAGTTCGCCCTCGATGAGCGCCCGCTCCTGCGCCTCGTGGACTGCCATCTCGACCGCCAGGCGGATCGACGCGGGCGCGCGGGCGAAGTCCGAGCGGATCGCCTCGTCGGGATCGTCCGCCGGCTGGTCCTGGAAGGCGCCGATGCGCGATCGCTTCCGTTGGACGACATCGTAGCGGCTCGCCTTGCGGAAGACCCCCTCAGGATCCCCGTAGCGGTCGAGGACCTTGACCGCTTCGTCCACGGCGCCCGTCCGGCCGCCGACGCGGTTGAGCCGCGGGAGCAGCCTCGCGGCCACCCTCTCCGCGTCCGCGCCGTGCAGCACCATCTCGGGATGATCCGCGCGGAAGTAAGCGCCCCCCCTCCCGGTGACGGGCGGGCGCTGGACGCGGAGGTGCCAGCCGGCCGGGGAGTCATCGGGCACGAAGCGCATGGACTCGATGTGCGCCTGGGTGAGGAGCACCGGAGGCTCTCCCGGCGCGGTCAACCGCGCGACGACGCGCGCGCGACGCACGACCCGCGTCGCGAGCACGAACCCACCCAGCGCGAGGGCCGGGCCGGTCGCGAACTGGAGGATCGGTCCCCACGAGACGGCCTTCCCGAGGGCGAAGAGCCCGCCCCCGATCGCCGCGGTCGGCGCGTTCCGCATCCAGCGACGCTTGAAGCGCTGCCCGTATCGCCACGCGGCGAACTCGGGACGGAGCGCGGGTCCGACGCGTATCGCCTCGGTCCCATCCGCGAGGCGCGCCAGTCCGATGCGATCCGTGGACGCTCGCAACCGCGACGAACGGAACAGCCGCTCCGCCTCCTCGATCGCCTCCCAGCGCTCGTCGAGCGGGGAGAGGTTCCACTGCCGGCAGACGAGGCAGACCACCCAGAGCCGTCCCTTCGCCGCATCGAAGGCGAGCTTCCGACCGACCGGGAAGTGCTCGATCACCTGGTTCGCGCCGAGCGGCGCGTGACAGTTGATGCAGGTGCTGAACATCGCCCTCCTACCGCGGTCGGTACTCCCCCCACTCCGCGCGCAGCGCGTCGGAGATCTCGCCGATCGTGGCGCGCGCCCGCACCGCCTCGACGATGAGCGGCAGCAGCGGGACGCGGCCCCCGGCGTCTCCGCTCCGATACCCCGGCGCGGCGACCCGGATCGCATCCAACCTCGCTCGGACCGCCGCGGCGTCGCGACCGGCCCTGAGCGACGCCAGCCGATCGCGCTGGCCCCGCTCGAGCGCCGCGAAATCCGGCGCGGGGATGATCGGCGGCGACTCCCCGTCGCCGAACCGGTTGACGCCCACGATGACGGTGCGACCGGCCTCGACCGCGAGCTGGTGCTCGTAGGCGCTTCGGGCGATCTCCTCCTGGAAGAAGCCCGCCTCGATCGCCTTCGCCGATCCCCCGAGGGCCTCGACCTTCCCGAGCAGCGTGAGGGCACGCCGCTCCAGTTCGTCGGTGAGGGCCTCCACGTAGTAGCTCCCGGCCAGCGGATCCACGGTCTGCGCGACGCCGCTCTCGTGCGCGACCACCTGCTGGGTCCGCAGCGCGAGCGTCGCCGCCTCCGCGGTGGGAAGCGCGAGGGCCTCATCGTATCCATTGGTGTGCAGCGACTGCGTGCCCCCGAGCGTCGCCGCCAAGGTCTGCACCGCCACGCGTACGACGTTGTTGAGCGGCTGCTGGGCGGTGAGGGTCACTCCGCCAGTCTGGGTGTGGAAGCGGAGCTTGCACGAGGCGTCGCTCGCCGCGAACCGGTCGCGCATCAGGGACGCCCACATCCGGCGCGCAGCGCGGAACTTCGCCACTTCCTCGAAGAGGTCGTTGTGGCAGGCGAAGAAGAAGCTGAGCCGTGGTGCGAACGCATCCACCGCGAGGCCCGCCTGCACGGCGCGTTCGACGTACGACAGCGCGTTGGCGAAGGTGAACGCCAGCTCCTGCACCGCGGTCGCGCCCGCCTCCCGCATGTGATAGCCGGAGATCGAGATCGGATTCCAGTTCGGCACCTCCGTGGCGCAGAACCGGAAGGTCTCGGCGATGAGCGCGAGCGACGGCTCCGGCGGGAAGACGTACGTCCCCCGCGCGATGTACTCCTTCAGGATGTCGTTCTGGATCGTGCCGGAGAGTTGCGCGCGCGGGACGCCGCGCTCCTCGGCCACCACCACGTACATCGCGAGAAGGATCGCAGCCGTCGAGTTGATCGTCATCGAGGTCGAGACCCGGTCGAGCGGGATGTCGGTGAGCAACAGGTGCATGTCCTCGACCGAATCGACCGCGACGCCGACGCGCCCCACCTCCCCCAGCGCGCGGGGCGAGTCGGAGTCGAGTCCCATCTGCGTCGGCAGGTCGAAGGCGGTCGAGAGCCCGGTCTGGCCAGCCTCGAGGAGCAGCTTGAAGCGCGCGTTCGTCTCCTGCGCCGTGCCGAACCCCGCGTACTGGCGCATCGTCCAGAGGCGACCGCGGTACATCGTCGCCTGCACGCCCCGCGTGAACGGGAAGCTCCCCGGCTCGCCCAGACGGTCCGGGAGTCCGGCCCCGACATCGCTCGCGTGGTACACCGACGCGACCGGGACCCCGGAGGGCGAGAAGCGCTCGTCGGCGCCGCCCTCAGCCACCGCGCTCCCCCTCCGTCGTCAGCGATGCGTCGGGCGCCACGGTCATCCGCCCGCCAGCATCTCGATGGCGGTCGCGACGTCGGCCTTGGACCCGACGAAGTACGGCGAGCGCTGGTGCAGCTCCGTCGGCTGGACATCGAGGATCCGCTGGCGGCCGTCGGTCGCCGCGCCGCCGGCCTGCTCGACGATGAAGGCGAGCGGATTGCACTCGTAGAGGAGGCGGAGCTTCCCCTTCGGGCTCTTGGCATTCGCCGGATACGCGAAGAGGCCCCCGCCGAGCAGGTTGCGATGGAAGTCGGCCACGAGGGACCCGACGTAACGCACGTTCATCGCCGCGCGCTTGCCGTCGAGGCCGCGGTAGCGGCGCATCAGCGCCCGCACGTCATCGGTCCAGAGCTGTTCGTAGGACTCGTTGACGCTCAGGTAGCGGCCCTGCTCGGGGATCCGCATATCCGGATGCGAGAGGAGGAACTCGCCGATGCTCGGGTCGAGCGTGAAGCCGTGCACGCCGCGCCCGGTCGTGTAGACGAGCATCGTGCTGGACCCGTAGATGACGTAACCCGCAGCGACCTGGCGATGGCCCGGCTGCAGCATGTCGTTCAGGGCGCCGTCCTCGCCGTCGGAGACCTTCTTGAGGATCGAGAAGATCGTGCCCACGGGCACGTTCACGTCGATGTTGGAGGAGCCGTCGAGGGGATCGAAGAGCAGCGCGTACTTGCCGCGCCGGAACTTGTCGGGGATCCGGATGATGTCGGCCTCCTCCTCGGACGCCATCGCGCAGAGCTTCCCGCCGTGGTCCATCGCCTTGATGATGATGTCGTTCGCGATCACGTCGAGCTTCTGCTGCATCTCCCCCTGCACGTTCTCCTCGCCGTGCGACCCGAGGATGTCGGCGAGTCCCGCGAGACGGACCTTGTTGGCGATCATCTTCGAGGCGAGCGCGAGCTCCGTGAGGATGCCGGTCAGGTCGCCGGTGGCCTCGGGGAAGAGCCGCTCCTGCTCGATGATGTAGCGGTCGATCGTGACGACGGATGTGGCGGTGTGACGGACCACGGCGAGCGACTCCGGTGCGGTGGGAGGGGCGACCCGGGGAAAGGTGGCCGGGTCACCACGGCTCCGGCAATGCTCGTGCCACGCGCCAGCGGTGGCCCGCCGCCTCCACCTCGAGGTCGAGACCGTTCGAGCGGAGGACCACCGTCCCCAACTGGTCGGTGCGCAGGATGAGCGCGCCGCGGTCCGCGAGCCGGCGCATCACCGCGGGACTCGGGTGGCCGTAGGCGTTCCCCGCGCCGACCGAGACGAGCGCCACACGCGGCGTGACCGCATCGAGGAAGGCGTCCGTCGAGCTCGTGGACGATCCATGATGCGCGAGCTTGAGCACCTCGGCGCCGAGGGACGCGGAGGCGCGCTCGAGCAACCACTCCTCCTCGCGACGCTCGGCGTCGCCGGTCAGGAGGAACCGGACGCCACCGTGCCGGACGCGTACGACGGTGCTCGCCTCGTTGGGGTCGGTGAGCGACGCCGTCCAGGCGGAGTCGGGAGCGAGGAACTCGACGGCGACACCGTCCACGTCGAGCACCTCCCCGGGACGGACCCGCTGCCACCGCGTGCCGACCTCTCCTGCCGTCGCGAGGAGCTCGCGGTAGAGCGGGCTGCGTTCCACGAACGCGGCGTCCCGCAGCTCCTCCGGCCGAAGGGCGCGGAGCACGCTCGCGATCCCTCCGATGTGGTCCGCGTGTGGATGCGTCAGCACGACCAACGCGAGGGGGCCGCCCACCCGGCGCAGGTAGGGGATCACGGTCGCGCGGCCGGCGTCGCCGGAACGCCAGGCGCGGCCTGCATCCACCAGGATCCATCGTCCGCGCGGCGTGCGGATCGCGATCGCGTCCCCCTGACCCACATCGAGGAGGTGCAACTCCGCTGTCGTGGACGCGCCGGTGACCCGGTCCGGGACCCAGGCGAGGACCGCGACGCACGCGACCGACAGGGTGAGGGGACGGATCCACTCCCGGGACCACGCCGCGACGAGCAGCGCGATGACGCCGGCGCCGGCGAGGACGGCGCCCACCAGCGTCGGCGCGACCGTGACGCTCGCCCCCGGGAGCGCCGCGGCGGCGCCGGCCGTCGCGTCCATCGCCCGGAGCAGCGGCCGCGCCGCGTCGGAGACGAGCCCGGCACCGGGCACCTCCGGCACCAGCATCGCGAGGAAGAGCGTCGGTTGGAGCAACGTGACGATCGGCCCCGCGGCGAGGTTCGAGAGCGGCGCGACGAGGCTCAGGCGCCCGAAGTGCCACGCGACGAGAGGAGCCGTGGCGGCAGTGGTCAGCGTGCCGGCGACGAGCTCACGCACGAGATGTGCCCGCCAGCCGCGCCACTGCTCGGGGAGCCGCCGCGCGAGGCGCGCCGAGGCGATGACGGCGGCGTATCCCGACACAGAGAGCTGCCAGCCGAGGTCGAGCACCGTACGCGGTTCGATGAGCGGGACGGCGGCGCCGAGCGCGAAGATCCCCCAGGGCGACACGGGCCGCTGCAGGGCGCGGGTGAGCGCGGTGGCGGCGAAGAGCGTGGCGCTCCGCACGGCCGGCGCCGGCGCGCCGATCGCGAGCACATAGATGACGACGGTCCCGACGGCGGCGGCCGAGGCGAGTGTCAGTGAGAAGCGCGCCGCCTGGAAGAGGAGCAGGAGCGCGCCGCCGACGATCGCGACGTGGAGTCCGGAGATCGAGAGCAGGTGGACGAGGCCGGCGTCCGCATAGCGCTCGCGCAGCTCGGGCGAGAGTCCGCGCGTGTCGGCGATCAGGAGCGCCCTCACCATCGGTGCGTCGGTTCCGAACCGCCGGTCGAGCGTCCCACCGACGCGGGCGCGCCAGCGCGCGAGGGGGCCCGGCGCCGCTGTCTCGGTGATCCGGGCCTCGCGCAGGAGGAGTTCCCGGTCGCTCCCGGTCACCTCCGCGCGCGTGACACGCACGAGGGCGCCCGCCGCGGCCTCGCCGCCACGCACGGCGATCGCCACCCGCACGCGACAATGGTCGGCGTCGAGGCTCCCACGCAGGAAGGCGCCGGGCGAAGCCGCACCGTCGAGGCGTACCGACCAGGTGTCGGCGCGCGTCGCGTCGGCGAGGCAGGCCCGGTCCGCCGCCGCCATCGCCGTCCCGCACGAGAGCGCCGCGGCCGCGACGAGCGCGAGCGCCGGCCAGGCGTGCTCGGGCGCGCGCCAGAGACCGGCGAGGGCGAGCGCCGCGAGGGGTAGGATGAGTCCGGCGTGGCCGTGCCCGGTGAGTCCGAGCGCGGTCCCGACGCCCCACGCGATGACGGCCGCGAGCACCAGTGGCACGCAGCCGACGCTGGCGACTCAGGGCACCCGCAGTGGGGTCAGAGCGTTGCGAGCGGGAGCGGAGCGTTGCGCGGCGCCACGGGGGTGCCGGTGAAGGTCGCCCCCGTGGTGCCCGTCAACTCGACCGTGAGGTAACGTCCGATCAGCGCGCTCGTGCCCGCCACCAACACCGTCTTGTAGTCGCGCGAACGGGCCTGGAAGAGCTCCCCGCCCTTCCGCGCTTCCTTCTCCACGAGCACCTCGAGGCGCTCCCCGAGTCGCGCGAGGTTCTTCTCCCGCGAGATGCCCCGCACCGTCGCGACGAGGGCGTCGTACCGCGCGTCCACGACCTCATCCGGCACCGTCCACTCGCGGGGCATCCGCGTGGCGGGCGTGCCCTCACGCGCCGAGAACTTGAAGGTGAAGGCGTCGTCGAACCGGACCTCCCGGCAGAGCGAGAGGGTCTCGGCGAACTCGGCGTCGCTCTCGGCGGGGAACCCGACGATGATGTCCGTGGTGATCGCGAGGCCCGGGATCGTCGCCCGGAGACGCTCGACACAACGCAGGTAGTCGTCGCGGGAGTACCGGCGCAGCATCCGCTTGAGCATCGCGGTCGAACCGCTCTGCATCGGGAGGTGGACGTGCTCGCAGACAGCCGGCGTCTCCGCCATCGCCGCGATCACGCGGTCACTGAAGTCGTTCGGATGCGGACTGGTATAGCGCACCCGGCGGATGCCATCCACTCGTCCGACCGCACGGAGCAGGTCCGCGAAGTCGTGGGCGCCGTCGTGGTAGGAGTTCACGGTCTGCCCGAGCAGGACGACCTCGGTGATCCCCTGCGCGGCGACCTCGCCCACCTCGCGCACCACGTCCGGGAGCCGTCGGCTGCGCTCCGGGCCGCGCGTGGTCGGCACGATGCAGTACGTGCACCGGTAGTCGCAGCCGCGCTGCACCGGGATCCAGGCCTTCACGCCCTCGAAGCGCCGCGCCGTGAAATCCTCGTAGTGTTCCTCGAGGTCGAACTCGGTCGCGCTCCTCCGCTCTCCCAGCCGGGCGCCCTCGATCAACGAGGGGAGCATGCGATAGGCATCGGGCCCGACGACGAGTTGCACGCGCGTGTCGGTCTCGAGCAGCCGGGGGCCGAGTCGCTGGGCCATGCACCCCGTCACGCCGAGCACCGCACCGGGCTTCAGGTCGCGGCGCAGCTCTCCGAGGCGCCCGATGACGCGTTGTTCGGCGTTCTCGCGGATCGCGCAGGTGTTCACCAGCACCACGTCCGCGCCGACCGGCGTGTCAACGGCAGCGTATCCCTCGGCCAACAGCTTCCCGTACATCAGCTCGGAATCGCTGACGTTCATCTGGCAGCCGTAGGTCTCGATGAAGACGGTGGGCACGGCGTGGTACGGTCGGCGTCGGCGGCTGGGGTCGGTCCCGGCGCGCCTCGAGCGCGACGGGGACTACGAATCTAATCGACGTCCCCGGGCCCCCCGGCCTGCCGGGTCACCTCGGGGGCGGCTCCTTCGCATCGGACGCCACCACGGGGTGCTCACCCGTGCGGGGCGCGCGAGCCGTCGCGCGCTCGACCGGCGCGAGGGGGAGCAGGATGCTGAAGGTGCTCCCCTCCCCCTCGCGGCTGCGGACCCAGATGCGCCCGCCGTGCGACTCCACCGCGATCCGGCAGAAGGCGAGCCCGAGTCCTGAACTCCGGACCCGCGGCGCGTGAGGCGTGCGCACCTGCTCGAACTTCTGGAAGACGAGGTCCTGGTACTCCTCGGGGATGCCCGGCCCGTCGTCCTGCACGGTGAGCACGATCCCCGCCGGGTCGCGCCGCGCGCCGAGCACGACCGTCACCGGCACCGGAGAATGCGTGATCGCGTTCTGGACGAGGTTGGTCAGGACACGGCGGACCAGCGTCTTGTCGGCGAGGAAGACCGGCGCGTCGTCGGAGACCTCGGTGCGCGCGGTGGCCTGCTCCTGCCGGAACCGCAATTCCCAGTCGAACAGGATCTCGGCGAGGAGCGCGGCCGGCGCGATCGGCTCCGGCTGGAGCGGCAGCCGCTGCTCCTCGGCGCGCGACACGTCCAGCAGGTCCTCGATCAGGCCGAGGAGGTCCTCCGCCTTCCCCTCCACGTCGGAGAGGGCGCGCGCCGGGCGCTCCTCGACCGTGCCGAAGTCGCCATCGCGCAGCATCTCGAGCGTGGCGAGCATCGAGGTCAACGGCGTCTTCAGGTCGTGCACGATCATCCGCATCAGGTCGTCGCGCGCCTTCTGCAGCTCGCGGAGTCGCTTGAGGCTCTGCTCGAGGGCGTCGGTCGCGCCCTTGAGCTTGAGGAGGCTCCGGACGCGGGCGCCGAGCACGTGCCGGTTGTGCGGCTTGAGGAGGAAGTCGTCCCCGCCGGCCTCAATCGCCTTGAGCCGATCCGCCGCGTCGTTCAGCGCCGACACGAAGATCACCGGGATGCGGGCGGTGCGGGGGTCCCGCTTGAGCCGCCGGCAGACCTCGAAGCCGGTCTCGCGTGGATCCACCCCGAGGTCGCCCGCCGGCATCGAGATGTCCAGGATGCAGAGGTCGGGGCCCAGCTCCGCGCACATCGCCAGCGCGCGCGGTCCGTCGGGCGCGTGGATCACGCGGCAACCGTGGGCGGAGAGTTGGTCCCGCAGGAGCTCGACGTTCGCCTCGACGTCGTCGGCAACGAGCACCAACGCGTCATCGCGGGCGGGCGTGTGCACCGGCCGACGCTCAGGGCCGGATGCCGAGCCCGACCGAGAGGACCCAGGCGCGCTCGGTGGCCCCGCCCCCGCTCCGCGCGGCCCGCTGCATCGTCAGGTCGAACTGCGAGCGCCCGCGCGAGAGGGGGATGCCCACTCCGCCCGTGAACGCACGCTCCGCGACCCGGTCGCCGTCCACCCCGAACGGCAGCGTGCGGTTGCGGTAGCCGAGGCGCAGCATCGAGAGGACCCCATCCACGCGCGGTCCCGCCGACTCCACGCCGACGGCGAACTCCGTGGCGTCGAACGCGCTCGTGGCCGCCGTCCCGAGGGGGGAGAGCGAGCTCCAGGAGGTGCGGTCCACGCGGCCCGCGATCACGGTGTTCGGGATGCCAAGGTAGCTGACGCCCACGCCGACCCGCGACGGCATGTCGGCACGCGCCAGCGCGTTGCCGCTCTGCTCGAGGTCGAGCTCGCCGCCGAACCTGGCCGATGCGCCGATCACCCACGCGGTGCTCGGCTGCACCAACGCACCGGCCGAGAGCGTCCGCCCCGAGTAGCTCAGCGTGGAGAACTGTTGCACCGCGCCGATGCCGAGGCTGTCGGGGAACGTGCGGCCGAAGAGGATCCGGTTCTCGCCCGAGATCGCGTGGACGCCCAGACCGACCTGGAGACGCTGGTTCACGACGTAGGCGAGCGCGAAACGGGTGTCGTTGACCGCGCCCTCACTCGACGCATTCAGCGTGGACGGCACCGTCTGCCCGCCGATCACCTGCGAGTCGGCGTACGAGTTGGCCCAGGTCCGGTCGAGCAATGTCGTGAACGCGAGCCCGACGGTGAAGCGGCGGAATCCGCCGGTGACCGCGAAGCCCGGGAACCGGAGGGCTCTCGTCTCAGCGGTCCCGCCCCCGACCGAGGTCCGGCGGAACTCCGGCTGCATGTGCGCGTAGATCGCGAAACGACTGGTCGTGCCGAGCGCGGCCGGATTGAGCGCGGAGGAGGCGTCGCTCTCCGCGGACGCGCCGCCGATCCCGAGGGTGCCGGCGCCGAGTTGGCCGGGGGGATATCCGAACCCCTGACCTGAGACCGTCCCCTGCGCGCTGGCGAGCGCAGGGACGACGAGTACTGCCGCGAGGAGTCGCGCTCGGAGTCGCATCACGGCTGTCCGAAGATTACGTTGGGGACGAAGCTCACGACCAAGCGTGGTCGCAGCGTCGGGTCGGCTGCATCGCGGCCGAAGAACCGCAGGCCGCGCGCGAACCGGCCCTCGACGGACGTCCGGAGGATGATCGCGGGCGGGAACGCGGGGGTCCCGTCCACGGTGCGCCACTGCCGGACCGCGCCGTTGATCTCCAGCGTGACGACGCCGCTGTCGGCCGGTAGGCGGGTGATCGAGTCTGGCGTGAAGAGCCCGGACGGCGAGAGCATCGCCACGGCCCGGTTGAGGTCGGTCAGCGCGTGCCCGCCGAGCGCCATGTGGGCCCGCACGAGCACCGTATCGGCCTCGTCGAGTCCGTAGATGGGGTCCTGGGTCAGCTCGAGCCGGGCCCGCAGCACATACACCGAGTCGGTCAGCCATCGGGGGAGGTCGAATCGCAGGTAGGTGCGATGTCCCGGGATCCCCCCGACGGCGAACCGGTCCGCGCCGGTCACCACCGGTGCCGCCGCGACCAACTGGTAGTCCACGAAGTTGGTGCTGAGCCCCGGTGGCTGCGGCGGCGTGATGGACGACGGGATGATCGAGAGCGAGGTGGTCGACTCGATGAGCGACGGCTTGAAGTCGAACGACGGACCATTGAGGCCGTCGAGCGACGTCGTCATCAGCAGCTCGACCGGGTCGGCGCTGACGACGCGGAGCCCGATGCGCAGCGTCCCGATCGGGTCCTGGATGATCGCGCGCACCTTCGCCGAGTCTAGCGGGATCATCACGGTCGCGGAGTCGTCGAACGTGGTGTCGGTGAACGCCAGCGTGCCCAGGTACCGCGACGCCGTGAAGTGCGGCAGCAGCGCCTCGGGGATCGTGTCCGGCGCCGCCGGGTCCGAGACCTCGTACGCCTCGACCGCGAAATCCACCGGGAGCGGCAGGGTGCCCTTGATGAGCTGCACCACCAGGAACGCGGAATCCACGTCCACGATCGGCTCGAGCGTGGTGCCCCCGGGCGGCGTGAAGTCACGCACGAGGGTGTCGAAGCGGACCACGGCGCGCAGGTCCAGCGTGTCCCCTCGCTTGGCGAGGATCAGGGGGGCCTCGTCGCCGATGAACGGGAAGCGCGAGAGTGCGGTGTCGAGCACGATCGGCACCGCGATCACGGAATCGACGACATCCAGCTGCTGGCCGGGGCACAGCACCGGGCACGACGCCGCCGTCTCGAGGTTCTCGGAACAGGCGGTGACGGCGAAGATCGCGGGAACGAGCGCGGACAGCAGGGCGCGGAGCGGGCGCCGGATCATCGGCTATGGAGCGAAGAGGGAGTGAATGCGTGCGGGAGGAGCTCGGCGAGCGACCAGCGCGCCTCGGCGCCGCTGGCGGACACTGACACCACCGTGAGATCCAGGCCGAACTCGGCGAGCGCCTGCCGACAGATCCCGCAGGGTGGCGTCGGCGACTGCGCCTCGGAACAGATCAGGACACCGGCGAAACGCTGCGCCCCGCTCGACACGGCGGCTGCGAGCGCCGCCCGCTCGGCGCAGGTGCCGGCGGGATATGACGCGTTCTCCACGTTGCAGCCGACGTGGATCGTGCCGTCCTCGGCGAGGAGGGCGGCGCCGACCCGGAAGCGCGAGTAGGGTGCGTACGCGCGATGCATCGCGGTCCGGGCCCGGTCGCGGAGGGCCGGGAGGTGGGCAGCGAGCGCGTCCACGTCAGGCCAGGAACTGGGTGAGGAACGAGGTGCCGCGCCCACGGAACGCGACCCCCAGCCATTCCGCGACGGTCGCCCCGAGATCGGAGAAGGTCGGTCGCTCGCCGAGGTCCCGTGGTACCACGCGGGGACCGAGCACCAGCACCGGCACGCACTCGCGCGCGTGGTCGGTGGAAGGCGTCGTCGGGTCATTGCCGTGGTCGGCGGTGATGAACAGCAGGTCGTCCTCGCGAAGGGCGGCAGTCAGGGCCGGCAGCGCGGCGTCGAATTCGCGCAGTGCCTGATAGAACCCCGGAACATCGTTCCGGTGCCCGTACAGTTGGTCGAAATCTACTAGGTTGCCGAACAACAACCCATCAGGTCCCGCCACCAACCAGTCCAGGGTGCGCGCGATGCCCTCCGCGTTGTCCCGCGTGTGTCCCCCGTCGAGTCCGCGGCGCGCGAAGAGGTCGTCCACCTTCCCCACCCCGGTCCGCGGGATCCCCGCCGTGGCGAGCGCATCGAGCAATGTCTCGGACGGCGGGGCGATCGAGACGTCGCGGCGGTTCGCCGTGCGCGTCCACGCCCCCTCTCCCCCGACGAACGGGCGCGCGATCACACGCGAGACGTCGTGTGGATGCACCAGCATCGCGCGCGCGATGTCGCAGGCCTCGTACAGCTCCGCGAGCGGCACCACCTCTTCGTGCGCAGCGACCTGGAAGACGGAGTCCGCGGAAGTGTACACGATCCACGCCCCAGTCCGCCGATGCTCCGCACCGTATCGGTCGAGGACCGCGGTGCCGCTCCCGACGACGTTGCCGATCACCGGCCGGCCGGTACGTCGGGCGAACTCGGCGATGAGCTCGGGCGGGAAGCCCTGTGGGAATGTCGGGAATGGCGTCGCCAGATGCACGCCGGCGATCTCCCAGTGGCCGGTGGTGCTGTCCTTCCCGGCGGAGGCGGGTCGCATCCGTCCATGCGCGCCGAGCGGGGACGTGACCGACTCGACGCCGGCCAGCCGCGCGAGTCTCCCCAGTCCCGCCAGCTGGAGGTTCGGCAGCACGAACCCTCCGACCGCGCGCGCGGTGTTGCCGAGTGTGTCGGAGCCCACGTCCCCGTAAGCGGCCGCGTCCGGCGCCGCACCGATCCCGACCCCGTCGAGGACGAGGATGGCCGCCCGATGCGCCATCAGGAGGCCCCGAGGTACCGTCGCGGGAGCCTGAGTCGGAACCCCACGAGGAGTTCGTATGGCGACAATCCTCCGGCGTGCGCCAGCTCCTCCGCGGTGATGAGCGCATCACCGTCCGTCCCGAGGAACGTGACGATGTCGCCGACCTCGCAGTCCGCGTCCGTCACATCCACCATCGCCATGTCCATCGTCACGACGCCGCGGATCGGTGCGGGACGCCCACGCACCAGGGCCGAGGCACGGTTCCCCAGCTGGCGTCTCAGCCCATCGGCATACCCGCACGCCACGGTGGCGATGCGGCTGCGTCGCGAGGCGCGCCACGTCACGTCATAGCTCACCCCTTCTCCGACCGCGACATCGCGCAGTTCGAGGATGATCGCGCGGAGCGACGCCACCGGCTCCGGCCGGAGGCGCGCGCCCGGACCACTCCCGACGCCGTAAAGGAACACGCCGGGGCGGACCGCATCCCACGGACTCGGCGCGCGGCGCGCGATCGCCCCGCTGTTCTCGGCATGCAGCAACCGTGGCCGGAGCGGGAGGCGCGACACGACAGAACGGAATCGCTCCTCCTGCTGGACGATCGAACCATCGTCGAGCTCGGACGAGTGGAAGTGGGTGAACGCACCTTCGGGAGGACTGGCGGTGATCGCCGGGAGGAGCGCGTCGATGCCGTCCCAATTGACGCCGGCTCGGTGCATCCCTGTGTCCACCGCGAGGTGCCAGGGTCCGCCGCCCGATCGCCCCCAGGACTCGATCCCTTCGCGGGACGCGAGCGAGGGCGTGATACCGGCCCGCCGGAGCCGCGCGAACTCGCTGGACAGGCTCGGCGTGAAGAGGATGACCGGCCGGATGATCCCCGCCGCGCGCAGTTCCTCCCCCTCCGCGATCGACGACACGCCGTAGGCCAAGGGATCCAGCACCTCCAGGGCGCGCGCCACCGGGATCGCGCCCAGACCGTAGGCATCGGCCTTCACCATCGGGACGATCGGGGCGCGGGCGTGCTCCGCCACGGCGCGCGCGTTCCGCACCAGCGCGCCGAGATCGACCTCGACCCAGGCGCGCGCGTCGGATGCACGGCTAGATTCTCTCTCCATTGCGGCACTCAAGATCACCGCGCCCCCAGAGCGATGCAAGACAAAGCCACGCTTGAAGATGCCCTCGCCATGATGCGCGACCTCCGGCGGCGCGATGCGTGGGATCGCGCCCAGACGCACGAGTCGCTTCGCCCCTACCTCAACGAGGAGATGCACGAGCTCGACGAGGCGCTCCGGGAGGGCGACGACGCGGCCACCTGCGGCGAGCTCGGGGACGTCCTGCTGCAGGTGCTCTTCCACGCCGTGATCGCGGAGGAACGGGGCGCGTTCGGACCCGAGCAGGTGGCGGGCTCGCTCGTGGCGAAGATGACGCGGCGGCACCCCTGGCTCTACGGGAACGACGCCGACCGCACCCCGTGGGAGCAGATGAAGGCGAAGCACCGGCGTTCGCTCGCGGAGGGCCTGCCCGCGGGGCTCCCCGCGCTCCACCGCGCACATCGCCTGCAGGAGCGCGCCGCCGGGGTCGGGTTCGACTGGCCGGACGTCGAGGGTCCGCTGCAGAAGGTGGCGGAGGAACTCGCCGAGGTCCGCGCGCAGGTCGCCGAGCACGGTTCGACGTTCGATACACACGGCGTCCCCAGCGCCGACCCTCGGCACCTCGACCTCGAGGAGGAGCTCGGTGACCTGCTCTTCGCCGTCGTCAATCTCTGCCGGAAGTCGGGGACGCATCCGGCGCTCGCGCTCGACCGTGCCAACGAGAAGTTCCAGCGTCGCTTCGAGGCGGTGGAACGCGTGGCCGGATCGCGCGGGATCGATGTGCGGACGGCGGGGCTAGAGGCGCTTGACCGGATCTGGGACGAGGTGAAGGCGTCCGAGCGCTGAGGATGGCGGGTCCGAGATGAGCTGTGTGTTCATCCGGTCGGCGAGTTCCTGCACCATCCGCTGGGCTGTGGAGTTGGCCTCCCGCGCGAGCTGCTCGCAGTTCGCCGAGAACATCGGACGCATCTTCTTCTGGATCTCGGACGCGGCGTCGCGGAGCTGCCGGAGCTCGCCCAAGCGCGACGTCACGATGCGCTCGGACTGTCCCGTCCACCATTCCTGGATCACCGGGTCCTCGGCGATCGGACCGGCGATCCGTGCGAAGTGCGCCTGATAGTCCACGTTGACGGTGAAGGTCCGGAAACCGCAGAGATTGCCCTCGATGCGCTGCTCCCATGTCCAGCCCAGGCGCCACTGACTGGAGTTCGGACGTTGTGCACCGCGCTGGAACCCGGCGATCGCCGTCTGCCGGTTCCGCATCCGGTCGAGGAACTCCTGACGGGTGTTCGCCGGGATGTACGTCTCGAACGCAGTGACGCGGAGTCTCACCCCGCTCGGGGTCGGCCGCGCACCCTCGACCAGCCGTCGCTCGAGGTCCACGGCGCGCCGGCCCGAGCTGTCGGCGGCGGTGCGCGGGGGACTCGCGGCAGTCGACGAGACGCCGGCGCACGCGGCAACGCCGGCGAGGAGCGCCGACGCGAGGATGACGCGCCCGCTCCGCGCGACCGACATGCCCGGGGACAGCTCCCGCGCCATGCGCATCACTCCCCGTACGGGATCCAGATGTTCTTCACCTGCGTGGCCTCACGCAGATACTCGCGCGACGGCACGTCGTTCGTCCAGTCCCACGGTCCGGCGTGGCACCACGTGCGCTTCATGTTGCCCGCCGACGCCAGCTCGACCGCCTTCTTCCCTTCACTCGAGCCCCAGTACCAGATCCCCTCGACATCATCGTGCTCCGCAAGGACCTTCGCGAGCTCCGCCTTGCCGCCGGTCACGATGTTCACCGCGCCATCGGGGACGTCCGAGCTCTCGAGGACCGAATAGAGGTCCGTGGCCGCGAGGGGATGCCGCTCGCTGGGCACGGCGACGACGGTGTTGCCGGTCGCCACGAGCGGAGCGACTGCGGAAACGAAGCCGAGGAGCGGGGACTCCTCCGGGGCCGCCACGGCCACCACACCGATGGGTTCGTGCATCGCGAGCGCCACACCGCGGATCGGGACCTGATGCACGGCGCCGTCCCACTTGTCGGCCCACGCCGCGTACTCGAAGAGGCGCGCGACGCTCGCGTGCACTTCCTCGCGCGCCGCGACGGCGCTCGCGCCGGTCATCGCGCGGAGTCGCGCGGCGAACTCGTCCCCTCGCGCGTCGAGGTTCTCGCCGATGTAGTACAGGACCTGCGCCCGGAGGTGCGCGGTGGCGCGTCCCCAGGCCTTCGCGGCCGCCTGTGCCGCCTCCACGGCGTTCCGGATGTCCTTCCGGTTCCCGTCGCCCACCTCACCTACGCGCTGTCCCTTCGGTCCGAGGACCGAGCGGGAGTAGCCCGAGTCCGGCCGGGCCTGCCGGCCGCCGATGAAGAGCTTCGGTGTGCGATCCACCGGAGGGAGGGAGCCGGCCCGCGACGGCTCGGCCGTCGTGACCGCGGTGACAGGTCGGCGCCGGGCGACACCGCGCACCGCATCCGTCGGGGGCGCGCCCTTCCACCTGCAGTACTCGAACATCCCCTCGCGACCGCCTTCCCTCCCGAATCCCGACTCCCGATAACCGCCGAAGCCCGCCGCAGCGTCGAAGAGGTTCGTCGCGTTCACCCAGACGACGCCGGCCTTGATCCTCGGCGCGATGTCGAGCGCGAGGTTGATGTTCTCGGTCCAGACGCTCGCGGCGAGGCCGAACGGCGTGTTGTTCGCCAGCGCCACCGATTCCTCGGGGGTCCGGAAGCTCATCGCCACCAGCACCGGGCCGAAGATCTCGACCTGCGCGATGGTGCTGGCCGGTTCGACGTTCGTGAAGAGGGTCGGCGGGTAGAAGCACCCGTTCTTCGGCACGCTCCACGACGGTTGCCACATCTCGGCTCCCTCGTCGCGCCCCTGCTGCACGAGCTTCCTTATGCGGTCGAGCTGCTCCGGTGCGACGATGGCCCCCATGTCCACCGCCTTGTCGAGCGGCTTGCCGACCCGGAGCTTCTCCATCCGCGCGCGCAGCTTCGCCATCAACCGGTCGTGGATCCCCTCCTGCACGAGCAGGCGGGAACCCGCGCAGCAGACCTGCCCCTGGTTGAACCAGATCGCATCCACGACGCCTTCGACGACACTGTCAAGGTCAGCGTCCTCATAGACGATGAACGGCGACTTCCCGCCGAGTTCGAGGGAGAGCTTCTTGCCGCTCCCGGCCGTCGCCCTCCGGATGATGCGCCCGACGTCGGTCGACCCCGTGAACGCGATCTTGTCCACGTCCGGGTGCTCGACGAGCGCGGCGCCGGTGCGACCGTCGCCGGTGATGAGGTTGAGCACCCCCGGCGGGAGGCCGGCCTCGTGCGCGAGTTCGGCGAAGAGCAGTGCCGAGAGCGGCGTGAACTCCGCCGGCTTGAGCACCACGGTGTTCCCCGCCGCGAGGGCCGGCGCGACCTTCCACGCCAGCATCAGGAGCGGGAAGTTCCACGGGATGATCTGCCCCACCACGCCCACCGGCTCGTAGCCGGCGAACTCGGTCGGCATCAGTTGGGCCCAGCCCGCGTGGTGATAGAAGTGCCGCGCGACGAGGGGGATGTCGAGGTCGCGCGTCTCGCGGATCGGCTTGCCGTTGTCGAGGGACTCGACCACCGCGAAGAGCCGCGAGTGCTTCTGCACCGTCCGCGCGAGAGCGTACAGGTGACGCGCCCTCGCGTGCGGGGTGAGCCTCGCCCACTTCGGGAAGGCCTTGCGCGCCGCGGCCACCGCCGCGCCGACATCCCTCGCGCTCCCCTGCGTGACCTTCGCGAGCAGCTGCGTGGTGCTCGGGTCGATCACGTCGAAGGTCTGGCCGACCTTCGTGTACGCGCCATCCACGAAGTGGCCGAATCGCCCGCGGTGACGCGCGAGCCACGCGCGTGCGGGCGCGTCGCTCTCCGGCGCGGGACCGTAGTCCATCGTGTTGAAGATCTCGGCTATACTGGCCATGGAGCCCTCGTCACGTGGGGTCTCGTCATCAGGGCATCGGCATGCGGTGCGCCGCGGCGTACCGCCCGGTCACGAAGTGCTCGAGCTGGCGCTCGATGTCGGTCAGGAGCGCCGATGCGCCGAACCGGAAGAGGTCGGGCTGCAGCCATCGGTCGCCGAGTTCCTCCTTCATCAGGAGGAGGAAGTCGAGGGCCTGCTTCGCCGTCCGGATCCCCCCGGCGGGCTTGTAGCCGACCTTGTGTCCGCTCGCCTGCTCGTACTCGCGGATCTGGCGGACCATCGCGAGGGAGACGGGGAGCGTGGCGTTCACGCCCTCCTTCCCGGTGCTCGTCTTGATGAAGTCGGCGCCGGCCTGCATCGCCACCCAGCTCGCGCGTGCCACGTTCGTGAGTGTCGCGAGCTCTCCGGTCGCGAGGATCGCCTTGAGGTGCGCCTCGCCGCAGGCCGCGCGGAATGCCCGCACCTCGTCATAGAGCGCCTGCCAGTCGCCCGTGAGGACGTGCGCGCGCGTGATCACGATGTCGATCTCCCGCGCGCCGGCGTTGACCGACGCCGGGATCTCCGCCAGCCGCTGCTCGAACGGGGAGAGGCCGGCCGGGAAGCCGGTGGAGACCGCAGCCACGGGGACCCCGCTCCCCTCGAGCGCCGCGACGGCGGTGCGTACCCAATGGTGGTAGACGCACACCGCGCCGACGCGGATGCCCAGCGCCCGCGCACCGAGCGCGTCGAGCAGGTCCTCACGGAGCGGGTTCCGCGCCTTCGCGCAGAGCCGACGCACGTTTCCGGCCGTGTCGTCGCCGGCGAGCGTCGTGAGGTCCATCAGCGTGATCGCCTTGAGGAGCCACGCCGCCTGCCACTCCTTCTTCACCGTGCGACGCGTCGGGATCGTCGCCGCGCGGCGTTCGGTGGCACTCCGGTTCACACGGATCCCTCGCACTCGCTCCAGGTCGAGCGGTTGTCCGGGGTTCCGCGACAGTCCGCTCACGGGTGCAGCCGATGCATCATCCGCGGGAATGCGATGCACTCCCGGATGTGTGGCGTGCCGCAGATCCACGCCACCGTCCGTTCGAGCCCGAGCCCGAACCCCGAGTGCACGAAGGTGCCGTACCTCCGCAGGTCGAGGTACCACGAGTACGCCTCCACCGGGAGCTTCTCCTCGTGGATCCGCGCGAGGAGCTTGTCGTGGTCGTCCTCGCGCTGGGATCCCCCGATGATCTCCCCGTACCCCTCAGGCGCGAGCATGTCGTCGCAGAGGACGGTCCGCGGATCGTCGGGGTTCTCCTTCATATAGAAGGCCTTCGCCTCCTTCGGATAGTTGCAGATGAAGATCGGGGTCTCGTGGTCCTCGACCAGCAGCGCCTCGTCCTCGGCCCCGAGGTCCTCCCCCCACGTCACGCTGCTCCCCTTCTTCTGCAGGATCGCGACCGCATCGGTGTACGCGATCCGCGGGAACGGCGGACGCACCTTCTCGAGCTTCGCGACGTCGCGTTCGAGCTCCTTGAGTTCCGCCTGCCGCCGCTCCAGCACGCGCTGGACGAGGAACGCGACGAAGTCCTCCTGCAACCGCATGTTCGCGTGCGTGTCGTTGAAGGCCACCTCGGGTTCGATCATCCAGAACTCCGTGAGGTGCCTCCGGGTCTTCGACTTCTCGGCCCGGAAGGTCGGGCCGAAGGTGTAGATCTTCCCGAACGCCGCGGCCGCGGCCTCGCCATAGAGTTGCCCCGTCTGCGCGAGATAGGCGTTCCCCTCGTCGAAGTACTCGGTGGCGAAGAGTCCGCTCCGTTCGCCGATGGCGGCGGTGAGGATCGGCGTATCCACCCGGAGGAAGCCGCGGTCGTAGTAGAAATCGTGGATCGCCTGCTCGATCTCGTTGCGGATCCGCGCGATCGCCACCTGCCGAGGCGTGCGCAGCCAGAAGTGCCGGTGGTCGAGCAGGAAGTCGATCCCGTGCTCCTTCGGCTGGATGGGGTAGTCGAGCGCGCTCGGGCCGACGATGACGAGCCGCGACACGCCGAGCTCGACGCCGCCCACCTGCCGCGCGTCGGCGCGCACCGTCCCCGCCACCGTGAACGACGTCTCGAGCGTGAGCGCCTGGAACGCGGACCAGGTCTCCTCGCTCACCTCCTTCTTCGCGATCACGCACTGCAGCAATCCCGTGCCGTCGCGCATCACCACGAATGCGATCTTCCCCGATGATCGCAGGTGCGTCACCCAGCCATTGACCGTGACCTCGGCGCCGACGAGTCGAGGGAGGTCGCTGATGCGGATCGGGTCGCCGGACGGTGAGGACATCGGTTCGCGGATGGGAGCGGGATGAAGCCACGCGGGCGCCCCGATTCGTCAGGAGCGCCCGCGGGAGGTGCCGGGAAAGCTAGGAGCGGCTCAGTAGGCGAGGAAGTACCGCTGGATCTCCCTCGGGTCCCGCGTGCGCGTGAGCGCGAGCATGAGCAGGATCCGCGCCTTCTGCGGCGTCAGGTGTTGGGCGACGACCGTCGGGGGCGCGTTCCGCTCGGCCTGCATCGCCGAATCGGCCGCAGTCAGCGGGCGCGCGCTGTCGGGCCGCGGCGGCGGCGGTGGCGCGAAGTTCCCCGCCGAGTTCACGTTGTCCCCGGATGGGAACGCCGTGACGAGCACGACCCCAGCGGTGCGCAGCGCGCGGAAGGTCGCGGCCTCGATCCGATTGAAGCCCGTCGTCGCGACCACGAGACCGCTCGGATTCCGTTCGAACCGCGGGCCGGCGCTCCCGGGATACGAGAACACAAGGTCCACCGTCGGCAGGGTGTCGATCGTGGTCACGTCGAACTCGGTCGTGCTCCCGTGGCGGCGCGTCGGGGCGAAGAAGAACTCCGGCCCGCTCCCCGACACCACGCCGAGCATCCCCATCTCGCCGCCGTCGAATCCGCCGGTGCGCTGATACATCTTCCGCACCTCGCGTGCCGAGAGGATTCGGTCATCCATCACCACCAACACGCCCTTCCCGACGGCCTGCGGTGAGACCACCGTCCGCACCGCAGCGAGGAGGTTGATCGGCCCGTCCGGGCTGATGCCGGTGGCCGGCCGTTGCGCGCCGACGATCGCGACCGGCTTGTCCGACCGGATGGTGAGGTAAAGGAAGAACGCCGTCTCCTCGAGCCGGTCGGTTCCGTGCGTCACCACGACGCCGGCGATATCCTGCCGCTCGGACAGCACCCGATTGATCCGCTGCGAGAGCGCGACCCACTGTGCCGGCGTGATCGCCGTGCTCGCGACGTTCGAGAACTGCTCGGTCTCCACCTGCGCGAACCGGGCGAGTTCGGGCACT
Source organism: uncultured Gemmatimonas sp. (assembly GCA_964650715.1). Taxonomy (GTDB): domain Bacteria; phylum Gemmatimonadota; class Gemmatimonadetes; order Gemmatimonadales; family Gemmatimonadaceae; genus Pseudogemmatithrix. Next base: position 42,491 of record CAZYUL010000008.1, on the reverse strand, counting down.
GACGCGATGACCTGCTCGGCGGTGAGGGCACCGGCACGGTAGCCACCGAGGGTCCCCGGGGCCTGCTGGGCGCCGGCGATCGTCCCTCCCGTTGCGACGAGCAGGACCTTCGGCTTGGGAGCCTCGGACGGCTGCGCGCCGACCGCCGGCGCGGCGAGCAGCGGGAGGAGCGCGAGCAGCGTGGCGGTGCGACGGCGCATTCGCATCGGGCCGGTTCCGGTCAGGTGAGGACGGTCGGGGATGACGGCCGCGATGCGGCCGCCGGAAGATACGCGCGGAAGACCGATCCGCGCCCCGGCTCCGACTCCACCGTGAGCACCCCGCCTGCGGTCTCGATCGCCGCGAGCACGACCGGGAGACCGAGCCCCGTGCCCTTCCCCTGTTCCTTCGTGGTGAAGAACGGCTCGAAGATCCGGCGTCTGACGGCCTCGCTCATCCCAGTGCCGGTGTCGGCAACCTCGAGGAGGACACACGGTGTGTCAGCCAGGGAGGGGGGCACCTCCCGGTCACCCGCCGGGAGCGCCTTCGTGGTCACGTCCACCCGCCCACCGTCAGGCATCGCGTCGCGCGCGTTCACGAGCAGGTTCATGAGCACCTGAGTGAACTGTCCGGGGTCCATCATGACCTTGGGCAGCCGGTCGGACAGGTCGGTCCGGAGGTCAACCCGGCTCGTCAGGAGACGGCCTAGCATCGGGGCGACCTCGCGCACCGCCTCGGAGAGGTCCATCGGTCGCGGCTTCACCGGCGCCCGCCGGCTGAACGCGAGCAACTGCTTGGTGATGGCGCTCCCGCGATCGGTGACCGCGAGCAGTTCGTCGAGGTCCTGCCGGATCTCCTGCGCCGCCGGCACATCACCGAAGGCGCCCGCGCGGTCCCGCGCGAGTTCCGCGAACCCGCTGATCGCGGCGAGCAGGTTGTTGAAGTCGTGCGCCACCCCACTCGCGAGCTGGCCGAGCGCCTCGAGTCGGTCCACCTGGCGGACCCGATCCTCGAGCATGCGACGCTCGGTGCCGTCCCAGAGGACGCCTTCGAGCCGCAACGGCGCCCCGTTGGCGTCGCGCTCGAGCTGGCCGAGTGCCATCACCCAGCGATAGCTGTCCTCGCCGTGTCGGATCCGGTACTCGATGGTGTACTCGTCGCGCTCCCCCTTCGCCGTCGAGGCGATCACCCGACGCACGGCATCGCGATCCTCGGGGTGCACGCGGTCGAAGAACCGCGCGATGGGGTCCGGGTCGTCGCCGGCGCCGAATCCGAGCACGCGCATCGCGGCCTCACTCCAGTTCACCGTGTTCGTCCGGACGTCCCAGGCCCAGGTCCCCATCCGTCCCACGCGGAGCGCGAGGTCCCTCGTGCTGCCGGCGACCGCCGCGGCTTCGGCGAGTTCGCGCTCGCGGGTACCGATGAGGAAGCCGAGCAGCCCCAGGGCGAGCACCGTGGTCCCGGCCGCGATGCGGAAGGCCAGGGCGGGCTCGGCGGTCAAGGCTCCCCACCCCGCCGCCGGCGCTCCGAGGAGCGTCCAGTCACCGTCCTCGATCGTGATGAGCAGCGATTCGGGATCGGCGGCGCTCCCCGCCGGGTCTCCCGCGAACCACCTACGCTCGCGGTCCAGCACCTCGAGCCGCAAGCCGGAGCCCGCACTCGGGATGCCCGCCTCCCGGACGAGGGCCGGGACGTCGAGCACGATGGCCGCGAGGTCGGGGAAGCCGGACCGCGTCGCGATGCGCTGACGAATCAGGAGTCCCGTGCCGCCCTGCACGAGCGCGACCGGTCCGGTGACGGTCAGTTGCCCAGTCGCCAATGCTCGCCGCACGTCCCCGCCGAGCGCGGGACGGGGATCGCTGAGAAGGTCGTAGCCGAGCGCGGCCTCGTTCCCTTGAAGGGGCCAGGTCGCGACGATCCGGCCTCCCTCGACGAACTGCAGCGCTCGGACGCCCTCGACCCCGATGAGCGTCCCCTCGGCGAAGAGCGCGAACTCCTCATCGAGCTGCGCGCGCGACCGGCGGGACTGCGCGAAGGTCCGGAGTCCCGCGAGCAAACGGATGCGGCGCTCGATCGCGCCGTGGATCGCCTCCGCGTGCGCCTGCATCTGCTCGCGGACGGCCTGCTCCGCCCGCGCTTGCCGGATGCCGGCGTGCCAGCGGTCGGCGAGGACGGCGACGATCGCCGCGATGGTGAAGAACAAGATCCCCCGCCCCCACGGCTCGCCGCGCCGCGAGCGGACCAATCGCGTCCGGATCGTCGAGGGGTCGCGCGGCGCCGAGGCGTCCATGGCGCGATACCATACCGTGCGGTACGGTCGGGCCGCCAGAGTGCGTCGTCCGATTGTCGTGTGCCGCGCCGCATCCCATCATTCGGCATGCCCGACTCCCCGCCAGCCGGACCCGCCGGCGCCACCGTTCGCCCGGCCGACAGTGTGCCTCGCAGGGTAGTCGCCGCCGGGGCGGCGACCGAGATGCAGGTGCTCGTGGGCCCGGATCAGGGCCGAACGAATTTCGTCCTCAGACGTTTCATCATGGGGGATGGCGGCGGGATGCCCCTGCACGTGAATCAGGTGGAGCACCAGCAGTACGTGCTCCGAGGCCGTGCCCGGATCCGTGTCGGGGACGCCGTGCACGAGGTGCGGCCCGACCACACGTTGTTCATCCCCGCCGGCGTGCCTCATGCATATGAGGTCGTCGAAGCCCCCTTCGAGTTCATCTGCGTCGTGCCGGACGCGCCCGACCGCATCACCCTCATGGAGGACTGTTGATGATCAGCGCCCTCGCAGCCAAGCAGCCGCTCGCGCACGCCCTGTTCCGGATGATCTTCGGCTTCGCGTTCTTCACCCACGGAGCCCAGAAGCTGTTCGGGCTCTTCGGGGGGCGCGAGGTCGGCTTCTCCCTCTCCGAGTACACCGCCGCCGGTCTCATCGAGACGACATGCGGGATCCTCATCCTGATCGGGCTCAAGACGAACTGGGCGGCGTTCCTCGCCTCGGGCGAGATGGCGGTGGCGTACTTCTGGAAGCATGCGATGGCGCAGGAGTCGTTCGCGCTGTTCCACTGGCAGAACCGGGGGGAGGTCGTAATGCTCTTCTCGTTCGCCTTCCTCCTGCTGGCGACGATGGGCAGCGGCCCGCTGAGCGTGGACGAGGCGCTCGGCAGGAACAAGGGCGGAGGGAAGTAGCGACCGGACCGGCGGGGGCGCCTTCGGCGCCCTCGCCGATCGCCGCTCATCCGTCCCGCTCCAACGACCTCCGCCACGCCCCAAGGAGCGTGAGGAGGATCCCCGCGTTCCCGGCCGCGAGACCTCCCCAGAAGGCGATGCCAGCCCAGCGCAGGTCGGTCGTCGCGACCGCCGCGCTCATCGCCGCCACCCCGACGACGCACCAGAATGCGCAGAGCGCGACGGTGCGGAGTGCGTCCAGCAGTTCCTCGCGTTCGCTCCGGCGCGACGCCTCTTCCAGCTCGCGGCCGCGCTCCTCCGGCGTGGGCGCCGGACGGATCCGGATCGAAGGATGCGAAGCCAAGCGCGCGCTACGGCCGCCCCGGTCCGGGGATCGGCACCTCGGTCATCCGCTGCACCCCACCGCTGGGCACGGGCACCTCGCCGTACCACATGTAGGGTTCCTCGCGCGTGAGCCACCAGGTCGCGGCCAGCGAACCGTCACTGCGTCGCCGCTCCTCCACCTTCCGCGCCGTGGCGCGGATCCCCTCGATCGTCATCGTCGTGTCCCCGAAGACCTCGAACACGCGGTACTCGCTCGTCGTCATGTTCGGGCCCCAGAGCGGCGCCACCATCACGTCTCCCGTCCGCAACCCCGCCGCGATCGGCACGAGGTCCGAGGCCCCGATCATCCACCCGGGCGTGTCCAGCGTGAACTCCACCCGCTGCAACTCGGCCGTCGCGTTCGCCCGCCGGATCCCGCGCACCGAGCGGCCATCGATCGTGAGCTGGATGTACGCACCGGTGTTCGCGGCGGAGACGTACCCGTACGGCTGCATCGTGACCGCGTCGTAGGTCTGGAAGAGCCTGGAGAGCGGCCGTGACGGGTTCCCATACACCGGCCTCCCCGTCGTGATCCAGCGCATCACGCGCCGTCCGGCGCTGTCCCCGACGCTCAGTTCGTTGTCCCACTCGGCCGTCTGCACGCCCTGCGCGTTGTAGATCCGCACGCGGGCGCCGTGGGGCTTGAAGAAGGACGCGTCCACGCGGGGAGAGCCGATCTCGAGGAAGATCGTGTCGCGTGCCGGACGGGCCTGGGCCGGAACGATCGACGCCGTCGCGAACGGAACGAGCAAGCACCAGCCGAATCTCACGCTGCCTCCGGGTTGAGCCGCGAACGATCGGTCCCACTCGATGCGGGCGCCAGTGCCGGTTGGCACTCGCGACACGCGCCGGCGCGCACCCTGCACGCGCGTTACCTTGTGCGGATGCCGAAGCGCGCCGATCGAGCGTTGATCGTCGTCGCCAACCGGATGCCGTTCACGGTGACTTCGGAGGCCGACGGCCCACGTGTCGCGCACTCCCCGGGAGGGCTCGTCGCCGCCGTCGCGCCCGTCCTGCGCGAGCAAGGCGGGACCTGGATCGGCTGGAACGGCGTGGACCGTGACCGGCACCCGACGCTGGCGACCTTCACCGCCCCAGCGTCGGAGCGGATGCGCTTCGAGGCCGTGCCCCTCAGCGCGCGCGAGGTCAACCGCTACTACGACGGCTTCTCGAATCGCACCCTCTGGCCGCTCCTCCACTACTTCGTCGGTCTGACGCGGATCGACCTGCAGACGTGGAAGGCGTACGAGGCGGTGAACCGCCGCTTCGCAGAGGTCGCGGTCCGTGCGCATGAGCCCGGCGCGCTGGTGTGGGTCCACGACTACCAGCTGATGCTCGTCCCCGCGTTCATCCGGGAGGCGCGCCCGGATGCCCGCATCGGCTTCTTCCTCCACGTGCCGTTCCCCGCATCCGACGTGCTTCGCGTCCTGCCTTGGGTGCGCGATCTCCTGCGCGGGCTCCTGGCCGCCGACCTGATCGGCTTCCACGTGCGCAGCTACGCGCAGAACTTCCTGCGGAGCGCCGAACGGCTCCTGGGCTGCGAGGTGGACGTTACCGCCGGGCTCGTCCGTTTCGAGGGCCGTGACGTCGCCGTCCGGTCGCTTCCCGTGGGGATCGACGCCGCCTCCGTGGAAGGACTGGCCCGGCGCGACGCGGCGCCCGCCGCCATCGGGCCGCGCGTGCCGCGCCACATCCTCGGCGTGGACCGGCTCGACTACACCAAGGGGATCGCGCAGCGTCTCCTGGCCATCGAGCGTCTCCTCGAACGCCACCCGGAACACAAGCGGCGGATCATCTTCACGCAGATCCTCGTGCCGAGCCGTGAGCGCGTCCAGGAATACGACACGCTGAAGCGCGAGATCGACGAGACGGTCGGGCGCATCAACGGCCGGTTCTCGGAGCCCGGCTGGATGCCGATCCGCTACCGCGTCCGGTCGTTGCCGATCCCGGAGCTGGTCGCGCTCTACCGCGATTCCGACGTCGCACTCGTGACGCCCCTGCGCGACGGGATGAATCTCGTGGCGAAGGAATACGTGGCCGCGCAACTCGAGCTCGACGGCGTGCTCGTCCTTTCCGAGCTCGCGGGCGCGGCGGAGGAGCTCCAGGAGGCGCTCACGGTGAATCCGTTCGACGTGGATGCACTCGCGTCGGCGCTCCAGACGGCGCTGACGATGCCCGAGGACGAGCGACGCGCGCGCATGGGGGCACTCCGGGACCGGGTCCGCGCGCACGACGCCCACTGGTGGGCGCGCGAGTTCGTCGCGGCGACCGAGGCTGCGGCGGAACACGCGCGGGACCGCGGGGTGACGCCGGCGCAGGAAGCCCAACGGATGCTCGGCCCCTGGCTCGCCCGTCGGCCGCGCGCCGCGATCCTCCTCGACTACGACGGCACCCTGACCCCCTTGGTCTCCCATCCGGCCGAGGCCCGGCTGAGCTCGGCCACCCGCGAGGCGCTCGCGCACGTCGCGGCGTCACCACGGCTCGACCTCGTGATCGTCTCGGGACGGGCGCTCGACGACGTCCGGGCGATGGTCGGCATCGAAGGCCTGACGTACGTCGGCAACCACGGCCTGCAGATCGAGGGACCCGGCGTCACGTTCCGCCATCCCGAGGCCGACGCGTGGACACAGCGACTCGGGAAGACCCGGGACGCCCTTGCGGCCCTCGACATCGAGGGGGCATGGACCGAGGAGAAGGGATCGTCCCTCACATATCACGTCCGCGCCGTGGCGCCGGACCGGAAGCCGGAGGCCCTCAAGCGCGCGCGCGCCGTGGTGCGCCGGCACGGGCTGGACGCACGGAGCGCCCACGAGGCGGTCGAGGCGCGCCCCCCGATCGCGTGGGACAAGGGACGCGCCGTGCTCCAGGTCCTCCGCGCCCGCCACGGTCCGGATTGGACGACGAGGGTGCGGGCGCTCTACGTCGGCGATGACCAGACCGACGAGGACGCGTTCCGTGCGCTGCGTGGCATGGGGCGCTCCGTCTGCGTCACGCAGTCGTGGCGCGAGACCGAGGCCGATCTCCGCCTTCCCGATCCCGAATCGGTGACGCAGCTCCTCCGCTGGCTCGGCGCCGAGGCCTTCCGACGGCAATGAGCTACCTGCCCATCGGGGACTACGCGGCGATCGGCGACCTGCACACCGCGGCGCTCGTAGGTCGCAATGGTTCCATCGACTGGCTCTGCCCGGGGCGCTTCGACTCGCCGAGCGTCTTCGCGGCGCTGCTCGATGCGGCCCGCGGCGGGCGCTGCCGCGTCGCTCCCGTCCTGACGGCCTCGAGCGAGCAGCGCTACCTGCCCGCGACGAACGTCCTGGAGACGTCGTTCCACGTCGAGGGCGGCGTCCTTCAACTGACCGACTTCATGCCGGTCGGCCCCGCACGGACGATGGGCACCGAGGTGCACCGCATCGCCCACTGCCCCCGGGGGGAGGTCGAGGTCGAGGTGACCTTCGCGCCGCGATTCGCGTATGCCTCGCGCCGGACCACGCTCGCGCACCGACGCGACGGCATCCTCGCCAGCGATGCCGAACGCGACGTCGCGAGCATCTCTGCCCCGAGCGGACTGACGTGGGAGATCGTCGGTGCCACCGCCACCGCGCGGACGCGCCTGAAGGCAGGCGAGCGACTCATCCTCGTCCTCCGGTTCGACGACGATGAAGTGCGGCCGCTTGAGACGCTCGGGACCGACTGGAAGCTGGAACGCACCGCCCAGTGGTGGGACGAGTGGGTCTCGCAGGGTCGGTTCGAGGGGCCCTACCGGAACGAACTGCTCCGCAGTGCCCTCGCCCTGAAGCTCTGCTGCTACGAGCCGACGGGCGCGGTGGTGGCGGCACCGACCACGAGCCTGCCGGAGGCCCCCGGCGGTGAGCGCAACTGGGACTACCGCTATGCCTGGCTCCGGGACTCCGCGTTCGTCACGGCGGCCCTGCATCACCTCGGCTTCGGCGCGGACGCCGCGGCGTTCCTCGGCTTCCTCAAGCGCGTCTGCCGGCTCGAGCGGGAGGACCATCTCCAGATCATGTACGGCGTGGATGGCGGCCGCGAGCTTCCTGAGCGGGAACTGCCGCACCTCGAGGGCTACGACGGAGCGGGACCGGTCCGCATCGGCAACGGCGCAGTCGGGCAGTTCCAGCTGGACATCTACGGGGAACTGCTGGAGACCGTGGACATCTTCCGACACTCGCAGCCCATCACCGAGGGTCTCTGGAAAGTCGCGCGTGGGCTCGTGGACTGGACGGCGGCGCACTGGCGGGAGCCAGATTGGAGCATCTGGGAGCCGCGCATCGCGCCGAAGCACCACGTCTTCAGCAAGGTGCTGGCGTGGAGTGCGCTCACCCGCGGTGCCAACATCGCGGAGGAACTCGGACTTCCCGGAGACTCGACGCGCTGGCGGGACGAGGCGGCGGCGATCCGCGAGGAGGTGACGCGGCGCGGCTGGGACCCCGTGCGCCAGACGTTCGTGCAGGCATACGATGAACCCCAGCTCGACGCCGCGCTCCTCGTCATCCCGAAGGTGGGGTTCCTCCCGCCGGATGATCCCCGGGTGCGCTCCACGCTCGAGGCGGTGCGCCGCGAGCTCGCGAGTCCGTGTGAGGACCTCATCTACCGCTATCGCAACGCGGACGGACTCCTCGGCGACGAGGGAGCGTTCCTCTTCACGAGCTTCTGGATGGTGCAGGTCCTCGCGCTCACCGGGGAGATCGAGGAGGCCGAGCGACTCTTCGGGCTCCTCCTGCGACGGACGAATCACGTCGGCCTGCTCGCGGAGGAGATCGACCCGGCGACCGGTGCGCAGCTGGGCAACTTCCCGCAGGCCCTGTCGCACGCCGCGCTCATCAACACGGTCTTCGTCCTCGAGCGAGCGGCACAGGGCGGGTCGGAGGGCTCCGCCTAGTCCGCCGCGCGGCGAGCCGGCCTCGTCAGAGGTCCCGGCCTACGGCCCCACGCACCGGCCGCGTCCCGACCGCTTGGCGGCGAGAAGGCGCTCATCGGCCCGGATCAGCAGCGCCTCGGGTGTCACCACGCCGCCGCTGGCGCGGCTCCTCACGGCTGACCCGTCGCTCGGCATCCCCGCGACACCCGCCGAGAAGTTGAGCGGCACCGCGAGTCCCGCCGCGAATGGCACCGGCGCCGAGGCCAGCTCGGCGCGGATCGCCTCGATCCGCTGGAGCGCGCCGTCCGGCGGCGTGTTCGGCATCAGCACCACGAACTCCTCGCCTCCGTACCGCGCCACGACGTCGGTGCGGCGCATCGCGCCCAACAGGCGGTCGGCCACGGCGCGGATCGCGAGGTCCCCTACCGCGTGGCCGTGCACGTCGTTGATCTGCTTGAAGTGGTCGATGTCGAGGATGGCGAGCGACAGTGGCTGCGCGGTGCGACCCGCGATCGCCACGGCATCGGCGAGGGCACGATCGAAGTGGCGCCTGTTGAAGAGCCCGCTCAGGCGGTCGCGCGCGGCGAGGTAGAGGAGCCGTTGGGCGCGGCGCACGAGGGTCACCGCGAGGAGCGTCGCGATGCCCAGGAGGATGAGCCGGGTGAGGAGGTCCACCGGGATGTACGGACCGTTCGTCGTCGAGAGGGCCGGGTCCCCGAGCTCGTGGGCGAGCGCCGCGACGAGCCAGATCGCGCCGTACTGAGCGATCGCGAGCGATCCCGCGACGATGCACACCCGCGCGTCGTAGCGCAGGCTCGTCGCCGTGATCGCGAGGAAGTACATCTCGAAAGTGACAGTGGAGTTGAGGGCCGCGAGGGGGGAGCTGACCAGGTAGAAGCTCACGAGGGCCGTGGTCACCATCGAGACGTCGAATGCGCTCGATGCGAAGGAGACCCACGGCCGCCATCGGCCCCGCCGCAGCGACAACCAGATCAGCGCCGCGATGATGCTCGCGGTCAGCGTGACGGCGAACCCGGTCACGTGGATCGCCTCGTGCGGCCGTCGGATGAGGCTCCAGGTCGGCGAGATCATCAGGAGCGCCATCGCCACCAGGCGCACGCGGGCGACCACGCTCTCGCCCTCCACGCCGGCGGCGGCCAGCGCGGGGTCGGGTCGTCCCCAGATCGGGGGCGCCTGTTCCTCCTCGATGTACGAGGGCGTCAGGATGCGCTCGCGCATCGCGTGGGGGGCGGGAGGGTGCGGCACGGCGCCAATATACGCCCTGCGCGCGCCACCGACCGGCGCGGAGGGGGCGCCGGGACTTCGGCAAGCACATAGTATCAACGCACCCGTCTCCGCAGGTGTCTCAAGGACAACCCTGCCCACAGGACCGCCCAATGGACCGCTGGCTCCAGGACATCCGGTTCGCCTTCAGGACCCTCGCACGCCAACCCGGATTCGCCTTCGTCGCGATCCTGACCATCGGCCTCGCGATCGGCGCGAACACGGCGATCTATTCGGTGGTCCGCGCGGTCCTCCTCCGCGACCTCCCCTATGAGCGTCCGCAGGAGCTCGTCGTCGTCTGGGCCAACCTCACGACGCGCGACCGCCCCAAGTTCCCCGTCTCACCGCCGGACCTCGCCGACCTCCGCGAGCAGACGACGACCTTCCAGGGATTCGCCGGCATCGTGACGTTCCAGCAGCCGCTCACCGGCGGCGACGGACCCGCCGAGATGGTGGACGCGGCCGGGGTCACCGCCGACTTCTTCTCGCTCATCGGTGTCCGCCCCATCCTCGGCCGCGACTTCCTCCCGGAGGAGGATGATCCGTTCGGGCCCGACGTGAACCCGCAGAACGCGCCACCGCAGTCCACCATCATCAGCCACGAGCTCTGGCAACGGCGATTCGGTGGGCGACCGGACGTCGTCGGACAGATGCTTCAGGTGGCCGGCCAGAACGCCGAGGTGATCGGCGTCCTGCCGCCGGGATTCGAGATCCACCTCGGAGCCGGCAGCGGCCTCACCAAGCGCGCCGACATCTGGGCGACCCCGCGGATCAACGTCGCGGCGTGGCCGGCCCGACGGAACGTCATCTGGCGCGTGATCGGCCGGATGAAGCCGGACGTCGGGATCGACGCCGCGCGAGCGGACATCTCGCGGCTGTCACAGCGCCTCGTCGAGCAGGACCGGCTTCGGCAGGATGCGGGCTACCGCTTCGATGTCTTCCCGCTCAAGGACGACCTCACGGCGCAGGTGCGACCGATCGTCTGGCCCCTCTTCGGCGCGGTCGCGTTCGTGTTGCTGATCGCCTGCGCCAACGTGTCGAACCTGTTCCTCGCGCGCGCTTCGGCGCGCGAGCGGGAGTTCGCCGTGCGCACCGCGCTCGGCGCGGCGCGCAGCCGCCTGGTGCGGCAGCTGCTGGTGGAGAGCGGAGCGATCGCCTTCGCCGGGGCGGCCCTCGGCCTGGTGCTCGCGTTCGGGGGCATCAAGCTCCTGGTGGCGTTGCGTCCGGCGAACCTCCCCCGACTCGACAGCGTCGGGATCGACGCCAGCGTACTCGGCTTCACGCTCGTCGCGGCACTCGTCTCCGCCTTCCTCTTCGGGCTCTTCCCTGCGCTTCAAGCCTCGCGGCCGAGCTTCTCCCAGGTCCTCAAGGACCGCGGTCGCTCGGCGGTCAGCCGCGGACAGAAGGCGTTCCGCTCCGGCCTGGTCGTCGTGCAAGTCGCCCTCTCGGTGGTGCTCCTCGCCGGCGCGGGACTGATGGTCCGCAGCTTCATGGCGATGCAGGACGTGCCGCTGGGGTACCGCGACGAGGGGCTCCTCACCTTCCGCCTCTCCCTGCCCAACGCCGCGTATCCCGACCCCGCCAAGCGCGTGTTCTTCACCGAGTTCGAGCGGCAGCTGCGCGCGCTCCCGGGAGTCACGCACGTGAGCGCCGCCTTCCCGATCCCGCTGCTCGGCATCGAGTCGAGCGGACGCTACGGTCCGCCGGAGGCGCTGAGCGACGGATCCCGCTACGGACAGGGGGACTTCCGTGTCGTGCTGCCGGGCTTCTTCGAGACGATGGGGACCACGCTGGTGGATGGGCGCCTCTTCGAGGAGTCCGACTTCCGCGACAGCACCCAAGTCGTCGTGATCGACCAGAAGCTCGCGCGGATGCTGTGGCCCAACTCCAGCCCGATCGGCGAACGGATGCTCATCCGGTTCAACACACTCGACCCCGTCTTCGTCGAGGTCGTCGGTGTCGTCGAGCATCAGCGCAGCGACGGGGTCGCGGCGGAGGGCACCGAAGCGATCTACGTGACGAACACATACGCCGGGACCCTTGGTGACCTCTACTGGACCGTGCGCACGACGCTCGATCCCGCCGGGCTCATCCCGCAGGTCCGGACGGTGCTCGCGGGAATGGACCCCTCGCTCCCGGTCGCCGACGCACGGCCGATGCACGAGCGCGTCGGCGAGGCGATGAGCGGCGTGCGATTCGCCCTGGTGCTCATCGGCGTGTTCGGCGGCATCGCCCTCTTCCTCGCGGCGGTCGGCATCTACGGCGTGCTCGCCTTCACGGTCAGGCAGCGCACGGGTGAGATCGGCGTCCGGATGGCCCTCGGCGCGACGGCACCGAGCATCCTCGCGATGGTCGTCCGCCAGGGGATGACGCTCACGGCGATCGGGATCGCCGCAGGGCTGGTCGCGGGTCTCTGGGCCACGCGCCTCCTCGGCACGATGCTCGTCGGGATCTCGGCGAACGACCCGCTCACCTTCGCCGTGATGTCGGCACTGCTGCTGCTGGCCGCGCTCGGTGCGAGTTACGTGCCGGCGCGGCGCGCGACGCGGGTGGATCCGGCCATCGCACTGCGCGAGGAGGAGTAGCTCAGGGCGAGGGGCAGCGCCACTCTGCCGCGGCAGCGGCGTAGCCGATCCGCGGGAGCACCTGTTCGGCGGCGAGGACGATGCCCCAGAACACGATGACCAGTGCGAGGACGTGCGCCGCGGCGCTCCGCAGGCGCCACGCCCAGACACCGGCCCACGCGCCACCGAGCAGGACCGCCGCGACCGCCCCGAGATAGAGGTACAGCATCCGTCCGCACTCGTGCGCGTATGGCCACTGCGTCAGCGCCAGGGCGAGCGCGCCGGCCAGGATCGCGCGGAGCCAAACGCTGAGCCGCTGTGCGAGCAGGGAGGGCTCGGGCCGTCTTGCGGCCGAGACGGCCCCTTCCTTCCCTTCCTCGGCGGGCAGTGGACGCGGGCCATCGCCGACGGTCGGCGGCTCCGGATCCCCTCGCAGGTGCGGGTCAGCGCCCGGCAACTGCTTCAGCAGCTTGTCGATCTCGCGAGCGAGTTCGTTCTGCGAGGACCGGGGATCCGGAGGCGTGGCCATGCGTGAAACTGACGCGCATGCCGCACTTCGGCCACGCGCCAGCGGACTGTCGCGTTATCCGACGCCGTCAACGCCCCGATAGACATCCGTATTCAGGTACTTGAGGCCCGAATCGACCATCAAGGTGACGACGGTGCGACCTGCGCCGAGACGCTCCGCGAGCCGGATCGCCGCGATCACGTTCGCGCCCGACGACGTGCCGGCGAAGAGCGCCTCTTCGCGCGCGAGACGTCTCGCCATCGCCTTGGCATCCGCGGTCGCGACCGGGATGACCTCGTCCACGACGGCGGGATCGTAGAGCGGAGGGCGGTAGCCGATGCCGACACCCTCGATCTTGTGCGGTCCTGGCTCGCCGCCCGAGAGCACCGGCGACTCGGCCGGCTCGACGACGGCGACGGTCACCGATGGCTTCCGCGCCTTGAGGACGGTGGCGACCCCGCGGGACGACGCCCCGGTGCCGACCGCGTGCACGAACGCATCCACGCGCCCATCCGTCCCCGCCCAGATCTCCTCGGCGAGGCCGTGATAGCCCGCGATCGTGTCGGGGTTGTTCAACTGGTCGCTCCAGAAGGTGCCGGGCTCACGACTCAACTCGCGCGCCTTCTCGATCATGTCGAGGATCAGCTTCCGCGTGGTCAATCCATCCTCGCTCGGGACCAGCACGAGGTCCGCACCGAGCGCCGCCATCTGGTCGCGCTTCTCGCGCGCGAAGGCATCCGAGGTGACGATCGTGATGGGATGCCCCGTCGCGGCGCAGACCAGTGCGAGCGACGCACCCGTGCTGCCGCCGGTGTACTCGACGACGCGCCCGCCGGGAGGGAGCCTGCCATCGCCCTCGGCCCGACGGATGACCGTCTCCGCCATCCGATCCTTCACACTCCCCGTCGGGTTCTCCCACTCGAGCTTCACCCAGACTTCCGCCGCCCCGGCCGGGACGACACGCCGGAGGCGGACGAGCGAGGTGTGGCCGATCGCGTCGAGGACGCTCACGGGATCGCCGGCGTGGGCCGGGGGGCGAGCGTCACCTCGAACGGGGGGAGGTCCGCCTGCAGTCCCTGGCGGCGCTCGTCGCTCCCCCCCGGTCCGTCGAACCGCACGAAGACATTCCGCAACGCTCCGACGTCGGGGACCGGGACGAAGTCGTGCTGCTCTCCCTCGACCCAGTGCTCGAGTGGCGCCGCCGGCACCTGGAGGGTGCCGAGGCCCGTGATCACGAGACCGTCGCACTCGACCGGCACCGTGTAGAGGTCCACCACGCGCTCCGAGCGGATCCGCGTGCGCGAGAGCGAGCGGTCGGCGTTCGCTTCCTGCGCCGCCCACACCAGTCGCAGTCGGAGCGTGCGATCGAGCGTGTCGCGCTCGAGCGAGTACGCGACCTCGATCCGCGTCCAGTCGTTCGACGCGATGTCGGAGTCCCCCTGGGCGAGCCGGGCGTTCACCAGCCCGGTGCTCACGCGGGAGGTCGCGACGATGCGCTGACCGGGCGCGCAGCCCTGCGTCGTGGTGGATTCGACCAACGGCGGCAGCGCCCGAGTCCCGGTCGCTTCCGCGGCTCGCCGCAGCGACCGAAGGTAGACCCCGAAGATCACGAGCACGACCAGCACCGCGACCGCTGACACCGTACGCCACGACATCCGCATCGCCTCCGGTTGGACGAGTGCAACCTTAGTCGGGCGCGTGCGGGAATGGGAGGAGGGGGAGGTCGGCGCGCCCACGTGCCACTGCTACGTGTCGCCCGCGGCGATCATCTAGGTTTGGTGACCGTCCCTGCGACCACTCCTCCACGATCGAACCGATGCTGCCCACCACTCGCCGCACCCCGAGCCTCGCGCCGCGACCCCTCATCGCCGTCGCCACCGCTATCTCGATCGCCTGCGGCGACGCCTCGCGCTCGCCGGCCTCTTCCCCCGCCCTCGTCTCTCCCGATCCCCTGGCGCTCGCGGCACCGGCCCCCGACTCGTTCACGGTGCTCCTCACCACCAGCGAGGGAGAGGTGGAGTTGCGCATCCGTCGCGCCTGGGCGCCCTTGGGAGCCGACCGTGTGCACTACCTCGCGGCGAACGGCTTCTTCGCGGGCAATCGGTTCTTCCGGGTCCTGCCCGGCTTCATCGCGCAGTTCGGACTCTCGGGCGTACCCGAAGTGGATGCGGCGCTCGACCGCCACAAGCTCGCCGACGACCCCGTCCGCATCGGCAACCGGCGCGGCACGGTCGTCTTCGCGACCGCGGGTCCGGGGACACGGACCACCCAGCTCTTCATCAACCTCGCCGACAACGCGAACCTCGACGCGATGGGCTTCGCCCCGGTGGGCGAGGTGGTGCGAGGGATGGAGGTCGTCGAGAGGTTCTTCGCCGATTACGGGGAGGGCGCCCCGTTCGGCCGCGGCCCGGACCAGGCCCGCATCATGCGCGAGGGGAACCGCTACCTTCGCGTCGCGTTCCCGCTGCTGGACTCGATCGAGACGGCGATCGTGCGCCCCTGACGAGCGGCACACTCACCGGTGCTGGTCCACGAGGATCTGGTTCCCATCGGGGTCTTCGATCGTGAAGTGCGCGGGACCGGTGCCGGGCTTCGCCTCCGTCACGATCGCTACCCCCTGCGCCTTCAGCCGGGCCTGCAGCTCGCGGACGTCCGTGAAGGGATCCACCTCCTTCGCGTCCTGGTCCCATCCCGGATTGAACGTGAGGATGTTCTTGTCGAACATCCCCTGGAAGAGCCCGATGACGTGCGGACCATTCTTCAGGATGCACCAGTTGTGGGCGATGTCGCCGCCGAGCGTCGAGAAGCCGAGCTTCTCGTAGAAGGCCTTGCTCGCCTTGATGTCCTTCACGGCGAGCGAGACGGAGAAGGCGCCGAGTTGCATGGACGGACTCCAGTGGGTTCGGGAAGTCGGCCGTTCAGGGGGCTCAGGGCTCGTCGCCACTCGGGCCGTAGATCTGCGGCACCTTGGCGCCCATCGGGCGGAGGTAGGTCGAGATCTGGCCGCGATGATGGACGAGGTCGAACAGGAAGCTCCACGCCATCGGTGCGGCCGCGCGCGGATGTCCCCACATCTGCAGGGTCCCCCCCCACCTCTCCTGGGGCAGCGCCTTCCATCGGGCGATGAGCGCGAGACTCTGCTCCGCGTGGATCCGTTCGACCTCGCGCATGGAGGCCGGCATCGGCGCAGGGGACCAGCTCATCGTCCCGGTCTCGAGCGCCTCGACGATCGCGCGCTCCTCCTCCACCATCTGCCAGGCGATCTCCTGCGCGGTGCGGGACTTCGGGTCCGGCTTGTACGTCGCCCCCTCGGGGATCCGCGAGAAGACCCTGCGCGTGGTCTCGGATTCGTGCGTCCAGAAGCGGAGGAAGAGCTCTTTCTCGTCCATGGGCTCGGGTGAGGGGAGGGTTATTCTATCCTCGTGCCCTACTGGTCAGCCATCCTCGCGGGATTCGCGAGCGGGATCGTCCCCACCGGGATGGCCGAGGTCGTCGCGCTCGGCCTTGGCAGCGTGGACCCGCCGGGCCGTGCAGCCGTGCTCCTCTCCCTTTTCACCGTCGCGCACGTTGCTGCGAAGGTGCCGTGGTACGCGCTCGGCCTGCTCTCCGACCGAGTCACGGCCCGCTGGCCGCGTGCGCAATCGCAGGTCGCGCGTGCCCGCGCGGTCCTCGCGGCACACCCTGCCTACGGCTTCAGCGTGCTCGCGATGGCGGCATTCGCGAGCGTACCGCCCTTCCACCTGGCGGCGATCGCCGCGGGGATCGCGCGGATCCGCTTCGCGCCTTTCCTCGCCATCTGCGTCGCGGGGCGCGCACTGCGATTCGCGCTGCTCGGCGCGGGTGCGGGTGTGGTGCGGCGACTCCTCGGGTGGTAGCGCCGCTCACATCCCCGTGCGGATCCACTCGATGGCCCGGGTCACCACGGCCGCCGGATCCGTGATCATCTCGTCCGGTGCCAGCGGCGTCCCATACCGCGTCGAGTCGCGATCCGCCATCCAGACCGTGGCGATCCCGAGCGTGTAGCCGTATCCCAGCGGCCCCGTCACGATGCCGGTCGGCACGCCGCACGTCGGGGTCCCGAAGCTCCGTGTCGAGGGCCGCCCGCGGAACGCGACCGCTGTCGCCTCGCCCGAGCTCGCGACCCGCTGGTCCGTGAGCACCGCGACCCGGCCATCGGTCGCCTGCGGCTCGTACGGATAGGTCGCCTCACCCAGCGGGTACCCGTCGAGATATGAATAGGGGCCGTCGACGTACCACTCGGCCCAGCTGTCGTAGGCGTCCACGAAGTGACCGACCGTGCCCTGCAGGAACGGCCAGAGCGCCGCGAGCATCGGCCACATATTGCCTCCGCCGTTCCCGCGCAGGTCGATGATCCACCCGACGAGCGCATCGCCATCCTGCTCCTGCATCGCGGTCTGGATCGCGCTCGTGTACGCGCCCTCCTCAGCGACAGTCCCGCTGAAGGCGCCGATCCGGAGGTAGCCGACGTCGTCTGGGATGTCGGTCGGCGACACCACGTCGGGCGCCGTGCAGGTGAACGCGCGGTCGTACGGGACGAACTGGCCATCGGGACGGCGGATCCAGGAGTGGTTGTCCTCGAGCATCTCGAGCCCGGTCGCGAGCGCGTCCTCGGTGGCCTCGATCGTCAGCGCGCCCTCACCCGTCGCCATCACCGCGGCGCGCAGCGCGGTCCAGTCGATCGAGTCGCGGCGCACCGAGTACTCCTCGAGGATGTCCACGAAGTCGCGGAGGAACCGCCGGCTGACCTCGGTCGGTGACGGACCGGAGGGGCCGTCCAGGGCGCAGCCGCCGGCGAGGGCCAGCGTGAGGGCGAGTGCGAGGCGACGCATCGTGCTCCGGGCGAGGGTCCGCACAATCTACCCGCCGGGGTCGGGTTCGATTCCCGCCGCGCGCACCCGCCTCACCGCAATGCGCGCGCGAAGCCGAGTTCGATCATCACGTAACGCAGCGAGACCGATTCCTCGGGCCCGGTCGGCGACATCCGCCGCGTGAGGGCGCGATACCGCAGCCCCGGCGTGAGCGCCCAGGCGCCGCGCACCCGGACCGCGATCCCCGCCCCCACCTCCCAGCCCGCCCCGTGGCCGGAGTCCTCGATCAGGTCGCCATCAGCGTCCTCGATCTCGATGTGGTCGAACGTCCCTCCGGCGCGCAGCCAGTAGTCGAGGCGCGACGACACCGGGTGCTGGAAGCGGATGCCATAGACGTATCCGGTCTCCTCGACGTCCGCGTCGCCCCCCAGCGCCGCGTCCCCGGAGGTGAAGTGGACCCAGTCCCAGCCGCCGTAGAGATGCAGGTGCGGTTGGATCCGCAGCCGCACCGTCGCGTCGAGACCGAGGCCTTCGCTCAGGTCCACCCCGGCGAAGGACGACGACGGCTGGGCCATCCCGGCCCGGCCCTCGAAGGACCAAAGCGACTGCGCGGGGACCGAAGCGGCCGTGGTGATCACCATGATCAGCGCTGGGAAGAGATGTCTCGGGTCCATGGAAGCACTCCTGGCGTGGTTCGACCGTGGGTTCACGTCTCCACGGTCGACTCCGGACGCGGAACGCGGAATCAGGCGGCGCCCGACCGCTCGTCAGCGCCGCCCTGACCTCAGAGGGGGTTGCCTCCACTTTGCGCGGCAAAGTAGCTTGACCTATGCGTTCCGCCGCCGCGTCCGCGCGCGTGCCCACCCTCCCGTGACCGCGCCCACGCCGGAGTTCCTCGAGCTCCAGGCCGCGCTCGCCGGCGAGTACTCCATCGTCCGTGAGCTCGGGCGCGGCGGGATGGGTGTCGTCTACCTGGCGCGCGACGTCCAGCTCGACCGCGACGTCGCGATCAAGGTCCTGCCGAGGGCGCTGGCCGCCACGACCGCCGCCCGCGAACGCTTCCTCCGCGAGGCGCGGCTCGCCGCCGGTCTCTCGCATCCGCACATCGTCCCCATCCACCGCGTCGGCGAGGCGGACGGATGCGTCTTCTTCGTGATGAGCTTCGTCGAGGGCGAGACGCTCGGCGAACGGTTGCGTCGGCGCGGCCCGCTGCTTCCCGCCGAGGCGACGCGGGTGCTCCGCGAGGTCGCCTGGGCTCTCGCCTACGCGCACGGCCGCGGCATCGTGCACCGCGACGTGAAGCCGGACAACATCCTGCTCGAGTCGGCCACTGGTCGGGCGCTCGTGACGGACTTCGGCATCGCGCAGGACGGGCTGGTCGCAGCCGATGGGGCCGACGCCGGACGCGTGATGGGGACACAGCACTTCATGAGCCCCGAGCAGTCCGTCGGCGAGCCGGTGGATGGAAGGAGCGACATCTATGCCCTCGGTGTCGTGGGGCACCTCGCCGCCAGTGGCCGACTGCCGTTCGATGCCGCCGAGGTGTCGGCACTCGTCGTGCGGCAGGCGACGGAAGCGCCCCGGAGCGTGATGACGCTGGCGCCGGGACTGCCTCCCTCCCTCGGCGCGGCGATCGACCGCTGCCTCCAGCGCGAGCCGCTCGACCGCTTCGCCGACGGCGAGGAGCTGGCCGCCGCGCTCGCCCCCTCCACCGGTGACCGACCTGCGCTGCCACCGGGACTGCGCGCCTGGCTGAATGCGCGCAATCCGCTCCTTGCGCCGTACTTCGCGTGGTCGGGCGTGTTCGGCACGATGACCGGACTCAATCTCATCGTGTGGATCGTCGGCCAGCGCCCCGATGGGGTCGCCGACATCTATCTCCTCGCCGGTCTCGCGTCGCTGCCGCTCTTCCCGATCATCGGCTACCACCTCAATCAGGCGCGCCGACAGTTCAAGGCAGGTCACACCCTCGCTGACCTGCGGCATGCCCTCGAGATCGGTCGGCGCGAGGACGCGGAGACCCACGCGCTCACGAAGGACGTCGTCGAACCCGGATGGCATCGCGTCCTGCGCTCGTTGACGATCGGCGCCGGGACCTGGACGGCAACGACGTTCCTGCTTGCCGCCACCGAGCGGATCGTCGTCGATTCCGGTCCTCCGTGGGTCGCGCTGATCCCTCTCTTCACCACCCTCGGGTTCGGCGCCCTGGCCAACGCGCTCGACGTGTCGTTCGTCCCGTATCGCCTGAAGGCGTGGTGGCAATCCGGGATCCGCGGGAGGATCTGGAACAGCCGCGTCGGCACGTGGGTGGCGAGGCTCCTGGGCGCCCCCGAGCGCTCACGGGCCGTAGAGGGCGGCGTCTTCCGCGCGACCGAGGTCGCGCTCGGTGCGGCCGCCGGCGACCTCTTCGCCCAGCTCCCCACCTCGCATCGCGATCACCTCGCCGAACTCCCTGCGGTCGTCGAGTCACTTGAGGCGCGGGCTGCCGAGGCCCGCGCCGAGCTGGAGGTGCTCGCGGCGATGGCGCCCGCAGGGCCGGATGCCGAGCTCCTCGCCGCGCGGCGCGCCGCCGCCCGCCGTCACCTGACTGAGAGCGTCGCGGCACTGGAGGGGATCCGGCTCGACCTCCTGCGGCTGCACGGGGGCGCGGCGAACGACCTCGCGCCGCTCACCACGCTCCTGGACGCCGCGAGGCGGATCGGCGAGGACCTCGACCGGCTCGCCGAGGCCGAGCGTGAGGTGGATGAGGAGGTGCGGGGCGGGTCGTCCAGCTGATTCAAGCGCCGGACTCGATCCCTCCGCGCGCATCCATCGCCAGCGTGCGAGGCGGCGCGAAGCGGTCGAGGATCACGAGGTGGTTCGGCGGCACCGGCTTCCAGCGTTCGTCCGCGGTGAGGCGTTCCGACGCCACGACCATCGCCTGCCCCTCGTCCTCCGGGCGCCGCGCCAGGAAGCCGCGCGCCGCCGGCTCGTAGATCTCGCCGTGCATGAGGTAGAGCGACTCCGGCTTCGCCCCGCCGCTCGCGAATCGGCAGACCGCCACGTGCGCGCCGTCGGCGACGGCGACGTTCAGGAAGCTGGGCTCCCCGCCACCGTGCGCCTCGACGAGGTCCACCACGCGCGTGATGGCCGCCGCGAGCCGTCGTCCGAGCTCGAGCGCTCCCTGCCCGTCGGTGGCCGTGGACTCCCCGACGTCCACCGGGCAGCCGTTCCGGATGATCTCGTCCACGAAGACGGCGAAGAGGTGCTCGGTGTCGGTGCTCCCCTTCACGACGTCGAACGCCTCGTCGGTGAGCCCCTCGAGCAGCCGACGCCGCATCGCGCGGAACCCGCCGATCGTCCCGTTGTGCATCATCAGGTAGTCGCCGTACCCGAACGGGTGGCAGTTCGCGAGGTCCACCTCGCTCCCCGGCGACGCGGCGCGCACGTGCGCCATGATGCAGCCGCTCGTGACCACCTTCGCGATGCTCTGCAGGTTGCGGTTGTTCCACGCCGGCGTGATCTGGTGGAAGAGCGCCGGCGCGCTGTGGAGCCGCGTCGCGTACCAGCCGACGCCGAATCCGTCGCCGTTGAGCGGCTCGGCGCGTTCGGTCGCCTTGTAGCTCTGGCAGATCAGCGAGTGCTCCGGCTCGGTCAGGAGGGTCGCAAGGCGGATCGGGGGTCCGAGGTAGAGGGTGAAGCGGCACATGGGGCGCAAATGTAGCGCGCGCCGGCGCGCCGCCGCCCCCTCGCTGGCGCGCGGGGACCCCGCCAACGAACTTCGAGGCAACCCCGGAGGGATCCCGATGGCCGCGAAGAAGAAGTCCAAGGCGCGCGCGAAGGCAGTCGCGCGCCGGAAGCCCGCTCCAGTGAAGTCCGCGTCGCGGAAGCCCGCCGCGAAGCGGCCCGCGTCCCGCGCCGAGCCTCAGAGCTTCCGGGCGCGCAGCTGCCACGCCGCATTCACCGTGAACGACCTCGCCCGGAGCATCACCTTCTATCGGGATGGACTCGGCTTCACCATTGGTGAGGAGTGGAAGACCGACGACAAGGTCACCGGCGTCGAGCTGCGCGCCGGGACCGTCGAGCTCTACCTGAGCCAGGACGATGGGGCCCGCGGCTGGGACCGCAGGAAGGGCGTGGGGATGTCGCTCACGTTCATCACCGCGCAGAGCGTGGACGACGTCGCCGACCGTCTCCGCAACGTCGGATTCCCGCTGCTGGCGGAGCCGCGGGACATGCCCTGGGGCGCCCGAGCGTTCCGCGTCGCCGACCCCGATGGTTTCGTCATCGGGATCTCGACGTAGCGGGCCCGCGCTCGGCCGGCGGAAGGCCTACCCGCGCGACGGCTTCCAGGTCGCCGCGTCGATGATGGACCAGAGGTGGATGAGCCACCCGAGCAGGATGACCCAGAGCGCCGCCGCGAGGCAGAACTGGATGGCGGCCATCAGGAGTCGCCCCTGCACGAGCTGGCCGAGCCCCGGCACGAAGAAGCTGCAGACCGCCGCGATCACGTTCCCGGTGGATCCCTGTCCCGACATCGCGCCCCCGCGTGGAAGTGCCATCCCATGGTACCGCGAAACAGCTTAGCGTGCGATTGATAAAGTAACCACTTTGGCAGCAACATGTTACACCGCGTGTTTGATGTGCCTTCTCCGTACTTGTTACCCGGTACTGTTGCGCCGTACGGGAACGCCTGACATTCTGGACTGAGGACGTAGTCCGTCTTCTGGGAGGGACGATGCCGGGCGACCAGAGCAGGTCCGTCGAGGCACACCTGCGCGCTGCTGTCGAGTCGGCGCCCAGCGGACTCCTGATGACTGATGCATCCGGGCGCATCGTTCTCGTGAATCGTGAGATCGAGCGGATGTTCGGCTACTCTCGCGAGGAGCTCCTCGGTCGCCCGATCGAGATGCTGGTCCCGTTGCGCTCGCGCGGCGCCCACCCGGGATTCCGCGCGGAGTTCCTCGGCGAACCGCGCGTGCGGGCGATGGGCGCCGGGCGCGACCTCTTCGGCGTGCGCAAGGACGGTGTGGAGGTGCCGGTCGAGATCGGGCTCACTCCGGTCCCGACCGAGGACGGCCTCTTCGTCCTCGGTGCGGTCGTGGACATCAGCGCCCGCAAGCGACTCGAAGAGGAGCAGCGCATCCTCAGCGACCAACTGAGGCAGGCGCAGAAGCTCGAGGCCGTCGGCACCCTCGCGGGCGGGATCGCGCATGACTTCAACAACCTGCTCGCGGCCATCCTCGGCTACGCGGAGCTGATCGAGCAGCAGGCGGCGCCCAGTCCGGGGATCCGCCGCGATGCGCAGGAGATCCTGAAGATCGCCGGACGCGGCAAGTCGCTCGTCGAGCGCATCCTCGCCTTCAGCCGGCGGCAGGAGGCCCGACGCGAGCCGCTGGCGCTCGACTCCGTGGTCCGCGAGATCCAGCAGCTGTTGCGCGCGACACTCTCGGCCGACATCGAACTCGTGGTCCGCAGCGCGCCGGGTCTTCCCTTGATCCACGCCGACAGCACATCCGTCCACCAGGTGCTGATGAACCTCGCGACGAACAGCGCGCACGCGATGCCGCGCGGCGGCCGGCTCGAGGTGGTGGCGGCCCCCCTCTACGTGCGTGACAGCGTCGCGCGCGCCAATCCCGGCCTGCGCGAGGGCCCGTACGTCATGCTCGAAGTCCGCGACAGCGGCTACGGGATGCCCCCCGAGACGATCCGCCGCGCCTTCGAGCCGTTCTTCACCACGAAGCCGACCGGCGAGGGCACCGGCCTCGGGCTGGCGATGGTGCACGGCATCATGCACGATCACGAGGGGGCGGTGCAACTCGAGAGCGAACTCGGGATGGGCACCGTCGTCCGCTGCCTCTTCCCCGCGATCGAGGATGCGAGCGCCGAGGCGAAGCTGTTGCTCACCAGCGCTCCGCCGCTCGGCCGCGGAGAGCTCGTCCTCCTGGTCGACGACGAGCCCTCCCTCCTCGCGGTCGGTCGCCGCCGCCTTGAGGCGCTCGGCTACAACGTGCGGACGGCGGCTTCTCCCGCGGAGGCGCTGAGCCAACTCGAGGACGCGCACTTCCGGCCAGCGATGCTCATCACCGACTTCTCGATGCCCGGCATGTCGGGACTCGAACTCAGCGCCACTGCCAGCCGGCTCCGCCCGCAGCTGCCGATCGTCCTGCTCACCGGATTCATCGCGGACATCGCGCCGGCGACACTCGACGCGGCCAACGTGCGGGTCGTCCTGCGCAAGCCGATCACGATCATGGAGCTCGCGGAGGCGTGCGCGAGGATGCTCGGCCCGGCGCCGCGCCAAGGCTAGAGCTTCATCGGACCGAGGGCGACACCGAGCGCGGCGAAGAGGAAGACCGCGAACGCGACGAGCCCGAGCACCGCCGACACCTGCTGCACCGCGCGCCACGCCCTCGCGAATCGCGCCTGTTCGGGCCACGGGCGCGGCAGGAGTTGCCGCTCGGCGATGGCCCAGGTGCCGTACATCGCGAGACAGGCTCCCGCGGTGGCCCAGACCAGCCAACCACCCGGCCGCGCCCAGCTCGCGACGACCGCCACCAGCGAGCCGCCGATCAGGTCCACCACGAGGCGGTCCCGAGGCGTCCGGCGCGCGCGAGCGCTCAGGACCTCGCCGAGGCTGCCGGTGGATCGGAGTTCCGCTGCAACCATTGTGCTACCTCTGTCCCGGAGGACGATGCCCCTGGGCGGGACGCCACCACAGGTCCGGTGCGGCCGGCTCCGGCTGCTCGCGACCGAGGTTGCGCAAGTCCACCTTGGCATGGATGAAGTTCTCGGAGGGCACGGGTGCCCCCGCGAGTCGGCGTAGCACGGCGAGTTGCCCCACGTGCGTCATCGCATCAGCGAACGGACCCTGGAGCAACTGCTGGTCCGTCAGGGTGCAGGTCAGGCGGGGATCCGCCAGGTCCGCCGCGAGAAGTCCGAGCTGCTCGTGGAAGCGTTCGACCTCGGCGTCCAGTCCGGGCAACGCCGCCGGCGCGTACGCGCCACCGTGGAAGAAGGTGCGCGCGTAGCCCATCAGTCCGCTCATGTGCCAGACGATCTCCGCCGCGGAACGCGACGTCGGCGCAAGCCGGAAGTCGCCGAACGCCGGCGGCGCACCTCGCAGCGCCTTCTGCGTCCGATACGCCAACGCCGCGAGGAAATGCGAGAGCAGGTGACGCGATTCGGTCATCGTGGATCCCACGCTCGTCTCGGCGGCCGACCACTGCTGGCCGCTGCGCTACCCAAGCTCGATCTCGAGCCCGCCGACCCATCCCGCGACGACGTTGTAGAGCGCGGCACCGATGAAGGTGAAGACGAAGCCCACGCAGGCATAGATCACGGGCAGCACGATCGCGAATCCCATCCCGAACCCGGGCGCGAACCCTGCCTCCGCCGCCTCGGCGGGCACGAGACTCCGCAGGACAAGTACGAAGGGGATGAACACCAGCCCCATGATGCCATAGAGGATCGCCGCGACCTTGGCGGCCGAGAAGGGGTCGATCCGGCGGATCTGCTGTGCCATCCTGGACTCCTGCGAGGGGGTTGTGGGACGCGCAAGGCTGGCGCGGGGCGCGCGTGGCGGTTTCGATTATCGCTCCATGCCGCACTTCCCGCCAATCCTGCTGGCCGTCGCCTTCGCGACGATCGTCATCGCGCTCACCGCGCTGGCCCGGAAGCTGCCGATACCCGTGCCGATCCTGCAGGTCGGTGCCGGCGCGCTGATCGCCCTGATCCCGGGGATCGAGATCCCGACGCTCGACCCCGAGCTCGTCTTCTTCGTCTTCCTCCCCCCGATCCTCTGGGCGGCCGCCTTCTACACGTCGCTCCGTGAGTTCCGCGCGAACATCCGGCCCATCTCGTTCCTCGCGGTCGGACTCGTGATCGCCACCACCGGGGTCGTCGCCGTCCTGGCCCGTCTCCTCTTCCCCGGGATGCCCTGGCCGGTCGCCGTCGCGCTCGGCGCCATCGTCTCTCCTCCCGACGCGGTCGCGGCGACCGCGATCGTCTCGCGCCTTCCCGTGCCGCGACGCGTCATCGTCATCCTCGAGGGTGAGTCGCTCGTCAACGATGCCTCGGCGCTCGTGCTCTATCGCACCGCCATCGCCGCTGCGGTCACCGGCGCCTTCAGCTGGGGGGAGTCCATCGTCCGGTTCTTCATCGACGCGGGCGTCGGCGCCGCCATCGGGCTGGTGGTCGGGTGGCTGATCATCAGCGCGGCGCGTGTGACCCGCGACGCGCTCGCCGAGGTGCTGCTCACCCTCTCGGGCCCCTATGTCGCGTGGGTCGCGGCCGAGACGATCCACGTGTCGGCGGTCCTCGCCTGCGTCGCGGGCGGGCTCTACGTGAGCCAGCACCTCTCGGTCGTCGTCTCCCCGATCGCGCGGCTCAAGACGCACACCATCTGGGAGCTCTTCGTCTTCCTGCTGAACGCGATGATCTTCCTCATCCTCGGCGCCCAGTTCGGCCCCCTAATGGACGAGGTGGAGCCGGGGATGCTCGGACGCGTCGTGACGGCGGGCGCGCTCGTCGGACTGGCCTGCATCGTCGTGCGGCTCGTCTGGGTCCCGGTCGGGACCTGGCTGCCCCGGGCCCTCAGCCCGGAGGTCCGCCGTCGCGACCCGATGCCCGCGATGAAGCCGGTCTTCCTCGTCGCGTGGACCTCGATGCGCGGCATCGTCTCGCTCGCCACGGCCCTCGCGCTCCCGCTCGCGCTCGGTGATGGGCGCCCATTCCCGTTCCGGACGGAGATCATCCTCATCGCGATGGTGGTGATCGTGATGACCCTCGTGGTGCAGGGCCTCTCGCTCGCCCCGATCATCCGCTGGATGGACTTCACGCCGGAGCACCAGCACGCCGAGGAGGAACGCTTCGCGCGGCGTGAGGCGCTGCGGCGCGGGGCCGAGGCGATCGAGGACCTCTCCCGGGAACCCTGGGCCGACGCGCGCGATGTCGAGTGGCTCCGCGCCGAGATGCGCGAGCGCGTCCGCGCGCACGAGCATCATCGAGGGGACTCCGAGAGCCGCCGCCGGCTCCGCGCCGGTGTGATCGCGGCGGAACGGCGGATGCTGGTGCGACTCCGCAACGAGGGCGCGATCTCGGACGAGACGCTGCGCGAGCTGGAGCAGGAGCTCGACCTCGAGTCGATCCGGCTCGGCGTCGGCCAGGCCGCGTCGGGCGCGCGGGCCGGCTAGAATCCCACGCGACGCGCGGGCGCGAGCGGCTGGCCTTTGCGACCGAAGTACCGGACGGTGATCGCGTCCGGCGAGACGTCGAGCCTCGCGAAATTGTCCGTCGCGAGCACCTCCGGAGGTCCGCTGACCCGGTACGCCGCCCCGCCCCGCGGCACGTCGAGCCTTCCATCCCGCCGGAACTCGCGCGACCCGGTGTGCGGGTATGGCCAGAAGAAGCTCGACGAGACGATCTGGGTCACCTTGGGCCCGCGGCGACCGGTCGCTGTCAACTCGGCGACGAACGAGCAGTGCACGTCGCCGGAGACGAAGACCACCCGCGGGACCTTCCGACGGAAGATGTGGTCGAGGATCTCGGCACGCTGCCGCCGGAACCCCGTCCACTTGTCGCTGCCGTCCCCCTCGACATCCGGGAAGAAGGGGACCGAACTGGCGATGAGCTTGACCCGTCCGCTCGAGTCGCCGAGCCAGTCGAGCAGCGCCGCGAACTGCCGGTCATCCAGCATCCGGTCCTCGTCAGGGCCGCCGCGGTAGCGTCGTTCGGTGCGCGTATCCATCACGAACCAGTCGCAGCACCCGTCGTTGAAGGTGTACCAGAACCGCGTCGGCGTGCCGTCCACGCGGGACGCGCTGGAGAGCCCGAAGAGAGGGCTGTGGCTCGCTTGATACACCTGATACGCGTGGATCGCCGCCGGATACAGCGTCACGCGGTCCCGCGAAGTCGCCCGATTCGGCCAGTTGTCCTCGATCTCATGGTCGTCGAGGATCATGTAGCTGGGCACCAGCGACATGAGGCGCCGCAGGGCCTGCTGGCCGAACACCAGGCGATACCGCGCGAGGTAGTCATCCACGCTCCGCTCCGCGCCGAACAGGCCCAGGTCATCGGCGTAGATCTGGTCGCCGAGCATCACCAGCCCGTCGAGGCGCCCGTCGGGCGCCTCGTGCTGCGCGAGGATGCTGCGGAAGGTCTTGTCGCCTCGCTCGTCGAAGAGCGCGCCGTCGAACATCCGGAGGAGGTAACGGCAGGAGCCGACGACGTATCGCCGCGGCACGTCGCTGGTCGCCGGGGTGGTCCGCACCCCGCCGGTGGCCGCGACGCTCCAGTCGAGCGGCATCGCGGGACGCAGCTCCGTGAGCTCGCGCTCGGCGTGGAACCATCCCGCCTGATACTCGTGCTCGGTCGCCGCGGCGAGCCCCTGCATGACGCAGATGCCGGTCGCGTCGAAGTGCGGCTGGAGCTTCGTGAAGACGGGTGCCCCCCACTGCCGCGCGCCCAGCGCACGGATCCTCACGGCGCCGAACGCGCGGCGATAGCCCCCCTCGCGTCGGCTCACGTCGCCCCGCAGCCAGATGCGCGTCGCGTCGGTCGTCGTGTGACCGACGATCGGCCCGACGGTCGGTGGCAGCAGCTTCATGCGATCTGTCGGCCCGCGAGCGCCGGCTCAGCCGACTTGGAGGGAATCCCGGCGCGCGCGGTCGGGATCCTCGATCGCGGCAGGTCGGCTCGTGCTCCCCTCCTCCAGTCGCTCCGTGCGGTTGAGCCGCTCCACGTCGATCGCCGTCGCGCCGTCCGGGCTCTCGGTGAAGATGCTCGCGAACCGCACGTCCCAGCGGACCTCGTCATGCATGTAGGAGGTGCGCGACGTGACCCGCGTCGAGAAGGCCTCCTCGTGGGCGCTCACCGAGATCACGATCTCGGCCTGGTTCGCGGCGAGGATCTCCGGCGTCACCCCGCGCAGCGGCGACGTCGCCGTGATCGGGTGCACGACCGTCCAGTGCAGCGAGAAGAACTCCACCGCATCACGCTCCAGCGCCAGCTGGTGGAAGTTGCGCTCCCGCACCCCGTCGAAGGTCTCGTACCAGATCAGGTAGACGCGCGCCCGGACGTCGGTCAGGTGGTTCGGCAGGGCGTTGGTCATGCGGAACATGAGGCCGCGTCCGCCCTCGTACGGCGCGACGATCGCGCTCTCGCTGAAGAGGAGGCGCATCCTCGGGCGCGTGAGCCGCGCGATCACGAGCCCAGCGGCGGCGACGACGAAGAGCATCCCGACGATGCTCTCGAGGATCACGAGCCACGTCGCCGTCGGCCCCACCGCATGCACCCCGTCGAGTCCGGTCGTCGTGAAGACGCCGACGCTGAACGAGAGCGCGCGCAGGAAGGGGTCGCTCAGCCCCAAGGCATCCTCGCCGGAGAGCGCCGCTGGGCCGAGTGAGCGGAACGCGATCGCGAAGATGCCGTTGACCAGGAGCATGAGCCCGACGGTCCAGGCCAGGAACGAGATCCAGCTCGCGTTGAGCGCGCGGAGCAGCGCCCGCTCGGTGCGCTGCGGTCCGAGACCGTACTTGTGTCCGAGCGGCTGCCCGTCCTTCCCGAAGAACCGCCCGCGGTAGGTCTGGGCGACGAGGCGCCCCATCCCCAGGTCGCGGGGTTCGGCGGTCTCGGGACTGCGCGTCGGGGTGGTCAC
Organism: uncultured Gemmatimonas sp.; assembly: GCA_964650715.1. Lineage (GTDB taxonomy): Bacteria > Gemmatimonadota > Gemmatimonadetes > Gemmatimonadales > Gemmatimonadaceae > Pseudogemmatithrix. Next base: position 13,270 of record CAZYUL010000008.1, on the reverse strand, counting down.
GCCACGAAGATGGCGGCGGTATCTTCTCCCAGCAATCGCCGCCCAGTCACCGGAGCCATCGCATGCGTCCGACCTCATCCGCCCTGGCGTTCCTGCTCGTCGCCGCGCCGATCGCCGCCCAACCCGCGCGCGGCGGGTTCGTCGTCCGGCTCGGCATCGATACGGTAGCCGTCGAGTCGTTCGTCCGTACCGGCGACCGCATCGAGGGGTGGCTCGCCCGCCGCTCCCCGACCCCTTCACTCACCCGGTACGTCGTGACGCTCGACGGCGCGGGGGGTGTCGCGGCGTACGAGCAGCAACTGCTTCGGCCCGACGGAAGCCCGGCGCCCAACCAGCCGGCGCCGCTGACGATGACCTTCACGGGCGACAGTGTCATCCGGCAGACGCTGCAGAACGGACAGGCCGTGACGCTCCGCGCCGCCGCGCCCCGAGGGACGGTGGGGACGTTGGCGCTCTCCCGCGTGATGATGTCACTCCTCGCGTCGGCCGCACGCGCGCACGGCGCCGCCCACGCCATCGGTTTCGGCGTGCAGCAGCAGGCGCCGGTGCGGCAGGACATCCGCTTCTTCGGAGCCGACTCCGCCGAGCTCGTGCAAGGAGGGTTCCGCACCGGCGTTCGGCTGGACGCGCGAGGCGGCGTGATCCGACTCGACGGCACGCTCACCACGCAGAAGTTCGTCGGCACCGTGGACGACGCCGTCGATGCCCGCGCCATCGCCCGTGCGTGGGCGGTGGCCGAGGCGGCGGGGGTCCGGGTGAGCACCGCCTCCGCCCGCGACACCACGCGCGCCACGATCGGGCCCGCGACCGTCCTCGTGGACTACGGTCGCCCGGCCAAGCGCGGTCGCGAGATCTGGGGCGCGCTCGTGCCCTTCGACACCACCTGGCGTCTCGGCGCCAACGCCGCGACGACGCTCCGCACCGACCGCGACCTGGAGATCGGCGGCGCGACGGTTCCCGCGGGGACGTATACGATGTTCCTCCTCCCGTCGCGCGGCACCGCGCTGCTCATCGTGAACCGCCAGACCGGACAGTGGGGCACCGCGTACGACGCCACGCAGGACCTCGCGCGCATCCCGATGACGTGGCGCCCCGACCTCGGCTCGTTCGAGGAACGATTCGCGATCAAGGTGCAGGGTGACCGACTGATCCTGCACTGGGACCGGGGCGGCTACACGACGACCATTCGCGCGAAGTGAGGTCGCCCTCACTCCGCGTCCTCGCGGCCCTCGTCCTCGGTCTCGCGGCGGGAGCGCTGCTCGCCCGCTCCGGGGCGAGCGCGATGCAAGGGATCGTCGCCTTCGCCGATGTCATCGGGACGCTCTGGACCAACTCGATCCGGATGACGGTGATCCCGCTGGTGTTCGCACTCACCGTCGCTTCGGTCGCATCCACGGGCGGCAGCGCCGAGCTGCGGAGCGCCGGCGTCCGCGCGGTGAGCGTGTTCCTCGTGCTGCTGGTCGCCGGCGGGCTGCTCGCGTACGTCATCGCCAGGCTCTCCTTCGCCGGATTCGCGCTCCCCGAGGAGGTCGCCGCCAATATCCGCGGCTCGGCCGGCCAGGCGACGAATGCACCGGCGATGCCCTCCCTCGCGCAGCGCCTGATCGAGATGGTGCCGGTGAATCCCATCCGCGCCGCCGCTGATGGTGCGCTCCTCCCGCTCGTCGTCTTCGCGCTGCTGCTCGGCTTCGCGCTCAAGCAGGTCCCGGGCGAGCGCCGCGAGGCGGTCATCGCGACCGCGCGCGGCATCACCGACGCGATGCTCGTCCTCGTCGGCTGGGTGGTCGCCATCGCCCCCGTCGGCGTCTTCGGACTTGCGCTCGCGCTCGGCGCCCGGCTCGGCGCCTCGAGCGTCGGCGCACTTGCGCACTACATCGCGACCCTCGTCGCCACCCTGCTCCTCTTCACCCTGCTGCTCTACCCCGTCGTCGCGGTCATCGGCCGGACCTCGCTCCGCGCGTTCGCGAGCGCTGCCGCGCCGGCCCAGGCGCTCGCCATCGGGTCGCGCTCCTCGCTGGCCGCGCTCCCGATGATGATCAGCGCGGTGAAGGAGAAGCTCGGCCTCGGTCCGGTCGCGAGCGGGTTCGTGCTGCCGCTGGCGGTCTCGACCTTCCGGGTGAACGTGCCGATGGCGTGGGTCGTCGGGGTGGTGTTCCTCGGGAAGCTCTACGGGATTCCGATGAGCGATGGCGCGCTGCTCGGCCTCGTGGTGACCTCCACGCTGCTCTCCTTCAGCGTCCCGGGCATCCCATCGGCGAGCCTCTTCCTCCTCGCGCCGGTGCTGGTGGACCTCGGGCTGCCCGCCGAGGGCGTCGGGATCCTGATCGCCGTGGACGTGATCCCCGACATGTTCAAGACGCTGGCGAACGTCACCTCACACCTGACCTCGGCGGTGCTCGTCACGACTCCCCGGCCGCCCGTGCGCGGATAACGAACCCGTGACGCGCCGCGTAGATTGGCGCATCCCAGAACCCCTACCTCACTTGGAACGCATGCGACTCCCCATCCGCCGCACCGCCCTGCTCGCCGCGGGCTTCGCCCTCGCCGGCTGCGCCACCGCGGCCTCCTCGACGCCGCCGACCACCGCGACACCGACGAGACCGGCCCCTGCGACCACCCCGACCACGACTCCGCCGGCTGGCGGAGCGCCACAAGGCGGCCCACAGACTGGCGCTCCTGGGACTCAGCAGGGCGCGGGCGGCGGGCAAGGTGGCCCAGGAGGCCAGCAGCAGGGGCCGCGCGCGTATCGCCAGGTCGTGACGGACCGCGCGGTGACGCAGGAGGGGCTCTTCAAGGTCCACCGCATCGGCGACCGGATGCTCTTCGAGATCCCCGCAGGCGCGTTGAACCGCGAGATGCTGCTGATCTCGCGCAACGCCGCGAGCACCCTGCAGAACCCCGGTGGGTTCTTCGGCGGCGGGAGCCAGAACGTGGTCCAGTGGGAGCGGATGGGGAATCGCGTCGTGCTGCGCCGCCGCGACTTCCGGCTCCAAGCGGACCCGTCGCAGGCGATCCATCGGCAGGTCTCGACCTTCCGGCAGGGCGCGGTGCTCGCCACCTGGGATGTGCAGGCATACGGACCGGACAGCGCCGCGGTCATCGACGCGACGGACCTCTTCCTCTCCAACATCCCGGAGTTCTCCCCGATCCAGGGGATCCAGCGGAATCGCAGCTGGATCGACCGCACCTGGTCGTTCGCGCGCAACGTGAACGTCGAAGTCACCCAGACCGGCTCGGCGCCCAACCCGCCGACCGGAGGCGGCTTCCCGGGCGCCGCGGCGGGGCCCGGCCCCGCCCGCTCGCAGACCAACCAGGTGCATTTCTCGATGGTCCTGCTCCCCGATACCCCGATGATGCCGCGCTGGGAGGATGAGCGGGTCGGCTTCATCTCGAGCTCCTTCTACGACTTCAACAGCCGCGAACACAAGTCGAAGCAGGTCAGCGTGATCCATCGCTTCAAGCTCGAGAAGAAGGACCCGAGCGCCGCCATCTCCGATCCGGTCGAGCCGATCATCTACTGGATCGATCCGGCGACCCCGGACTGGCTCAAGCCGTGGATCGTCTCCGGCGTGGACAAGTGGCAGGAGGCGTTCCGCGAGGCGGGATTCAGCAACGCGATCTTCGGCCGGATCGCGCCGACGCCGGAGCAGGACCCTGACTTCTCGCTCTTCGATGCGCGCCACTCGGTGATCTACTGGCGCCCCTCCACGGTTCCCAACGCCACCGGAGGCCAGATCGTGGACCCGCGCTCGGGTCAGATCATCAAGGGCGAAGTGAACATGTACCACAACATCATGGAGCTGCAGAAGAACTGGTACTTCATCCAGGTGGGGCCGCTCGATCCCCGCGCGCAGCAGCTCCCGATGCCTGACTCGTTGATGGGACGCCTCGTCGAGTACGTGGTGACGCACGAGATCGGCCACTCCATCGGCTTCCCGCACAACATGAAGGCGTCGGCGCAGTACCCCGTGGACTCGATCCGCAACCGGGCATTCCTCGAGCGGATGAACGGGCACGTCGCGACGCTCATGGACTACTCGCGATTCAACTACGTGGCGCAGCCCGAGGACTCGATCCCCCCGCACCTACTCCTCCCGCAGGTCGGTCCCTACGACAAGTTCGCCTTGAAGTGGGGCTACGCGCCGATCCCGGGCGCCCGCACGCCGGACGAGGAACGGCCGGTGCTCGACCAGTGGGCGCGGCAGCAGGACCAGTTCCCCTGGCTCCGCTTCAGCACGCCAGACGCGACGGCGGACCTCGAGAATCTCACCGAGGCCGTCGGCGATGCCGACGCCGTCCGCTCGACGGAGCTCGGGATGCGCAACCTCACGCGCGTCGTCGGGATGCTCCGCCAGGTGGCGGAGAAGCCGATGGAGAACTACGACGAGCTGCAGACCCTCTACAACGAGGCCGTCAGCCAGTGGGGACGTTACATGAACCACGTCGGCGCGATCGTCGGGGCGGCCTACACGCAGGAGAAGTACGGCACCGGTGAGCGCTTCACGCCGGTCGAACGGGCCCGCCAGCGCGCCGCCGTCCGGTACCTGAACCAGACGGCCTTCCAGGTGCCGGCGATGTTCCTGGAGCCGTCGCTCCTGCGCCGGATCGAGAACGAGGGCGCGGTGGAGCGGTTCCGCGCGCGTCACCAGGCGCTCGTCAATTCCCTGCTCAGCACCTCGCGACTGAACCGCCTGGTGGAGTTCGAGGCAGCTGCTGCGCGTCCGCAGGACGCCTACACCGTCGCTGACCTCATGCAGGACCTCCGGGCCGGCATCTGGGGCGAGCTTACGGCATCCTCGGTTCGCGTCAACGTGTACCGGCGCAACCTCCACCGCGCCTTCCTGGTCACGGCGGATGCCCGGCTGAATCCTCCCGCACCGCCGGCCGGCTCCGCTGCGGCGGCGGCCGCCGCGGCCGCCGCGAACCCGGCGTTCAGCGACCTGCGCGGCGTGCTGCGCGCAGAGCTGCAAGACCTCGATCGCGCCATCGCCGCGGCCCAGCCGCGCGCTGCGGACGCGATGACGCGCATCCACCTCCGCGACCTCCGCACCGAGATCGCCCGCATCCTCGACCCGAACAACTGATGTGATGCCCATGCGCGCGAACGTCCTTCGCGCAGTCGCTCTCGCCCTCCTCGCCGTCGCCTCCGCGTCGGCGCAGGGGGGCGCGGCGCGATTGCCCACTCCCGAGTCGGTGCTCGGGTATCCGATCGGCGCCGACTACAAGCTCGCCAACTACACCGAGTCGATCGCCTACTTCGAGCGCCTCGACGCCGCGTCCGACCGCTTGCAGCTCGTCAACGTCGGCAAGACGTCCACTGGCCGTGACTGGACCCTGGCGCTCATCTCCTCGCCGGCGAACCTCGCCAACCTCGACCGACTGCGAGCCATCGCCCAGCGTCTCGCCCACCCCGCCGGCCTCACCGACGCGGAAGCGCGCGCCCTCGCCCGCGAGGGCAAGCCGTTCGTGGACATCAGCGGCGGACTGCACGCCTCCGAGGCCGCCGGCGCGCAGCACACGATCCAGCTCGCGTACGACCTCGCGTCGCGGAACGACGAGCGGACGCAGGCGATCCTCGACAACACGGTCCTGCTCCTCTGGCCGAGCATCAACCCCGATGGCCAGGAGATGGTGGCGAACTGGTACCGCGAGAACGTCGGCACTTCGTACGAGGTGAGTCCGATGTACGAGCTGTACCAGCGGTACATCGGCCACGACAACAACCGCGACGGCTACATGCTGAACGTCGTGGAGTCGCGCGTCGTGACGCAGGTGTGGCGCCACTGGGAGCCGCAGATCATCTACGTCCAGCATCAGTCGTCGCCCTTCCCCACCCGCATCTGGCTGCCGCCGTTCGCCGAGCCGATCGGCCTGCGCGTGAACCCGCTCATGTCGCGGCAGGTGAACACGATCGGGATGGCGATCGCCCAGCAGCTCGAGACCGAGGGGAAGCCGGGTGCGACGCACATGGGCACCGGGTTCGACGCGTGGTACCCGGGTTACATCGACTACCTGCCGATGTTCCAGAACATCAACGCGTTCTGGACCGAGACCGCGCTCTACCGGTACGCGACGCCGCACTTCTACACGCTCAGCGACTTCCCCGCCGACATGCGGGACTTCCGGCCGCAGGCGCTCTACGCGAGCCCGTGGAGAGGGGGTTGGTGGCGGCTCAAGGATGCCGTGGACTACATGCACACGGCGAGCATGGCCGTCCTCGACTACGCCGTGCGGTACAAGGAGGACCTGCTCTGGAACCGCTATCAGGCCGGGCGCAACACCATCGCGAAGTACCGCGCCGAGCCACCATTCGCCTACGTGATCCCGCAGGAGCAGCGCGACGTGGGCAACGCCGTCGAGATGCTCCGTCGCCTCGCGCTCAACGGCATCCGCGTGCACCAGCTCACCGCCGATGCCACGTTCGACGGTGCTACGCGGGCGCGCGGCAGCTGGGTGATCCCGATGGACCAGGAGTTCGCCGAGCTCGCACGGCAGCTGCTCGAGGTGCAGAAGTACCCCGACCTGCGGGAGTTCCCGGGCGGACCGCCAGAGCAACCGTACGATGCGGCGGGCTGGACACTCCCGGCGCAGATGGATGTGCGGACCATCGAAGTGATGTCACCGCTCGCGAGCGAGTCGCGCGCGGCGCTTGGCCCGGCCCTCGCCGCGGAGCGCATCGTTGCGCCGGCCGCGCGCATCACCGGAGCCGGCGACCAGTATCTGCTCGACCCGGCCGTCACCAACTCGTTCAGGCTCGTTTCGCGCGCCCTCGCCGACGGCGCCGCCGTGCGGTTCGACAACGGTCGCTATGTGGTGCCGGCGAACGCCGCGTCGGAGCGGTTGGCGCAGGAGTGGGGCGTGAACGCGACGCGCCGGGCCCGCCCAGCGAATGGCGGCGGCGTGCCCGTCCGTTCGCGTATCGGCCTCTACAGCCCCTGGTCCCCGAGCATGGATGCCGGGTGGACCGAGTGGCTCTTCGACACCTTCGGCGTGCCATACGCCATCGTGAGGAATGCCGACATCCGCGCGGGTGACATCGGCTCGCGGTTCGACGTGATCGTGATCGCCAGTGAGCGGACCGCGACGGTGATGGACGGATACGCTCCGGGCACGGTTCCCCCGCGATTCGAGGGCGGACTCGGTGCCGAGGGCGTGCGCGCGCTGGACGCCTTCGTGCGCGGTGGCGGAACGCTCGTGGCGTTCAGCTCAGGGACCGACTTCGCGATCAAGCAGCTCGGCCTCCCGGTGAAGAACGACCTCGAGGGGGTGCCCCGGCGGGAGTTCTTCTCCGGCGGCTCGATCCTGGAGGTCACGACCGACGCGGCGCACCCGGTGATGGCGGGGATGCCGGAGCGGGCGCGGATCTTCGTGGATGGGAGCCCCGCCTTCAGCACGCTCGCCGGGTTCGAGGGGGCCGTGCTCGCCCGGTACCCCGCGAGCGGCTCACCGCTGGTCTCGGGTTATCTCCTCGGCGAGAAGTACCTGCAGGGGAGGGCTGCGGCGCTCGATGTGCGGCACGGCCGCGGGCACGTGGTGCTGCTCGGCTTCCGGCCGCAGTGGCGCGGGCAACCGTTCGGGACATTCAAGGTGGTGTTCAACAGCGTGCTGTTCGCGGGGGAGGTGGCGCAGGGAGCGAAGGGAGGTCCGGTGGAGGCGAGACCTTAGGACAAGTCGCTATGGCCGCTGGAGCGAAGCGCCCCCACTCGCGGCGTCCCACCTCCCCCCCTTCGGCAGCACATGCACCCGCATCCCGGTCCCGCCGAGCACCTGCTCGGCGGGACCGCTGCGTTCCGCCCCACGCGCGTCGTAGATCACCACCACACTCGCCCCGCTCACCCGCCAGGTGCCATCCGGCTCCACGATGAGCGCGGTGGACTCGTCGATCCCGACGCCCAGCCACGGCTCCCGCTCCAGCACGAGGCTCATCAGCCGATTGTGCCTCCGGCGCCGCAGGAAGTGCTGGTCCACGATCGCATCCGGCAGCAGCGCGAGCCCGGGAACGGTTTCAACGTTCCCCCGCGCGATCACGCCCCAGTCGAGCGTGCTGTCGGGCCGCGTCCCGCCCGGATTCCGCTCATTCCCGGTGATCATCACCCGCGACATCACCGCCGCGCCGGCCGACGTGCCGCCGACAACGAGCCCGCGTGTCGCATACCCCTCCTGGATCGCCCGTTCGGTCGGCGTGCCGCGCAGCACGTCCATCAGCCGCGACTGGTCTCCACCGCCGAACCAGATCGCGGTGGCCTCACCCACCAACGCCGCGATCGAGTCCATCAGCGCTTCCGTGCGCGTGATCCAGACGTTCCGCGCCTCGGCGCCGAGCCCACGCAGCTGCGCCGCCTTCTCCTCGCCGCTCGTCGCCCCCGCCGCGCTCGCCATCGCCATCACGAGGATCCGTGCGCTCCGACCCCCGGCCAGGTCCACGAACTCCTGCACGAGCTCGGGCGGCTGCGGGCCACCGCCGACGACGTAAAGGGTCCCACGGGTCTGCGCGTCGAGCGACGCGCCGGGAGACTGGAGGAGGACGGCCGTGAGGAGACCCCCCACGACGTTTCGAATCTTCTGGGTGCGCATATGGGATGGGAAGCTAGCGCGACCCCACCGATGGAGCGAGATTCGACGAATGGCGGACGCACGATCGCACCTGGGCAAATACCAGCTCGTCGACAAGATCGGCGAAGGGGCGATGGGCGTCGTGCATCGCGCCTTCGATCCGGTCCTCAACCGCACGCTCGCGATCAAGGTGATGAGCACGGTCATCGCGAGCGACGACCAGCTCCGCGAGCGCTTCCTCCGCGAAGCCCGCGCGGCTGGGAGCCTCCAGCACCCGAACGTCATCACGATCTTCGACTTCGGCGAGATCGCGGAGCATCTCTACATCGCGATGGAGTACGTCGAGGGCTACGATCTCGCGGAGATCATCACGAAGCGCGTCCCCCTCGCGCTCGAGGCGAAGCTCGACATCCTGATCGACACGCTCAACGGCCTCGGCTACGCCCACAGCCACGGCGTCATCCACCGCGACATCAAGCCGGCCAATATCCGAGTGACCGTCGAGGGGCGCGCGAAGCTGATGGACTTCGGGATCGCGCACCTCCAGGCCTCCGACCTCACGAAGTCAGGTGAGATGATCGGCACGCCGCAGTACATGGCGCCGGAACAGGTGACCGGCGATCCCATCACGCCAGCATCGGACATCTTCTCCCTCGCCTGCGTCGGCTACGAGCTCTTCTCGAATGCGCGGCCGTTCGACGGCGAGACGTTGCACGCGGTGCTCTTCAACATCGTCAGCAACGATCCGCCGCCTCTCTCGGACTCGGTCCCCGGACTCCCCCCCGACCTGGACGCGGTCTTCGCGACGGCTCTCGCCAAGGACCCGAAGCAGCGCTTCGAGAGTGCCGCCGCGATGTCTCGCGCCCTGCTCCACGTGCGCGACTCGATCGCGCCGCGGCGTGATACGGCCAGCCTCGTCCTCCGCGACGCCGAGCGATCGGCCGCGATGCCTTCGACCTTCCCGCGCACGCGCACGAAGGCCGGAGACACTCCCCGCTCAACGCTCCGCTACGCCGGCATCGCCGCCGCGGGGATCGCCGTCGTCGCCCTGGGCTGGTGGGCTCCGTGGAAGCGGTCCTCCGCGGCGAGCCCCACGGGGATCGCGCTGGACGCGGCGGCAAACCCGATCCCGCCGGCGGCTCCCTCCACAGAGCCGAGCGACCCGCCGCCGGCGTCACCGCAGCAGGACGCTCCGGTGGTGACACCCCCGCCCCCCAGCCCGGCCGCCGTCTCGGCGGCTGCGCCGGTAGTCCGGTCTCCCGCGACCTCGACCTCCCGCGACACGCTCGTCGCCGCCCTCCGCGGCTCGGCACTCGAGGCGCGTCGCCACGCGGTGAGCGCCGGCGCCACCGCCGTCGAACTCTCCGAAGGCGATCTCGAACTGCAGGCCGCCGACGCGATGACCGCCCAGTCGCGGACCGCCGACGCGATCAACCGCCTCACCGCCGCCACCCAGCGCTGGGCCGTCGCCGAGCGCGCCGCGCGTGACCGGCAGGTGGCCGCCGACGCCCGTCGTGCCGAGCCGGTCTCGGCGCCGCTGCCGAACACGCCGACGGTGCCGCCCGCCAGCGTCGCGGCCCCCACGACGTCCTCCGCCGTCGCGAACGTCACCGCGGCGCCGCCCGCGCCGACCGCCGCCGAGTCGCGGCCGGCGATCGACCGCGTGATCGAGGACTATCGCACCGCCATCGAGTCCATGGATGTCGCGCGGGTCAGGCGCATCTACCCGGCGATGACGCCGCAGCGGCAGGCGAGCTGGGAGGCGTTCTTCCGGTCGGCGCGCAACTTCCGCGCGACCTTCACGACGACGCGCTTCGAACCCGCCGACGACCGGGCGTCGTTGGACGTCGCCGCGGTGTACGAGTACGAGAACCGCTCGACATCGCGGACGGAGCGGAACGACCTCACACTGCACTTCACGATCATCCGAGACCCCGCGGGCGCGTGGCGCCTGTCCGAGGTCCGCTGAACCGCCGGCGTCCGGTCGCGGGAAGCCGGCTCGTGGCCCGCTAGAAGCTGTACTCGGCGCCGACGCTCCAGAGCAGGTTCGAGCGCAGCCCGGCCCGGTTGAGCGGCACGATCGCGTTCGTGACCATCGTCAACTCGCCGACAGTGCGGAACTTGAAGCCGAACGAGCCGTTCACGATGTTGTCGCGCATCTCGGGGATCGAGCTCGGGTCCACCGTGCGGATGAACGGCGTGTCGTAGTGCACCGTCCCGGGGATCGACAGCTTGCTCGCCCCGACCTGGAACTCCGAGACGATGTCCGCCGCGAAGGTCGCCCAAGGCGACAGCAGGTGGTCGAACCCGACCGTGGCGAGGAGCGCATTGTTCTCGGCATCGCCGGAGCGGTGCAGGAAGCCGATGTTCGCGTGGGGTGAGAACTGGTCGAAGCGTGCCGAGAGCACCGCCAGCGCGCCCGCCGAGAGGTTTCCCGTGCCGAGGAGGTCCTCCTCGCTCCCCGTAGGGAACCGCATGTCGAGCAGGAGCGCGAAGCCGGTTCGCTCGGTCTGGTTCACGTTGAACTTGAGGCGCGTCGAGACATCTCCGATCCCCGTCGCCGTCCCGGAGACGGCGCTCGAGGCATGGAGCACCGGCTCGGTCTCGGTGCCCGCGAAGAAGTGCACCGCCGGAGGCCCACCGAATGGCACGATCTCGGCGTGCGAACTGCCCCGGAGCGTCGCCGAGACGACGGGAAGGGCGAACGAGATGTCGAGACGGTCGGTCAGCCCGTAGGTCACGAAGAACGAGGTGACCGCCACATCCACGTCCAACGAGATGGACGCGAGCATGATGTCGTTCTCGAGCCGGGGGATGCCCATCAGGTCGCAGTCGCCCCCCTGCGCCGCACTGCAGCCCGGCGAGGACTCCTCAGTCACGTTGACGTGCGTGAAGATCAGGCCGATGTCGTCGAGCGGCACGCCACGGAGCGACGAGTAGCTCGCGGCGTTGCGATTGAACCCGACGAAGACGCGCCCCTTCCCGAGCGTCTGCGCGCGTTCCGCGAAGAGTGGCCCCGACGAGATCGACGTGGCGACCGGCGCGCCATCCACGAACCGGAAGGTCGTGCCCGACGACGCCGCGCTGAGCGGCGTCCGCGCCGCGCTCGACGCGATCGCGTTGCCGAGGAACGAGATGAGGGCGCCGTTGGCGTCCACCGTCGCCGGGATGAAATGGTTCCCGTGCGCCTGCGTGCTCGCGGGATTGTTGGGGTCGGCTGTGCCCGGAAGGAAGAGCTGGATCCCTCCGCCACCGAACACGAAGAGGTTCGTGAACTGCTCGCGGAGTCCCTGGGCGGGGACGGCGCTCGTCGCCGTCGCGAGCGCCGCGAGCGCCACGAGCGCGGATCTGGGGGTCCTGCCGGGGATGTGCATCGCACAGATGTACGGCGCCCCTGTAGGGGCGTCAACCACGCTGGCGTCACGGTTCCGCCGACCGGCCGCCGGGACTTCCCCGCCTTGCTCCGCCCCCTCCCCCGGAGCGAAGCTACTGCAACCCCTCGGGAGGCCACGGACCGGATGGCTGCCACGGACGTCACAAATCCGCGTTACTACCATAAGGTGGTGGACTGCCAATGGGCGTGCCCGGCCCACACGAACGTCCCGGGGTACCTGCGGCTGATCGCGCAGGGCAGGTACGACGATTCGTACATGCTCAACCGGGAGTCGAACGTGTTCCCGGGGATCCTCGGACGCACCTGCGACCGCCCCTGCGAGCCGGCCTGTCGCCGCGGGCGGGTGGAGGAGAAGCCGGTCGCGATCTGCCGCCTCAAGCGCGTCGCGGCGGACCATCGCGGGGACATCCGCGACCGGCTCCCCAAGGCGCCGAAGAAGAAGAACGGCAAGCGGATCGCCTGCGTCGGCGCCGGGCCGGCCTCGCTCACGGTCGCGAACGACCTCCTGCCGCTCGGCTACGAGGTCACGATCTTCGAGCGGAACGCCCGACCTGGCGGCCTGATGCGGATCAACATCCCGAGCTTCCGCCTGCCTCCCCAGGTGCTCGACGAGGAGTGCGGCTACATCATCGACATGGGGGCCGACATGCGGTACGGCACCCCGGTGGACTCGATGCGGCGCCTCCTCGCCGAGGGTTACGACGCCGTCTTCGTCGGCAGCGGCGCGCCGAAGGGGAAGGAGCTCGAGATCCCCGGCCGATGGGACGCCAAGGAAAGCGTCCACATCGGCATCGAGTGGCTCGCCAACGTGCACTTCGGGCACGTGGAGCGGATCGGGAAGCGCGTCCTGATCATCGGCGTCGGCAACACCGCGATGGACTGCTGCCGCACCGCCAAGCGCGTCGGCGCCACCGACGTCAAGGTCATCGCCCGGCGTGGACGCAAGCACTTCAAGGCCTCACCGTGGGAGCTCGAGGACGCCGAGGAGGAACTCGTCGAGATCGTCGAGAACCACGCGCCGAAGCGCTTCGTCGTCGAGGGGGGCAAGCTCACGGGGATGGAGTTCGAGCGACTGCAGTGGTCGGAGGACTCCTCCGGCAAGCAGGTCTCGACGGTGGTCGGGACGGTGGTCCTGCCTTGCGACGAGGTGATCCTCGCTATCGGTCAGGACAACGCGTTCCCCTGGATCGAGCGCGACGTCGGGATCGAGTTCGACCCCAAGTGGGACATGCCGAAGGTGGACAAGGTGACGCACCAGAGCTCGCGCGCCGGCGTCTTCTTCGGCGGCGACGCCGCGTGGGGCCCGGAGAACATCATCTGGGC
>CAZYUL010000007.1:54425-66024 GCA_964650715.1 uncultured Gemmatimonas sp. | reverse complement strand
GGCGGCTCGGGTGGCAGCGGCGCCAGCGGCGGCTCGGGTGGCAGGGGCGGCAGCGGCGCGCGCGGCGCCCGCTGGGCGCCGAGTGCGGTCGCCGCCAGGAGCAGCACGAGGGTCGGTCGGATGATCGTGGATCGCATGGGTCGATTCCTCTAGTAGCCGGATGCCGAGAGCGAGGCCGCGACGGTCCGCAGGCGCGGGACCACGGCGCGTTCATCCATCGCCTCGGTGATGAAGGTCAGTTCCTCGGGGCGCGGCTCCGTGCGGAGCTTCGCCACCTGCGCGAGCACCAGCTCGAGGTCATCGAGGAGGTCGCGCAGCTGAGGGTCGGATGCGGCGGGGGAATCGAGCAACAGTCGGGTGGTGCCGAGCAGCAGGGTCGCCTGCGCGACGAACCGCGCGTCGCTCGGCGTCCCCGACGCCCGCAGGTCGCGCCGGAACGAGGCGAGCAGCGAGACCGCATCATCGATGTACTCCGACGTCGCGCGCTGCAGCGGCTCGGCGACATCGTGCGCGACGGGCATCGTCGCGTCCTGCGCGACCGGCAGTTCGGCGACGACGTCGGCTGGCGACGCCGGCGCGGTGAAGCGACCGATGCCGACGCCGACCAGCAGCGTCGCCGCGATGCCGACCGCCGGCGCCAGCCAGCGGCGCGGGCCCCGCGTCCGCATCGGCCAACGCGCCGGACCGCCATCCATCGTCCAGGCGTCGGCGGCCACCTCGCGGCCGCTGGCGTCGAAGTGCTCGCGCTCGATGCGCGCCCACATCGTGTCGAGGGGCGGCTCGGCGGGCACCCGGTACGAGTGCTTCGCCTCCGCCATCAGTTCGTTCAGTCGTTCATCGGTCATCGTTGTTTCCCCGTTCGTAGTCCCTTCCACCTTCCACCTTCCACCTTCCACCAGCCGTCACGCGAAGTCCGCCAACGCCACCCGCAGCTTCGCCCGCGCCTCGAACAACCGCGCCTTGCTGGTCCCTTCGGCCACGCCCAGCATCTCGCCGATCTCGCTGTGCGTGTAGCCCTCCACATCGTGCAGCAACACCGTCATCCGCAGGCCCTCCGGCAGCGCGTCGATCGCCGCGTGCAATCGGACCTTGAGGTCGGGATCCGCCTCGCGGGCCGGCGCCGCGTGGTGATCGTCGTCCCCCAGCACCTCCTCGTGCGCCCGGATCCGCTTGACCTTCCGCATCTGGTTGAGTGCGGTGGTCACGGCGATCCGGTGGAGCCAGGTGGTGAATGCCGCGTCGCCGCGGAACTTCGCCAACTGGCCGAACGCCCGGACGAAGACATCCTGCGTCAGGTCGCACGAGAGCTCCTCGTCCCCGCAGATGCGGAAGACCAACCGGTGCACGCGCCTCGCGTGGCGGTCATAGAGCGTCCGGGCGGCCTGCCGATCACCCGAGATCGTCCGGGTGATCAGCGTCCACTCGTCAGGTCCCGCGTCCGGGCCCTGGAGATCCTTGGCGATGGCAGGGGATGTCATCGGTGACGCGGGGTTGGACACAGGGCCGTCCCGGAGCGTTGGGGGGACGGGGTCCGCTTTCGCCGGACCCCTGCTAGCATACGGCATCCTCGTCCCGGGAGCTTCGCCTGCCCCACCCTCATCACCGCTCCGCGAGTCGCCGCCGACTTGTCGCAGGTTCGACACTTGTAGTTGTCGCGGCGTTGGCTGCGTGCGGGACCGCCGCGGACTCGGCGGCGTCACCACCGATCGGGCACCTGCTCGCGGACTCCGCCACCGGACTCGCGGTGGACCTGCCGCCCATCTGGGAGGGCCACTATCGCGTGAGCGACTCCCTGCCCGCCGGCGAGCCAGGGGTCGAGCGCGCACTCACCCTGCGATTCGTGCGATCCGACTCGAGCGTGGTCGCGACACCGCTCCTCGTGATCCGGGTCATCGCCGAACCGGCGTGGGCGCGGCTCGCCGCGGACGACGCCCAGGCCCGCTACGGCTACATCGTCGGGCGCGACTCGACGCGACTCATCGTGATGCGGCCGGCAGCGGAGAATCCGCTGCCGGCCGGCACCGCCGATGCGCTGGCGTTCGACTCACTGATGATGGCCGTGCTCCAACGGCCGATGAGGGCCGTCCTGCACCACTGATCAGGCGGCGTCGTACGCCTGTCGGAGCCAGCCGATGAGTTCCTTGTCGAGGGCCTTCGCGTCCTCGACCCGCACCCGGTGGGTGCACATCGCGTTCCAGCTCCCGGCGGCCTCGAGCCGCCCCTTGGGCGCCACGCCCTTCAGCACGAGCCCCACATCCATCCGGGTCGCCGTGCTCGGCTGGATCAGCCCGAACTGCTTCGACCGCCGCAGGCTCACGTAGGCGTTCTTCGGTGCGAGCTCGACGTCCTTGCCGAACGCCGCGACCTGCTTGACGAGCGTGTCGTACCAGGGTTTGAGCGCTGCCTTCGCGCCGGCGTACTGCTTCGCCACGAGGTCGCCGGCGTCGGCGTTGATCGCGCCCGACTTGAGGTGCATGTGCGCGACGAGGTTCGCGTACCCGTGCCCCAGCCCATGCTTCGCCTTGAGGTGTGAGACGATCGCGCCGTGCTTCGTCTCGCCGCTCGCCTTCGCGAGCCTCACCCAGGCGTCGAGGTCCTTCCCCGTCTTCTCCTTCAGGTTCCGGACCATCGTGTCGAGTTCCGTCTGTGCGTCAGCCATCGTGATCCCCTACGCCTTGCTCGGCGTGGGCCGAGTGCCGTAGCGCTGCGTGACGAACCCGACGATCAGCCCGACGAGCATGCCGGGGATGATGATCTCCCAGAAGTAGGGCTCGTTGTTGTTGCGGGGATTCGGCGCGATCGCGATCGGCCAGGTGACGAGCGCGCTCGTCGCGATCCCGAACAGGAGGCCGGCGGTGAGGTTGCTCACCTTCCGCGCGAAGAACCCGATGACGAGACCCGCCACGAGGCCCTTGCCGCAGGACCCGACGATGATCATCGGGAGGTCCGGCGCGACTTCGGGAGCGGAGACGAGGGAGGAGAGGCCATCGAGGATGCCGAGGCCGGCGCCAGCGAGGAGGCCCAACACAGGCTTGTTCATGGTCCGGGGGGTGAGTGGTTTCCCTGCGATGATGCGGGGGGGCGATGCGGAGCGGATCCCACGACTCCTCTCCGCTCTTCGGCCTCCCGTCCTTTAGATCCCCCGCCAAAGGAGGATCGCGAGGCGCACGACGACATACGTCAACAACAGGAGGAGCGCCACCTGATGGCGGCGGGCGAAGCGGGCCACGCGCTCCAGCGGGCCCTCGCGATGCGCGAGGACGCGCTCCCCGTCGAGCAGTCGTCGCAGGTCCGCGGCGAAGTCGGGCATCGTCGCGTACCGCAGGGCGGGGTCACGCTGGGTCGCCTTGCCCACGATCGAGAGGAGCGGCTTCGGGATCGGCTCGGCATGCACCTCGTTCAGCTCGCCGAGGATCACCCCGAGCGCGTGGATGTCCACCCGTTCCGTGATCGGCGCGTCGGCGACCACCTGCTCGGGTGCCATGTAGCCAGGGGTCCCCGCGACCCGTCCGGCGTCCTCGCGCCCGTCGAAGTGCGCCATCACGCGGGCGATCCCCCAATCCAGCACGAGCACCTCGCCATACGGACCCACCATGATGTTCGACGGCTTGAGGTCACAGTGCGCCACGCCGCGCGCGTGGGCGAACGCCACCGCCTCGGCGACCCGGAGCGCCACGCGCAGGAGGTCGCCGCGCGTCGCTCCGCCGGTCGCGTACTCGTCGAGCCGCTGCCCCTCCACCAGCCGCATCACATAGAAGACGCGACCGTCGTCGAGGACGCCGGCGTCGTAGATCGGGACGATGCCCGGATGCTCGAGCCGCGCGAGGAGGGTGAACTCGCGGCGGATCACCTCGGCGAACCGCTCGGCGGGCACCTCCGCCGCCAGCAGCTTCACCGCCACCTCGCGGCCGAGCACCGTGTCGGTCGCGCGATGCACGACGCCCATCCCGCCGCGACCGAGCTCCGCGCCGACGGCGTATCGGCCCGCGATCAGCGCCGGCGTCGCGAGCTGTGCGCGAAGGCGGCGCAGTGCGGCGTCGTTGACACCCTTCACACCACTCACGGCTCGACCCCCAGCAGGGCGCGCACCTCGTCGCGGTACTCCTGCTCGTCCGCGGTGAGGGCGCGCAGCGTCGCGAGCACCTGCTCGCGCATCCGGCGCCGCGCCCAGGCCAGGTGGTTCGTCACCTGCGTCACCGGCTCCCCCAGCTCGGCGGCGAGGGAGGCGTAGGTGGGCCGCGACTCATCGGGAAGGTCGCTCAGGTCGTAGCGCTCGAAGAGCCGCCACGCGACCAGCTTCCCCGACGCCACACACTCCTCCCGCAGCCGGTCACAGGCGATCGAGAGCACGCTGCGGGCCCACTCACGCTCGAACAGCCGGTCCGCCTCGGCGGGCGATGCGAGCGCGGCCTCGTCCGCCAGCGCGGCGGCGCCCGGTGCGTCGGCAGCGAGCGACAGGTGCCTCACCTCGCCGCCGCGCTTGAGCCGCCCCGCGTCGCGGAAGGTCGTGCGCGCGAAGTCGTCGAGGCGGCCGCGGAGGAACGCGCGGAAGCGACCGCGTGAGGCGTCGTACCGCGCGAACCACCCCTTCTCGACCGCCATCGCGAAGAACCCCTGCGCGAGGTCCTCGGCATCCTCCCGCGCGAGCGACCAGCGCAATGCGAGGATCGCGACGACCGGATCGCGGTACGCGCGCGCGATCAGGTCGAGGGCCCGGTCGCGGTCCGCCGGCGCATCGGAGGCGAGCGCGGCGACGAGCGTGTCGCGCGTCTCGGGGAGGCGGGCCGTCATCCGGGGCGGTTCGCGTCAGGCATCGCGCGCTGGCCCCGGGCTGCGCTCACCCCGCGCGCGCGGCGGCGGACGGTTCACGCAGTTCGCGGAACCCGATCATCCGCTGCCGCTCCTCGTCCCAGAGCGTGAGCCGCAGCGTCCGGAACGCGGTCCCCAGCGTCAGCACCGGCGCCTCCTGGAAGATCGGGTTCTCCTCGTGCGCCCGCTTCAGCCGGTAGTTCGGGATCTTCGGGCCGAGGTGATGCACGTGATGCAGGCCGATCGAACCCGTGAACCACTCGAGGACCGCCGGCAGCTTCAGGTGCGAC
This sequence comes from uncultured Gemmatimonas sp., assembly GCA_964650715.1. Lineage (GTDB taxonomy): Bacteria > Gemmatimonadota > Gemmatimonadetes > Gemmatimonadales > Gemmatimonadaceae > Pseudogemmatithrix. The sequence continues at coordinate 60,925 of CAZYUL010000007.1, read as the reverse complement.
GACCCGGTGATCGCGGCGGTCGCATAGTCCCACTGCTTGCCGCGCTCCCAGTACGCCTCCTCGAACTGATGCTGCACGTAGAAGAGCCAGATCCCGCTGACCGCCGCGAGATAGTACGCCGGCAGGTAGATCAGGAACACCGACCGCCAGCCGAAGGCGAGACCGCCGATCACGAGCAGCCCGACGAGCGCGACGTTCGTCATCCAGACGTTCCAGAGCTGCTGCTTGCCGGAGGCGACGCCGGGGGTCCGGAACCGCTGCAGCACCATCATGTGCAGCGGGCCGATCCCGAACATCACGAGCGGATGGCGATAGAGGCGGTACTTGAGCCGCCCGAACCTGGTGAGCGCCCGGTACTCCGCCACCGTCAGCGTCGTCACGTCGCCGTAGCCCCGGCGGTCGAGGTCCCCCGACGACGCGTGGTGCAACGCGTGCTCGCGGCGCCACTGCGCGTAGGGCGTGAACGTCAGCACGCCCGTGATGAAGCCGATCGTGTCGTTCGCCGTCGGCCAGGGGAGGAAGCTCCCGTGGCCGCAGTCGTGCATGATGATGAAGGTCCGCACCATCAGCCCGGCGATCGGCAGGAGCAGGAGCGCGGTGAGCCACCACGCGCGGTCCATCGCCCAATAGGCGAGCACGAGCCCGGCGACGAGCAGGCCCAGCGTGACGAACACCTGCGCGAACGACCGTACGACGTCGGCGCCGGTGTAGCGTGCGATGATCGCCCTCCATTCGGAGGCGTCGAACCGCCGCACCGGCGCGGCCTTGGGCGATCCGACGGCGGTCACGTGGTCAGCCGATGCTCAGGAGCGTGACGCGGAAGACGAGGATGCTCTGCGTCGGGATCCCCGGGGCGCCATCGGTGCCGTACCCGAGGTCGGGGGGGATGATGATCTGCCGCACGCCGCCGACGCGCATCCCCCGGACCCCCTCGTCCATCCCGAGGATCGCGGAGCCCGGACCCACCGTGCCGGTGATGAAGCTGAAGGTGCCCGTGTCGAACTCGATCCCGTTCCGCAGCCAGCCGGTGTACTGGATCGTCACCCGCGTGCCCCCCGCCGTGGGCACCTCGGCGCCTCCGCCCACGGAGATGTCGCGGTACCAGAGGCCCGACTCGGTCTGCGTGGAGTTCGCGAGATCCACCCCGAGCGACGACGCGAAGTTCGTCGCCGTGATCTCCGGGATGAAGATCTGGTCGTTGTCGGTGCAGCCCGCGGCGGCGAGCGGCGCGAGGAGCACGGCGAGGGCGAGGCGGACGGAACGGAGCATCGGTACGGTGCAGGGTGGTCAGGCGGCAGCACGTCAAGCTATCGTGCCGCCCCCCGGGGTGGAATGGACGCCGGGGTCAGTGCGGACCCGCGGACCCCGTGGACCGCGCCACCCCTCGTACCACCTCGACCCGCAACTCGGTCCAGCCCCCGAGCTGGTAGAACGCGACCCGCACCTGGCGCCGGCCGGCCGTGATCGGCGCGTACATCACCTCCGACCCGCCGGGTTCCCGCCGCTCGGCGACCAGCGCGCCATCCACCCAGACCCGGGCCGCGTCGTCGGAGATGATCCGCAGCTGGTGCGCTCCCGCCGGGACCTCGAGCGACGCGGTCGCGTCGAGCGCCCACCGCTCCTGTGGCAGCCCGAAGCGCGGGCGGTACCACATGTAGTCGAGCCGCGCCTCGCGCCGCGTCATCATCGGCGCGCCCGCGAGGATCGCGTCGAGGTTCCCGGGGGCCTTGTGCGGGTCGCGCAACGTGTCGCTCCACGCGAAATAGCGCACCTCCCACTCGGCGCGCGGCTCCCATCGCTCGAACGCGAACCGCACCGGACGTCCGGCCGCGGTGCGCGCACCACGCGGCGAGATCGTCGCGGCGCCGACGTACTCGAGTTCCACGCGCCAGTCTCCCTCGCGCGCGATCTCCGGGCGTACCACGAGCGTGTCGCCGATCCGCCCCGTCCGCGACGAGACGCCGCGGACGCCGCTCATCGTGACCACGCGCCAGCGCCCCTCGGGACCGAGCGTGCGCAACCGCACCGCATCCCGCATCGTGTCCACCGGCCAGAGCTTCGGCGAGCGCCAGTCGAACGGCCCCCACTCGTCCACCACGATCGCCGAGCGCTCGCGGCGCGGCCACGCGCGCACCGGGAGCCGCGGCTCGACGCCGGCGATCCGTGGCGCCAGCGAGTCGTACAGCGGTGCGCCGAGGAGGGCGCGTGGATCGCAGGCGGCCGACGCGGTCCGGTTCCCCGACGAGTCCACCCGCTCGGTCTGCAGCACCCGGAACACCGTCGCGTGCCCCGCGAACCGGTTCCCCGTGATCGCATAGTCCCGCGACCGCGTGTCGCGGTGCTTCGGGTACCCCCAGTCCGACGGCTCGATCGGATTCGCCCAGAGATAGACGGCCGTCGTGTCCCCGCGGAAGGCGTTGCTGGCGATCCGGTTGTCCTGTCCGTGCTCGATGGCGATCCCGACGCGGTTGCGTGAGAAGCAGTTCCCCTCGATCACGGACGAGTACGAGTAGCCACCCCACACCCCGTGGTCGTTCCCCTCGACGACGTTCGCGATGAAGCGGTTGCGCGAGAACGTCGCCTCGATCCCGTTCGTCGGCGCGAACGAGAAGTCGTTCCCGAAGTAGAGGTTGTCGTTCGCGCCCCCCTGGCCGGTGTCCATCGTCGTCTGCCCGGCCCAGAGGAAGAGCCCGTCCCCCGAGTGCGTGACGGAGTTCCACGCGACGAGGTTGTCCGAACTCTGCTCGTACATCAGCAGCCCCGCCGAGTCCTGCCCGCGCCGGTACCACCCGTGCGAGTACCCGCGGACGTTGTAGTCCATCAGGTTGCGCACGATCACGTTGTGGCTCGACCGGTACATCCCGATGCCGAGCGCGGAGTTGAAGGCGAAGGTGTTCGACCGGACGGTCACCGAGTCGGTGCGGGTCATCAGCAGGCCGTTCATCCCCTGCTCGGCCCTGTTGCCGGCGATCAGCCCGCCCTTCACGTCCTCGAGGTAGATCGCCGCGCCGAAGCGCTTCCACTCCTCCTTCTCGTTCTGGTGGAAGCTCATCCAGTCGATCAGGCTCTCGTGCCCCACGAGCGAGAAGAGGCGTGGCTTCCAGTTGTGCGAGAGGTCGTTGTCGGTGAGCGTGAGGTTCCGCGTGCCGCTCGCGACGATCGCGAAGCGATAGCCGCGGATCGTCGCCCCACGCACGGTGATGTCCGTCCCGCCGTCTATCCGGATCGCGGTGCCGCGGGCGACGTCCGGGTCAGCCGCCGGATCCGTCCCCACGAGCTGCACCCCGCGCATCTCCACGGTGATCCCGGATCCCCGGATCGTGATGAGCGCGGAGTCGGTGCCCGGCAGCGTGTAGGTGCCCGGCCTGATGCGGGTGCTCTCGGTGATCACCATCCCGGGCGTGAGCAGCACGCTCCCCGCCTGCGCCGCGGCGCCTCGCGCGGTCGCGACGAGCGCGAGCATGCCGACCACCCGCCCCGCCCCGCCGACCCACGCACACGCGCTGAGTTCACCTTTCACCATCCACCTTCCTCCTTCCACCTGCAGTTCAGAGATACCGCCTCGGCGGCACCAGCAACGACCCGAACAGCAACCCCGCCACCAGCGCGAGCAACGCCGACAGCACCGCCACCAGCGTCTCGATCCCGAGCGTGTAGTCCCGCTCCATCACCGCCCCGAGCGCGCGGAACCCCACGCTCCCCGGGACGAGGAGCATGATCCCCGGCACGCGGACCAGCGACCCCGGGCGATCGGCGACCCTTCCATAGAGATTGGCCAGCGCCGCGATCGCGAGGCTCGCCACGAACACCCCACCGGCGAACGACCCGCCGCTGATCGCCGGCACCCCGCTCGCGAGCCGCGTGATCACGTAGCCGAGGATCGCCGCCCCCATCACCAGCGCGACGTCACGCTTGGCCGCGCGGAAGAGGATCGCGAAGCTCGTCGCCGCGACGACCGCCGACGCGACCTCGACGATCGTCGGGAGGGACGTCCCCTGCGCGAGCTCCGGCGTCCATCCGAGCGCGCGCGTGAGCTGTGCGGCGGCGATCGAGCCGAACGTGAGCTTCATCAGGGTCATCAGCGCGCCGGCGATGCGGGTGGTGCCCGTCACCAGCTGCTGCGTGGCGAGCTCGGCCACCGCCGTCGTCAGCGAGAGGCCGGGCATCAGCACGATCAGCGCCGCGACCACCACGGTCTGCAACGAGAGGGGCGCGACGAAATGCGCGAACGCCGTCGCGAGCGTCGTCGCGACGAGTGCCGCCACCGCCTCGCTCGCCGCGGCGAAGTGCGGCCGCGTCGCGCTCAGGTGCATCAGCCACCCGATCAGCAGCCCGAGCACCAGCGCGACCCCGACATCCACCCACGAGGTCCGGAGGAGTCCCGCGACGGCGGCCGACGCGAGGCCGAACGCGGCGACGTTGGCCAGCTGCCGCCGCGTGGAGGGCGGCGCGTCGAGCGACCGCATCCGCTCGCCGGCCGCCTCCACGTCGAGCTCGCCGCGGACGACCTCCTCCGCCACCGCGTCGAGGAGCGTCAGCGCCTTGAGGTCGGTGTTGCCCGGCTCGAGCCGCAGCACCCGCGTCTGCGGGATCGCGCGCGGCGCGGTGGCATCACCGAGCGAGAGGAGGAGGCTCGTCGGCGTGGAGAGGATCTCGCAGCGCACCCCGATCGCCCGCGCGACGGACATCACCGCGCCTTCGAGGCGCGACGCCGAGACCCCGGCGACGTGGAGCCGTCGCCCGAGGTCCACGAGGAAGTGGATGCGCGCCTCGAGGTCCGCGGGGACCGGGGCGCGGCGTTCCTCCATCAGCCCCTCACCGGGCGCCCGGTCGCAGGTGCTTCTCGAAGAAGGCCCAGGTGAGGTTCCACGAGTCCACCTGCGCGGGGGAGTCGTCGCGCACCCACGTGCCGCGGGTGACGCGGCGGCTGAAGGTGTGCCCGCCGCTGGCCAGCCCGGGCGCCGGATCCACGTAGACCTTCGTCTCGGACAGCTCCGGTTTCCGCGCGCGGAGCCCGTCGATCATCATCATGTCCTCGACGAAGTCCACGTCGGTGTCGTTCGTCGCGACATGCACGAGGATCGGCCGCGCGAGGGAGTCGATCTGGTAGTAGGGTGACCGCTTGATGTACTCGGCGCGGTTCTCGTGCGGCAGCCCCGAGAGCTCCTTCTGCGTCGAGAAGCTGCGCGCGTAGTTCGGCCCCTTGTAGCCGAGCCGGAAGACCAGGTTCGTCACCGGCACGATCGCCGCGGCCGCGACGAAGCGCGAGCGCGCCCCGCTCATCACCAGTTGCGCCGTGATGAAGCCGCCGTGGCTCCACCCCATGATCCCGATGCGCGCGGGGTCCACCTCAGGGATCCCATTCAGGAACCCGATCGCGTCCTCGACGTCGTCGAGCTCCTTCCCGCCGTAGTCGATGGCGCGGTGATGCGCCTCGCCGTAGCCGGTGGAGCCGCGGTAGTCGGGCGCGACGATGATGTAGCCCTTCTGCACCGCCTCGATCACGAACGGCAGGTACTGGTTGTCCCAGGTCCCGTGCACGCCGCCGTGCACCCAGACCATCGCCGCGTGCTCTCTCGCCCCGCGGGTCTGCAGCGGCTTGAAGACGTACACCGGGATGTCGAGGTCGTTGTAGCGGCTGCGATAGGTGGTCTTCTGGTACTGCATGACGCCCTTCGACCGTGCCTCGTACACGCTGTCGATGACGCGCTTGTTGGCGATCGCGCTCTCGTAGTTGGCCGGCGGGTGGTCCTCGTGCCGGTTGCTGACGTAGAGGGCAGCGGCGCGCTGCAGCTGCGCGGAGTCCGTCGGTAGCGTCGGGCGACGACCCCCCTGCTGGGCGACGAGCGGCGTGGCGACGACGAGGGCGAGGGCGATCAGGCGGCGCATCAGTGGCTCCGGTGAACGATGGCGGGCAATCTACAGCGCCCTCCCGCACCCCGCCCGACCGTGGATCGTCGCGCGCCGGAGTGGCTACGCGACCCGGAAGCTCCCCTCCACCCGCACCGCCGACGTCACCGAGTTCGCGATGTAGCACTCCTCGTGCGCCTTGTGGTGCCACGCATCGAACTGCTCCTGGGTCGGCGCCTTCCCGCTGAACGTCACCACCGGCCGGATCGTCACCGACGTCATCACGACCTTCCCCGATGGCCCCTTGGCGAGCTCACCGCTCGCGGCGTCCTCGTACGACTCGGCGATGAAGCCGTCCCGCGAGACGTAGGAGAGGAAGAAGAGCATGTGGCACGACGAGACCGCGGCGACGAACGCCTCCTCGGGGTCCACCGCCTTCGTCACGTGCCAGGGCGCGCGCACGACGTGGGGGGATGCGGAGGCCGGCACCGAGAGTCCTTCGTCGAAGTGCCAAGTGTGGCCGCGGGAGTAGTGCTGGCCGGCGAACTCGTCGGCGCCGCGAGACCAGGAGATACGGGCACGGTAAGTGGACATGGGGGAGGAGCGAAGAGCGAGGGGAAGGAGCGAGGGAGGGGAGAGAGAGGGGGGAG
>CAZYUL010000007.1:0-54415 GCA_964650715.1 uncultured Gemmatimonas sp. | reverse complement strand
TATTGGTACTTGGGGGTGGAGCGACGTGCTGGGGTTTGTTGCGTGGGTGGGGTGTGTGCGGGGGGAGGGGTGAGGGGAAAGGTAGATGCGGGATGCGGGAGGCCACCGGCGGGCGGAGCCCTACGTGAGAGGGGAGATTCCCCGACATTCCCCCTCACCCCTTCCCCCTCCCCCTTCCTCCCCTCGCTCCTTCCCCTCGCTCTTCGATCCTCAATTTCTTCCAACCTCTCTCCGCACCGCCAGCTCCAGGCTCACCGGCCCGATCGGCCCGATCACCCGATGCAGGATGCGGCCGTCGCGGCCGAGCAGGAACGAGGTCGGATAGCCCTGCACGCCGCCGAATCGCCGCTCCGCTTCCGATCCCACGTGCGCGATCGGGTACGTGACGCCGCGGTCGCGGACGAACGCCGCGACGTCCGCGGTCGGTGCGCGGTCCACCGCGAGGCCCACGATCACGAAGCCGCTCGCGCGGTGCCGCTGGTACATGCTCTCCAGCATCGGCATCTCGGCGCGGCAGGGCGCGCACCAGGTCGCCCAGAAGTTCACGAGCACCACCTTCCCGCGCAGCGAATCGCTCGAGAGGAGCTCGCCCGTCAGGCTCCGGTACGCGTACTCCGGCGTCAGCACGGGCCCCGACCGCACCCCGAACACCGCGCCCACGTGCGGCAGCAGCCGCGGTCCCAGCCAGACGACCGCGATCAGGAGAAGGAGGTTCCCGAGCGTGAGATGCCGGCGCACACGCGCCCAGCGTGATGGAGGGGTCGCGGCCCCCGCCGGCGCGCCGGCAGTCTCCGGCGCGCCACTCTCACCTCCCACCTTCCACCTGCAACTCTCGTTCGATCGCCGGCCTGAGCCACTCCGGCTTCGTCGCCGGCGCGTAGCGCTTCACCACCCGGCCATCCCGCGCGATGAGGAACTTCGTGAAGTTCCAGCGGATCGGACCCCACCAGAGGAACGTCGGCGCCTGGCGCTTGAGCCACCGGAACAGGGGATGCGTCCGCAGCCCGTTCACCCGCACCTTCTCGAGGATCGGGAACGTCACACCGTAGGTCGTCGAGCAGAACGTCTGGATCTCCTCGGCGCTCCCCGGCTCCTGGAAGGCGAACTGGTTGCAGGGGAAGCCGAGCACCGTGAACCCCCGCGCCGCGTAGTCGCGCTGCAACTGCTCCAGTCCCTCGTACTGCGGCGTGAGCCCGCAACGGCTCGCGACGTTCACGATCAACAGGACCTGACCGCGGTACGGCGCGAGCGTCGTCGGTTCGCCGTCGAGCGTGCGGAGGGGGATGTCGTAGGGGACCACGCCCTGAAAGCTAGCGACGTGCCGTCACCGACCTGATCCGGGTGCGGCCGATCGTGTCCCCGGTCGCGACGTCGATGTCGAACGTCGTCATCGCTCGCGTGACGCCGTCGTGTGCCTCGAAGTCGGCGTACCGCGTCTCGGTCCACTTCCGCGTCGGGTCCACCGTCGGATGGAAGGCGCGGAAGTTCCGCTTGCGCGCGATCCGGCAGGTGACGGGATCCACCCAGTACCACTGCTCGAAGCCGTCGCGGAGCGTGAGCTTGAGCGCGCGCTCGTCGCTCCGGTCGGTCGTGTCGGGCTCGGCCCACTCCACGCGGTGCCCGTTCGCGCGCATGTCGGCGAGCGTCCAGAGATGTCCCGGCTGCTCGATCCCGTGCCGCAGCGCCGCCGCGGCGTCGCCGCCGACCTCGACTCCCTCGGAGGCGTCCCGCGCCTGCTCGAAGGCCCGCGTGCCGTCGAACCACTCGGAGTACACCCGCGTCCCGCCCGCGAAGACGTCGATCCGCATCGTGCCGGCGCGATTCGCCACGTAACGCCCCTGCACCGAGAAGGTCGGCTCGGTGATCTCCAGGTCGTACGCCACCTCGGTGAACGCGCGCAGGGCCGGCCCGCCGACCGCGGCATCGTGGCAGGCGAGCAGTCGTTCCAGCTCGGCTTCGCTGGACGAGCATCCAGCGAGCGCGACGAGCACGGATGACGCGAAGGCGAGGCTTCCTGGGCGCATGGATGATCGGTGTGCAGGGATCCGCGGACCCACGATTGACAGCTCCGGACGACCGACCGTTGCGTCAGTCGCGCGAGGAGTCCCCTGCGACCTCGACCGGTGCGAGCCGCGGTCGCTTCGGCACGATCCCATCACCCGACGAGCGGCCCGTGAGCCGCCGCGCGATCCAGGGCCCGAGGTAGTCGCGCACCCAGAGCGCCTCCATCCGCGCGCGCTCGGCGAGCGAGTGCGCGGGTCGTGGCGGGAGCGGCTCGTTCCACGTCTCGCGGACCCCCGGGATGCCGAGCGCCGCCGCGAGCGCCGACGCGATCCGCTCGTGCCCGATCGCGTTCGCGTGCAGGCGGTCCGTATGCCAGATCCGCGGGTCGGTCGCCATCGGATGCTCGGCGAGGTCCACCAGGATGACGCCCGTCGCCCGCGCCGCCTCGCGCGTCACGCGGTTGAGTTCGGCGACGCGCGCCGAGAGATGCCGCGCGAACGGGATCACCTCCGAGAGGTCCGGCAGCGTGAGGCTCACGACCGTCGCGCCACTCGTGCGCAAGGCGCCCCAGAGCTCACGCAGGTCCGCGCCCACCTGCTCCGCGTCGAACCGCGGCTGGATCGCGTCGTTGGTGCCGACGAACGCCGACGCGAGGTCCGGCTTCATCGCGAGCGCGGTCGGCAACTGCTCCTCGAGCACCTGCCGCGTCTTGCGCCCGCGGATCGCGAGGTTCGCGTAGAGCAGCGGTTCGGCTCCTTCTCGCGCCTGCGCCCGCGCGATGTGCTCGGCGAGGCGGTCCGCCCATCCGCGGTGCCGACCGCCCGTGCCGGGATCCTCGAGTCCCTCCGTCGAGGAATCCCCGAGCGCGACGTAGCGGTGGAAGGTCAGGGCGCTTTCGCGATCGAGTCGAGCATCCGCTGCCGCGCCGCCGCCGAGTCCTGCGCGCGCAGGGCCCCCTGGACTCCCCCAGCACCCGGCAACGACGATGCCCCGATCGTCGAGTCCACCGCCCGCTGCTGCTCCGCGGTCCGCGGCGGTGCCGGTTCCTCCTCCTTGCGTGTGCAGGCGACCGCGATCGCGACGGCGAGCAGGCCTGGGAGGATCAACGGACGGAGCGAGCGGGGATTCGAGCGCGGGTCGGCGAAGGTCACGGGCGGTCTCCGGGAGCGGTGGCGTGCATCCCTATGGACGACCGAGCGCGCGCGGCGTGTCACGCGCGCGAGTCACTCCTTCCAGTCGTCCCCGGGCATCGTCCGCCGCATGAACGCGTCGAAGAGCGGGACGCTGAACGCGGTGTCGCCGTGCGAGGGACTCCAGATCATCCCCTTCCGGATCAGCGATTCTCGGATCGGGGCGAGCGACGTGACCTTGCGCGAGATCACGTCGGCGATGTCGCCGGAGCGGTGCGGCCCCGGACCCAGCTCGGCCATCGCCCGCAGGTAGCGCCGCTCGGCCTGCGTGAGCCGGTCGAAGCGCACGCGGAAGAAGCTCTCGTCGAGCTCGGCCATCGCCGCAGCCCCGGCGCGTTCGACGTCCTCGCTCGTGATCGGGGACCGCTCGGCCGCGTCCCACGCGTGCTTCCCCCACTCCTGCAGGAAGTACGGATAGCCCTCCGTCCGCGCGAGGATCGCCTCCAGCGCGTCGGGGGTGAACTCCACGCCCTGCTCGCGGGCCGGCAACACGAGCGCGAGCGTCGCCGCGTCCCGGTCGAGCGCCCCGATCGCGGGGAACGAGAACATCCGCTCCGCATAGCTCTTCGCCCGCCCCATCTGTCCGGGGAGCTGCGGGAGTCCGGCGCCCACCAGGACCACCGGCAGGGAGCGCTGCGCGCAGCGGTGGAGTGCGGTGATCAGGGCGGCGAGTTCCTCCTCGCCGACGTACTGCAGCTCATCAATGAAGAGGGCGAGTGCCGTCCCCGCCTTCCGCGCCGCGTCCCCCGCGGCCTCCAGCAACGCCTGGAGGTCGTGTTCGAGGTCGCCGTTGTCGGCGAGACCGGGCTCCGGCTCCTGATCCAGCCCGACCTCGATGTCGTTGTACTTGACCTTGAGCGATCGCGCGAATCCTGCGAGGGCCTTCAGCGCCCGCGTGGCGAGGTCCTTCGCCTTCTCGTTGCGCGAGAGCCGGAGCAGCGCCACCCGGAGTTGCGGCGCGAGCATCGCCGGGAGCGATCGGTTCTCCGGCGCCTCGATGCGGATCGTCTCGAGGCCACTCGACTCCGCCTCCTCGCAGAGGCGGTCGAGGAGGACGGTCTTCCCCACCCCGCGCAATCCTATAAGGAGGAGGCTCTTCGCCTGACGACCGGCGCGGATCCGGTCGAGCGCGATGCGCGCCTCCTCGCGCAGCGCGTCGCGGCCGGTCAGGGCCGGTGGCGGCGCGCCGGCACCGGGCGCGAAGGGGTTACGGACGGGGTCCACGGCTCGAATATACCACTATTCGTGATATTATGACATCACCATAATACAGGTAACAACGTCATAACAGACCACGGAACGCATCAACTCCGGTCTTGTCAGGGTAGTCCTCATGTTGGGTCGTCGCCGCCGCCCGGGTGGGCGACCGACCTGGACCCCACCCCCAGACACCCGGGCGGAGAGAGACCGACGTGGTCCGCACGGTTCTCTGCCTTCCCCTTCTCCTCCTTGGCACCGCCGCCTGCGCGTCGCCGGGCGGGAGTCCCACGGCGCAGTTCGCGGCGGCACCGGCCGAGTTCCCCGACTCCAACGTCGCGCGCGCCTTCCACCTCGGTCGCAGCCACGGCTCGTCGCGACGGGAGATCACCGCCCGGCTCGGCGACCCCGACAGCGTGCACGTGGAGCTCGTGCCCAACCGGCACGGCGCGGGGACCGACTCGCTGATCCGGCTCGACTACGGGTCGCGCGCCTACTGGCTGCGGCGTCCCGCGGGATCGGCGCGCGAACTCCTCGAGCTCGTCGAGCTCACCGCGCGCGGCCAGCCGATCGCCGGGGGGATCGTCGTCCAGCGCACCACCTTCGAGGAGTTGCGCGATCGGCTCGGCCAACCGCTGCAGGGGGAGCGGCGTGGCGACACGCTGATGGTCACCTATCGCGCGCCGGGGAGCGGGCCGGACGAACTGCTCCGGTTCGACCTCGTGCGCGACGTCGTGCGCCGGGTGATCTGGATCTTCTACGTGGACTGAGCCGGCGCGGGGCGAGCGGCGTCGCCTGCGCGTCCGCGGCTGAGCACCTCGAGGGCGCGCGCGCCGCTCCCGGCGGGCACGAAGAGGTGGTCGTGGTGCACGCCGGCGATCACGTTGCACGGGATCCCCGCGTCGGCGAGCGCGCGCGCGAACCACGCGGTGACGCCGACGTCATCGAGCGCGGTCTGGGCGACGAGCGTGATCCACTCGGCGACGAATCGCACGTCGAGCGCCTTCGCGCGCGCTTCCCCCTCGTCGAGCACCACGGTGGTGCCCTCGTCCTCGGCCATGCTCGCGATGGCATCCGCGGGGAGCGGCGCGCCGCGCGGCACGAGGCAGAACGCGACGCGGCCGGGGTGCAGCGCGGGCGCGAGGTCGCGCATCAGCGGGGCGGGTCCGCGAGCACCGCGCGGTTGCTGCGGTACGGCGCGTAGCCGGTGCCCCAATCCACGGCACGGACCTCGAGCGAGAGCCGCTCTCCCTCCACGTGCACGATCACGAAGTGGTACGGGTTCGCGCCGCGGTCCACGCTCGGCTGCACGAGCTGCTGCACGCGCGCCGAGTCGGCGCCGCTCGCCGCGCGGTACGCCCGCAGGTCGGGGAGCCCGCTGAACGCGTACAGCGGCGCGCCCCCGCCACCGCTCACGAGCTGGTCCATCCGGCGCCAGGCGCCGCTCGCATCCCTGTAGCGCTCCACCCAGTGCTCGTAGAGGTGCTCGTGCCCGGTGGCGATGAGCTTGACGCCGTGCCGGCGGAAGAGCGGCATCCAATGGTCCCGCACGCGCTGGGTCTGCGGCTCGATGATCGAGGCGCCGTGCGGGCCGGATGAGTAGGCGGGGTGATGGAAGAACGCGACGATGTTCGCGAAGCGGCGCTTGTCGAGGCCCTCGAGTTGCCCGCGCGCCCACGCGAGCTGGGTCGAGTCGTCCGCGATGTTCGAGTCGAGCGCGAGGACGAACGTGTTGCCGTACCCGAACGCGTAGGTCGGGTAGCCGGCGAGCCGCCGCGTCGCGTTGTCGGCGGGGATGAGTTGCGCCATCGCCTGCAGGTAGTTCGCGAGCCCCACCCGCCGGTTTGCGTTGTCCACTGTCGGTGCGGAGGTGACGTCGTGGTTCCCGGGGGCGAGGAAGTACGGGACGCCCGCGCCATCCGTGATCCGGTTGATGAGCTGCACGAAGCTCGCGTTCCACTGGCGGGGGTCGCGCCCGTTCACGACGGCGTCGCCGCTCTGCAGGACGAACCGGATCGGCGAGGCGGTGGTCTCGGCCGCGATGATCGCGCGCTCCATCGCGTCCACCACCATCCGGTGCTCGTACTGCACCTCGGTGCCGTCGCGGCGGCCGCGCGTGTCGCCATAGACGATGAACGAGAATCGGGTGATGCCGGCGGTCTCGCGCTCCGGGGGGATCGGACGCCGGGGCGGCAGGATCGCCGCCACCGGTTCGGCCTGCGCAGCCGGTTGCGCGGGCACCTGTGCGCCGAGCCGCGTCGCGTCGAGCGTCGCCTCGAGGGTCGCGAGCAGCGCGACCAGGGCGGGCACGGCGAGGAGCGGGCGGAGGGAGCGGGTGGTCGGGGCGCGGTGGCGTCGCATCGGATCGGTTGGTTGCTGGAGCGGGCGCATCGTGAGGGAAGAGCAAGCTTGGGAGTGCTCGCAACTTCGTGCAAGCGGTACGCACCGGTGCGTGATTCAGTTCGCGCATGCCCTCACCCGACCTCCAGTACCCGATCGGCCGCTTCGTGCGCGTGCCCTCCCTCGCGCCCGCCGAGCGGCGGGCCGCCATCCGCGGCATCGCCTCCCTCCCCTCCGAACTGCGCGCCGCCGTGCGTGGCCTCGGCGACTCGCAACTCGACACGCCCTATCGGCCCGGCGGCTGGACGGTGCGCCAGGTGGTGCATCACGTCGCCGACAGCCACGTCAACGGATACATCCGCTTCCGCCTCGGCCTCACCGAGGAGCTGCCCACCATCAAGCCCTACGACCAGGACCGCTGGTCGGCGCTCGAGGACGCGCGCACCGCGCCGGTGGAGCTCTCGCTCGTGCTCCTCGACATGCTGCATGCGCGTTGGGCGCGCTTGCTCGAGTCGCTCGGCCCGTCAGATTTCTCCCGGATGATCACGCACCCGGAGTGGGAGGGCCCGCTGACGCTCGACACCCAGCTCGCGAACTACCGATGGCACGGCGCGCACCACACCGCGCAGGTCACGGCGCTCCGCGAGCGTGAGGGGTGGCGCTGAGCGCGTCCGGCGTCGGCGCCTCCGCCCATCGCGTGACCCTCGCGGTCGCTGACGGCCTCGAGGGATCGCTCCCGCCGTCGGACGCCGTACTCCGTGACGCCCTGCGCGAACGCGGACTCGACGTGCGCGTCGGTGTCTGGTCGCGCACCGACGACTGGCGTGACGACCCGGGGATCGTGCTGGTCCGCGCCTGCTGGGACTACCATCAGCGGTTGCCGCACTTCCTCGCGTGGCTCGACGCGCTCCGTGCCCGCGGCATCCCCGTGCGGAATCCCGTGGACGTCATCCGCTGGAACGCGCGCAAGCGCTACCTCCACGACCTCGCGGCGCGCGGCGTGCCGACGATCCGCACGGCGATCCTCCGCACCGGCGCGCCCGTGGACCCCGCCGCCGCCCTGCGGATCCTCGCCGAGTCGGACCGCATGCGCTGGACGCACGTCGTGATCAAGCCCGAGGTCTCGGCGAGTGGCGAGGGCGCGTGGCGCGCGACGCTCCCGCTGGCCGCGCCCGCCGTCGAACAGCTCCGCGCCGGTCTCGCCCGCGGCGACCATCTCGTGCAGCCCTTCCGCCGCGAGGTGATCGAGGTCGGCGAGGTCTCCCTCGTGCTCTTCGGCGGCGTCCACTCGCACGCCGTCCTCAAGCGGGCGCGCGACGGCGAGTTCCGGGTGCAGAAGGACCACGGTGGGAGCGTCTCGGTGATCGAGGCCGCGCCCGAGCTCGTGACCTTCGGCCACCAGGCGGTGGCCGCCGCCGCGGCGGCGAGCGGACGCACCGCCGCCGACCTCCTCTACGCGCGGGTGGACCTGCTGCCGATCCCCGGCGCTCCGGAACTGATGGAGATCGAGCTGATCGAGCCCGAGCTCTTCCTCGACCGCGTGCCGGGAGCGGCGGCGCGGTTCGCCGACGCCGTCGTCGCGCTCTCCGTCGGCGACCGCGCCGCGTAGCGGACGGACCCGACGCCGATGCGCCTCGCCGTCCTCTCCGACATCCACGGCAATCTCCTCGCGCTCGAGGCCGTGCTCGCCGACCTCGCGCGCCGCGGGCACGACGCGATCGTCAACTGCGGCGACTGCGTGACGAGTCCGCTCTGGCCGGCGGAGACGCTGGCCCTGCTCGACGCGCGCGCGATCCCGACGGTGCGCGGCAACCACGACCGCTGGATCGCCGAGCGGCCGTACGGGGAGATGACGCGCACGATGCGGTTCGTCCACGATGCGCTCGCCCCGGCGCAGCGTGCCGCGCTCGGCGCGCTCCCCGCGACGCTCGGCGTCGCCGATGGCGTGCTCGCGGTGCACGGCACGCCGGCGAGCGACACCGAGTACCTCCTCGAGGAGGAGGTCGAGGGACGGCTGCGGCTGGTGAACGCCTCGCAGCTCGCCCGACGGCTCGGCGACGCGCCGCCGTCGCTCGTCCTCTGCGGTCACAGCCACCTGCAGCACGTCGCCCGCGCGGGCGGTACCCTCGTGGTCAATCCCGGGAGCGTCGGTTGTCCGCGCTCCGCCGACAACCCCGACCCGCCGTCCAACGAGGCCGTCTCGCCGCACGCACGGTACGCGATCGCGACGGGCGGGGCTCACGGGTGGACGGTCGAGCTCTTCGCGATCGCCTACGACTTCGGCGCCGTGGCCGCGCGGGCCCGCGCGAACGGCCGCGACGACTGGGCGGGCGCGTTCGCGTGACGTCCGTGCCGAGGGCGAGCGGGGAGGACCGCGGAGGCCGGACCCGCCGGCTGCGCGACCGCATCACGGAGCGCGACCTCGTCCTCGCGATGGCCGCCCATTCCCCGCTCTCCGCGCGACTCGCCGAGGAGGCGGGCTTCGATGCGATCTGGGCCTCGGGGTTCGAGCTCTCGGCGCTCTACGGCGTGCCCGACGAGAGCGTGCTCACCATGCAGCAGCATCTCGCGATGACGCGGGCGATCGTCGAGGCCGTCGCGCTCCCGGTGATCGCCGACGTTGACACCGGATTCGGTGACGTCGTGGCGACCGTGCGGGAGTACGAGCGCATCGGCGTGTCGGCCGTGGTAATCGAGGACAAGGTCTTCCCCAAGCGCTCGAGCCTCGACGAGTCCGCCCGGCACGAGCTGGTGGGCATCGCCGAGTTCCAGGCGAAGATCCGGGCCGCGTGCGTGGCGCGCGTGGCGCCCGAGTTCGTCATCGTCGCGCGCACCGAGGCGCTGATCGCGCGACTCGGGGAGGACGAGGCGCTGGCTCGGGGCCTCGCGTACGAGGCCGCCGGCGCCGACGCGCTCCTCGTGCACTCCAAGGCGCCCACCCCCGACGAGATCGAGCGGGTGTCGCGAGCGTGGACCGGGCGCATCCCGCTCGTGATCGTGCCGACGGCGTACCCGATGATGGATGCCGCGCGCGCCCGCGCGTTGGGGAACATCGCGATCGTCATCTTCGGCAACCACGGCATCCGCGCCTCGGTGGCCGCGATGCGGCGCGTGTTCGCGGGGATCCGGCGCGACGGCGGGGCACTCGGCGTCGAGGGTGAGATCGCCTCTGTCAGCGAGATGTTCGGTCTGTCCCAGGCGCCAAGACCCTTCAATCCCGGCTGAGCCGGGTGGGCGAGCTTGGGGGCATGACCAACCCCCTCGCCCGCCGCACCCATCCGCTCCTCGCCCTCGCCGCCCTGCTCGCCTCCCCGGTCACCGGGTCGGCGCAGGGCGACACCACCATCGTCCGCGAGCAACTCGCGGAAGGGATACACCTCTTCCGCGTGCCGGCGTTCGTGGAGCAGTGGACCTCCACCAACACCGTGGTGATCGTCAACGAGACCGACGTCACGGTGTTCGACAGCAACACCCGGGCGACGACCGCACGGCGCATCATCGCCGAGATCCGGCGGCTCACCGACAAGCCGGTGCGGATGCTGGTCAACTCGCACTGGCACCAGGACCATTGGAGCGGCAACGACGAGTACGTGAAGGCGTGGCCCGGCGTGCAGATCGTCGCCACGACGCAGACCCGCGACTACATGAAGCGGATGATGGCGCCCTTCTTCGCCCACGGCGCCCGGCAGTCGCTCGAGAGCCGCCGTGCCAGCGGTCAGGACACCACGCAGGCCGCGCGATTCCTCGCCGACATCGAGCGCACGCCACGCGTCCTGCCGACGATCGCCTTCCGCGACACCCTCGTCCTCTGGAGCGGCGCGCGCGAGTTCCGGTTGATCAGCGTGACCGGCGATGCCACCGGCTCGACGGTGCTCTACCTGCCCCGTGAGCGGATCCTCGTGATGGGCGACGTCCTCGTGGCGCGGTCGGACGGCCGGGGACCGCCGCCCTGGACGACCAACTCCTACGCGATCACGGCCGAGCTCTTCGGCGCGATCATCGCGCAGACGCACGCCGCGCTCGAGCGGGGCCTCACGACGGTCGAGGCGGTGCAGGCGGTCGTGGACGTGGACGCCATCGGCCGGAAGTACCTCGACCCCGGGACGCCGCTGCCCGAGTCGTTCCGGCCGTGGGTCGGCACCGTCGTCCGGAAGACCGTCCAGGAGGCGTTCGACGGCGTGGTGCGGTAGCGTCGGCGGGGGAGCCTTACGGCCGCCGCCCGCCCGCTGCAGCTTCGCAGCGTGAAGAAGCCCGTCCTCCTCGCCGTGGACGACGACCCCCAGGTCCTCGGCGCCGTCACTCGCGACCTCAAGAAACGGTACGCCGAGTCGTACCGCGTGATCGGCGCAGCCTCGGGCAGGGAGGCGCTCGACGCCGCGCGCACCCTCAAGGGGCGCGGCGACGCCGTCGCCCTCTTCCTCGTGGACCAGCGCATGCCGGGGATGACCGGCACCGAGTTCCTCGCGCAGGCGCGCACGCTGCATCCCGACGCGCGGAAGGTGCTCCTCACCGCCTATGCGGACACCGAAGCGGCGATCCAGTCCATCAACGTCGTCGGGCTCGACCACTACCTGATGAAGCCGTGGGACCCGCCGGAGGAGAGGCTCTACCCGGTGCTCGACGACCTGCTGAGCGAATGGGGGGCGGACGTGCGCCTGCCGTACGACGGCATCCGCGTCGTCGGCGCGGCGATGTCGCCGCAGAGCCACGCCGTGAAGGAGTTCCTCTCGCGGAACCTCGTGCCGTACCAGTGGGTGGACGTGGACACCGACGACGCGATGCGCGCCCTGGTGCAGCCGCCGGGCGCGGCGCCGCGGCCGCTCCCCGTCGTCCTCTTCCCCGACGGCTCATCGCTCGCCGCGCCCTCCACGCGCGAACTCGCCGACAAGGTCGGCCTCCAGACGCAGGCCCAGCGCCCCTTCTATGATGTGGTGATCGTCGGGGGCGGCCCGGCGGGACTCGCGCACGCCGTGTACGCCGCCTCCGAGGGATTGAAGGCCCTGCTCATCGAGGCCGCGGCGCCGGGGGGTGCGGCCGGCACCAGTTCACGCATCGAGAACTACCTCGGCTTCCCCAGTGGCGTGACCGGCGCCGACCTCGCCCAGCGCGCGATCATGCAGGCGCGGCGCTTCGGCGCCGAGATCCTCACGGCGCAGGAGGTCACCGGCATCCGCCGCGCCGATCCCTACCGGATCACGACGCTCCGCGACGGCACCGAGGTCTCGTCGTACTGCGTGCTCGTCACCACCGGACAATCCGTGCGGCCGCTCGACGCGCCGGGGATCGAGCGCCTCCTCGGCAGCGGCGTGTACTACGGCGCGGCGATGAGCGAGGCCGCGACCTACCGCGACCGCGACGTCTGCATCGTCGGCGGCGCGAACTCGGCGGGCCAGGGCGCGCTCTTCTTCGCGCGGTACGCGCGGCGCGTGACGATCCTCGTGCGCGCCAAGGCGCTGCGTCCCGGGATGTCCGAATACCTCGCCGCGCGCATCGAGGCGACGCCGACGATCTCGGTCGTCACGGGCGTCGAGGTCGCCGAGGCGTGCGGCGGCGCGACGCTCGAGCAGGTGACGCTGCGCGAGGTCGAGTCGGGCGCGACACGTCCGCTCGATGCCGCGGCGATGTTCATCTTCATCGGCACCGCGCCCCGCACCGACGCCTTCGCCGGCACCCTCGAGCGCGACGAGAAGGGATTCATCCTCACCGGGCCCGAGCTGCCGCGCGTGAACGGGCGGCCGCGCGGATGGACCCTGGACCGCGACCCCCTGATGTTCGAGACGAACATCCCGGGAGTGTTCGCCGCAGGGGACGTGCGCGCCGCCGCCAACCGCCGCGTGGCGGCCGCCGTCGGCGAGGGCTCGGCCGCCATCTATAGTGTGCAGCGCTACCTGCGGACCGTCTGAGTGAACGGATCCCGGGCCGGGGGGATTCCCTCCGCATGAGCGACGCGGTCGGGATACTCGAGCGCCTCAAGGCGCACCGCACCCTCGGCGATGCGCCGGTGGCCGAGTTGGAGTGGCTCGCCGCGCACGGGACGCTCCGGAAGTTCAGGGCCGGGGCGGCCGTGACGAAGAAGGGGATCCCGGTCACCGTGATGATGATCCTGCTCGAGGGCCACGTCGCGATCCGCGTGGACCGCGGCGTCGGCGCGCACAAGATCATGGAGTGGAAGGGGGGAGATGTCAGCGGCGTGCTCCCCTATTCGCGCGGCGCCGTCTCGCCGAACGACGGCTGCGCCGAGGTGGATACCGAGCTCGTCGAGATCCCGCGCGACCATTTCCCGGAGCTCATCCGCGAGTGCCCCACGGTGACCGCGAAGCTCGTCCACGTGATGCTCGACCGGGCGCGGATCTTCACGTCCACGGCGCTGCGCGACGAGAAGCTCGTCTCCCTCGGGCGCCTCGCCGCCGGGTTGGCGCACGAGCTCAACAACCCCGCCTCGGCCGCGCGGCGCGCGGCGGCGCTGCTCGCCGGGACCGAGGAGGAGGCCGACGCCGCGGCGCGTCAGCTCGCCGCCGCCCGGTTGACCGACGCGCAGCTCGCGGCGATCGATGCGGCGCGCGCCGCCTGTCACGCGCGCGAACCGCGCGCGCACCTGTCGGGCCTCGAGCGGAGCGATCGCGAGGAGGCGATCGCGGACTGGCTCAGGGCGCACGGCGCGAACGCGTCGGCGGCGGGCGCGCTCGTCGAGACCCGCGTGGAGCTGGCCGACCTCGATGCGCTCGCGACGGTCCTCGAGGGGCCCGCACTCGATGCCGCGCTGCGATGGCTCGCCGCCGGCTCCGCCCTGCGCTCCCTCGCCGGCGCCATCGAGATGTCGGCGGCGCGGATCTCGGAGATCGTGCAGGCGGTGAAGGGCTTCACCTTCATGGACCAGGCGCCGACGCCGGAGCCGGTGGACATCCGTCGCGGGATCACCGACGCCATCACGATGCTCGAGGCCAAGGTGCGGGCGAAGGCAGCCGAGGTGACCGTGGCGTTCGCCGAGGGCCTGCCGCCGGCGCTCGCGGTGGGGGCCGAGATCAACCAGGTCTGGATGAACCTCCTCGACAACGCCCTCGATGCGATCGGCGCCGAGGGCAGGATCCGCGTCAGCGCCGCGCGCGAGTTCGGCCACGTCGTCGTGCACGTGGTGGATGACGGCCCCGGGATCCCGCCGGAAGTGCTCGCGCGGATCTTCGAGCCCTTCTTCACCACCAAGGGGGTCGGCGAGGGCACCGGGCTCGGGCTCGACATCGTGCGTCGTTTGCTGCAGCGTCATGAGGGAGGCATCGAGGTCGAGTCGCAGGCGGGGCGGACCGATTTCCGGGTCTGGCTGCCGGCGGCGGATGCGACGCCGGAGGAGCTGCGGGAGGCGCCGATGAAGCGGACCTCGGCGATCCATCGGCGTCCCGGCGCCGACCGGACCGCCTGATCACCACATCAACGAGTCCCGGAGCAGAGCGATGGCGTCACGGTTCCTGATCGAGGTCCCCCACGATTCCGACCAGAAGGCCTGCACCGAGGCGGTGCGGATCTTCCTCCGCACCGGGTCGCACTTCCTCACCAACGCCGAGTGGGGGTGCAAGGACAACGAGCACAAGGCGTGGATCATCGTCGAGGTGGAGACGAAGAACGACGCGCGGAACGTCGTGCCGGCGGAGTTCCGGCCGATGGCGAAGGTCACGCAGCTGAACCGGTTCAAGCCCGAGGACGTCGCGAGCAGGCGCGATCGCGCAGGGGGATGACGATGCGGCGCACGACACGCGCCCTGGTGCACCTGCTCGGCGCCCTGACGGTCGGCGCCTGCGGTCTCGGGATGCTCGACGAGACCGTGCCCGGCGACGCCGCCGAGTGGGAGCCGCTGCTCGTCGGCACCTGGACCGACAGCACCGGCAGGGAGCAGGCGGTGATCGGCGGCGACTCCGCGTCGCAGTACACGCTCGCGTACATCGACGAGGACAGCCTGGTCGGCGAGTTCACGGCGCGGCTCGGCCGGCTAGGTCCGTGGCGTATCCTCGACCTCAAGCCCGCCGAGCCCGATCTCGATGCCTCGCCGCTCTACGAATCGCTGCTGGTCGGCCTCTACCATCCGATCGTGATCGAGCGTGTGACCGAGACCGAGCTGGTCTTCCGCGGACTCGACCAGGATTCGCTCAAGGCCTTCCTGCGTCGCGCGCCGTCGGCGACGTCGCACTTCGTGCGCGGGGAGGACCTGATCCTCACCGGGCAGACGCCGGAGCTGCGGCGGTTCCTCGGCGAGTACCTGCGGCGTCCGGGCGTGCTGAGCGAGACGGCGGGGTGGGTGCGGCGAGGGCGCTGACGGGCGACCCCGTCACCTCGCCCCGATGCTCACGCCGAGCGCGCGTCGAACTCTGCCGGCGTCATGATCGAGAACCCGACCTTCTCGCTGAGTGCGAGGAGGTCACGGTCACCGGTGACCAAGGTCGTCGCCCGGCCGACGACCGCGAGCTCCAGGAACGGTCGGTCACGCGCATCCCGGCACCTCGGTACCTTCGGCGCTGGCGAGGGGATCGCCACTGCACGGCAGAACGGCAGGTAGTCGGCGAGCAGCTCCTCCCGCTCACCCTCGGTCAGACGGAACTTCGGGTACGCGATCGCGACCGCGAGTTCGGTGACCGTCTCCTGCGAGACGAGTGGGACGATGCGACCCTCCCGCCATGCCATGCGCAGCCGCGCGGGGGCACCTCCGCCGAAGACCAGCGCAGAGAGGACGACGTTCGTGTCGAGGACGACGCGCTCACTTCCCGCCACGCTTCCGGGCCCAGGCGACCGCCGCCGAGACATCGGACGCGGAGAGGTCGAGTTCGGCGAGCTTCGCGCGCACCGCGTCGGCGCGCTGGATCCGCACCGGCGTGAGGATCAGCTGGCCGTTGCGCGCCTCGACATCGAAGTACTCGGGCGCGCCGAGTTCGTCGGTCACTGCCTTGGGGAGCGTGAGTTGGTTCTTCGATGTCATCTTTGCGAGCATGGGAGCGTCCGGTAAGGATACCTTACTATAAGGCATTCCTCCACCCGAAGCAACTCGACCGCATCTTCGCCTGAGCGGTCCCCCGGCACGGCACCGGACTGATGCGACTCGTACCGGAAGCGCGCAGTGTCGGCGTCGTTGGGGAGCCCCCTAGTACCGCCAGCTCCTGAGATCCGCCCCCGCCGGCGCCGTCGTCAGCATCCGCTCCACCGCCCACGGGAGCACCATCTGCGGATACCGCAGCCGCGAGTACGCGTTCGACCTGGTGTGATCGCCGTTCCAGCAGTGCTCGTCGCGGTCGCCGTAGTCCACCACCGCGTCGGCCGGCGGATCCGCCTGCTTCAGGAACTTCTCCACCTCGTACACCGCGTTGTTGAGGTAGTAGTTGTCCATGTCGCCGACGTAGATCCGCAGCTTGCCCCGGAGCTTGGGACCCAGCGTCTTCCAGTCGCGGCGCAGGATGTACGAGAGGTCGTAGTTCTCCCGCCAGTGCGCGGCGACAGCGGTGTCGATCACGCCGGTGCGCTTGTCCCAGATCGGCTTGGGGTACCCGTTCGCGCCGACGGGTGAGTACACCGACTCCCAGACATCCCACTGGTCACCGGAGCGGGAGTTCGCGCCGAGGGCGAGCTCGCGGTGGTTCATCTGCTCGAGCGTCGTGCCGACGTGCCCGAGCCAGTTGCGCGTGCCGGGCCGCGGGACGCGCTTGAAGGGGCCTTCTATATAGTAGGCGTTCTTGTCCTTGTAGATGTCCACGACGGTGTAGTGCCGGAAGTCGATCGGGTCGGGGCAGGCGACCCAGGCGCCATTGAACATCTCGGGATAGAACATCTGCACCGCCATCGCTTCCCAGCCGCCGGTGGAGCCGCCGTAGGTGAACCGCGCCCACCCCTCTCCGAGCCCGCGGAAGCGCCGCTCGATCTCGGGCACCAGCTCGTGCATGATCGCGTCGCCATAGGGACCGTTGTTCGCCGAGTTCACGGCGTAGGAGTCGTCGTAGTAGGGCGTGGGGTGCTGGATCTGCACGAGCAGCACGCGCGGGAACCCCTTGCCGGTCCACGCCTGGTAGAACTCGTAGCCGAGCTGCTGCTGGATGCGGTTGTAGCCCGCGAGCGAGAAGCGCGTGGAGTAGTCGGGCGCGAGGTTGGGGTCGGGTGGTGTCTCGCGCCAGCCGTCCACGCCCGACGGGAAGTGCCCGTGGTTGATCACCAGCGGGTAGCGCGCCTGCGGATGGTCGTCGAATCCCTCGGGGAGGAGGACCCACGCGGCGAGGAACATGTCGGTGCCCCAGAACCTCGAGAGCCGCTCGGAGCGGATCCTGAGGTACTTCACGTACTTCGTCTCCTTCTGCGCGTAGTCGGGGATCGGCGGGATCTCCTCGGTGAGCTCGAGGCGGATCGCGGGAGCGCGTCCGGCGGCGACCGTCACGTTCACCGGTCGCGAGTAGAGGTTCCCCGGCTTCGCGTTCATCTGCTGGCCCTCGCCCTTGTCCGGCGCCAGCCAGACGGTGTGGCCATCGCTGCGCGTGAAGCGCTCATAGCGGTTGAGCAGCACCTGCACGCGATAGCGTCCGGGCTTGAGCTCGGCGAGCGAGGCGAGCGGATAGCCGACGCTGTTCGCGGCGGTGACGGTGCGCGCGGTGCCGGCGGCCCAGTCGGCGACGTCGGTGCCGAAGACCTGCGCGGTGGTGGCGGCGTCGGAGAGCTGCGAGCGCGGGTTGCCGGTGGTGTCGGTGGAGACGTAGACGAGGAGGCGGCCGGTGAGCGCGGCCGCGGATGGAGCGGCGCCCGCGGCGCGGGTGACGGAGAAGGTCGGCTGGGCGAGGGTGGGCGCGGCGAGGGCGATCGTCGCGACGACGGACCACGCGAGGATGAACCGGCATCTCACGCCGACTGACACGGTCGGCAACGTGATCGGGCTGAGCACCTGGGGCTCCGGGATGGGGCTGGCGGGAACATACCGCCCCCGGGCAACCGTCGCCGCGAGAGTCCGCCTCAGGCGCGTCGTTGTTTCAGACTCAGTGGTTTCGACTGACGCGGTGACGGCTCGCGTCTCCCCACTCCCTCGGCGAGCAGCACGCCTGCCAGCGAGTTCAACGACACGCCCTCGTCCTCTGCGAGCTGTGCGAGTTGTTCGTGCAGTGTGCGCGTGATCCTCAGCCGGAACTGCCCGCTGTGGGCGCTGATCCGGCGCGGCGGTGGCGTGGGCCAGCCTTCCTTCTCGTAGGTCTCGAGTGCGAGGTCGAGCGCCGCCCGAGCTTCGGCGAGCGCGATGTCCGCGCGCGCGCCGAGCGCCGAGATGCCCGGCATCTCCGGACAGGTCGCGACATACGCATGATCCTCGTTGCTCCAGATCAGCCGGAAGCTGTAGTTGGGAGAATCCACGATCACTCCGCAGGCGGCGGTTCCGAATCGATCGCGGCCAGGAGTTGGCGCACTTGGTACGCCTTCGCCGATCCGCGAACCTCTTGGAACGACATCAGCCGCATCTCGCCGACCTTCTTGTAGATGTGATGACTGCCGCGGATCCGTACGAGTTGCCAACCGCGGCACTCTGCAAGTCGGCAGAGATCGACGAAGCGCAGCCCAGACGGATTCGCGCGCGCGCGCGCCAGAAGTGCGTCGCAATCAGGCACGCCAACAGCGCCCTAGTACGGTACCACTCCCGGTACCATCGGTCAACTGCGTGAGCCGCCGGGCGTCGCACACCTTCATGCACGCAAGCTGAGGCCCAACAAGGAGTTGCCGTCACCAGTCCGTTGCGGACCGTGTCTTTTGAGCGCCGGACTCTGGCCTTCCGATTCCCCTCGCGCGCTCCCCGCTCCGCGCGTACTACACTGACGTGGTCATTGTCGCGTCGTCGCCCCCGCGTCCGCGCTCCTCAGCAATCGCTCGCTCCACCCGCGCCTGCAGCCCTTCGAGGCCCGCCGGGTGCGGCGTTGCACGCCGCACCGCCTCGAGGAACGCCTCCAGGAAATCGCGGTGCGAGCGGCAGCCGGCGCACCACTCGAGGTGACTCACCACGCGGTCGCGCTCGCTCTCGGGGAGCACGCCGTCGAGGTACGGCCAGAGCCGGGCGACGATCTCCTCGCACTCGGTCCGCGGGGTCAGGGTGGCATTCATGGCGTCGGTCGGTCGGTGGTGGGAGCGCGGCGCGCGGTCGCGAGGCCGCGGTCGATCGCGTGGCTGAGCAGCGCGGCCTGCAGCTGGCGCCGCGCCCGATAGAGCCGTGAGCGGACGGTCCCGAGCGGGATCATGAGGAGGTCCGCGATCTCCTCATAGGAGAAGCCCTCCACGTCGTAGAGCAACACGACGTCGCGGAAGACGGGATCCAGCGCTTCGATCGCCTCCTGGATCCGCGGCCCGAGATCGAATCGGTCGAAGAGGTCCTCGATCCCCGCCGCCCGCGCCGACCGGTGCACATCGGCGGTGGCGTACGCTTCGAGCGTCTCGTCCTCGACCGCGGTCACCACCTTCTCCCGGCCCTCTCGGGCGAGGAAGACGTTCCGGCAGATCGTCGCGAGCCAGCGCCGGCAATCCGACCCCGGCTCGAAGGTGTGCCAGTGGCGCAGCGC
Organism: uncultured Gemmatimonas sp.; assembly: GCA_964650715.1. Lineage (GTDB taxonomy): Bacteria > Gemmatimonadota > Gemmatimonadetes > Gemmatimonadales > Gemmatimonadaceae > Pseudogemmatithrix. The sequence goes on along the minus strand of CAZYUL010000007.1, from coordinate 35,139 downwards.
TCGGAGGTACGTCTCCTGCACCAGGTCGTCCGCGTCCGCCGCATCGCGCGCGAGCGCCTGCGCCACGCGCGCCACGGCGGCGAGGTGCGGCAGCGCGATGGCCTCGAACGAGTGCTCGGTCATCACGTCGACGACGGGGGCGGGGACGGAAGGGAACGGCATCGCCGGATGGAATCGGCGGCGACCGCAGGAGTTCCCGGTCGGAGAGCCCGGGAACCGGCGCGGGAGCTCGGCGATACTGCGGGCGTCATCCCGGCACCACCACCTGAACCCGGACCTCCCTCAATGATGTCGTCCTCCCGTCGGATCGGCTCGTTCACCCTCGCCGTCGTGCTCGCCGTCGTGCTCGCGGTCGCCGCCACCGCGGGCGGCGCCGCCCTCGCCCCGCTCGCCGCGCAGGAGTCCGGCATCGCCATCGGCTCGACGGCCCCGGCCGCGATGGTCGAGACCCTCGACGGCACGCCGATCGATCTCGCGCACTACCTGAAGATGGGGAAGCCCGTCGTCCTCGAGTTCTGGGCCACCTGGTGCCCCCTCTGCAAGCGCCTCGAGCCCGCGATGCAGGCCGCGCGCGAGAAGTACCGCGACCAAGTCGTCTTCGTGAACGTCGGTGTCTCCGCCAACCAGAGTCCCGCGCGACAGAAGGCCCACGCCGAGGCGAATGGGATCGGCGGGGAGTTCGTCTTCGACCGCCACGACAACGCGCAGAAGGCCTATGCCGTCCCCCACACGAGCTTCGTCGTCGTGATCGACCGGAGCGGGAAGGTCGTCTATGCCGCCCAGGGGGGCACGCAGGATGTGGAGGCCGCCGTCAAGAAGGGACTCGGCGGGATGTGAGGTCGACGGCTCTCACGGCACCCCGACCTGCCTCCACTGTGCCCCGTCCCATTCCCACGTGTCGTTGAGGTCGTCGGGCCAACCCTTCCGCCCGCCGAAGAGCACCACACGATCCCGTCGCGCGTCGTACGCGAGGTATCCCATCGAGCGCCCGACGGGCCCAGTCTCGGCGAGCTTCCGCCACGTGGTGCCATCCCACGACCAGGTGTCGCCGAGCGATGCGCCGCCGCTCAGTCCGCCGAAGAGGATCACGACCCCGCGGCGCGAGTCGAAGGTCACGCCGGCGGCGAGGCGCGGGCCCGGCCCACCCGTCGTCTCGACCTTCGTCCACGCGCGGCCGTCGAACTCCCACACATCGTCGTAGCGCGGCGGCTGTTCGCCCTGCGGCGCGGCGCCCATCCCGCCGATCACGACCGTGCGCCCGCGGCGCGAGTCGTAGACCATCGCGTGGCCCAGTCGTGCGGGCGGACCGGCGATGTCGAGCTTGGTCCAGGTCGTCCCGTCGTACTCCCAAGTGTCGCCGTTGACGCTGCGTTGCGCTCCCGATCCCCCGAACGCGACGAAGCGGTCGCGGCGCGAGTCGTACACGAACCCCGGCTCGGCGGTGCGGAGCTCCGGATGCGCGCCGATCGTGCGCCACGCGTTGTTCTCGAGGACACGCACGTCGCCGATCGACGGGCCGCCGGGAGCGCCGGGTGAGTAGCCACCGAAGGAGAACAATCGGTTTCGGCGCGTGTCGAACGCGAGCCCGACGCCGGAGACCCTGATCCCCGACTCGCCGAGCTCGGTCCAGCGGCTGCCGTCGAACGACCAGAGGTCGTTGAACATGTCGCAGCACTCTCCGCCGGCGCGCGGCGAGCTCCCGCCGGCGAGGAGGACGCGCTCGGCGACCGGGTCATAGATGAGGGCGTGGTGCGCGCGCTTGGGCGGCTGCGCGGCGAGGACGACGGGGAGGATGAGACAGACTGCTGCGGTGCGGATCATGCTGCGAAGGTAGGCGGCGGCTGATGCGTGGGCCTTGGACCGGATTGCGCCCGCTCCTTGAGCTCGCGGTTCTCCAGGGTCACGCGTGCAGTGCTCGTGTCGCTGCGCACCGCAGCCAGCATCGCGCGCCCGAGTTCCTCCGCGCCGATGCCGAGTGAGGGAACGACCTTCAGCAGCGGCGCGAGGAGCCACCGTTCGAATCCGGCCGGCCGCGCCGGGAGGATGCCGCCCAGGCGGGCGCACACGAGTCGTGCGAGCGGGAGTGCCGCGAGCTGATCCTCCGCTTCCGCCTTGACCCGCGCCCACATCATCCGTGAGCGGCGGTCGGCTCCCGTGCCGGAGAGGTAGACGAACGCGGCGCGGGGGCTGTGGGTGATCAACCGGCGCGCCACCGGCAGCGCCCGCCGCGTCACGGCTCGCACTTCCGTCACGCGCGCATCGGCGATGCACGCCTGGAGGACGCCGCTGCCCGCGGTCCCGGTGGGCCCGAAGAGGACGACTCGGATCCTACACCCCCACCCGCGCGCGCAGCGCATCGAATCTCGGCCGCCCACGCATCGCCTTGTAGACCTCCCGCACGCCGATGAACGGCAGCTCGGTCTCGCGCTCCTCCGCCGCCCGTTCGAGCTCCCCTTCGGCCGCCTCGAGGTCCCCGAGCGACGCGTGCACCTGGGCCAGCAGGCAATGCGGCACGTACCGCGACGTCGCCATCGCGCCGAGCTCGGCCAGCAGCGCCCGCGCCCCCGCCACGTCGCTCTGCTTCGCCAGCGCCTGCGCCAGCCCGGCCGTCATCTCCGGCGTCCCGCCGGTCGCCGCGATCGCCCGCCGGAACGACCCCGCAGCCGACGCCGCGTCGCCGCCATCACGCTGCGCGCCGCCGAGGAAGTAGTGTGTCATCGGGAAGTCGGGCGCCAGTTCCAGCGCCCGCTCGAGCGCCCGGACCGCCCCGGCGGTGTCCCCGGAGAGGTGGTGGATCACGCCGGTGCTCGTCGCCATCACGATCGAGAGCGGATCGAGCTGCCGGGCACGCTCGATCGCCGCGCGCGCCTCATCGAACCTCGCGCGCGGGATGTACAGGTTCATCGCGCGCCACTGCCACGCCGTCGGGTAGCGTGGGTCGAGCGCGATCGCCCGCCGGAACGCATCGTCCGCGCCCGCCCAGTCCCAGTCGTACAGCGCCCGCACCGATCCCAGCGTCGCGTACGCGGCACCGAGGGCGGGGTCGAGCGCGAGCGCGCGCTCGGCCGCGGCGCGCGCGCGAGGCATCGCCTCGCCCGGCGCGACGGCGCCGTACACGCCGAGGAGGAGCTGCGCTTCGGCGAGTCCCGCGTGCGCGACGGCGAGGCCTGGCTCGCGCGCCACCGCCTCCGCGAAGAACCCCGACGCCGCGAGCAGTTCCGGCTCCGTCCGCCGGTTGAGCGCGAACCGGCCGCGCAGGTAGAGCTCGTACGCCGCGCCTCCGACCCCCGCGGTCCCCGTCACGACGACCTCGGGCAGCAGCGTCGCCGAGAGCGCCTCGGCGATCGCCTGCGCGATCTCGTCCTGGATCGCGAACGCATCGTCCAGCTCGCGGTCGAACCGGTCCGACCAGACGTCGAACCCGCTCTGCGCATCCACGAGCTGCACCGCGACCCGCACCCGCGTGCCGGCACGCCGCACGCTGCCGTCGAGCACGTGCCCCACGCCGAGCCGGCCCGCGATCTCGCGCACGTCCGCCTTCCGCTCGCGGAAGGCGAAGGAGGAGGTGCGCGCCGCCACGCGGATGGTGCGCAGCCGGCTCAGCGCGCCCATGATCTCCTCGGTGATGCCATCCGAGAGGAACTCGTCCCCGGGGTCGCCGGTGAGGTTCGCCAGGGGCAGCACCGCGACGGAGGGCGCCGGCTCGAGGTCGGCGGCCGGGCTGCGGAGGAAGCTCACCGACGGTTGCGCCGCGCCCAGGGTCAGGCCCGTCGCCCCGGGCGACGTCCCGACCAGCGACCGCGCGAAGATCGCCGCCGTCGCGGGGCGCTCCGCGGGATCGCGGGCGAGCGCCGCCGCGAGCGCGTCGTCCAGGTGCGGCGGCAGTCCCGGCACGAGCGTCGACAGCCGGGGCGCGACCTCGACGAACCGCTTCGCGATCATCCCCTGGATCGTCGCCGCCGCGTACGGCGCCACGCCGCTCAGCATCTCGAAGAGCAGCGTCGCCAGCGCGTAGATGTCGCTGCGGCCGTCGAGGTCCGGCTCGCCGGACGCCTGCTCCGGACTCATGTAGGTCGGCGTCCCGAGCACGAGTCCGACCGAGGTGTGGCTCTCGCCCGCCGCCTGCGTGAGGGCGCGCGCGATGCCGAAGTCCGCGACGATCGCGTGACCGCGCAGCAGGAGGATGTTCTCCGGCTTGATGTCGCGGTGCACGATCCCCGCCGCGTGCGCGTACTCGAGCGCGTCGGCGACCTCGACGGCGAGCGACGTCGCCTCGCCGAGGGCGAGCGTGCGGTCGCGGGCCAGGCGCGCGCGCAACGACTCCCCCTCGATGTACGGCATCACGTAGTAGGGCGTCTCGTCCGCCGTCCCCGAATCGAGCAGCGGCACGATGTTCGGATGGGTCAGCCGCGCCGCGAGACGGATCTCGCGCACGAACCGATCGGCCCCGATCGTCGCGAGGAGGTCCCGCCGAAGGACCTTGATCGCGACCTGCCGGCCATGCTTCGCATCCTCCGCGAGGTACACCGTCGCCGTGCCACCGACGCCGAGTTCTCGCGCGATCCGGTAGTGCGGTGCCAGCGCGGACGCGAGATGCTCGGTCGAGGTCGCGGGATCGTGGGACACGACCGCGAATATACGACGGCCCGTCGCGCACGCGACGCGGGACCCGGCCGCGCCGCGCTCGCTGGCGGACCGCCCCGACTCTCCGTATCCTTTGCCGTCGCAACGGCTTCCGTTGCGGACACGGCGCGAGACCGCCGGTCTCGCCAAGAGGGTGCCGCTCCCGCTCCACGAAAGGGACTACCACATGCGACCGTACGCGCTGGCGCTGCTCCTGACCTCGGCCCCCGCATGGGTCGCCGCCCAGGGGGGCGTCGTCAGCGGGACGGTCCGAGGCACCGCCGCCCCCCTCGAGGGGGCCCGCGTGGAGGCGCTGCAGGACCAGGTGCCGATCGCCCTGGCGCTCACCGCGGCGACGGGCTCGTATCGGCTCGCGCTCCCCGTCGGGGAGTACACGATCCGGATCCGACTCCTCGGGTACGCGCCGGTCGTGCGCCCGGGCGTGAGGGTGGAGGCCGGTGCGTCGGTCACCATAGATGCCGAACTCGTCCCGGCCGCCCTCGCCCTCGACCGGGTCGTCGTGACCACCGGGCGACGCGAGGAACGCCTCCGCGATGCGGTCGCCACGGTCGCGCTGGTGGACGAGTCGCTGGTCCGGCAGCGCCTCTCGACCACGCCGCTGGATCTCGCGGCCGCGACCCCCGGCGTTGACGCCGTCTCACAGGGCCTCGTGGGCCGCCGGGTCGTCGCGCGAGGATTCAACTCGCTCCTCGGCTCCTCGATGTTGATGCTCACCGACTACCGCAATGCGGCGCTCCCCTCGCCGCGCGCGAACCTCGCGTACATGTTCGCCCTCGCCAACGACGACATCGAGCGGATCGAGGTCGTGCGCGGCCCCGTGTCGGCACTCTACGGCCCCAATGGCACCGATGGCGTGGTGCACTTCCTCACCAAGTCGCCGCTCGACGATCCCACGTCGAGCGTCGCGCTCACCATCGGCCAGCGGGACCTGCGCGGCGTCGAGGGGCGCGCCGTCGTGCCGCTCGGCGACCGGGCGGCGTTCAAGGTCTCCGGCTCGTACCTCCGCGGCACCGAGTGGCCCTCCACGCCGAGCCCGCTCGAGATCATCGCCCGCGACCCCATCACCGAGCGCGCGGGAGGGGAGCTCCGCGCCGACTGGCGGGCCACGCGCTCGGGGATCCTGGTGTTCGCGCTCGGGACGAGCTCGGCCGTCCGCGTGCTCGACTTCACGCAGATCGGCGCCTATCAGCTCAAGGACTTCCGCAGCGACTTCGCGCAGCTCCGCTATGCCGACGGTCGCTTCTTCGCGCACCTCAACTGGAACGGCAACTCGGGCGTCGGCACCTCGACGAGCCTGCAACAGGGGCTCGAGGTGCGGGACCAGACATCCACGCTCGCCGCGCAGGTCCAGCACGGCCGCGACCTCGGGCGGACGTCCCTCACGTACGGACTCGACCTGACGCGGACCGACCCGCAGACGCTGGGCACCATCCACGGCCGCAACGAGCAGGATGACCGGGTGCTCGAGGTCGGCGGCTACCTGCAGGGGACGACACGCCTCGCCGACCCGCTCACCCTGCTCACGTCGGTGCGGCTCGATCATCACTCCCGCCTCGACGATCCCGTCTTCTCGCCGCGCGTCGGGCTCACTTGGGCGCCGAGGCAGGGGCACACCTTCCGCGCCAGCTTCAATCGCGCCTACGCCACCCCCGCGCCGCTGCAGTTCTATGCCGACCTCGTCTCGGCGACGCTCTCCCCCCTCCCCTTCTCGCTGCGCGCCCTCGGCGTCCCGAAGGATGGGTTCCGGTTCGAGAACGAGTGCGGCGGCCCCTGCATGCGGTCGCCCTTCGCCGGCGGCACGCCGATGCCGGTGGACGCCACGGTGCTCTGGCCGGCGGTCGTCGCGGTGATGGCGGCCGGGGGCGTGGACCTCAGTGGGGTCCCCGCCCCGACCGCGGCGGACGTCGGGTCGTCGCTCCGCACGCTCGACCTCGCCACCGCCACGTTCCGTGCCGCGGGAGCCCTCACCGACCTCGACCCCCTCGCGCCGGTCATCTCCTCCACCATCGAGGTCGGCTACCGCGGACTCCTGCGCGATCGCCTCCTGCTCGACCTCTCGGTCTACCGGTCGCGTCGCTACGACTTCATCGGGGGGTCGGCGGTGGTGACGCCGAACGTCTTCCTCGACACGCAGGACCTCGCGACGTACCTCGCCGCCTACATGGACCCCGCCCAGGCGGCGGGGCTCGCGGCGGTGATCGGCGGCGTTGACGGCGATCCCGCCCTGACGGGGATCCCGCTCGCGACGGTCGGGGCGAGCGGCGCCTTCGCCGGCACCGACATCATCATCTCCAACCAGAATGTCGGCGACGTGGACCTCTGGGGCGCCGATCTCTCCGCCGAGTTCGTCGCGTCACCGCGCCTCACGCTCACCGGAGCGGTCTCGTTCGTGAGCGAGAACCTCTTCGTCGGCCAGGGCACCGGCGGCGGCGACCTCGCCTCGAACACGCCGAAGGACAAGGCGCTCCTCGGCGCCCGCTTCACCGGCGCGTCGAACGGACTCACGGTCGAGGTCCGCGGTCGCCGCGTGGGCGGCTTCCGGATGGTGGATGGCTTCCTCGCCGGCAACGTCGAGGGCTACACGGTCGGTGACCTCGAAGTGGGGTTCGACTGGCCGACGCTCACCGCCGCCCGGCTCACCATCACGGTGCAGAACGTCGCCGACGCGCGACACGCCGAGTTCGTGGCGCACCCGCGGCTCGGTCGCCTGGTGATGACGCGCCTGCAGTATCGGTTCCAGTAGCGCGCGCGCGATGGCGCACGGGACGACCTCCGACGCGGAGGGAGCGCTCGACGTCGCGGCCCTCGTGCCCTTCGCGTCGCGGCTCCAGCTCGAGCGATCGGGCCGCCGGTGGCGTGCCGACGGGTCGCCTGGGGAGGAACGGCTGCACGGGGCCCTGCTCTTCCTCGACATGGTCGGCTTCTCGACCCTGGCCGAGCGACTCCGCCCCCTGGGCCCGGAGGGCGCCGAACGACTCGCCGGCGTGCTCGATGCGCACGTCACACCGGTGCTCTCGACGATCCGCGAGCACGGCGGCGACGTCCTGTTCTTCGCCGGCGACGCGCTCGGCGTGCTCTGGCGCGCGGACAGCGACACCGGCACCGACACCGGCACCGACATCGCGCTCGCTCGCGCGGCCGCCTGTGCGCTCGCCGTCCAGGAGGCCGTCGCGTCCATCGCGCCCTCGCTCGGCGAGTCGTTGCGGTACCGCGCCTCGCTCGGCGCCGGCGCACTCGTCGCACGCGAAGTGGGGGGCGTCCAGGGCCAGTGGCTCGAGGTCGTGAGCGGGGAGGCCCTGGACCGGCTGCGACGCGCCGACGCCCTCGCCTCCGCCGGGACCGTCGTCCTCTCGACGGAGGGCGTCGCCCGCATCGGCCGGACCCGACCCGCGACCGAGGTCGCCGGGGAGGGACATCGCCGACTGCTGAGCCTCGCCGACCCTGTCGAGCGGCGCTCGCTCCCCGAGGTGCGGCTCGACGGGCCCGCTGCGCGGCGACTCCAGGCGCTGCTCCCGTCGTCGCTGGCCGCGCGCATCGCCTCCGGGGCGAGCGAACTCGGCGTCGAGTTCCGGCAGGTCACCGTCGTGTTCACGCGGATCGCGCCGGCCGGCGAGATGACGACGCTCGCGGTCCTGCACGCCGCGGTGGTCGCGGCCCAGGAGGCGGTGGGGCGCCTCGAAGGCGTCACGTATCAGCTCCTCGATGACGACAAGGGGATGGGCCTCGTCGCGGCGTTCGGACTCCCGGGCAGTGCCCACGCCGACGATCCGACGCGCGCGCTCCTCGCCGCCACGGCGGTGCAGGCGTCGCTCCACGACGTGGGGCTCGCGCCGGTCACCGGCGTCGCGACCGGCACGCTCCTCTGCGGGGCGCAGGGCGACGCGCATCGCCGGCGCTACGCCCTCATCGGGCCCGCGATCAACCTCGCCGCCCGGCTGATGTCGCTCGCCGGCGCCCGCGGCCTGCTCTGCGACGACGCCACCCGACGACTCGCCGGCCAGCGATTCACCTTCGCCGCGGCGGGGGAGACGACGCCCAAGGGATTCCTCGCGCCGGTCGGTCTCTTCGTCCCGATGCCGGCCGACGCCGCGCGAGCGCCGACGGCGCCGGAGGCCGGCGTCATCACGCGACAGGAGGAGCTCTCGAGCATCGGCGACGCGCTCGACGCCGTCGCGCGCGATGGCGCGACCCGCGTCGCGGTGCTGCGCGCCGAGCCCGGGATGGGGAAGTCGACGCTGCTCGCCGCCGCCGCGCGCCTCGCGAGCGCACGCGGCGTTCCCTGGACCTCCGGGGCCGCCGACTCGCTGGAGACCGGCACCGCCTACTTCGCGTTCCGTGAGGTGATGCGTGACTGGTGTGGGCTCCCCCGCGGCGCCGCGCCGGAGCGCGTCGGCGCGGCGGTGGCCGCGCTCTTCGACGACGCGCCGACGCTCCAGCCGCTGGCGCCGCTCCTCGGCGATCTCCTCGCGGTGGACCTTCCCGGCACCGAGGAGGCGCGCGCCGTGCGCGGCCTCGCCCGCGCCGAGGCGATGCGCGACCTGGTCCTGCACGTCCTCGGGCGGCTCGGCGATGCGACGCGCGTGATCGCGATCGAGGACGGGCATTGGCTCGACGAGGCCTCCTGGTCCCTGCTCCGCGCCCTGGTCGAGCGGCGCGACGGGTTGCTGCTCCTCCTCACGACGCGCCCGCAGGAGGCACCACCCCCCGAGTTCGACGCCCTGCTCGCGCGCCGCGACACGCGCCTGCTCGACCTGCGCGCGTTCGGGGACGCCGAGGTCGCGGCGCTCGCGCGGGCGCAGTTCGCCGGCGCCGACGTCGCCGCGCCGGTGGTGGAGCTGGTCGCGCGACGCGCCGAGGGGAACCCGATGTTCGCGCGGGAGATCCTGCGCGCCCTCACCGAGGCCGGGGCGATCCTGGTGCGCGACGGTCGCGTGACGCTCGCGTCCGACGACGCCGGCGCGATCGCCTCCCTCCCCTCGACGCTCGAGGGCGTGATCAACTCCCGCATCGACCGGCTCGACGCCTCGCTGCAGCAGACGTTGAAGGTCGCCGCCGTGCTCGGCCGCTCGTTCGAGACCGACCTGCTCCTCGGCGTGCACCCCGCCCGACCCGCGGCCGATGCGCTCGAGCACGAGCTCGACACCCTCCGGACCGTCGGTCTCCTCACGCGCGACGACCGGACCGGCGCGAACCTCTTCGACCACGCCCTCACGCACGAGGCCACCTATCAGCTGCTCTCGTTCGCGGCGCGCGAGCAGCTCCACCGGCGGACCGCCGAGCAGCTCGAGGTGATGCACGGCGCGCGCCTCTCCACCGTCCATGCGCGCCTGGGACACCACTATAGGATGGCACGGCTGCCGGCGCAGGCGGTGCCGCACCTCGCCGCGGCGGGCGAGCAGGCCGTTGATGCGTACGCCAGTCGCGACGCGGTGCAGCTCCTGTCCACGGCGATGACGCTCGACGAGGAGGTGCGCGGTGCGCTCCGCACCGATGGCCGGCGGGCCCGGTGGTGCCGGCTCCTCGGGCAGGCGTACTACAACCAGGATCGGCAGGCCGAGGCCGGCGAATGGTACGACCGCGCGGTCACGATCGCCGGCGCGAAGCCCCGATCAGCGCTCGTCAGCGGGCTCCTGACCGCGATCGGCGGTCTCGTTGCGCCCGACCGCGTCGCGCAGGTGAAGGAACGGGACCTGCCGCCCGACGACCGGGCGCGGCTCATCGAGGCGATGGCCGCGATGCGGGAGCTGATCGTCGTCCAGATGTTCCGCAGCGACGTGCTCGGCGCCGTCGCCACCGGGCTCAACAACGCGCGCATCAGCCACCGCGTCGGCACGAGTCCCGAGTCCGCCGATGCCAACACGGGGCTCCTCATCATCCTCGGTGCCGCCGGCGCGCGCCGCACCGCGCGCCGCATCGCCGAGCGCACCGTCAGCATGGCGCGCGCCGCCGGCGACATCCGCCAGCGCGTGTCGGTCACGACGATCGCCGGGATGGTCAACTTCCAGCACGCGCGGATCGCCGAGGCGCTGGCCCACTTCCGTGACGCCCACGAGGTCGCCCGGTCGCTGCAGGCGGGGATGTATCGCCACCGTCCCGTCTACATGCTCGCCGACGCGCTGACCTTCCTCGGCCGCTACGACGAGGCGCGCCCCCTCCTCCACGAGGCGGTGACGATGTCGCGCGTCGTCGAGCCGCACGTGGTGGGACTGAGCGTGGCCCTGCTCGCCCTCGGTCGGCTGCGCCAGGGGCGGCCGGACGAGGCCCTCGCGACGCTGCGCGAGCACGCCGCCGCCTCGGTGGCGCTCGAGAGCGGCGTCGTGCTGTCCATCGTCACCGTGCTCGGCGTCGAGGCCGACGTCCTGCTTGCCCTCGGACGCACCGCCGAGGCACTCGACGCCGTGCGACGGGCCGAGGCCGCGGTCACCCCGCGGGATGACGGCACCGCCTACTACACCGGCGCGTTCGGACACGCGGCGATCGCCCGCGTGCGGGTCGGTGCCGGGGAGCCGGGGCCCGGCATCGCCCGCGGTCTCACCCGACGCCGGGTCACGCCCCTCGACCTCGCGATCGCCCGACTGCGCAAGATCTCCCACACGGGGCCGCTCATCCGGGCCCCGCTCCTGCTCGCGCAGGCCGAACGCCTCGCGATGTACCGCGGCGCGGCGGCGGCGCAGGGCCTCTTCCGGGCCGCGGCGGAGGCCGCCGAGCGGTCGGGACTCGTCTTCGAGGCCGAGCGCGCGCGACGCGCGCTCGCCCAGCAGGCACCGACGCACCGCCACACTCGCCGAGGGACCACCGCATGACACAGGGCAAGAGGAAGCGGGTCGTGATCCTCGGGGCCGGCCCGGCCGGGCTCTCCGCCGCCTTCGGCCTCACCGCCACGCCGGAGCTCGCGGCACAGCACGACATCACCATCTACCAGGTCGGGTGGCGCGCGGGCGGCAAGTGCTCCACCGGGCGGAGCGGCCCCACCAACCGGATCGAGCAGAACGGGACGCACTACCTCTTCGGCAGCTACGACAACTGCTTCGACCTCGCGAAGCGGTCGTACGACGAGCTCGCGGCGAAGGGCATCGACTGGTTCGGTCCGTACGAGAAGGCGTTCCTGCCGCGCGACCTGATGGTCTTCAAGCAGTTCTTCCGCGGGAAGTACACGATGTGGCCGATGCAGCTGCCGACCAACCCCGTCGAACCGGGGACCCGCGATGGGTTCCTCCGCGGCCGGGAGTACGTCGGGATGGCGCTGCAGGCGTTCGTGATCACGTTCCTCGGCGCGGGGCTGATGCGATTCCTCGCGCCGCCGAGTCCGCTGGCCCCGCCGCGCCCGCTCTGGCTTCGCGCCGCGTATGCGCTGCTCTCCCCGCTCTGGTTCGTGGTCTCCTGGCTCGTCGCGACCCTGGTGCTCCTCGGCTGGCGGGTGCTGCGCGGGGCGTTGCGGATCGTGGGGGACGACCGGTTGGAGGGGGTCGCGCAGCTCGCGCGCGCCGTGCGCGGGATCGCCCGAGTGCTCCTCGGTCCCTTCCGCCAGCGCTGGCTCTTCGCGAACCGCCTCTACGCGTTCGCCGACGCCCAGGGTGCCGCGGTCATCGGGCTCGTCCGCGACGAGGTGTTCACCAAGGGGCTCGGCGCGATCGAGGACATCGAGTACCGCGCCTGGCTGCGCAAGCACGGCGCCGACGACGAGACCCTCTACGCGCCCTTCATCACCACCTGGTACGACGCCGTCGCCGCGTACGAGTACGGCGACCCGACCAGGCCCGACCTCGCCGCCGGCGTGAGCGTGAACGCGATGTACCGCTCGCTCCTCACCTTCAAGGGACACTTCGCCTACCAGATGCGGGCCGAGATCGGCGACTCGTGGGTGGCGCCGATCTTCCAGTGCCTGCGCGAGCGCGGCGTGCGGTTCCGCTTCTTCCATCGCGTCTGGGACCTCGTGCCCGGCGACGGGAACGAGATAGACGCCGTGGAGGTGGAGCGCCAGGTCGAGCTCAAGAGCGGCGACCCCGACTCGTACCAGCCCTTCATCACCGTGGCGGGGCTGCACTGCTGGCCCGCGGCGCCGCTCTGGGACCAGGTGCGTCCGCCCCACCCGCCCGCGGGCGAGGACATCGAGTCGTTCTACACCCGGTGGCGGGGGCCACGGCACACCCTCCGGAAGGGAGTGGACTTCGACACCCTCATCCTCGCGCTCCCGCTCGACACCGCGCGCACCTACTGCCGCCGGCTCATCGACCGGAGCGAGGCGTGGCGGGCGATGTCGGAACGCCTTCCGGCCGTGGAGACGCAGAGCATCCGGCTCTGGTTCAAGCCGAGCCTCCGCGAGATCGGATGGACGCTCCCCACGCCGATCCTCTCGGCCTACACCAAGCCGTTCAGCACCTGGGAGGACAACGGCGAGCTCGTGACGGTCGAGACCTGGCCGCCCGATCAGCGACCGCAGGCGATGGCGACGGTCTTCGGCGCGCTCCCCGCCCCGCCGGTCGCGCCGCCGCTCGAGGACCACGGGTATCCGGCGCGGCAACTCGCGGCCGCGAAGGCCAATGCGATGAAGTTCCTCCTGAACGACATCGGTCCACTCTGGCCCGGCGCGGCGACCTGGGCCGATCCCCTCGGCGTCGACTGGGCGAAGCTCGTCGATCTCGATGGAGGCGTCGGGCCGGAACGCTTCCAGGGGCAGTATGTCCGCGCCAACGCGGGGCCGATCGAGCGCTACACGATGGCACGCGCGGACACGCGACGCTGGCGCCTCGAGACCGGGGCATCAGGCTACACGAACCTGCTCCTCGCCGGCGACTGGATCCAGAATCACATCCTCATCGGCTGCGTCGAGGGCGCGGTCGTCGCGGGGCTGCAGGCGAGTCGTGCGATCTGCGGGAGCCCGCGGCGGATCCCGGGCGAGGACACCGGCCTCTGAGGGCCGCACGACCGCTCAGAGGTCGTTGAGCCACTCGCCGATGATCGGGAACTCCTCCCCCGCGATCGCGCGCGCCGCGAGGATCCCCGACTGGAACGTCGCCTCCATGAACGCGAGGTAGAGGCGGTTGTCGGTCCAGTCGCCGGTGATCACGAGGTTCTCGTAGCCCGTCGCGCCCGGCGCGATGCGGTGCCGGTTGCTGTCCGGCAGCGAGAGGGTGCACCGCTCGCTCGGACCGTGGTTGGAGCGCCAGTACTGCGCGGCGAGCCGCGCCTCGCCCTTCGCCGACGACGCGTCGAAGAGCCGCTCCCAGTCGAACGCCTTCGGGTCGCCCGGCTCCGCGCCGCCGGGCAGCAGGTCCGCGAGTCCCCCCACGGCCGGATCGTCGCTCGGGTTCCGCGAGCGGCCACGCAGGAAGGTCACGAGCGCATCGCGCGCGTCCTTCGTCATCCTTTTCGGGAAGTCGAGCTGGTCGAGCGGCGGACAGTCCCGCGGCCCGATCTGCGCGCCGCAGAGATAGCTGACGTCCTTCGGTCCCCCGTTCGCCGACCAGCCCTCGGTCGGCAGCACCTGGCTCATGTCGGCCCAGGTGTTGTACGGCTCGACGAAGAGGCTCAGCAGCGGCTCGGGGGTCGGCCACCCGAGGGCGTGGATGTCGTCCCTGAGCCAGAGCTGTGCCGCGACGGTCTGCACCGACTTCACGTGCTCGACCATCGCCTTCCACTGCGGGGTGCGCGGATTCTCGACGAGCTCGCGACAGAGGAACGGCACCGCGCCCACGGGGATCCCGAAGAGCACCCGGTCGTAGTCCCGGCCGGCCACGAGGTCGATCCGCCGTCCCACCCACGTGCTGTAGTACTCCTCGAAGTCGACACCGCGGAACCGCTCGGGATCCGCGAGCTGCGCGGTCAGTGGGGCGGCCGGCCAGCACTCGAGGCCCTTGATCGTCACGAGCGGCTGGTACTCCGTGAGTCCGGCCCGCAACGCCGCCTGCTCGTTGATGCGCACGCGCTCGATCCTCGTGCCCGTCGGGTCGAGGTGGAGCGACTCGACCTTGTGGAAGAACTCGAACTTCACGCCGCGCGCCTTGAGCACGAGGTACGCAGGACCGAACACGACGTCGCCCATCCCCGACTGCATGCGGTAGAACCCGGCGCCCTGGTAGGTCATCAGCCAGAGGAGGAAGACCCGCATCGACGAGCCGGCGGAGCACCGCATCCGATCGGGATCACCGTCCTCATAGGAGAAGGCGGCATCGTACACGGTGCGGACCATCGGCGTGCTGAGCGTCTCCTCGTGGATCCCGTGCCGCAGCAGCCACTCCTTGAAGTCGTACTGGTCCACCGCGTCGAACCCGCCGGGGAGGAGGAGCCCGTCGGCCAGCATCCCGGTGAGCATCGCGAGCCCGGCATCGAGGTTGCGCCAGAGGCGATGCCCGAACCGGCTCTTCCTCGCGAGCGGACGGATGCCCCACCAGAGGACGCGGCGCATCCAATGGTAGAGACGCACGACCGGCGGCAGGTGGCGATCGACCCAGCGCACCAGGTGCGTCGCGAAGCGGACCAGGCCGAGTCCGGCGCCGGTGACGAGGCGTGCGAGCAGGGGATCCTTGCCACCGAGCGGCGGGTCCTCCTGCTGTTCCCACTTCGTGCCCCGGGGGAAGGCCCAGGTGGTGAACGCGTTCGCGGCCTTCCATCCCCCGACGACAGTGATGAGCCCCTGGACGATCGTCTGCAGCCACTGCCAGGGCGTGCGCAACGCCCCGTGGGAGCCGGGCACGCCGCTGTTGCCGGGGAACGGGACCACCCACGGATCCCACGCGCCCTGCACCCACTCCTCCTCGACGCCGATCTCGCGCGGATGGAAGGCCTGGCGCCAGGTGCGGAGGGGATGCCCCGCCGGCCGTGCGAGCTCGGCGTAGATCGCCCGGATCGTGAAGAAGAAGTTGTGGTAGAAGCCGAACAGGATGTGGAGACCGTGCTCGAGGATCCGCCCGTCGTCGGTGCGGCCGCTCGCGCCCTTGCCGCCGATGCGCCATCCCATCTGGTGCACGGTGATGTCGTAGCGGGCGCGGAGCTCCGGCGTGGACGTCAGCCAGAAGAGCGCCGAGACGGCGGCGGGGCCCGCCCCGAGCACGGCGATCCGCTCCTTCGCGCGTGGCGCGCTCACGGGCGCGCGTCCGCCGTCGGCGTCGATCCCGACAGGAACTCCGGCTGGTAGAGTCGCATGAACGCCGCGAGCAGCGGGATCCCCATCGCGATGGGCGGGACCACGCGCGAACCGGCCGGGGCGCCGACGATCGCGTCCGCGACCATCAGCCCGCCGTACGCGATGAGCGCCCCGGCGACGAACCACCGCGGCGCGGGGTGCGCGGCGTGGGCCGGCACCCACCACTCGAGCAGGCGACAGATCATCGAGATCAGGAACACCGTCGCCGTCCAGCCGAAGAAGTTCTCGACGGGGATGCCGAAGTACGGGCCGCCATCCGCCCACACCCACGCCCGGAGCTCGTTCGCCATGAACGGGTCGTTCGAGAGGTCCCACGCGGTCATCACGACCGCCGTGAGGAGCGCCGAGAGCACCAGTTGACCGATGCGTCCGCCCTCGATGATCGGCTTCCCGACGACGATCAGGTTCGCGATCGTGTGCGCCGGCACCACCATCATGAAGTACGCGAGCGGCACGACCCACGGGACCACGCCGAAGAGCTTGCCCCCCAGCACGTCGGTGTAGTGGTACGGGCCGAACGGGAACCCGGTCGTCACGCCGATGTACTCGACGGCGATCGTGATCGAGCAGGTGATGACGAAGTAGGTGGTCGTCCGTCGGAGTCCGACGACGTACACCGAGTGCAGGAAGGAGAACGCGGCGAAGATCGGCACCATCACCTGCCACGGGATGCGATCCACCGGGGGGACAGCGCCCACGATGTGCCAGCCGTGGATGCCGAGGAGCGCGAGGAGCAGCACGGCCGTCGCGGCGATCAGCAGTCGATCCCCGAGGTGCCGGGTCCGGGATGGAACGGGGTCTGCGCTCGGCGAGGGCACGGTGACTCGGGCTGGGAATCCGGTCGCGGTCGGTCGCGGTCAGTCGCGGTCGGTCGCGGACTCGTCGAGTATAGGGCGTGATGGCCGGGCGCGCGAACCTTGCGCTTCCTCCCCCTCGCCCCTACACTCTACTCACATGGTGAGCCATGACCACGTGAGGTATCTGTGAAGCAACCCCCCAGCGGGCCCCTCCCCCTCCTCCAGGGCACCGTCGACGTCCTCATCCTCAAGGCCCTCGGCTGGGCCCCGATGCACGGCTACGCCATCTCCCTCTGGATCCGCGAACGGGCCAACGCACAGCTCGCCGTCGAGGACGCCGCCCTCTACCAGGCCCTCCATCGCCTCGAACGCAAGGGACTCGTCGCCTCCGAGTGGGGCGTCTCCGACGCCAACCGCCGCGCCCGCATCTACTCGATCGCGCCCGCCGGCCGCAAGCAACTGAAGCGCGAGGTCGCGGAACTCCGGACGTACTTCGAGACCCTGTTCCTCGTCCTCGATGCCAACTGACTGGTCCGCCCGCGAACGGATCGCCGCCGAGGTGGACGAGGAACTCGCGTTCCACCTCGAGCAGGCGGCGGCACAGCTCGAGGCGGATGGATGGACGCCGGCGGATGCGCGGGCCGAGGCGCGCCGGCGGTTCGGGGACATCGAATACACGCGCCGCTTCTGCGGCGACCAGGACCTCAAGCGGCACAAGGAGCGGGATCGCATGGTGATGCTCACCGAGTTCGCGCAGGACCTTCGCTTCAGCCTCCGCTCCCTGCGGAAGGCCCCCGGGTTCACGGCCGTCGTCCTCGCCACCCTCGCCCTCGGGATCGGTGCGAACACGGCGATCTTCAGCGCCGTCCGCGGGGTGCTCCTCGAGCCCCTCCCCTTCCGCGAGCCCGACCGGCTCGTCCGTGTCTGGCACGCCAACGCCGCCAGCGGGGTCACGCAGGGCCGCGTCTCCGAGCCCGACTTCCTCGACTGGCGCCGCGAGAGCCAGGTCGCCGAGTCCATGGGGGCTTACTTCTACTCGGAAGGGCTCGCGTCGGTGGACCTCACCGGCGACGGACCCCCCGCCGGCCTCAGCTCGGCACTCGTCGCCGAAGGATTCTTCGAGACACTCGGCGCCACGCCCCTCCACGGACGGACGATCGCGGCCGAGGACCAGCTCGCGGGCCGTCAGCACGTCGCCCTCCTCGGCCACGGGATCTGGCGGGACCGCTTCGGCGGCGACCCGGGGATCGTCGGCCGCACCATCCAGCTCAACGGCCAGTCGTTCGAGGTCATCGGCGTGATGCCCGAGCACTTCGCCTATCCGGCGGAGCGCGGGCTCGACGTCTGGCTCCCCCTCGCGCTCTTCGGCCCCGACTATATCGGGCGGGCGCGCCGCGCCGCGTTCCAGGGCGTCGTCGCGCGACTCCGGCCCGGCGCCACCGCCGATCAACTCGAGGCCGAACTCGGTGGCATCGCGCAGCGCATCGCGAGGGAGAACCCTGAGAACGCGGGATGGGAGAGCGTCACCGTCAGCTCGATCCGCGAGTCGCTCGTCGGCGACGTCGCGCTCCCCCTCACCCTGCTCCTCGCCGCCGTCGTGCTGGTACTGCTGATCGCCTGCGCCAACGTCGCGAGCCTCCTCCTGGCCCGCGGCTCGGCGCGCGCCCGCGAACTCGCGGTCCGCGCCGCGCTCGGCGCGGGACGGGGCCGCATCACCCGGCAGCTCCTCACCGAGAGCCTCGTGCTAGGCGTCACCGGCGCCGCCCTGGGAGCCGCCCTCGCCTACGTCGCGATCGGCGCCGCCGTCGCGGGCGGCCTCGACATCCCGCGCGCCGAGCTCGTGCGGGTGGACGGCACCGTCCTCGCCTTCGCGCTGGCGACGGGGCTCGTCGCCGGGGCGCTCTTCGGCGTGGTCCCCGCGGTCCGCGCGACCGGCGCCTCGATCAATCGATCGCTCCTCTCCGGCGCACGCGGGACCATCGGCGTCGGGCTGCGGCTGCGGCGCGCGCTCGTGATCGGCCAGGTGGCGCTCGCGGTCGTGCTTGTCACCGGCGCCGCCCTCACCACCAAGAGTTTCGCGCGGCTCCAGGCGCGGGACCTCGGCTTCGACCCGGAGCATGCCCTCTTCGTCGAGACGAACGTCGGCGACCGCCACGGGACCGACGTCGGCAGGCGTGAGTTCTACCAGCAGCTGCTCGACGCGATCGCGGCGGTGCCCGGCGTGACCGCGGTCGGCTCGATCCGCGACCTCCCGACCCGCGGCTCCGGCGAGGTCGGACGCGCGCGGGTCGCTGGGGTGGATGACGATCCGGCGACACGCCCGCTCGTCCAGTTCCACCAGGTGAGTGGGGGCTACTTCGACGCGATGCGGATCCCGCTGCTGCGCGGGCGCACCTTCGACGCGCGCGACCGGATGGGCGCGCCGATCACCGCGCTCATAGACGAGGAGCTCGCGCGGCGACTCTTCGGCGCCGAGGACCCGACGCTCCGCGCCCTGCGGATGAATGGCGTGGACGTGCCGATCATCGGCGTCGTCGGCAGCGTCCGCCAGGGGGGAGCGGCCGAACCGATCGAGCCGATGGTGTATGTGCACGCGCAGCAGATCTTCCGGGCGCGGATGAGCATCGTGGTGCGCACGACCGGCGACCCGATGGCCATCGCTCCCGCGGTGCGACAGGCGATCTGGAGCGTTGATCCGCTGCAGGCGATCCGCCAGGTCGCTGCCGTCGAGACCGTGATGGGGCGTTCCGTCGCGATGCCGCGGCTGCTCGCATCGCTCTTCGGGATGTTCGGCGTCCTCGGCCTGCTGCTCGGGGCCCTCGGGATCTACGGACTGCTGGCGTTCAGCGTGACGCAGCGGCAGCAGGAGATCGGCGTGCGGATGGCGCTCGGGGCGACGGCGCGTTCGGTCCGGGGGATGATCGTGCGCCAGGGCGTGCTGCTCGCCGCCGCCGGCGTGGGGGTCGGCCTCGTCGGCGCGTTCGCGATGACCGGCACGATGCAGGCGGTGCTCTTCGGGATCGCGGCGCTCGACCCGATCACGTTCGTGGAGGTGGTGCTGGTGGTCGCGGCGACCGCGATGCTGGCGAGTTGGATCCCGGCGCATCGCGCGACGCGGGTGGACCCGGCGGTGGCGCTGCGCGCGGAGTAGTGGCGCCGCAGGCTCCTCGGCTTCGCGCGCGGACTGTCCGCCGGACCGCGCCAGCACGTACGTTCTTCCGACCGATGGCGCTCTCCTTCGCGAACTCTCGATCGGGTGCGGGACGTCACGCGGCCCTCGCGCTGCTCTCCATCGCCTCCCTCGCGGGGGTGTCGGACGCCCAGCTCTCCGCGCGCTGGAGCGACGACCGGCCGAGCCCGTTCACGATCGTCCTCGACAGTGCCGACCTCGCGGCGGGTCGAGGACGGTCGCTCGTCGCGTTCCTCGCGGGTCGGGTCACCGGGCTCTTCGTCACGGCCAACGAGTTCCCGGGGACGCAGCCGCCGCTGGTGATGTCGAGCACGACGGCGGGCAGCTTCGCGCGCCCGGAGCCGCGCCTCTATATAGATGGGGTCCACATGTGGGACGACCCCGCCTGGGACAACGCCGGTGACGGCAGCGCGTTCTGGGCGGGTCAGCGCCCCCCGTCCCTCGGATGGGCGATCCCCGTGGACGAGATCGCCGAGGTGCGGATCGTGCTCGGCCCCGCCGGCGCCGGAGAGGTCCGCTACGGCGGCTCACGCGGTGCGGTACTCGTCACCACGCTCAAGGGCTCCAAGGAGCGCTCGCGCGCCTGGGCGTCGTCGCAGCTCGTCTCCGCCCAACCGAGCACGCTCCTGAGGGCCAACCACGGGCCCACGGGAACGTGGACGCCGATGGCGATCGTGGACCCCGACCTGCCGGTGTGGGGGGTCCGCGTCGCGGCGGGAGCGAGCGGACGACTCCGCGGGAACTGGACGTATCGGCTCTCGGCGAACGACGATGCGGGTCAGGGCGTCCTCAGCGGGAATCGCGCCCATCGCACCGACCTTTCCACGTCGCTCGCGTACGTCCGCGATTCGCTCATCGAGTTCACCCTCGACGTGCGCTACGGTCGGATCGCGTGGAAGCGGGCGGGATGGAACGAGGTCTTCAACGACGCGTGGACGGCGACTTGGGGTGCGGTGCCCTCGGACTCGCTCACCCAGTTGCTCCTCGCACACCGGGCGTCCACGCTCGACCTCGCCCTGGACCGGCGCACCGACCGCTACACCGCGGTCGGCCGGCTCGCCCTGCACGCGACGCCGGCGACGAGGGTTGAGTTCGCGGTGGACGCCGACCTGCTCGACCGGTCATCCTACGCCGACCACCTCGGCGAGACGCGCTGCAACTTCGCGCCCCCCGGGTGCGAGGCGTTCCGCCCGGCACTCCACACCAGTGAGGACGAGGGATCGGTCAAAGGGTCGCGCCTCGCGGCCTCGCTCCGGCAGCGACTCCCCTCCGTGGGCGCACTCCGCGCCGAGGCCCGCGTGTCGGCGTGGCGCGGCTGGACCGACCTCAGCACCGAGACGTGGACCCACGAGATCCCGCTGGAGGACCCGGAGACGGATAGCTATCCCGGCTACTACCGATCGGGGATCTACCTCAGCGACCGCGGGCACGAGTTCGCGACCCGCGTGGCGATCGGGTCCCGCGGCGTGATCACCGGAACGGTCCGGAGGGGCGCGTCCCGGTTCCACTTCGCCGACGGCGCGTGGGACCTCTGGCGGGCGAACGCCGCCGGTACGCGCTTCGGCTTCGATCGCGTGCAGGCCGTCGCCGCCTACGGCGAGAGCGACGACGTGCGGTCGATTTTCCCTGTGCAGCCGTTCACGTTGAGTCCCGACTTCCCCCGCGACCGCACCGTCGAGCGGCGTTTTGGCCTCACCGCGTATCGCGCATCGCGCCTCGAGCTGGCGATCGATCGCAGCATCACGACGGTCGGCAACGGGGCCTTCTGGAGGCATCCGTTCAGTGTCTGGAACGGTGGAGGGGCCCTGCGTTCGGTCAGCTGGCGGGTGGAGGCGACCCAGCTGCGCATCGGTGCCACAAGCGCTCCCGGCGCGCCGAGGAGCTGGCACTGGCGACTGGGGATCGTGGACCGCGTCGCCCGATTCACGGACTTCCCCGATACGGTGACGCAGAGCGACCTGCTCGAGGGGAACTTCCGGAGGCTGGAGGTGGGCGGCACCCTCTCCAACATCTGGAGCCGTGGCTACCGCTGGGCGGATGGCGACGGCGATGGTGTGATCACTCCCGCCGAGGTCACGCCCGACGTTGATCCATCGCCGGCGGGCAGCACCGAGCCGCGGTGGATCATGAACCTCGTGGCCCGCGTGGAGGCGACCCCGCGGCTCGCGGTCGAGGCGGTGCTCGAGTCACGACTCGGCCAGGTGATCTTCGACCGGACGAGCTACCTGCAGTGCCGCTACGACGGTTGCGCGCCGCTCCACGATCCCGACGCCCCCCTGCACGCACAGGCGGCGGCGATCTCGGCGTCGGCGCACGGTCTCTCGCGCGGGTTCATCCGGGACGCGGACTTCGTGCGGGCGCGCGAGGTCTCGCTCGAGTATCGCTTCGGCGACGCGTCGCGCTGGCGCGACCTGCGGCTGCGCCTGACGGGTCACAACCTCCTCACCATCACGCCCTATCCTGGCGACGACGTCGAGGGCGTGTTCCACTCCGGGGCGCTGGCCGAGGGGTTCACGTTCCCGGGGCATCGGCGGATGCGGGGCTTCTCGCTTCGCGTGGAGTGGATGCGGTAGCGGGATCCGCGACGCCTCACTCCCCCCGAACACCCAACTGAGGGGACGCATCGCGCTCCACCCGATCCAGGAAGGCGGCGACGACATCGTGGTATCGGTCCGGCTGCTCAAGGAACGACATATGTGCACTCTCTTCCAACAGCACCCACTCGGACCCGGCTATCCCGTCCCGGAGCTTCTCTTGCTGCGGCGGGGTGGCTTCATCGTATCGGCCCGAGACGATGAGCGTGGGCAGCAGGATCTCCCGCAGCCGATCCTCCACATCCCACTCGGCCAGGTTGCCGGTGGCGAAGAACTCACTTGGTCCCCACATCGTCTCGTACACTTGCTCGTTGCGTGCGAGGAAATCCTGGCACAGCAGCAGTGGGAACTCAGGGGAACGGCACAGGTGACGACGCATGAATGCAGCGGCCGCGATTTCGTATGATGCCCTCCGGAGCGGCGGCACATGCGACGCCCAACTCGCGAGTCGCTGCGCGAGCGGTGTGGTCACCAACTTGAGGCTCCACTGCATCATTCTGGCCTGTGGGGCGACCGCGTCCGGCGTGATTCCCGGGCGCACAGGACGAGGCTCCGATACCGCGTCGTCCTTCAGCAGCGTCCGCCGGTTCTCGTAGCGCTGCATGCTCGCGACGACGTGCGCGGCCATCGAGCTTCGCAGGCGGCGCGCCTCGGCCACCCAGAACGGAGTGCTGCAGAGCGAACTCGACAGGATCAGGCTACGCACGCCGTTGGGCCGCCTGAGCAGATACTCGAGCGCGAGCATGCCACCCCACGAATGTCCCAGGAGATGGATCTTCGCGAGCCCGAGTTCACGGCGTACGGCATCCAACTCATCGACGAACGTCTGGATGTTCCAGAGCGATCGACCGTTCGGCCGGTCCGAGCGCCCGCAGCCCAGCTGGTCGTAGCGGATGACTGGACGCCGCTTGCCGAGCTGCGACATCAGCGGCTCGAAGGCGCCTCCGGGGATCCCCGGACCACCGTGCAGGAGGAGGAGCGGAGTACCCGCCGTCAGGTCGCCGACGGACTGATACCACGTCCGATGACCTCGGAAGGTCACATAGCCTTCCACCGATCGCGTCATCACTCCGCCCGCATCACCGTTACCGGATCGATCCGCCCCGCCCGCCGCGCGGGGATCCACGCCGCCGCCACTCCCGTCAGCAGCACCAGCGCGCTCGTCAGGACCAGCACCGCCGGGTCCCGCGTCTCGCCCTCGTAGAGCTGTGACTCGGCGAGTTGCGCGAGCCAGCGCGTCGCGAGCAGTCCCGCCGCCACGCCGATCCCGATCGGCATCAGGTTCCGCCACACGGTGTGCCGCACCACGTGCCCCGGCGTCCCACCGATCGCGAGGCGGATGCCGAGGTCGCGCGCCCGCGAGGCCACCATCACCGAGACGACGCCGAACACGCCGAGCGCCGTGAGCACGAGGGCGATCACGGCGAACGCGCCCAGCACCATCGATTGGAAGCGCGGATTCCGGTACGCCGCGAGCGCGTTGATGCGGTCACTCCACCAGCCCACGTTGACCACCACGCCGGGGAGCAGGCCCGACACGCGCCGCCGCACTTCCTCGGCCACCGATGCATCACGCTGCCGGGTCTTCACCAGCAGGTTGAGCGCGCTCATCCGGATCGCCTGCGGCGTCGGCGCATACATCGGTGGCGCGTCCTGCTCCCCGATCCGCTGCAGGATGTCTCCCACCACCCCGACCACCATCACCGGACGACCGGAACCGTCCACGAACGTCTCGCCGAGCGGATCCCGCTCCCCGAAGAGCGCTCGCGCCGCTCGCACGGAGACGACGGCGACCGGCGCGCCAGCACGCGCCTCCTCTATAGAAATGTCACGCCCCGAGATGATCGGGATCCCCGCCGCATCGAAGAACCCGGGGAGGGCGTGCACATGGACCGCGATTGCCTCCTGGGAGCCAGGCCTCCTCACCGGAGCCCACGCCGCGCCGCGGATGCGTGGCAGCGACGAGGTCGCACCCACCGCGACGGCGCCCGGCACCTGCCGGAGCTCCTCGATGATCCGCAGGGCTCGCTCCTGCAGCTCCTGCCCGGTCCCGCCGCCCACACCACCGAGCGACACGGTGATCACCCGCTCCGGCTCGAACCCGATCGGCTGCCTGAGCAACGTGAGGAACGAGCGGCCCGTGATCGAGGCGCCGAAGACCAGGATGATCGCGATCGCCACCTGCACCGAGACGAGCGACGCGCCCGCGACCCGCCGCGGGCGGCCATCCGATCGCCGCTGCTGCAGCAACTCCATTGCATCCACCTTCGTCATGCTCCAGGCCGGCGCGATGCCGAACGCGACGGACGCGAAGAGGCCGAGCAGCAGCGTGAAGGCGAGCACGCGGCCGTCGATGCCGACCTCTGCGCCGAGGTACGCTTCCGGCGGGACCGATGCGATCATGGCGCCGAACGCGGCTTGGGCCACGAGCACCGCAGCGACGGCACCGAGGAGTCCGACCAAGGCGGACTCGATGAGCACGGGCCGCACGAGCTCCGTGCGCGTCGCGCCCAGTGCGGCGCGCACGCCGGTCTCCCGGAGCCGACGCCGGCCGCGCGCCAGCAGCAGGTTGGCGAGGTTGGCGCAGCCGAGCAGGAGGAGCAGGAACGATCCGGCTAGGAGGTACCGCATGATGGGGCCGCCGGTCTGGCTCAGCGCCGCGCGCACGGGCTCGAAGACCGGTGTGGTGCCGTCGCTCGATCCACCTGTCGCCCCATGCAACGTCTCGAGCTCGGCTTGCGCCTGCGCCATGCTCACCCCCGGTTCGAGGCGCATCACGGGGTAGAAGCTCCCCGAGCTCGGGAGCGTGAACGGATTACGTCCGATGCTCCCCTCGAGGATGGTGATCACCTCCGGCGTTCCCTCGAACGGCGTCGGGAAGACGAAACCCGGCGGCAGGACGCCGACGACGTCGAGCGTGCGCGTGCCGAGCGTCACGGGCCGCCCGACGATCGATTCGTCGCCCGCGAACCGGTCGCGCCAGGTGTTGAACGAGAGCATCGCGGGCTGTGCGCCGGCATCCTCGTCGGCGCCGGCGAACACGCGTCCCCGGTGCGGGTCCACGCCGAGGACCTGGAAGTAGTTCGCGGTGACGGCCGAGGACTGGATGAAGGTCGGTCCGCCGCCGAAGTCATGGATCAGCTGCGGGCCCTCCTCGATGCGCGCCACCTCGCCGACGCCGCGATGCGCGCTCCCGATCGCCTCCACCAGGGTGTTCGGCACCAGGGTGAACCGCTCGCCGGTGGTGCGCTGCTGCATGCGCATCGTGAGGAGCCGGTCGGGGTCCTCGTAGGGGAGGGGCCGGAAGAGCACGGCATCGGCGACGGCGAAGATCGCGGCGTTGGCGCCGATTGCGAGGGCCAGTGTGGCGACGGCCGTGATCGTGAAGGCGGGGCTGGATCGCAGCCAGCGAAGGGCGAGTCGCAGGTCGGTGCGCATGCGGGCCTCGGAGGGTGGCTGGGTGAAAGTGGGCGCGCCTGCGGGAGGGCGCCAGCACGTAGAGTGCGGCCTTCACCGGTGCGCAGCGATCCGCTCGGTGTTTGAACTCTGCTTGGCTGCGGGAGCGCGCGCGGCCGCGTGCCTGCCATCAGTCGGCAGTGCCCGGAGCGGCTTCCTAGCCCTTCGCCACCCCCCTAATCAGCCCGCAGCGCGATCGCAGGATCGATCCCTGCGGCGCGGCGCGACCGCCAGATGGCGACCGTCCCGATCGCGATCACGGTGCAGGCAGCGACCGCGATGATGGACAGCCACGGAATGACGCCGGTGACGCTGCCTGTCGATGCGGGCGTGTCGCTGAGGAGTGAGATCACCGCTTGCCGGCCGAGCAGGAACGTGAGGAACCCGGCGACGATCCCGACGGCTGCGGGACCGAGCGTCCCGATGCAGACCAGCCGCATGATCGCGTGAGCGGGTGCGCCGAGCGCAACGCGGATGCCGAATTCGCGCGTGCGTGCGTGGAGGGTCTCGTCGACCGCCGTAGCGACTCCGAGCACGGCGAGAAGGATGCCGAGCATCCCGAAGAGACCGAGCGCGGCGGCCTCGGATCTGGACGCCTCGATCCTGCCCTCCCGATCGATGAAGGCGCGCAGCGACCCGCTGAAACTCGCGCGCTCGCCGGGAGTCAACTCGGAGAACAAGCGGGAGAAGGTCGCGGGTGCTCGTGTGGCGGCGTCATCGGCCGCGACCGCGATCGAGAATCCCGGATCGGAGAGGGGAGCGAGCAGTGCGGTCGGCGCAGTCTGCGCGAGCGGTCGGTACATCAGCGGATATCGAGTGCCCGCGAGCTCCCACTCCAGCGCGAACGGATGTATCGGCTGGCTGCTCGCCACTACTCCCACGACCGTCATCCACGGCAGGACGCTCTCCCGCCCGCCGAGCCGCAACGTCCGTCCGATCGCGCCGGAGTCCCCATACAACGCTCGAGCGGCCAGCTCATCGAGGATGACGACGGGGGCGCTGCCCTCGACATCGGAGCGGTCGAACAGGCGCCCCTCTCGCAGTGCGACTCCGAGGGCCGCGAAGTAGTCCCTGTTCACGTCAAGCGAGAGCACCGGGAGCACACGGGGATCCTGCGCCGGGAGCTCGCGCCCAGGTACCTGGATCGGCGACTCCGTCTGCGCCGCAAGACGATGTGGATACGTGGTGCCCCAGACAGCGACGTCCGGCACACCGAGCGCCACCCGCGCGCGCGTCGCCATCTCCTCGGCGATGGACCTGACCCGAGCGGGGTCCGCGAACTGCTCGGCGCGCAGACCGATCGTCGCGAAGCCCACGTCGTCGTACGTGTATCCCACGTCGAGCTGGCTCATCCGCATGTAGGTCGCACCGAGCGCCACCGCGACCAGCAGGAAGAGGACGCTTGCGCTCACCTGGAGCCCCAGGAACAACCGCCTCAGGCGACTGGCGGAGGGCGTGCCCGACGGCATCGCGGCGCGGAGGGACACTGCCGGCGAGACCTGACGGAGCGGCAGGACGAGCGCGATCGCGAGTGCGCCCATGATCGCGAACAGGGCGAGCGCGATCGCCGGGATGCACCTGATGTCGACCGCGACACTCGCACCCGCGATCGAGTTCTCGATCAGGGATCTGAACACGCCCGCCAACGCGTAGGCGATCGCCGCCCCGATCACCAGGCTCGTCATGGCGAGCAGGGCGGCCTCGCACACCGCCCGCCGCACCAAGGCAGAGTACGGGGCGCCGAGCGTCAGCCGAACGGCGTTGCCGAAGAGTGTGCGCTGCGCGCGCAGCAGGAGCGCGTTCGCCAGGTTGACCACGATGAGGGCAACGACAGACCCGATGGCGGCCAGGATGACGCGAGTCCGCCGCCCGATCCTGGGACGGGAGAACTCGACGAGTGGGGTCGCGCCGACCGTCGTTCGAACGCCCGGTTCCGCCCGCCGGTCCAGCGCCGCCGCGATCGCGCCTGTCAGCAGTTCTTCCACCGCCTGTGCCGATCGTTCCGCGGAGTCACGCACGATGACATCGACCGCGCGCTCTCCGGATCGCGCCTCGAACGCCTCTTCCACTCGCCACAGATCGGTGCCGAGGGGGAACTCGACGCCGCCGGGGAGAACGCCGATCACGGGGCTGAAGCGATCGCCGAGGCGAAGCCGTCCGCCGATGGCGGGCCCGCGCGGGAAGAGGCGGGCTCGCGCGGCAGACGACAGGATGACGACGCCCTCGTCCGCGGGCGCTGTCGCACCCGTGACGATCCCCTCGCGGGCGCGCAGTCCGAGGACCTCGAAGAGGCGCGGCTCGACGACCGCCACGCGAAGCGCCGCCGAATCGCCTGACACTCCCACGCTCTGCTCGAAGCGTGAGTACCACGTGATCGCGACTCCAGGGATGTTCAGCGCCCTCGCGGTGGCGGCGTCCCGCACCGTCCACTGTCGAGGGATGCCGTTGTCCCGGAACTGGATCGAGTACAGCTGCGTCGGAGCGTCCCAAGGGATCGTACGGAAGACGGTCGCCTGGAGCGCGCCGATGACGAAGAGCACGCCAGCGAACCCGACACCCAGGACGACCGAGAAGCCGATGGTGAAGCGCGGATCGCGGCTGAGACTGCGTCCGGCGCTCACGAGCGCAGAGAGGTTCATCGGGTGCCCGGCGAGGGATCGGGGCACGAGCCGCGGGACAGCGACGGTCGAATGGTCATCGTCGCCCCTAATCGATGCCCTTCAGCAGTTCGGCTGGTTGGATGCGAAGCGCGCGCCAGATCGGGCGTGCGGCGCCGGTGACGAGCATGACGGCGCAGCACAGCGCCGCAGCGAAGTAGAGGCGCGGATCATGAGCGGAGACCCCGAACGCGAAGCCAGTGCGGATCTCGCTCTCGGCCCCGCCATAACCATAGAGGAAGCGTTCGAACGCCACCGAAAGGCCGGCCGCGACGGCCGTGCCACTGCACGTCGCCATCGCCAGCACGCCTGCCATTCGCGCACCGAAGAGGCGCGCGACCGCGGCCGCTGGGGCGCCGAGTGCGCGCCGGAGCGCCACCTCGCGCTCCCGCGCGCGGACCATCTCATCGGCCAGCCCGTACACACCGATCAGCGTGACGAGCAGCGCGGCCGCCGCGAACCATGAGAGCAGCTGTGCCGTCAACGCCACGCGGCGCACCGATGGTTCGTTCGCCATCCAGCGGCGCAGTGGCGTCAGCGGCTCGGACAATCGCACGCCTTGTGGCAGGATGCGCGCGACCTCCTCGTCGAGGGACCAGACGGCGGCGGCGCTGGGCCGTCGTGCGGGGATCGCCATGTGTGGGGCGTCCGCACCACCGTCCTGCGCGAATGGGCGGAACATGAGCGCCGGCCCGCGACCTTGCGTCGTGAGATGCTGCGCGATCCCGAGCGAGAAGAGATGGACCGTGTTCTCGGCGACGCCGACGATCGTCAGCCAGGGTTGCACGCTCCGTTCGTCTCCCAGTCGGATCCGCTGACCGATCGCGCTTTGCGTCGGCCAGAGGAGCTGCGCCGCCGCCGCGTTCACGATCGCGACCGGCTCGGCGCCGAACCCGTCTGAGTCCGCGAATCCACGCCCCTCGAGTATCTCGATGCCGAGGACCCTGAACGTCTCCGGAGTGACCGCCAGCGACACGCTTGGGTAGGGCCGCAACCAGCCGTTCAGCGTCGTGGCGGCGCTGTACACCGGGCCGCGCCCGCTCGCGAACAGCACCGGTCGGTCGGGATCGAAATGGTCCACCTTGCTCGACGACCACAGCGCCACCCGACTCCCCGCGCTCATGCCGACGACCGCGGCATGCGCCGTGAGCATCGCACGCCGCGCGTCCCCTCCCGCCGCGCGCGGATCGACCATGAGCCGGGCGACCACCGATCCATCGTCGTCCAGGCCCGTGACCGTCCGTCGGGTCTCGTGGAACGAACGCAGCAGGAGCGTCGCAGCGGAGGCCACGACGAACACCGACGTGACCTGCAGGAACACCATCGCGCCCCGGACCCGTTGCTGCGGTCGTGCACTCGTGGCGCTGCCGCGCAGCTCGTCCTGCCCGCTGTGCCTGCGCAGATGCATGAGCGCCGGGATCGCGAGGAACGCCGCGATGACGACGGCGAGCAGCGGCGCGACCGCCGCGAACTGTGCCAGCGGCAGGATGACGATGTCCATGCGGAATGCGGCCGCCGCGTACGTGACCGCTGCCCGTGACACCGAAGCGTACACGATGATGCTGCCGCACGAGGCGACGAACGCGAGGGCCAGCACATCCGCGGCGATCTCGCTGACGAGCCGGCCTTCCGACGCCCCGAGTGCACGCCGGATGGCGAATTCCCTGCCTCGTGCCATCGCGCCGAGTCGGACGACGTGCGAGACGTTCAGGAGACAGAGCAGGACGAGCCCGATGGCGGCAAGTCCGACGACGGCGAGCGTCGACGACTCGTCAGCTCGCTCCGGCCAATCCTCGTACGCGATGAGCGTTGCGCCGCGCGCCGAGGCGAGCGGGTCGCCGGTCGCGGCCACACGTCGTGCCGCCGCCTCCAGTTCAACCCGCGCGCGCTGCGCGACCTCGCCCGCGCGCAACCGCCCGACGCCGATGAAACCGCTGAAGTCAGCAGCGGCGCTCGCGGCGTCCATTGAGGCGGGAAGCCAGAGGTCCACGTGCGCGGGGATCCTGAATGCGGCTGGCAGGACGCCGACGATCGTGATCCGACGTCCATCGAGTTCGACGGTGGAGCCGACCGCCGCACGGGCGCCGCCGAGCCGATTGCGCCAATAGGGCTCACTGACGACGGCATTCGTGGCGGCCGTGGCGTGATCCTCCTCCGTCAGGAGCCTTCCCTCCAGCGCGACCCCGCCGACCAAGCCGAAGAAGCCGCGATCCACGTAGGCTGCGCCGACCGGCGCTTGACGGCGGTCCTCGGGCCGCAGCGACACCTCGCGCAGGAGGGAGACGCCTTCGAGCGACGCCAATCCACCCTCGCGCCATCGCTCGAGTTCCGCGCGCGAGAAGCCATCGAAGCACACCGCGCACGACGCCGGGCTCGTCGCGTAGAGCTGGACCAACTGTGTGGCGTCGCGATACGCCGACTCGGGGGCTGTCAGTTGCCGGAGGAGACGCCCCGCGATGCCGAGAGCCGCAATCGCCACGGCGAGCGACAACACCGCCATCGCCGAAGCCGCAGGACTGCGGCGCATCCGCCGACAGGAACGGATGGCCTCGCGCGACAAGCTCACGAGGAGCCCGGACGCATCATGTCCGAAGGACCGAAGCGACGCCCGCATCTGACAGCCCTCCGTCTACGATGTGAGGCAGGCCTAAGATGACCGCATGACGTCAGGGTGGACGTGACCGGTTCCAGCGCTTGCGGGATTGGGGCCGCGGCGGTCCGTGTACTACGATGAAGCCGCCGCCCAGCGACCGCCAGCCTGAACGGTCTCCGGCACCGCCCACCCGCATCCGCGCCCCTCCGAACACCCAACCCCGAACACTTTCTCTCCTCCCACGCCCCCGCCCCCCTTCCGCGATCCAACCATCCTCGCCACTGTGCCCTCACCTTCCCCGGATCGGAGCCCCCGCAGTGCGCTACCGGCTGAACCTCGACCGCCTCACGCAGATCCTCGGGGAGAGCAAGGTCAGCCAGAACCACTGGGCGATCCGGCTCGGCCTCTCCCGCGGGCACTGGTCCGACATCGTCAACGGGAAGCACCCGTATCCCTCGGCCAAGACGCGCCAGGTGATGACCGACGTCCTCGGCGCACACGCCGCGGATCTCTTCATCGCCGAGTCGGGGCCCGGCGCCCCGGACCCTGACTTCCGCATCGCCATCTCCGGTCGCTTCGAGCTGACCGGCGAGATCGGCCAGGGCGGGATGGGGACGGTGTACCACGCCAACGACCTCGCCCTCGGACGCTGCGTCGCGCTCAAGGCCGTCTCCGCCGAGGCGATCGCCGGGGTCGGCGCCGACGAGCTCCTGAAGGAGATCCGGGTCGTCGCCCGCCTGCATCATCCGCACATCCTCCCGCTCTTCGACGCCGGCGCCGGCGCGCAGCGGCCCTACTTCGTGATGCCGTTCATCCGCGGCGGCTCGCTCCGCGCGCGGCTCGAGTCCGAGGGCCGGCTCCCCTTGGCCGAGGTCACGGCGATCGTGCGCGCCCTGGCGAGCGCCCTCGATCACGCGCACGCGCAGCAGGTCCTCCACTGCGACATCAAGCCGGAGAACGTCCTCCTCGACGGGACGCACCCATACCTGCACCCCTACCTGATGGACTTCGGTATCGCGCGCACGTTGCACGCCGAGGCCGACGCGTGGGCGGGGCTCCGGAAGGAGCTCGACGTCTCGGCCGGGACGCCCGCCTACGTGAGCCCCGAGCAGGCGGCGGGCGAGCCCGACCTCGATGCGCGCTCCGACGTCTTCAGTCTCGCCTGCCTGACCTACGAGATGCTCGGCGGCCGGATCCCCTTCGAGGGGCGCAACACGCAGGAGATCGTCGCCCGCAGGTTCAGCGAGATGCCACCCTCCCTCGCGACGATCGCGCCGGAGCTGCCTCTCGCCGTCGCCGACGTCGTCGCCGGCGCACTCGCGGTGGATCGCGACAAGCGCCCCGCGAGCGCTGGCGCCTTCGCCGCCGCCCTCGCCGCCGCCTCCTCCGCCCCCGTCCGTGCGACTTCCCGCGCGCGCGCCCTCGCGCTCGCCCCGGCCCGCTGGGTGCGCCGGCGGATCCTTGGATCGGCAGGCCGGACCAAGCGCCGCTCGCGACGGGACTCCCTCCTCAGTTCGCTCTGGCGCGAGTTGGCGTACTCCGTCCGCCAGCGTCGCCGCGCCCCGGGTCTCACCGTCACGTCGCTCCTCACAATCGCCCTCGGCATCGGCCTCTCGGTCAGCGTCTTCGCGCTTGTGGACGGCGTGGTGCTCAGGCCCCTCCCCTTCGCCGGGCAGGATCGCCTCGTCGCGCTCGAGTCGGTGGACTCCCTCGGGCAATCGTTCCCCGCGGTCTCGTCGGCCAACTGGCACGACTGGCGGACGGGGAGCCGCACCCTGGCCGGCGCCGCGATCTACCAGAACCTCCGCGCCTCCGTCGTCGCCGGCGACGACGCGTTCCGCGTCAACGCTGCGTGGGTCAGCGCAGAGTTCCCCAGCGTCCTCGGGATGCGCCTCCACCACGGGAGGACATTCGACTCCACCGAGGTCGCCGACGGCGCCGGCGGCGCGCTCGTCAGCGAGGCGATCTGGCGCGATGCGCTCGGCGCATCCCTCGACCCATCGCTCACGATCGCGATCAACGGCGAGCGCTTCCCGGTGATCGGCGTCGTCGCCGCGGGCCAAGAGTACCCCGCGGGGACCGGTGTCTGGACCCCGTATCGGCATCGCCAGGTCGGCGGCCAGTCGCGCAACAACGTCAACTGGCGCGCCGTCGCACGCCTCGCCGACGATGCGAGCATCGAGGGCGCCAGCGCCGAGCTGGCCACGATCGCGGCGCGGATCCATCAAGAGGATCCCGTCGCGCTCTATTCATATGGAGTGGGAGTCCGGCCGCTCCGGGCCCAGCTCGTGGGCGACGCCACCGGTCTCCTCTCGGCGCTCACCGCCGCCGTCGCGGTGGTGCTGCTCGTCTCCTGCGCCAACCTCGCCGGCGCGAACCTCGCGCAGGGAGAGGCGCGCCTCCGCGAGCTCGCCGTGCGCGCCGCCCTCGGCGCGAGTCGCGGGCGACTCGTCCGCCAGGTGGTGGTGGACCACCTCGGCATCGC
Source organism: uncultured Gemmatimonas sp. (assembly GCA_964650715.1). Lineage (GTDB taxonomy): Bacteria > Gemmatimonadota > Gemmatimonadetes > Gemmatimonadales > Gemmatimonadaceae > Pseudogemmatithrix. Next base: position 1,580 of record CAZYUL010000007.1, on the reverse strand, counting down.
GATCGCCGGCGGCGCGATGGGGACCCTCCTCGCCTTCGCGATCGTGCGCAGCACCGCCTTCATCGCCGGGAGCAACCTCCCGCGACTCGACCAGGTGCGCCTCTCGCCGACCGTGCTCGCTGTCGCGATCGGGCTCTCGTTGCTCACCGGCCTCGCGACGGCGCTCCTCCCCGCCCTGCAGGTCGCGCGCCTCAGCCCCAACGAGGCGATCGGTGGCGGCTCCCGCTCCGTCGCGACCGGTGGCCGCGGGCTTCCCGGCCGGGCCCTCGTGGCGGCGCAGGTCGCGATGGCGCTCGTCCTCGTCACTGCGGCGTCGCTGCTCGTGCTCACGTTGCGGACGATCGTCTCACGCCCCCTCGGATTCGAGACGCGCGCCGTCGCCACCGCGCGCGTCTCCCTCGGCGGCCCCAGGTATCCGGCAGAGGGCGAGGCGCGGCACAACTATTGGGAGGCACTGACGCGGACCCTGCGCGAGACCCCGGGGATCCGCGACGCCGCGCTCGCCGGCTCTGTGCCGATCGAGTCGGGGTCGTCGGGGTTCATCGAGGTTGACGGGGTGCGGCGGGAGGGCGCGGCGGCCGCGTACCGGATCGTCAGCGACCGCTACTTCGCGACGCTGGGGATCGGAATCCGCGCGGGGCGGGACTTCGAGCCGGGCGACCTCGCGGACGGGCTGCGCGTGGTGATCGTCAACGCGAGCTTCGCCGAGGCATTCTGGCCCGGCGAGGGGGCGCTCGGGCGACGCGTGCGCGCGCTGAGCCACGAGCCCTTCCCGTTCGACGCGCCGGCGCAATGGCTCACCGTGATCGGCGTCGTGGACGACATCCGGCACTTCGGCCACGCGGCCGAGGCAGAGCCGGAGATGTATGTGCTGCACCGCCAGCTCCCCGGGTGGCGGCTCGCGTCGTTGACGGCGATCGTCCGCGGCGCCGGCGCGGAGGAGTCGCTGCTCGGCGCGGTCCGTGAGACGGTGCGGCGCGTGGACCCCACGATGCCGGCCGACCTCGGGCTCATGGACGACCTCGTGCGACGCGACACCGCGACGGAGCGTTTCGCGATGATCGTCTTCGAGGCCTTCGGCGCGCTGGCGCTGCTGCTGGCGGCGATCGGGCTCTACGGCGTGCTCTCGTACAGCATCGCCCGGCGCGGGCGTGAGCTGGCGGTGCGCGCGGCGCTTGGTGCGAGTCGAGGGTCCCTGCTGGGACTCGTCGTCCGCGACGGGGCGCGGGTTACGGCGATCGGGCTCGGCGTCGGGCTCGCGGGTGTGTGGGCAGGAGGGAGGTTCATCGAGTCGCTGCTCTTCGGCGTCACGGCGACGGATCCTGCGGCAATCGGAGGTGCCGCGGCGGTGGTGCTGCTCGCAAGCTCCGCGGCGATCGCCCTGCCTGCGTTGCGAGCCACGCGCGCGGATCCGGTTGAGGCGCTACGGGGGGATTGAGAGTTCCGTCACTGCGGACTCCCACACGCACGCGCGTCAGTCTCCACGCCATTCGTGTCACAGAGTTGATGATCTCACATTCTCCCCCTCTGGAGTCAGAGGGTCATCGCAACACCTCCATCTTTCCCGTTTCTTCCGGAGG
>CAZYUL010000006.1:0-69234 GCA_964650715.1 uncultured Gemmatimonas sp. | reverse complement strand
GACGAGCACGCCGGTGGTGAACACCACGCCGACCTCGGCGGAGCTCTCGGCGAAGCGGTCGAGCCGCGGGTCCTTGAGGAAGAGCCAGAAGGCCCCGGCCGCGGCGGTCAGGCCGAACGCGAGGAAGGCGACCCACGCGGAGGGCGCGTGGACGTAGAGGATCTTCTGCGCATAGCCCTGCAGCAGCTCGGGCGGCGTGAACCAGATGGCGCGCACGTAGGCGGCGGTGACCGTCGCGAAGGCGGCGAGCATCAGCCAGTCGATCCGGGCGCGGGCGGGCGCGGCGGTGGCGTCGGACATCACGTCAGTCGTCGATCGTGAGGGGGAATACGATGGTGCAGAGATAGACGAACACGAGGTCGAATGCGAGCAGGATGCGGAGCCACGCGACCGCCTCGCCGAGGGGTCGTCCCGCGATCACCACGGCCGTCATCTTCGCCGCGGGCATCACGACCGGCACGAAGAATGGCAGTGCGAGGACGGGCAGGAGGAGCTCCGCCATCCGCGTGTTCGCGGTCATGCCGCCGAGCAGCGTCCCGACGGCGACGAGCCCCACCGCCGCGAGCACCATCACCGCCGCGAGTGGGAGCCAGGCGCCCCCCACCGGAAGATTGTAGAAGAGCGCGACGGCCGGCAGGGCGACTGCCTGCACGCCGAGGACGAAGACGAGGTTCGCCCCGGCCTTGCCGAGGAAGATCGCCTCGCGGGGGACCGGGGCCACCAGCAGCGCCTCCATCGCGCCGTCCTGTGACTCGACGCCGAACGACCGGTGCATCCCCAGCAGTCCTGAGAAGGTGAACGTCACCCAGAGCACGCCCGGCGCGAGGTCCCCGGCGGCGATGGCCGTCGGGTCCCACGCGAAGTAGAAGATCACGATCGCCAGCAGCGTCAGCACCATCGCCGAGAGGAAGGCGCTCCGCGTGCGATACTCGATCGCGAGGTCCTTGCGGGCGATGAGCCACGCGGCGGCGAGGAGGCGGGGCGGCTTCACGCGACGAGCTGCCGGTACTCGGCGGCGAACGCGGTGGCGTCGAGGTCCGCCGCGCGCCCGGAGCGGACGAAGCGACCGGAGCGCATCACGGCGACGTGGGAGGCGAGCGCGAGCCCCTCCTGGAGGTTGTGCGTCACGACGACGAGCGCCGCGCCCGCTGCCAAGCGCTCGCGGAGGAGGGTCGTCAGCGCGGCGCTCCCGGACTCGTCGAGGCCGGTGTAGGGCTCGTCGCAGAGCAGGACGTCGGGGGTGTGCACGATCGCGCGGGCGATCGCGACGCGCTGCTGCAGCCCGCGGGAGAGGGCGCGGACCGGCAGGTCGGCGCGGTCCTCCACGCGCAGCGTCCTCAGCGCGATCGCCGAAGCGGACGCTGCATCGGTGACACCGTGCAATCGAGCGGAGAAAGCGACGTTCTCGCGAGCGGTCAGCGCGTCGTAGAGGAGGGTGCGGTGCGAGATGAGCCCGATCCGGCCACGCGCCGAGACGCTGGGGAGTCGTTCGGTGCCGAGCCGCGCGGTCCCTGCGGTGGGCTTGAGCAGGCCGGCGAGGAGCCGCAGTGCGGTCGTCTTCCCTGCTCCATTGGGGCCGAAGAGGGCCAGACACTCCCCGGCGGCGAGGCTGAAGGTGATTCCGTCGACCGCGCGGCGGGACCCGAAGGTCCGGACCAGCCCCTCAGCCTCGAGAAGGGGCGTCATCCGGTGGCGTCCCGCGCGACGGTCATCCCTAACGCTAAGCCTCGGGACCGTCGCACGGAACGACGCCGGCGTCTCGCTACTCCGCTCCTGCGCCCAGCTCGAAGAGCGCGTCGAGGCGGGTGAGCTGCAACATCTCGTGGACCGCGCGTGAGGGGTTGAGCAGGCGCGTCCGGATCCCACGCTCCCGCGCGCGCTTCTGCAGGAGCACGAGCACGCCAAGCCCGCTGGCGTCCATCTCGACGGTCGCGCCGAGATCCACGGTGATGACGCCCGCCTCGGCGCGCGTTCCCCGCTCGAGCAGTTCGAGCGCGGCGCGCCGGAACTCGAGGCGCTGGTCGGATGTGAGTCGGGTCGGGGCAACGAGCGGCTGCACGTCGGCCTCCACGGCATGGTGCTGGCTGGACATCGGGACCTCCCGCGCAGGGGTGTCTGCCGAGCCGACCGACCAGGGGTTGCTGCCGTGTGAGCGGGATCCTCCCCGCGAGTGCCTCGTGCTTTCCACTTTCGGCAGCCGGACCATCTCGGACCTTCCGAGACTCCTGGCTTTGCGACCCCACCTCGCGATGGGTGTGCTCTTGTCGGTGTGGCGAACTGCGCGTTCGGACACTAGGATACGCCAGAACCATGCCAACGGATTTCACGGTCTAACTGCCTACTCCTCAACAACTTACATAGCTGTCACAGCGTGATGATCCTCGCTCGAGGCGTGATGCGCTATTCAAGTGGCAAGAAGCAAGTCGCTGCCTGTTTATTGATCAGTACGCGCCGGAGTGACCTGCCGCACACGCGGTGAGACCCATACCATTGTCCGCCATGACCGATATCGACGTCCTGCTCTCGGAGACGCGGTCCTTTCCGCCGCCGGCCGGGTTCCAAGCGAGCGCGCACCTGCGCGACGGATCATTGCAGGAGCGGGCACTGAAGGCTCCCGACGCCTACTGGGCCGAACGCGCGAGCGAGCTGCACTGGACGCGCCCCTGGGATCGGGTCCTCGCGTGGACGCCCCCTCACGCGAAGTGGTTCATCGGCGGTCAGCTCAACGTCGCCGAGAACTGCCTCGACCGTCACCTCGACGGCGCTCGCGCCAACAAGGCCGCGCTCGTCTGGGAGGGTGAGCCGGGGGACCGCCGCACCCTCACCTACTGGGAACTCGCGCGCGAGGTCCGCACGTTCGCGAACGTCCTCAAGGACCTCGGGGTGCGGAAGGGCGATCGCGTCGGCATCTACCTGCCACTCATCCCCGAGGCGGCGATCGCGATGCTGGCCTGCGCGCGGATCGGCGCGATCCACTCGGTGGTCTTCGGCGGCTTCAGCCCGGAGTCCCTCCGCGACCGGATGAACGATGCCGAGGCGAAGGTCGTCGTCACCGCCGACGGCGGGTACCGCCGCGGCCAGGTCGTCCCGCTGAAACGCAACACGGACAAGGCGCTCGAGGGGTGCCCGAGCGTGAAGCACGTGGTCGTCGTGCAGCGGCGCGCCGGTGGGCCGATCGGCGAGGCGCACGTGGACATGAAGGAGGGGCGCGACCACTGGTATCACCGGCTGATGGCGCACGCGTCCTCCGAGTGCGCGCCGGAGCCGATGGACGCCGAGGACGTGCTGTTCATCCTCTACACGTCGGGCACGACGGGGAAGCCCAAGGGGATCGTGCACACGACCGGCGGCTACCTCGTCGGCGCCGCATCCTCGACGAAGTACGTCTTCGACCTCAAGGAGGAGGACGTCTTCTGGTGCACGGCCGACGTCGGCTGGGTCACCGGCCACACCTACCTCGTCTACGGTCCACTCGCGAACGGCGCGACCTGCGTGATGTACGAAGGTGCCCCCGACTGGCCCGAGCGCGACCGCTTCTGGGCGATCTGCGCGCGACACGGGGTGACGATCCTCTACACCGCGCCGACCGCCATCCGGGCCTTCATGAAGTGGGGCGATGAGCATCCGCGGAAGCACGACCTCTCGCGCCTGAGGCTGCTCGGCTCGGTCGGGGAGCCGATCAATCCCGAGGCGTGGATGTGGTACCACGAGCGGATCGGCGGCGGTCGCTGCCCGATCGTGGACACCTGGTGGCAGACGGAGACCGGTTCCATCGTGATCTCGCCGCTGCCCGGCGTGACGGCGACCAAGCCCGGCAGCGCGACGCGGCCGCTCCCGGGGTACACGGCGGAGCTGGTCGGCGCGGACGCGAAGCCGATCCCCGTCGGCGGCGGACTGCTCGCGCTCACTCGACCCTGGCCGTCGATGCTCCGTACGATCTGGGGCGACGACGCACGATACGTGCAGACCTATTTCTCGAAGTGGCCCGGACGCCCCGACCTCTACTTCGCGGGCGACGGCGCCAAGCGCGACGAGGACGGGTACTTCTGGATCCTCGGACGCGTGGATGACGTGCTGAACGTCGCGGGGCACCGGATCGGGACGATGGAGGTCGAGTCCGCGCTCGTGGAGCACCCCGCGGTGGCCGAGGCCGCCGTCGTCGGGAAGACCCACGAGCTCAAGGGCCAGGCGGTCTGCGCCTTCGTCACCCTGCGCGACGGCTTCGCGAGATCACCGGCCCTGCGCGACGAGCTCCGCGAGTTCGTGGCGCAGAAGATCGGGGCGCTCGCGCGCCCCGACGACATCCTCTTCTCGGCGGACCTCCCCAAGACCCGCTCGGGGAAGATCATGCGACGGCTCCTCCGCGACATCGCCGAGGGGCGGGCACTCGGCGACACGACGACGCTCGCGGACCCCGGCGTCGTCGCGTCGCTCAAGGAGCAGTACGAGGAGAAGGAGGGGTGACGGCGGTCGCGGCGCCGCCGCGCTCCGCGAGCACGCGTGCCTTCTCCTCCTCGACCATCTTGCGGAGCTCGTCGTAGCTCACGCCCGCCTCGGAGAACATCCGGTTCCCGATGATGAAGGTCGGCGTGCCACCGACCCGTCGGCGCTCACCCTCCCGGCGGTTCGCGAGGATCTGCGGCAGCATCCGCTCGGAGTCGTAGCATTCCTCCCAGGCCGCCGCATCGAGTCCTGCCGTCCGCGCGAGTTCCGCGAAGATCGGCTTCGGCCTCCGGCTCGCCTGGCTGTTCCAGCGGTCCTGTGACTGGAAAAGCTGGTCGTGCATCTCCCAGAACTTCCCCTGCTCGTTGGCGCACGCCGCCGCGTTGTGCGCGGCCACGGCGTTGCGGTGGATGTCGGAGAGCGGGAAGTCCATGAACCGGAACCGCACCTCGCCGGTGGCGACGAGGCGGCTCATCACGTCGGGCTCGGTGAGCGCGGCGAAGTAGGCGCACCCAGGGCACTCGAAATCCGCGAACTCCACGATCTCGACCAGGGCGTCCGGACTCCCCCGCACTATGCCCGAGGCGGCCATCGGGGGCAGGCTGGGATCCAGGGTCATCACCTTCACCGGGCGCGAGACGACCACGCCGATCGCGGCGACCCCGACGATGCCGATGACGGCGAGGATCGCACCGAAGGGACGGGCTGAGGGCTTCTTCTTGGCGGCCACGAACGGGACTCCGGGGTTCTGCGTAGGGAATGGCGGGTGGAAGGGAAGAAACTACACGGTGTCCGTGGCCGGGGAACCCGACGGCCATCACGGCGTCCTCGCGGATCTTCCTCCCGGGGTAGGAGTCGGTCCCCTGCCCCATTAGGTTTACCAGACGGTCGGTCCCGACCGAGACCCTTCAAACGGATGAGATGAGCAGACAGAGACCCCGCGGCCGGACCCCAGCCGCACTTCCGTCGCCGTTCGACCAGGCGCGCGATGAGTTGTTCCAGCACGTGATGCGCTGTGGTGTGATCGGCGCCGAGGATGACCACCGGCGCGAGTGGTTCGACGAGACGATGGTTTACCTCGCGGAGCGCTACCACGAGCTGGATTCGAGGGCGATCGCTGACCTGCGGGTGCTGGGCGAGCGGTTCGCCTCGCCGGCCAAGCAGTCGGCCTGACGATCCGAAGGGCCCCGGGGCGATGCTCCGGGGCCCTTCGAGTTCAGATGGCGCGGGCGACGCTCACCGGCCCACGTCGCGGCGGGCCCGGATGACCGCCTGTGCACGGACGCCGCCGCCGAGCACGATCTCGAGGGCGGGCAGGACGCGTCCCCGACCGCTGAACTCGATGCCGCCGATCAGCAGCAGTTCGCCGCGCGAGCTTCGACCCTCCCCGAGCGAGAGCCCCAGGCCCGCCCCGCCGTAGAGTCCGCGCCGCCGCTCGAAGAACGGGTCGAAGAGGAACCGGGCCGTGACGCCGACGTGCTGCCGCGCCTGCCACGCGCCGTCGTGGCGGATGGCCCCGGCCAGGACACCGACGCCGACGCGGGTGTACCACCCGGCCCGGATCTCGCCCCCGACCCCCGCGAGCAGCCCCGCGTCGGGAGACAGGGGCGCTGCCGCACGCAGCTCCCAGCGCGGGGAGGGCGACGCGCCGCCCGGCGACTGGGCCGCGACGACGGACGCGGGCGAGAGCACGACGACGAGGAGCGCGCGAGCGAGGTGCCGGGGATGCATCGGCGCAATCTCGCGCGGTGTGCGTTCGCCTTGCCAGCACCCCTCCCCTGCCGGTAGCTTCGCGAGACCCCCCCTCTCCCCCTCCCAGACCGAGGGCACGATGTCCGATACGGTCGCGCTCCTGAAGGGCGTGGCGATCTTCCAGGACCTGGACGACGGCGAACTCGCGCGCGTCGCCGAGGTGTGCCGCACCCAGGAGTTCGTGTCGGGGGAGTACATCTTCAAGGAAGGGGAGGCGGGGAGCCGCCTGTACCTCATCGTCTCCGGGGACGTGCGCATCTCGCGACAGGTGCCGGGGAGTGGCGAGGAGGCCCTTGCGGTGCTCAAGCCCGGCGCCCTCTTCGGCGAGATGTCGGTGTTCGACCGGAGCGAGCGCTCCACGGACGCGATATCGAACGGCGGCACCAAGGTGCTCACGATCTCGCGGAGCGACTTCGACCTGCTGCTGGACTTCAACCGCGACATCGCCTACAAGGTGCTGTGGAGCTGCGTGCGCCTCCTCTCGGGCCGCCTCCGTGCGACGAACGATTCGCTGAGATCGTTCCTCGCGATGTCGATGTTCTAGTGACCCGGTGACCCCATGAGCTTCCCGACCGTCGCCCTCCTCGTCGCCCTCGGGCTGTCGGGGACCCTCGCGGCCCAGGCGCCGTCCACCCTCGGACTCGTGCGCGACGCGCGGATCGTGGAGGCGATGCGCGAAGTGTCGCCGGCGCGACTGCGGACGATCGACTCGATGCTCGTCTCCTTCGGGACGCGGCACACGATGAGCGACACGCTCTCGCCGACGCGCGGGATCGGCGCGGCGCGGCGGTGGATCCTCGCCGAGATGCAGCGCGCATCGGCAGGTTGCGGAGGCTGCCTCAAGGTCGAGTACGACACCGGGACGGCGGTCATCACGCGCTCCCCCCAGCGCCCCGCCGTCCGGATGGTCAACGTCGTCGCCTGGCTCCCCGGGCGGGACACGATGCGCGTCGTCGTGATCGGCGGCCACTACGATTCGTGCATCTGCTCGACCAACTCGATGGACTTCACGTCGGACGCACCCGGCGCCGACGACGACGGCTCCGGGACCGCGGCGGTGATGGAGCTCGCGCGGGTCACCGGGAAGCACTTCCCCCGTGGGCTGGACGCGACGGTCGCCTTCATCCTCTACACCGGCGAGGAGCAGGGGCTGTTGGGGTCGCGCCAGTTCGCCGAGCGGCTCAAGCGCGAAGGGCGGACGGTCACGGCGGCCTTCACCGACGACATCGTCGGGAACGTCGTCGCGGACGACGGCCGCGTGGACTCGACATCGGTGCGCGTCTTCGCGGTGGACTCCCTCGCGGTCGGTGGCGGCGAGCTCGCCCGCTACGTCTGGGCGGCGGGCGCACTCTACCAGCCGCAGTTCGAGGTCGTGCCGGTGATGCGGCTCGACCGGCTCGGGCGCGGCGGCGACCATCGCCCCTTCGTCGAGCAGGGGATCCCCGGGCTGCGGTTCAGCGAGCGGCTCGAGAACTACAAGCGCCAGCACCTGCCCACCGACACCCTCGCCGACGTGGACTTCAGCTACGTCGCGAAGGTGGCGCGGTTGAACCTCGCGACGGTCGTCTCGCTGGCGGCCGCGCCCGCGCGCCCCGAGCAGACGGCCTACCAACGCGACCGCGAGTCCGGCGGGCAGGCGTTCACGATCCGCTGGTCGCCGGTGCCGAACGCCGTCGCGTACGAGCTGCTCGTGCGGCGCACCACCGCGCCGACCTACACGCGGATCGTCAACGCGGGGAACGTGACGCAGTTCCTCCTCGACGAGCAGCTGGATGACGTCTGGGTCGGTGTGCGCGCGGTCGGCGCGGACGGGCACCGGTCGCTGACGACGGTCGTCGGCGCGCCCGGCGGCCGCTCGCTCCCGCGCCAGCAGGGCGCGCGGCCGCCACAGGCCCCCGGCACGACGCCGCCTCGGTGACCGCGCCCGCGACGCCGGCGACGCCGGCGCGGTGAGCGCGTTCAGCCGGTTCACGCCCGAGGCGTTCACCTTCCTCCGTGGGCTGAAGCGCAGCAACGCGCGGCCGTGGTTCGAGGCGCACCGGCCGCAGTACCAGCGCGCCGTCCTCGGTCCGCTCCGGCTCCTGGCCGAGGAGCTCGACGTCCGCTTCGCGAGCCTCGCGCCCGAGTTCGTCGCCCCGCCGAAGCACGCGCTCTTCCGGATCCACCGTGACGTGCGCTTCTCGAAGGACAAGTCGCCGCACAAGACCCACGCCGCGCTCTGGGTCTTCCATCGCGACGCCGGTCGTGGCGTCGGGCGCGATGCGCACGGAGGCGCCGGCTTCTACTTCCACCTCGAGCCCGGCGCATCCATGACCGCGGGTGGATTCTGGATGCCGCCGCGGCCGCTCCTCGGACGACTCCGCGAGCGGATCGTGGAGGACCAGCGCGGGTTCGAGCGCCTGCTCCGCGCGCGCAGCTTCGTCGCGCGCTTCGGCGGGCTGACGGATGACGAGCCGGGGACCCTGCTCAAGCGCTTCCCGCGCGGCTTCACCAGCGAGCATCCGGCGGCCCGCTGGCTCCGATTCAACAGCTTCACCGCCTCCCGCGCACTGTCCGACCGCGATGCACTCTCCGCGAGCCTCGTCGATCGCCTGATGTCGGACTTCGCGGCCTTGCTGCCACTCGTGCGCTGGCTCAACGCCTCGCTCGGCTACCCGCCCGCCAAGCGGCGCTGATCCGCGCTGATCCGCCGGCGCGGATCAGCCGGCGCGACCGCGGACGATCCCTTCCACGCGCCTCGACGGATCCAGGCACCGTCGGGCGAGGTCGCGGATGCGCGTGGCGGTGACCGCGTTGAGGTCCGACGGATAGCTCCGCAGCTCCTCGAGCGAGCCGTGCAGCCACGCATCGGCGAGCTCCGCGAGGACCGCCGCCCCCGACGCCTGGGCGATGCGCCACGTCCCGACGGCATAGGTCCGGGCGCGGTCGAGCTCGGCGGAGGTGACCTCATCGTCGGCGAACCGCGCGAGTTCACGCAGCAACCCTTCCCGCGCCTGCTCTTCCTTGGCCGGTGAGGTCGCGATGTACGTCACCAGGGTCCCCGATTCGAGCCGCGCGAAGTGGCGGGTGAGCACGGTGTACGCGAGCGATTGCCGGTCGCGCAGTTCCTCGAACAGGCGCCCACCGAGCCCGCTCGCCACCCCCGCAAGGAGCGATGCGTCGAACCGGCTCGGCTCGCGACGCGTGGGACCGGGGAAGAGCATCGCGAGGGCGGTCTGCGCCTTGTCGCGCACCTCGACCCGCTGCGCCATCCGCTCCGGCCAGCGTGGCACTGGGACCGGCACCGCGTCCGCATAGGCCAGCGCGCTGAATCGCGCCGCGAGGACCTCGGCGGCCGCTTCGGGCTCGACATCGCCGACCACCGCGAGCACGCCGGGCACCGATCGCAGGTGACTGGCGTGCCAGGCGCGGATCGCCTCCGCCCCGAGCGCCCGCACCGACTGCTCGGTCCCGAGCGTGGAACGCCCATACGGATGGTCGGGCCAGGCCGCCTCGGCCGCGAGGCGCAGCGGCTGGCGGTACATGTCGTCGCGGAGCGAGGCGAGCGCCGCCAGCGCCACGGTCCGCTCGGCCTCGATCCCCTCGGCGGGGAAGACGGGATCGAGGACGAGGTCGGCGAGCAACTCGACCGCGCCCTCGAATGAGCGGGCAGGCACACCCATCGTCCACTGCATCGCCTCGGTCCCGACGTTCGCGGACGGGGTGCCGCCGAGCAACTCGGCGTCCTCGGCGAGACGCGTCGCGCTGCGACGCCCGGTGCCGCGCAACATCGACCTCGCCATCAGCGTGCTGATGCCGCCCACCTCCGGCGTCTCCCGCACGACGCCGCCGGAGATGAAGCAGCCGAGGTGCACGAGCGCCGCGCCCGGCCGCCGGCGCACGAGGATCGGCAGACCGGCCTTGGTGCGGAAGCAGTGCACCTCACCATCGACGCGGTCGAGCGCCACGCGACGCCTCAGGAGCGGCGTGGGCGCGACGACGGGACCGGCGGGCTCGATGTCCTTCGGCGTGGCGCGGTCGAGCGCGGCGCGCACGACCTCGGCATCGGGACCGAGTGGCGATGTCCCGCGCGGACGGTACGCCAGCACGGCGGCCTGCCCGGGGTCGAGCCATTCGCGGGCCACTCGCACGAGGTCACGCTGGTCGGCGCGGAGGACCGCCTCGTGGTACGCTGCGACTCGCTCCCAGCCTCCCTGCAGCTCCCAGGCGCCGAGGAAGTTCGCCTGCCCCTCGGCGGTCTCGAGGCGACGCAGCCACTGCGCCTCGACGAGCCTCCGGGCGCGCTCCACCTCGTCGGCGGCGATCGCGTCGCTCCGCACCCGACGCAGCTGGTCCCAGAGCACCCCAGCCGCCTCGCGCATCGTATCGGGACGCGTGAGCGCGTGCACGACGAAGACCCCGAGCTCCGTGGGCGTGTAATCGTAGGCGTTGATGCTCGAGACGAGCCGGCGGTCGCGCGCGGCGCGAACGAGACGCGAGGCGCGACCACCGGCGAGGACCGTCGCCAGCAGGTCCAGCGCTGGCGTGTCGGGATGCGCGGTCGGGGGTGTCCGCCAACCGAACAGCAGTTCGGCCTGCTGGATGTCCCCCTCCCACTCGCGGACCCTGAACCCGGGCGGCGACTCCTCCTCGGGGCTCAGCGAGCGCGCGACCGCGGCCGCCGGGAGCCCCCCGTAGAGCCTCGCGGCGTGGGACAGCGCCGCATCGGGATCCACGTCGCCGACGATCGCGAGCACCGTGTTGGACGGCCGATAGAAGTTCCGGTAGAACGCGAGGACCTGCGCGCGCGCGAGCCTCCGGAGGGCGCCCTCGCGTCCCATCCGCCAGCGCCGGATGCGATGGCGGTCGTGCAGGAGCTCGAAGAGGGTCTCGACGGCCAGCGCGCTCGGCGTGTCGGCCTTGCGCTTGGTCTCCTCGATGATGACCTCGAGCTCGCGGGCGAGTTCCCCGGCGTCGATCACCGAGTTCGCGAACGCATCCGCCTGGACCTCGAGACCGCGGATGAAGCCCTCGGCGGGGAGCACCGCGTAGTAGTGCGTGTGGTCGTAGATGGTGCCGGCATTGAGGTAGCCGCCGGCGGCCTTCGTGGCCCGGGCGATCTCGCCGACGCCGAAGGTCGGCGTCCCCTTGAAGTACATGTGCTCGAGGACGTGCGCGACGCCGATGACGTCGTCCGTCTCATCGAAGTAGCCGGCGCGCACCCAGGTGACGATCGCGACCACCGGGGCCGTCCGGTCGCGCCGCGCGAGGACCGTCAGCCCGTTCGCGAGGCGCGTCCGGTGCACCGACGCGGGTGGGAGGATCGCGTCGAGTGGGCGACTCATCTCACCGGACGAGCGGGCGCCAGTGGATGAGTGCCAGCGCGGCGAGGACCATCCCCGTGCTGTAGAGCAGCACCAGGCGGAGGTCTCCGGACTCGGCCGCGCGCCCGGCGAACCACGCGGCACGCACCTGCCCCGACGCCGCGATGGGCGGGAGCGCGTCGGCGATCAGGGACCCTGCCCGCCCGAGCTGACCGGCGCGCTCGGCCTGCTGCAGCACGCCCGAGACGACGATGGCCGCGATGAACGCGATCCCGTCGCGGTTCAGCGCCGCGCCGCAGAGCATCCCGAGCGCCCCGTAGAGGAACCCGAGCATCGCCGCCGACCGCAGCACCGGTGCGACCGGCACCTCGGTGATGATCGCGCCGAAGGCAATCGGGAGGAGGCTCGCGGCGATCACGAAGAGCACGAGGCTCACCGCGAACTGCTGCAGGTAGAACGCCCACGGCACCACCGGTCGCGGGAAGAGGAACCGGACGTGCTGCCGCTCGCGGTCCAGCGACGCCGCGCCACTCATCAGGACGATCGCGCCGAGCAGGAGCACCATCGGCAGGGTCTGCTCGTAGGCCTGCATCGCGTTCTCCTGCCAGCGCCCGGGGGAGCGCACGCCGGCCAGCGTCGCGCGCTGCGCCATGATCAGGATCGGGACGCCCGCCATCAGGGCGAAGAGGGCGACCGGGACGAGCGCCTTGAGCGCGCCATCGCGGACCTGCCAGGGCGCGTACGAGACGAGCGCGCGCCACCGACCGACGGGGGACGGCGCGCTCATGCCGTCGGCGGCGCGGCCGCGCCGCGTCCCCCGACCGCGCTGTGGAACGCGTGCTCGAGCGCCGACTCGGCGGGCACCACCGCCGCGACGAGCGCGCCCTCACCGATCGCCGCCGCCAAGGCGCGATTGAGCGTTGCGACGTCGGCGGTGCATTCGAGCGTGTCTCCAGTACGCGTCGCCTCCGGCAGGCGCGCGGCGAGCGCCTCGACGCCCGCGAGTACCCGGAGGCGCCAGCGGCGCACCACCGCGCTCTCGCTCGTCTCCGCCCGATGCAGGTCGACGACCCGTTGGACGCGACCCCGGTCGATGATCACGACGCGATCGCAGAGCCGTTCCAGCTCGTCGAGGTTGTGCGATGCGATGAGCATCGCGCGGTCCTTGTCCCGCAGTCCCGCCACGATGTCGCGAAAGCGCGTGGTCCAGACCGGATCGAGCCCGTGCGTGGGCTCGTCGAACACCACGACCCGTCGCTCCACGAGGAGCGCCTGGGCGAGCCCGAGCCGCTGCAGGTTGCCCTTGGAGAGCGCCTTCAGGCGCTTCCCGCGATGCTCGCGGATCTCCACCGTGGCCATCACCCGCTCGACCGCGGTCGTGCGCTCCGTCCGCGGGATCCCGGAGAGTGCCGCGAGCCGGTGGAGGGCACCGGCGGCGCGCCAGCCGAGGGGCAGTGTCATCAGCTCGGGCAGGTACGCGATCCCCTCGTGCTCGACGAACTCGCGCGGCCGACGTCCGTCGATCCGGACCTCGCCCTCGCTCGGCGGCAGGAAGCCGAGAAGGGTCGCGATGAGGGTGCTCTTCCCGGCGCCGTTCGGTCCCGCGACCCCGACCACCTCGCCGGCGGCGATCGCGAACGAGACGTCATCCACCGCGCGCACCTCGGCGCCGAGCAGGGTGCGATAGGTCTTCCCGACGCCTCGGAACTCGATCAGTGGAGGATCCGCAGGAGTCCGGCGTCGGCGCTCGCCCGCAGGAAGCTCTCGGCGTCGCGAGTCGGGATCAGGACGCCGGTGAGCGCGAACCCGCGCCGCGCCTCGCTCTGCATGAAGTCCTCGAGCGTGCGTCCGGCCGGTCCGGGGCTCGCGTCACGCATCCCGCCGACGATCTCCTCCCAGGTGCCCTCATACGGACGCCCGTCACGCCCGACGACGCGATGGTGGTCAGGGGTCGCCTTCCGCTCGTTCATCTCCGCGAGGAGCGCGCCGAACAGCTCGAGTTGCGCCCGCGCCTCCTGCTGCGCCGACTCGGCGGCGCGCGCCTCGATCTCGGCCAGCATCTCATCGATCGGGTCGGCCGCGGGTGCGAGCTCGGCGATGCGCTCCTCCCAGATGCGGAGCGACGGATCGTCGTCGCGCAGCCGAAGATGCGACTTCTTCAGTTCCAGGAGGCGCCAGATGCCGAGCTCGTCCCAGTGGTCCTCGGGCCGCGTCCGGTCGAGGTGGAAGAGCGCCGCCTCGTAGTTCTCCTGGTCGTAGAGGAGGTTGCCGAGGTAGATCCGGGCCTCGCTGTGCTCGGGATCGAGTTGCAGCGCGCGCTTGAGCGTCTGCTCGGCGAGGGCATCCTCGCCGAGGCGGTGTTGCGCGTAGCCGACCATCGCGACGGCCTCCGCATTCTCCGGCGTCTGCTGCACCGCGACCTCGAAGAACTCCTTGGCCTCGGCGATGAGACCGTCGCGGAAGAGTGCCCGGCCCACCTGGAGCATCAGCTCGATGTCGTCGGCGTAGCCGAGCTCGAGCACCCGCCGGAAGGCCTTCATCGCCTGCGGCGTCTGGCCGAAGCGGAGGAGGGTCTCGCCGAGGCCGGCGAGGGCATCCTCGTGCTCCGGATCGAGGACGAGCGCCTCCTCGAACGAGCGGCGCGCCCACGCGAACTCGTCGCGCGCGAGACGGGCGTAGCCGACCCCGATATGCAGCTCGACGGCGTTGGGATAGAGCCCGAGTCCCTCCCGCAGGACCGAGAGCGCCGCGTCGTAGTTCCCCTCGTTGTAGAGCTGGTGCGCGCGCTCGTCGTATTCCTCGGAACTCAGGAACGGAGTGGGCATCGCCGGACCGGCCTCCGAAGCGAGGGGTTGCCTGCTCTAACCTATACTGCGGTACACGGGCGCAACAACGGCGGTCCGCAGCGCAGCAGGTGGCGCGGGTGGCGCCGCACGGGACTCCTCGACGGGCGCCCCTCGGGATGCCTCAGGGAGGCGCCGCCAGTGCTACCGCGATCTCCGCCGCGAGACCGGCATTCGCCTCGAGCAGCGCGACGTTCGTGGTCAGGGAGCGGCCCCCGGTCTCGTGTTCGACCGCGTTGAGGAGCTGTGGCGTGACGGCGGAACCGCGCATCCCGGACTCGCGGACGGCCTCGAGGGCGCGGTCCACGGCGCGCCGCACGATCCCCGAGTCCAGGGCCGCGAGCGCCGGGGGAGGCTGCACCACCAGGATCGCGCCCGGCCGCGCGAGCTTGCGCGCCGCCCGCGCGACGCGCGCGACCTCGCGCGCCGAGTCCACGCGCGTCGGGACGTTGAGGCCGGTCCGCGCCGTGAGGAACCCCGGGAACTCGTCGGTGCGGTAGGCGAGCACGAGCACACCGAGCGTCTCGAGCCGTTCGAGCGTGGCGGGGAGGTCGAGCATGGACTTCGCACCGGAACAGACCACGACGACGGGCGAGCGCGCGAGCTCGAGGAGGTCCGCCGACTCGTCGTATGCGGGTTCGCGATGCACACCGCCGATCCCGCCGGTCGCCATCACCGGGATGCCGACGGCGGCGCAGATGGCGAGGGAGCCGGCGACCGTGGTGGCGCCATCGGCGTTGCTCGCCATCGCCACCGCGAGTTCGCGGGCCGAGACCTTCGCGATGCCGTCGCGCCGGAGGAAGCGCTCGAGGTCCTCCCCCTCGAGCCCCGCCGTCACGCGCCCGCGGACGACCGCGGTGATGGCCGGCACCGCGCCGCGGCCCGACACCGCCGCGCGCATCCGCTGCTCGGCCTCGCGATTCGCCGGCGACGGGAGGCCCTGCGCGAGGACGGAGCTCTCGAGCGCGACCACCGCGCGCCCCGCGTCGAGCGCCTCGCGCACCGCGGGCGCGAGATGGACCGCGTCACTGCGCGGCCGTGGCATCATCCGCGCCGTCAGGCGTCGGGGAAGTCGTCGGCCTTCTTGGTCTCGACCAGGTCCCGCTCGCGGTGATCGGGATCGAAGACGGCGAGGAGCTTGATGTTCTCGCCCGCATAGCAGTCGAACGTCTTCCCGGTGCCGCGCTTGATCACGATCTCGTGACCATCCTCGAAGCGCAGGACGAGGTTGGGGTACTGGTTGTTGACGTACTGCTTGCGGAGCTTCCTGGGCGGCTGGGGCATCGCGGCGGGGATCCGGTGCTGGAGGGGACGCCGCGAAGCTACGAACCGGCGCGGCGTCGCGAAAGGGTCAGGTGACGGCCGATCGCACGCCGGCGAACGGCTCCCACGCGCCGCGCGCCAGGATGTCGGCGATCTCGGGCACGATCCGTTCCACCTCGGCGTCGGTCGTGTAGAAATGCGGCGCCACGCGGATCCCCGCACCGGGCCGGTAGTCGATCACCACCTCGCGCGCGAGCAGGGCCTGCGCGACCTCCGCCCCGTGCGGGACGTCGAAGGCGACCGTCCCGCCGCGGCGCGCCGGATCGCGCGGCGCGTGCGCGCGATAGCCGTGCGCGTCGGCGAGTTCGAGCAGCCGCGCCGTGTGCCGCATGCTCTTCGCGCGGATCGCCGCGATCCCCGCCTCGCCGACCAGGCGCGGGCCCTCCAGCGCCGCGTACAGCGCGGGGACGACCGGCGTGCCGCCGAGCCAGCGCGCGATGCCCGGGGCGAAGTCCATCGCCTCCTCGAACGCGAAGGGCCGGCGGTGCGCCATCCAACCGGTGAGGGCCGGCGCGAACCGCTCGCTCGCCGCGGGCGATGCGTACAGGAAGCAGCCGCCGGGGCCGCCACAGAGCCACTTGAGCACGCCCCCGGTCAGGAAGTCCACGCCGCTCGCCTTCACGTCCACCGGCATCACGCCCACCGAGTGGTACGCGTCGAGCGAGACCACCGCCCCCATGCGGTGGGCGTGCGCGACGAGCGCGTCGGCGTCCAGGATGTAGGCCGAGCGGAAGAGCACGTGGGAGACGGCGACCAGCGCGGTGCGCTCGTCGATCGCGGCGTGCAGCCTCCCCTGGTCGATGCCGATGCCGTCGTCGCTCGGCACGACCACCACGCGCGCGCCCATGCGGGGCGCCAGCGCCTCGAGCGCGTATCGCACGCTCGGGAAGTCGAGCTGCGTCATCACGACCGTGTCCCGGCCCTTCGAGAAGTCCATCGCCGAGAGGATCGCCGACTGCGCCAGCGTCACGGTGGGCGCCATCGCGACCTCGCCGGGGTGCGCGCCGATGAGCGGCGCCACCGCGTCCCCGACGCTGAGCGGCATCCCCCACCACTCGCGCGCCCACGCCCGCACGCCCCACTCGGCCCACGCCGCCGTGTACTCCGCGAGCCGCGCGGGGACGGCGCGCGGCATCGCGCCGAGCGAGTTCGAGACGAGGTAGGTGCTCCGCGCGAGGATCGGGAACTCGTCGCGGAATCGCAGGAGCGGGTCGGTCACGGCGGGCGACGGAAGGGAACGGACGGTCGCCGGAAAGGTATCCGGGACGTACGTTGGACGCAGGACGCCACCACGCACCGGAGCTCCCACATGCCCCGCACCCCGTTCACGCGCTGGCTCCGCCTCGCCGCCGTCGTCGTCGCGAGCGCGGTCGCGGCGCCGCTGCTGCCGGCGCAGGCCACGACCGCCGCGCCTCCCGCGGCGACCGCCGCGGCGTCGGGCCCGCGCCTCGGACACTCGCGCGTCGGCGTCGGGCCGGCGATCGGCCTCCCGGCGGCGGGCGCCGTGGTGCCCGACGCGCGGTTCGCGCCCCACGGCGCCTCGGTCCACGTCGCGCAGGATCCGGTGCTCCGCCGGCGGGGCGTCCCGCAGATGGTGATCGGCGGCGTCGCGATCATCGGCGGCGCGATCATCGGCGACGACGTCGGCACGATCGTCTCGCTCGGCGGTCTCGCGTACGGGCTCTACGGACTCTGGCTCTACCTGAACTAGGCGCTAGAAGTACGTCGCGACGCCGAGTTGGAGGGCGCCGCCCCGCGTCGCGGCGTTCCGCAGGAGGTCGTGGGCCCACTCGCGCCGGTAGTTCGCCTTGAACGCGGTGCCCGGCGCGGGACGGAAGCTCGCCCCGACCGTGACCGCGGCGCGATCGTCGCCGATCAGCCCGCCGGTGGAGGTGAACCGGCCGACGTTGAGGTCCACGTACTCCACGCGCGCGATCGCGCTCAGCACCGCCCCGGCGAGCGCGCCCCCCTCCCATGCGCGCACGGGGACCACGACATCCGCGTGGACGCCCCACTGCCGGGCGCCCTGGAGCTCGCGGAGGTCCTCGGGGAGCTGGAGGCGCGCGAGCGCGGCCTCGCCGCGCAGCGTGATCCCGCGCGGGAGCTCGGCGGAGGCGTCGAGCGCCACGAGGGAGAGCCGCCGCCGCGCGTCCACGACCTCCCCGTCCACGCGGAAGGTGTTGTAGACGGTCCCGTAGTACGACAGGCCGTACTCGCCGAGTCGCGGCGACCGCACGGCGACGCGACCGGAGAGGGCCGGCACCCCGTTGTCGTCCCCGCCGAACTGGCCCTCGCGCTTGCCGCTCGCGAGGTGCGTGCGACCGGTCGCGTTGAGGACGACGCCGTCGCCGAGCCCGTTGGTGAGGTACGCGTCGTAGGTGACGGTGAGCCCGCGCGGCGCCAGGCGCCCGTTGACGCCGAACCCGACCTCGGAGAGGGTCGCCGGGATGATCTCGGTGGAGACGAGCGGCCGCTCGACGAACTCCCACCGCGGGCCATCGTGATTCTGGTTGAACGCCCCGACCGGCGGCAGGAGGATCCCCGCCCGCAGCACGAGCGCCGGCGAGAGGCGGTAGTCCACGAGCGCGGTCTCGAGCGCGATCTCCTCCGTGCCGTGCTCGAACTCGAGCTCGGAGATGAACCGCAGGCGCGCGCCGAGGGACGAGTAGAGGAAGATGTTGAAGCGCCGGAGCTCCGCCGACGGACCGTCGCCGATCCCCTCCTCCCGGTGGAGGTGGGCGTTGGCCTCGACGTAGCCGCCGATCGCGGTGCGTCCCGCGGAGGCGATGAACGGCCGGGTGTAGATGCTCCCCTGCACCGCGCCCGAGTCCGCCTGGGCGGCGAGGGGCACGGCGAAGGGCGCGATGACGGCGCCGAGCGCGCAGAGCAGGAGCGGGATCCTCATCGTGCGCCCTCCCGGCCGCCCAGGTCGATCACCAGCGAGTCGCCGACCTCGCGCACCGGGAAGCGGTCCAGCGCGCGCTGGGTCGGCCCCTTGAGGACCGCGCCCTCGAGCGAGTACTCGCTCCCGTGGCAGGGGCAGACGAGCCGGTCCACCTCGGGATCCACCTGGCAGCCGCGGTGCTGGCACCGCGTGGAGAGCGCCACCGCGGCGCCGGGCCCCACCCGACGGACGTAGAACGGCAGCTCGTATCCCGGGACCTCGACGAGGGCCGTGCCATCCGGGGCGAGCCGAGCGAGGGGGAGATGCACCGCGCCGTCGCGGAGGTCGCCCGGGACGTACGAGAGCGACGCGCAGGCGCCGGCGAGCACCGGGAGCGCGGGCAGCGCGGGCAGCGCGCGGAGGAAGCCGCGACGATCCATCAGAGCGACCTCAGGTAGGAGAGGAGGCGCTCCTGGTCGGCGCTCGACAGCGCCTCGAACGCCGCGCGGCTCGCGCTCCCCTCGCCGCCGTGGAACTCGATGGCCGCCCGCAACGACCGCGCCCGCCCGTCGTGCAGGTAGAACGCGCTGCCCCCCTGCGCCGCCTCGGCCAGCCCCAGGCCCCAGAGGGGCGCCGTCCGCCACTCGGACGAGGTCGCGTTCCCCTCGGTGTATCCGTCGTCGAGCTCGGGCCCCATGTCGTGCAGCAGGAGGTCGGTGAAGGGGGAGAAGATCCGCTGGTCGAGCGCCGCGATGTCGGAGCGCCCGGTGATCAGCGTCGGCACGTGGCACGCCGCGCAGCCGATCGCAGTGAAGAGCGCCTCCCCGGCGACGACGTCGGGGTCGGTCGCGCCCCGGCGTGGGGGCGCGCGGAGGGTGCGGAGGTAGAAGACGACGCTCGCGACGACGCCGCTGCCGACCTCGGGGTCGGTGACGCCGTCCCCGCCGGCGCCGCTGAGCCCGGGAACCAGGAGTTCGTCCGGGAGGTCGTCGGTGGTGAGGCCCATGTCCTGCGAGTACGCCGTGACGACCTGGTGCCGGAGCGTCATCGTCGTCGCCTTCTTGCCGAAGCGCGCGAGGTAGCGCCCGTTGACCGGGAGGTGGCGCGTGACCGGTCCCGGCACGCCGGCGTTCGCGTGCGCGGCGAGCATCGCGGTGAGCGCGGTCGAGTCCACCCACCCCGGCCGTCCGGAGATCCCGTCGCCGTTGGCGTCGTTGGGATCGGCGAGGGCGAGGATCGCCGCGTCGTCCACCGCCTCGAGCAGGCCGAGGCCGGTGACGGCGGGGGGCGTGAAGCGCGCGCTCACCGTGGCGCCGACGGGCACGCGCTCGGCCAGGTACCCGAGGATGGCGCGGTTCTGCAGCTGTGGCCCGCCCTCGTTCACCATCGGGTCGAAGGTCGCTCCGACGTAGCGTCCGAAGCGCGTGATGTCGAACAGCGGGTGCCCCTTGCCGTCGCCGGCGTGGCAGGCATCGCAGGACTGGGCGATGAAGAGGGGCCCGAGCCCCTCGGCCGGCGTGAAGCGGCGGCCGAACTCGCCGTCGCCGCGGACGAAGAGGGCGCGCTGCGGGGCGGAGAGGCCGTCGATCGGGCCCTCGAGGTGCTCGGAGGGATCCGGCGCCCCCGGCCAGAGCGCGTCGCCGCAGGCGCCGGCGCCCCACGCGAGCGTCGCGAGGAGGGCGGCCGCGGCGAGGGACGCGCGGGGGCGGCGGCGATTCGGGCGTACCAAGGACATAACTTAGTATGTCCTAACTTTTCCCGCGCGTCAAGGTCCGGGATCCCTCCGGCGTGGACTCAACGCCAGGCGCGGATGCCGACGACGAGCATCCGGTCGTCGCTCACGACGGACGGGGGCGTGAACTCGATCCGGTCGCGCGAGAACCGCACGGCGACGTAGGGGGCGAGCCGCCGGCTCACCTCGTATCGCATCCGTGCCCCGTACCCGAGGGACGAGAGCCCGGCGGCGATCCCGCGTTCGGCGAGCGGCTGCGGGTGCCACTCGAGCTCGACATACGGGTCCACGACGAACCGCTGGGTCAGGTAGAGATCATAGGCGCCGGAGAGATGCGCGCTCAGGTGGCCGCCGCCGCTCACCCGCACGGCCGCCTCGACCTCGAACCACCCCGGAGCGAGTCCGTGCACGCCCACCGACGCGCCGAGGTCCTCGCGGTCGATCGCGTCGAACTCGAGGCCGGTCTCCAGCCATCCCCCGACCTGCAGGTCCCAGTAGGGCGCGACGAGTCGGCCGTAGGCGAGGTCGAGGTGAGCGCCGGTGCCGCGATCATTCGCGATCGCGGCGCCGAACCAAAGGCGGTGGACCGCGCCGCCGTGCCACCCCTTGAGCTCGATCGGCGGGTGGATGCCGTCGTCGAGCCGCAACTCGGCGCGGTCGAGCAGGAGGAACGTCTCCCGCCCCCACGCCATCGAGTGGCCGGTGTGCGGCGCGTCCTGGGAGCCCGCCGACGCCGGTGCGATCACGGCGAACAGCGCGACCAGCAGGACGATCGCGGTCCGCAGCGCCGTCGCGTGCGTGGCGCGCCTCACGGCGCCACCTCGACGACCCGGAACATCCCGACTTCCATATGATAGAGCAGGTGGCAGTGGAGGGCCCACTTCCCCGGCGCGTCGGCGTGGATGAGCACCGACACCCGCTCGGCCGGCTTCACGTTGATCGTGTGCAGCCGCGGGATCCGCTTCCCCTGCCCGTTCTCGAGCTCCATCCACATCCCGTGCAGGTGCATGGGATGGCTCATCATCGTGTCGTTCACCATCGTGAAGCGCAGGCGCTCGCCGAGCCGGAAGCGGATCGGCTCGGCGCGCTCGAAGGGGACGCCGTCGATCCCCCAGGTGAAGCGCTCCATGTTGCCGGTGAGGTGGATCTCGATCTCGCGTTCGGGCGGCGCGATCTCGCGCTCCTCGATCGAGCGGAGGTCGGAGTAGGTCAGCACGCTCCAGCCGTCGTTGCCGAGCCCGAGTCCCGGCTCGCCGAGCCGCTCACGGAGCACGTCCGGCACCATCGCGTTCTCGGGGCCGTGCGAGCCGCCGGTGTGCTTCGGCAGCTCCGCCATCATGTGACCGGCGTGCTCCGGCATCGCGCTGTGGTCCATCCCCATGTCCTCCATGCCGAGGATGGGCCGCCGGCGACGAGCGGGCGCCGCGGCCACGAGTCCCTCGCGCGGCGCGAGCGTGCCGAGGGCGAATCCGCTGCGGTCCATCGCCTCGGCGAAGAGCGCGTACGGGCGGTCCTCGCCGAGGGTCACGATGACGTCGAAGGTCTCGGCGGGCGCGAGCCGGAGCTCCCCGACCTCGACGGGCTGCACGTCCTGGCCGTGCGCCTGGACGACGGTCATCGGCGCACCGGGGATGCGCAGGTCGAAGTGCGTGCTCGCCGCCGCGTTGATGACGTGCAGGAGCACGCGCTCGCCCGGCCGGAAGAGGCCGGTCCAGTTCGAGTCCGGCGACTCGCCGTTCACGAGATAGGTCAGCGTCGCGCCCGTCACGTCGGCGATGTCGGTCGGGTTCATCCGCATCGCCGCCCACATCCAGCGGTCACTCACCGTGCGACCGAACCCATCGCGGGCGACGTCGCGCACGAAGTCGGCGACGGTGCGCCGCTGGAGGTTGTAGTAGTCGGGCTGGCGCTTGAGGTTCTCGAGGACGCGCTGCGGATCGTCGAAGGTCCAGTCGGACAGGACGACCACGTGCTCGCGGTCGTAGGCGTACGGCCGCGGCGCCGCGGGCTCGATCAGGAACGGCGCGTAGTGCCCGGCCTGCTCCTGGAACCCGGAGTGGCTGTGGTACCAGTAGGTCCCGGACTGCCGGATCGGGTACCGGTACTCGAAGGTCTGACCGGGATGGATGCCCGGGAAGGTCACGCCGGGGACGCCGTCCATCTCCGCGGGGAGGATGATCCCGTGCCAGTGGATCGACGTGTCCTCGTCGAGCCGGTTGGTGACGCGGATGACCGCTTCGTCGCCTTCGCGGAACCGCAGCAGCGGTCCGGGGATGGTGCCATTGAGCGTGGTGCCCGTCGCACGTCGGCCGTCGATCTCGAGCCGCGTGCGCGCGATGGTGATGTCGTACTCGACGCGTCGCGGCGACTGGCGGCCGAGTGGCGGCAGTCCAGGCGACGCGACCGCGCGCCGAGGCGTCGCCGGAAGCGAGGGGGCGAGCAGACCGAGCGCGCCGACGGCGGCGCCGGCGCGCAGGAACGCACGACGGCCGAGCGAGTGTGGATCAGGCATCGAGGGTGATTGGTGGTTCAGGAGAATGCTATCAGGCGGACGCGTCCGAATGCGAGTCCAACCGGCGTTCCTGCCAGAGCGACCAGACCGCGGGGATCACGAGGAGCGTGAGGAGCGTCGAGGACACCATCCCGCCGACCATCGGCGCCGCGATCCGCTTCATGACGCTCGCGCCCGTCCCGCTGGACCAGAGGATCGGCAGGAGGCCGGCCATGATCGCGGCGACCGTCATCAGCTTGGGCCGGACCCGTTCGACGGCGCCCTCCATGACCGCGCCGTAGAGATCGTGCAGCGTCGGCCGTGCGCCCTCCCGGATGCGCGCCGTCCAGGCGTGGTCCAGGTAGATGAGCATCACCACGCCGGTCTCCGCAGCGACGCCGGCGAGGGCGATGAACCCGATCGCGACCGCGACCGACCAGTCGTAGCCGAGCAGCCAGATGAACCAGAGGCCGCCGACGAGGGCGAAGGGGAGCGAGAGGAGCACGATCATCGTCTCGCCGACACGGCCGAAGTTGAGGTAGAGGAGGAGGGCGATCAGGGCGAGGGTCGCCGGGATGACCACGCGCATCGCCGCGCGGGCGCGCTCCATATACTCGTACTGCCCGCTCCACTCGAGGCGATAGCCGGGCGGCAGCGCCACCGCCGTCTCGACGGCCTCCTTCGCCTCCCGCACGTAGCCCCCGAGGTCGCGTCCGGCGACGTCCACGTACACCCACGCGGTGGGTTGCGCACCCTCGGTGCGGACGACCATCGGTCCCGCGACCGGCGTGATCGTCGCGAGCTGTCCGAGTGGGACCTGCGTGACGCCGAGCGCGCCGGCGCCGGGGCGACCGGCCCCGCCCATCGCGCCCATCCCGCCGGCGGCGCCCGACGCCCCGGGTGAGGAGCCCGCGTTCCCGACGGGCACGAGCACCTGGGCGAGCCGTTCGGGGCTGTCGCGCAGTTCCTGCGGATAGCGCACGCGCACGGCGAAGCGCTGCCGGCCCTCGACGGTCTGCGTCACCGTCATCCCGCCGATCGCCGACGCGATCACGGCCTGCACGTCGCCGGTGTTCAGGCCGTAGCGCGATGCGCGCTCCCGGTCGATCGCGACGTCGAGGTAGTACCCCGACTCCGCGCGCTCGGCGAAGGCGCTCCGGGTCCCGGCGATCCCGCGCACGACGCGCTCGACCTCGCCGCCGAGCCGTTCGAGTTCCGCGAGTTCCGGCCCGAAGAGCTTCACCCCGACCGGCGTGCGGATCCCCGTGGCGAGCATGTCGATGCGCCCGCGGATCGGCATCGTCCAGGCGTTCGTGACGCCCGGGAGCCGCACCACCGAGTCGAGCTCGGCGACGATCCGCTCCATCGTCATCCCCGGTCGCCACTCCCGCTCGGGCCTGAGCGTGATCGTCGTCTCGATCATGTCGAGCCCCGCCGGGTCGGTGGCGGTCTCGGCGCGCCCCGCCTTCCCCCAGACGCGCGCGACCTCGGGCACGGTGAGGATCAGCGAGTCCTGGAGTTTGAGCAGCCGTCGTGCCGTCGCGACGCTGATGCCCGGCAGCGTCGTCGGCATGTAGAGGATGGTGCCCTCGTCGAGCGGCGGCATGAACTCCGCACCGAGGCGCTTCCACGGGATCCACGAGAGGGTCACCATCGTCGCGGCCGCCGCGATCACGGGCCAGCGATGCCGCAGGACGAATGCGATGCATGGCCGGTACACGGCGACGAGCCACCGGTTCACCGGGTTCGCCGACTCCCGATGGATGCGCCCGCGGATGAGCACCGCCATCGCGACCGGAACCAGCGTGACGGCGAGCAGGCTCGACGCCGCCATCGCGAAGGTCTTCGTGAAGGCCAGGGGATGGAAGAGCCGACCCTCCTGTCCCTCGAGCACGAACACCGGCAGGAACGACACCGTGATGATGAGGAGCGAGAAGAAGAGCGCCGGGCCCACCTCGCGCGCGGCCTCCCCCACCACCGCCCACCGCTCGGCGCGCGTGAGCCGTCCGGTCTCGACGAAGCGCGCCGCCGGATCGGCGCCGGCGAGCGCCATCACCCGCCGCTCGAGGTGCTTGTGGAGGTTCTCGATCATCACGATCGCGGCGTCGATCATCGCCCCGATCGCGATCGCGATCCCGCCGAGCGACATGATGTCGGCGCCGATCCCGAGCGGTCGCATCACGAGGAAGGCGATGAGGATCCCCACCGGCAGCGTGAGGATCGCCACGAGCGCCGAACTCGCGTGCAGGAGGAAGACCACGCAGACGAGTCCGACGATCAGGCTCTCCTCGATCAGCTTCTCGCGGAGGGTCGCGATGGAGCGCTCGATGAGCTCGCTGCGGTCGTAGACCGGTTCGAGGACGACGCCCGCGGGGAGCGACGGCTGCAGCTCGGCGATGCGGGCCTTCACGCGATCGATGGTGGCGAGCGCATTCTCGCCGGAACGCATCACGACGATCCCGCCGACGGCGTCGCCGCGGCCGTCGAGGTCGGCGATCCCGCGACGCACCGCCGGCCCCTCGCCGACCCGCGCGACGTCCCGCACGCGGATCGCGGTGCCGTCGGCGGTCGCTCCCACCACGACCCGTTCGATGTCCGCGATGCCGCGCAGGTAGCCCAGGCCGCGGACCATGAACTCGCGCTCCCCCAACTCGAGCACCATCGCGCCGATGTCCGCGTTCGAGTTGCGAATCGCCTCCATCAGGCGCGTGACCGGGATCCCGTACCCCTGCAGTCGCGTCGGGTCCACGTCCACGTGGTACTGCCGCTCGAAGCCACCGACCGTCGCGACCTCCGCGACGCCGGGCACCGCGGTGAGAGCGTAGCGCAGGGTCCAGTCCTGCAGCGCGCGGAGGTCGGCCAGCGACGAACGTCCCGTGGTGTCCAGCAGCGCGTACTGGTAGATCCAGCCGAGTCCCGTCGCATCGGGCCCGAGGCTCGGCGTCACGCCCTCGGGGAGGCGGCCGGAGAGACCGCTCAGCACCTCGAGGACGCGACTGCGCGCCCAGTACTGGTCCGTCCCATCGGCGAAGATCACGTAGACGAACGAGATGCCGAAGTACGAGTAACCACGGACCACCCGCGCCCCCGGCACGCGCAGGAGCTCGGCGCTGATCGGATAGGTGACCTGGTCCTCGATGATGCGCGGCGCCTGCTCGGCCCAGGTGGCCTGAACGATCACTTGCACGTCGCTGAGGTCGGGGAGCGCCTCGAGCGGTGTTTGGCGCAGGGCCCGGATGCCGCCGAGCACGGCGGCGACCGTCAGCAGCGCCACGAGGAGGGGCTGGCGGAGGGACCAGTCGATCAGGCGGGTCGGCATGATCCGCTCCTAGTGCTGGTCCGGCGGCGCCGGGCTCGGCATCGCCATTCCCGGCATCCCCGGCATCGCGCCGGATGAGGAGCGCAGGCTCGACTCGCCGTCCACGAGGAAGGTCGCGCTGCGCACGACGCGCTCCCCCTCGGCGAGTCCCTGCGTCACGACCTGCCGCTCGTCGGTCGCGAGACCCAACCGCACCTCGCGGCGTTCGAGCATCCCATCGGGCATCAGCACGTACACCAGGGCACGTTGGCCCGAGACGAGGACCGCGCTGCGCGGCACGTGGACGACGGCGCCGCCGCTCGAGGCCGAGAGCGTCAGGGTCGCGAGCATCCCCGGCTTGAGCCGGCCATCGGGGTTCGGCATTTCGACGCGCACCGTCGCGGTGCGCGTCTCGGCGCGGATCACGGGGGCGACGAAGGCGACGCGGCCGCGACGGCGCTCTCCGGGGAACGCCGCGACCTCGACATCCGCGGCGGCGCCGATGCGCGCCGCGCCGATGTCCTGCTCGAACACCTCCCCCTCGACCCAGACGCGATCGAGTGCCGCGACCGCGAAGGCGGCCTGGCCGGCCATCAGCGACTGGCCGAGAACGATGTCCTTCGCGAGCACGACGCCGTCGCGCGGGGCGCGGAGGACGAGCGTGCGAGAGGTCTCGCGCGTGCGGACGAGCCGCTCGACCTCGTCGTCGGGGACGTCCCAGTACGCGAGCCGGCGGCGGGCGGAGCGCAGCAGGTCGTGCGCCGTCGCCGTCGAATCCCTGCGCGACGAGGCGTCGTCGGCCAGGCGCGCCGCGACGAGCAACTCCTCCTGCGCCGCGACGAGCATCGGCGAGTAGAGCGCGAAGAGCGGGTCCCCCGCCCGCACCGCGACGCCGGTGGCGTTCACGAACAGCTCCTCCACCGTCCCGTCGACCTTGGAGGCGATCACCGAGCGGCGGGTCTCGTCCACGACCACCCGGGCGGCGATCCGGACCTCGCGCGTGAGCGGTCCACGCTCGACGGCAGCGAAGCTGACGCCGATGCGCGCGAGCGCCGCGCTGTCCACCGTGAACATCCCCCCGAAGCCACTCGCGTCACCGGCCGCGTGCCCGTGCGCCGGATCCATCGTCGGCGCGTCCACGTCGCGGGTGAAGAGCCAGGCGACGATCCCGGCCGCGGCGACGACTGCGGCGAGGAGGAGCAGGCGCACGACGGGGCGCCTGGTCGCTGTCGGCCTATCGAACGGCGATTCAGTCATCGCGCCCTCCCGGCGCCGCGGCGCCGATCGTCAACCAGTCCGCTCCGGTGAGCGACTCGAGCATCGCCCATGCGATCCCCTCGTCGCGGTCGAGCGCGAGGAGGCCCTCGCGATGGCTTGCCAGCGCCATCTGCGCATCCAGCACCGCCATGAACGGCACCGACCCCGCGCGATAGGCCGCCAGCGACGCGGTGAGTGCCGCTTCGGCGGCGGGGATGACCTCGCGGGCGTAGAGGTCGCGCAGTCGGCGCGCGCGGGCGAGCTCGGCGTGCGCCATCGCGACCTCCCCCGCGGTCTCCGCCGTCAGCATCGCCCGGTCCGCGTCCGCCATCTGTCGCATCGCCGCCGCCTCATCGCGCATGGCGAGCTGCCGCCGCCGTGCGAAGACCGGCAAGCTGGCACCCAGCATCAGACTGCCCATCGTCTCGCGCATCCCGGCGAGGTCACGCCCGTCCGCCAACTGCACACCGACCGTCACGTCGGGCCAGAGCTCAGAGCGCGCGACGCGCTCCGCGGCCGCGCTCCCCTCGATGACCGCCTCGGCGACGGCGAGTTCCGGGCGTCGCGCGAGTGCTGCGGCCACGACGTCGCCGAGCAGCGGAAGCGTCGACGGGAGCCCGACCGGGGCGAGCACGCCCACCTCGGCTCCCGGCGTCCGCGCGAGGATCGCGACGAGCCGCGCGGCGGTCGCCCGGCGCATCGCCGCCATCCGCTCGAGTTCGGCACCCATCCGAGCGACCTCGACGTCGGCACGGAGGACGTCGGCTTGGCGACCTTCGCCCCCTCGCAGCATCGCGGCGCTCGTCTCGCGCAGGTCCTGGGCGATCCGCTGCGTCTCCCGCGCGAGCGTGAGGCCTGCGTCGAGCCGCGCGAGTTCGAGGAAGGTCTCCGTGGCCTCGCGCCGTACCGCGAGCCGCGCCACGAGGAGCTGGGCAGCCGCGGCCGAGCTCCCCGCCTCGGCGACGGCCCGCTGCGCGCCGAGCCGACCGGCCACCGGCAGCATCTGCATCACCTGCAGTTGGCGCATCGCAAGCGGCGCCATCGGCCGCAGGTCGGGGAGCGCATAGCTCATCCAGCCGAGCTGCACGACCGGATCGGGGGGACGGGTGCTCGGAAGCACACGGCGGTCGGCGGCCCGCGCGGCGGCCGCGGCGGCCTGCAGGCGCGGACTCGACCGGTCCGCCTCCGCGCGGACCTCGGCGAGGGTCAGGTGCAGCGTCTGCGCGCGCAGGGGCGCGAGTGACGCGCCCACGCTGACGAGCAGGAGCGCGTGACGGAACGACGATCGATGTGGAGACACGGGACCTCGACTTGCCGAAGGACGGGCCGCGCGTGCGCGGCCTCGCGCCGGTGGGGATCACCGGCGCGCGGAAGTGAGATCAGGCTCGCGGCGGAGGAGGCTCCGTTGAGCGCGAGGCGCTCGCGAGCTCGGCCGGCGGATCGTGAAGCGGCGGTCCGCGCCACGTCGCCAGGTGCGTGGGACCGGCACCGGCAACCGGTGCGGCGGTCGCCGCGCAGGCGAGCGCGCAGTCGGCCGCATGGGAAGGTGCGTCGGGCGCTGGAGTGCCGTGCGACACCTGGCCCGACGGCGTCGCGTCCGCGTCCGAGGGGTCCGGAGTCGCGGCGGGGCAGGCGTCGCACGGCGCCGCCCCCGGCGTCCCACAGGGATCCGCCTCGAGCCGAACGGCGATCAGTGACACGACAGCGAGGAACGCTGCCAGGCCACGACGGAGGGGATGCGCGAACCGACCCATAGGATGAGCCTACACGGAACCGAGCGGCCGTGCCACCCGGGTATCCCTACCACTCGCGTCAGGGAAGGTCCGACCCGCCTCGCCCCCCATCCTTCTGAGACACCACCTGGCATAGGTGCCCGCGAGGAGCCCCCCGAGCGCCCTCTGCAAGCCCCCCGCCGGCAGCTCGTACTCGATGGCGAGGTGCAGGTCCGTCGCGCTCCCGTCGGTCTCGAGCCGAAAGCCAAGGCGGTAATCGCCGATGACCAGGAGCCGCGGCGGTGACGTGGTCTCCCATCGCTTCTCGCGCGGCCGGTCGCGCACGACGACGACCTCATCGAGCCCGAGGCGGAGACCGAGCACGCGCCCGGTAAGTCGGATATGCGACCCCACGGCCCGTCCCTGCGCCTCGTCCGTGCTGACCTCGAATCGGGCCCACGCCATCCGCCACGAGCGCCGCTCCATGTGGCCCGCGAGTCGATGCGGGTCGTCCAGGAGGTCGAACACCGCTTCGGCAGGAGCCGACACCCGGACCTTACGCGCGGCGCTGCGGGGGTATGTCCGGCCCGCCGTCGCCATCACAGCCGCACCCGCCGCAGGAGCTGCGCGTTGATCGCCACGATTACGGTGCTCGCCGACATGAGCACGGCGCCCATCGCCGGCGAGAGGAGGAGGCCGCGCGAGGCGAGCACGCCGGCCGCGAGGGGGATCGCGACGATGTTGTAGCCGGCGGCCCACCAGAGGTTCTGCAGCATCTTGCGGTAGCTCGCGCGGGAGAGCCGGACGATCCGCGGGATGTCGCGCGGATCGCTCCGCACGAGGACGATGTCGCCGGCCTCGACCGCGACCTGCGTGCCGGCGCCGATGGCGACGCCGACATCGGCGGCGGCGAGCGCGGGGGCATCGTTCACGCCGTCGCCGACCATCGCGACCTTCTTCCCTTCGCGCTGCAGGGCGATGATCCGGTCCGCCTTCTGCTCCGGGAGCACTTGCGCGTGGACACGGTCGATGCCGAGCGTCGCGGCGATCGCGCGCGCGACCGGCTCGGCGTCGCCGGTGATCATCACGACCTCGATCCCTTCGGCGTGGAGGCGATCGACCGCCTCGCGCGACTCGGGCCGGACGGCGTCGGCGACGGCGAAGGCGGCGACGGGCCGCTCGCCCTCGAGCAGGGTGATCACTCCCTGCCCCGCATCGGCGGCGCGCGCCGTGAAGGTCCGGAGCTCGTCGGGGATGACGGTCCCCTGCCCAGCGAGGAGATTGGGGCCTCCTGCCGCGAGGGCTCGCCCCTCGACCACGC
Source organism: uncultured Gemmatimonas sp. (assembly GCA_964650715.1). GTDB lineage: Bacteria > Gemmatimonadota > Gemmatimonadetes > Gemmatimonadales > Gemmatimonadaceae > Pseudogemmatithrix. Next base: position 38,875 of record CAZYUL010000006.1, on the reverse strand, counting down.
CGCGCACGCCGCGTCCGGGCACGTACTCGAAGCCGGTAGCCACCGGGATCGCGAGCCCGCGCTCCGTCGCGCTGGCGACGATCGCCCGTGCCACCGGATGCTCCGAGTCGCGCTCCAGCGCGGCGGCGCGGCTCAGCGCCTGCTCGACCGTCCACCCCGGGAGCGCGAGCGCGTCCACGACGCGATGCTCCCCGAGCGTCAGCGTGCCGGTCTTGTCGAACACGACCGTCGTGAGGTTCCTCGCCTCTTCGAGTCCACGCCGGTCGCGCACGAGGAGCCCGTTGCGCGCGCCGAGCGTGGTGGAGATCGCGATCACGAGTGGGACCGCAAGACCGAGCGCGTGGGGACAGGCGATCACGAGTACCGTCACGGTCCGCTCGATCGCGAACGCCGCGTCGCGATCGGACCAGAGGAGCCAGCTCACGAGCGTGACGCTGCCCGCGACGATCGCGACGCCCGTGAGGAGCGTCGCGGCGCGGTCGGCGAGGGCCTGCGCGCGGGAGCGCGACGCCTGGGCCTGCTCGACGAGTCGCATGATCCCCGCCAGCGCCGTGCGGTCGCCCGTGCCAGTGATCTCGACGCGCAGCGCACCGGAGCGATTGACCGTTCCCGCGATCACGGCGGCCCCGACGTCCTTCTCCACCGGCCGCGACTCCCCGGTGAGCATCGACTCATCGACCTGGCTCCGGCCGTCGCGCACCGTCCCGTCGGCGGGAATGCGCGCCCCGGGTCGCACCAGCACGAGGTCACCCACGCGGAGGTCGGCGATCCCGACCTCCTCGGTCGCGTCACCGACCAGTCGCACCGCGCGGTCGGGGAGGAGCCTCGCGAGTTCCTTGAGCGCGCCGCGCGCCTGGGTGATGGACCGCATCTCGATCCAGTGACCGAGGAGCATCACGACGACCAGCGTCGAGAGCTCCTCCCAGAGCGGCATCCCGGGGAAACCGAGGGTGACGACGAGACTGAAGCCGAAGGCGACCGAGATCGCCATCGCGATCAGGACCATCATCCCCGGCAGTCGGCTGCGCAGTTCGGCTGCGGCACCAGCGAGGAAGGGCCAGCCCCCGTACCAATAGACGGCGGTGCCGAAGAGGGCCGGCAGGTACTCCGACCCGAAGAACACCGGGGGCATGTAGCCGAGCGCGCCCTGGAGCATATGCCCCCAGACGAGGGTCGGCACCATCAGGAGGGCCGCGATCGCGAACCGGTCGCGGAACATCGCGACGGAATGTCCGGCGTGACGGTCGTGCGCGCCGTCTCCTTGCGGATGCCGCCCGTGCCCCTGCGCGTCATGCCCGGGGGCGGGCGCGGCGTCGGCTGGCGCCGGGCGAGGCGCCTCGTGATGGTGTCCGTGCGAGTGGGTCACCGCTCAGCGCGGCTCAGGGCATCGGCGGGTCGGTCGGCCGACGCGCGCGGCTCGCCGTCTGCGTCAGCCGGACGACCCACTTCGACCCACGACGCTCGAGGATCGCCGTGCCACGGCCCACCACGTCGGCCTTGCGGTCAGGCAGGTCCGCCATCAGCGCGTAGCGATACGTCACCCAGGCGAGGTCGCCGCTCACGCGGGCCTCGATCTCGAAGGGGCGGTACCGGAAGTTCTTGAACTCCTTCAACTCGGGGCCGAGGTGGTTGTCGCGGTAGTCCTTCCAGCCACGGTTGATGCCGGCCCCCTCGATGACGAGCAGGCTGTCACCGGCGTACAGGGTGTCGAGCGCGGCCATGTCGCCGCGCTCGGCGGCGGCGAAGAGTGCGACGATCGTCGCCGTGGCCGCGCGGGCGTCGGCGCCCTGCATCATCGCGGCGTGGTCGTGGCCCTGCGCGCCGACGAGGGTGGGGATGAGCAGGCCGGCGATGACCGACGAGCGGAGGCGGCGGAGAGGGATGGACATGGGATGACTCGGGTGAGGAGGGATTCGCGCGACGAGCATGCCGCGAATCTACCTCGATTCTACAGCGTGTAAAGTGCGACGCCGTGCGGAGCTTTACGGCGGATAAAGGACCGACTACCCTTCGGCGATCCCTGACGGCCGCACCACCGCGGTCGCTGTCGTGGTACTCCGAGGACCCCTCATGAAGCGTCCGCCGCACCTCCGCACTCTGCTGGCCGTGGCGTGCCTCGTCGGCCTGGCCACGACCTCGGCATTCGCCGATGACTTCTGGCTCGTGCCGAACGCCTTCCACGTCGCGACCGGCAGCGAGCTCGTGGTCCGCGGCCAGACCAGCAGCCGCTTCCCCTCGAGCCGCGTCGCGGTGACGCCCGATCGCCTCGCCGAGGTCGTGCGGCTGGCGGCCGAGGGCGCGACGCCGATCACCTCGGCGACGGTGGACGGTCCGTCGCTCGTGCTGCGCGATCGACCGGAGGCGGCGGGCCAGTACGCGATCGCCGTCACGATCCATCCCCGGTCCCTGCGCGAGTCGGCCGCGGGCTTCCGCCGCTACCTGGCAGCGGAGGGTGCCGCCGCGGCGCTCGCGCGACTGGAGCGCGAGGACCTCCTCCGGGGTCGCGATAGCGTCACGCGCCGCTACGCGAAGTACGCGAAGACCTATGTCGAGGTGGGCCGCGGCGGGCCGCGCGCCTTCATGCGGATCGCCGGACACCCGCTCGAACTCGTGCCGCTGCGGGACCCCTCCTCGTTGAGGCCGGGGGACACCCTGGCGGTCCGTGTCCTCTTCCGCGGCGCGCCGCTCGCGGGTGTCGTGGTGCACCACGACATCGCGGCGTTCGATGCCAGTCGCGGCGCGCCGCCCTCGGCGGGTCACGAGACGCCGGCCGAGGCGTCCTCGCATCGGACCGATGCCGCCGGCGTGGTGCAGGTACCGATCCCCGGCGTCGGGATGTGGAGCGTGCGAACGATCCACGTCGAACAGGCCGCGCCGGGGTCGGGTGCGGACTGGGACACCCACTGGGCCACGATCGTGTTCGGCGTGGGCGCGCGCGCCCCGGAGGGGCGTTGACCACGCCCAAGGGTCCTCGCGGCCGGAAGGCACCGAAGTCGAAGGGGACGGTGCGCCTCTCGGCCGACGGCGTCGCCACGGTCCTCGGCGATCTCGAAGCGCGGCTCATGCACGTCATCTGGTCCCTCGGCGTCCCGGCGACGGCGCGGGAGATCCACGAGCGACTGATCGAGGACCACCTGGTCTCGCCGCTCACCTCCATCACCGTCCTGAACCGACTCGTGACCAAGGGGATCCTCACCCGCGCGCGGCGCGACGGACCCTATCGGTACGCGGCGAGGCTCGGTGAGGAGGAGTTCCGCGATCGCGCCTCGCGGCGCGTGGTCGAGGGGATCCTCTCCCTCGGCGCGGACGCGGTGGCCGCGTCCCTGGTGGATGTCCTCGCCGAGCGCGATCCCGCCCAGCTCCAGGAGCTCGCGCGACTCGTGAGGAAGAAGCTGCGAGAGCAGGACGGGAACGGCCGTCGCTGACCCGATGTCGCCGCCCACCGCCATCCTGTCACCGGTGATCCGCCGCGAGGAACAACGGCGCCGACGCGTGCTGCTCGCCCTCGGGACGCTGCTGGTCCTCAGTCTCTTCCCCGTCTTCGGCCATCACCTGCTCGGCGCCGTGCCGTGGCTGCACGAGGGACAGGAGCACCTCGGGATCCTCTGTCTCGTGGCGCTGCACCACCTTCTCGCGCCGGTGCATGGCGGTTTCCACCTCCTACTCTATGCCGGACTCGCGTACGCCGCAGTCGACCGCGCCCGCGCGTGGTGGCGACACGGTCACGTGATGCAGAGCGCCGCGTCGCGCATCGCCGCGCCGTCCGAGGCGCTCGCACGCGCCGCGCGCCTCGTCGGGATCCCGACGCGGAGGCTGCTCGTCGTGCGGGGACTGCCGGTGCCGGCCTTCACCTCGGGTCTGCTGGCACCCCGGATCGTCGTCGCCGAGGACCTCGCCACGCGATTGACCGCAACGGAACTCGAGGCGGTGCTGGCGCACGAGCGGGTGCACCTCCGCCGTCGCGACCCGCTGCGGCTCTTCTTCCTGCGCGCCCTCGCGGGCACGCTCTTCTGGCTGCCGGCGCTCGGCCGGCTCGCGGCCGACCTCGAGGACGAGATGGAGATCCGAGCGGACGATGAGGCGGCGCGCACGCACGCCCTGCCGCTCGCGTCGGCCCTGCTCCGCCTGGTGGGCGCCGAGCGCGCGCCGTCCCAAGCGGTCGGGTTCCAGCGCGGCGACCTCCTGCCGCGACGGATCCGACGGCTGGCCGGCGAGGATGAGCCGGTGGGTTCGCACGTGTCCGGGCGCTCGCTCGGTGTCGCCGGCGCCGCGCTGCTCGCGGTCTGGCTGTCGGGCGTCATGGTGCTCCATCCACTGGCGCCCGGGGGAGACGCGCTCGCGCCGCCGGCGCACTGCGACCATCCCGGGGAGTGGCCGCTCGCGCACCTCTTCTGCGGGGCCGGGTCGCACCAGCCCGGAGGCCGACCGGCGAGCTGTCCGCACGAGGAATCCGTGATCGCCCGGGGGATTGCCCTCCCGTCATGAACGTCGGTACTTTACGGCACGTAAAACCATCGTAGCCCCGACAGCCTCTCTCCGAGACCACCATGTCGCGATCCCTCCTGCGCTCCCTTCCGCTCCTCGTCGCTGCCCTTCTCCTGCCGCTCCGCTCGGCCGAGGCGCATCCGCGGCTCGTGCGCGCCGTGCCGGCGAGCGACACGTCGGTGGTCGGCGCGCCGCAGGAACTGTCCCTCACCTTCAGCGAGGGAGTCACGGTCGCGTTGAGCCGGATCTCGCTCGTCGCCGCCGACGGTTCGGCGATCGCGCTCGACCCGGTCCGCGCGTCGGCCGGGGACCCCAAGACGCTGATCGTGCGGGTGAAGGGGACGCCGGCCCCGGGGCGCTACACCGTCAAGTGGCAGGTCGTCGGCGCCGACAGCCATCCGGTGCGTGGGGAGTTCGCGTTCACGGTGACCGCGCCGGCCGGACCCATCGAGAAGCCGCACCGGACGCGCTGAGGGGGGCCGGTGGGGTCCGCCGACTTCGGGGTCGGGTCGCCCGCGTACGTCGCGCTCCGGGCGGTGATCGCGGGAGCGACGATCCTGCTCCTGGGGGCGTTCGCGCTGCGGTTCATCGTGATCCCGCTGGCGAGCCGTGAGCGGGAAGGCGTCGCAGCGCTCCTTCCCGAGGTCGAGCGCCGATCCCGTCAGTGGCTCCTCGTCGCGTCGAGCGCCATCGCGGTCGCGACGGTGCTGCGGTTGTTCGCGCAACACGTCGCGATCTTCGGTGCCGACGAGTCGCCGACCACCGACACGCTCCTGGCGCTGCTGCGGCGATCGGCGTGGGGGTACGCCTGGTGGTCGGCGGCCATCGGGAGCGCGATCTCGCTCGCGGCGCTGCTCTGGTCGCGCCCGAGTCGGACGCGAAGCGACGCGACACGCGATGAAGTCGCCATCCGCTGGCGGGCGCTTGGCGTCGGTACGGCGCTGGTCGTCGTGTCGCAGCCGCTCTCCGGTCACGCCGCGGCTGCGGCGAACGCCGCCGACGCCGTCGCGCTGCAATTCCTTCACATCGTCGGTGCCGGCGGCTGGATCGGGACGCTGGCGGCGCTGGTGTTCGTCGCGATCCCGGCGACGGGAAGCGCCTCCCCCACCGGCGGTGACGAGGCGTCCCGCGACGATCTCGTCGGCGCGCTCGTGCGCGCATTCAGCCCGGTCGCGCTCGGGTTCGTCCTCCTGCTGTCGCTGACCGGCGTACTCGCGGCGTGGCGCGCGCTCGGAGGGGTCGCGGCCCTCTTCGAGTCCGAGTACGGTCGGGTGCTCCTGCTCAAGCTCTCGCTCCTGAGCGTGGCCGTCGGCGCGGGAGCCTACAACTGGAAGCGGGTGCTGCCGACGCTCGGGGAGCCGGCGGCCACGGCGCGGCTCAATCGCTCGGCGCGGGTGGAACTCGCGGCCGCCGTCGTCGTGGTGCTGGTGACCGCGGTGCTGGTCGCGACGCCTACGGTGAGGCCCTAGGGAGCATCCGCCACCCGATGACCACGCACATCACCGGGAAGCCGAGGATGAGCGCGACGAAGAGCCACCCGAGACCGCTCGGCACCGGCGTCCTGCCCGAGGCGAGCAGCCACGCCCAGAAGCCGAGCGCGGCGATGCCGGCGACGATGAGGGTGATGCCGAGCGCCTTCACCCGCCCCGTCAGGTGCAGGTACAGGATCGCGCCGATGGCCGGCGCGGGGACGACGAGCGCCCAGGTGCGCATGTCGGGATCGAAATAGCCCCACACGTAGCGCACGAGGAGCCCGAAGAGCGCCATCATGCCGGCGGCGCGAAGCGCGGCGGTGAGCGGGTTCATCGCAGTCGTGGCTGTCATGGCTTCCGGAACCTCTCGTTGGGGATGGGATCGGTGTCCATGTGCACGGTCCGCGAGACGGCCTCCATGCCCGACATCCGCACGACCAGCGTGGTCGGCGTGACGCGGCCACCGAACGGCTTGTAGTCACGGAAGAGCATGAGCGACTCGCCGGGGAGCCCGGGCGATGGGGGCATCCGCATGCCGACGAGGAGCCCGGTGGAGACAGCGTAGTACGCCTCGAGGGTGTCTCCGGCGGCGGTGATCGCGAGGACACGATCGACCGGCTCCTCCTCGAAGGTGGTCCGTCCGGCGGCGACGAGGCGGGCGGCGGGGTCGATCGGCGAATCCATGATGTTCGTGACCCCCGCGCGCATCGCCTCGAGCTCGGCCCCGGCGACGGTCGCGACGCCGCCAGCCGCGGACGAGGTCCACCCGGTGGTGCCGTCGAAGCCGAACTCGAGCAGGACCTGGCCGCCCATGGTGTTCCGCATCAGCACCTTGTTCGGCTGGGACATGAAGACCTCGGTGCGGAGGCCCACGCCCCCGGCGATCGTCATCTCGGCGATCCAGTGGACGTGCGGGGGCTGCGCGTCCCCACCGCTGGCCTTGAGGTAGCGCTGGTAGATGGCGACGGCGGCGGGGTCCGACTGGGGGTGCTGCGCCTGAGCGTCGAGGGTGACCGCGGCGAGCAGCGCGACGATGAGGCGCGTCTTCATGCGGCCTCCGCCAGCGACCGCGACGGCATCTCGGCCCACCGGATGAAGCGGTGGCCATCCGCCTCGCGGAAGGTGCGTTCCTTGCGAAGCGTGGTGTGGCCGTTGGCGGAGCCGTCGTCGTTGGTGTTCCCCTCGACGGTCAGGCAGACGTGGACGTCCTGCTCCTGGATGCGGTCCTCGCCGCGGACGCCGACGACGATGCCGGTGTGGAAGAACCGGCGGTGCCGCTTCCCATAGAGCAGGAAGACATCGCCGACGTGGGGCTCGTCGCGGAGGACGCCGGCGGCGCGCGCCGCGCGGGCCAGGGCCTCGCAGCTCCCGGTGGCCGGGAGCGGCCAGTTGGAGCGGCGGTGCAGGTGATCGTAGAGCGCGAAGTGCCCGACGTGGTGGACGAAGGCTGCGCACCACGGAGCGCCGGGCGGGAGGTGGACGCCGCGCAGGAAGTGCTCGACGACCTGGCCGCGGTTATCGCCCCCCTCCTCGCCGAAGCCGACGAAGGCGTTGGCGGCGGCGACGAGGAGCGCGGGGCTCAGGGGGACGAGATGTCCGGTGGATCGCATCGACGGTGGGGTCAGGGGTCTTGTCAGGGGTCGCACGTCAGGGCTCCTGGGCCTTGGGGAGTCGGGTTGGATGTTGACCCTTGCCGCGCACGAGGCGTCCGCGGCCGAGTTCCTTGAGTTCGAGGGGCTCGGCGGTCAGGTCGCGCCTCAGCTCGACGGTGGTGCCGATCGGGATGAACCACACGAAGCTGCGCTTGCTCGGCCGATGCACCTCGACCTCGGTGGTGTCCCCGTGCGCGGTGACGGTGAACTCGGCTTCCGCACTGCTGGCGACGCCGGCGCGGGTGCGGACGACGATGCCCTGATGGAAGGGCGTCGGCGTGACGGTGTCGCGCCGCGCGACGAGGAAGCGGGCCTCGCCATCGAGGAGGACGTGCAGGCGCTCGTCCACCGGCTCGCGCCGGGCGCGCAGGGAGGCGCCGGGGGCAGGATCGAAGAAGAGGCTGTCGCCGAGGGGGATCCAGCCGGTGCTCCCCTCGGACGCGACGGCGACGAACTCGCGCTGGGTGACGTACCACTCGGCCAGCGGCTGGCGCGCGAGGATGAGCCCCGCGGCGACGATGAAGAACGCGAGACCGAAGCCCCACCGGCGCCAGCGGCGACGCCGCCGTACCCTGGGCGGCTGGTAGGTGATCCCCACGCGCTTGGTGAACTCCTCCCAAGCCCGCTCGGTCTCACCCGCCGGCCGCGGATGGCGCACGATGTGCTTCGGGATCTTCCAGACGAAGATGAGCGGCGCGGCGAGCTCGGCGAACTTCTCGTCCTCGGCGAGGCGCTTCTCGACCGCCGCCATCTGGTCGGGCTCGAGGTGCTCGTTCAGGTACTCGACGATCAGCTGGACGTCCGCGCCCTCGGCGAGGAACTCCGGGCTGGCGTAGAAGTCGTCCCACGCGCCGTCGAGGGCCTCGTCCCAGTCGGCGGGCATCAGCTCCTTCCGCCCCGTCAGGCGCGGATCGGCCTCGGGCGCGGGGTCGCGCGGTGCGTGGCCCATCGCGGGGAGGTCCTTGGGCTCGTCACTCATGGGTGTGCTCCGCTGGTGCGGAAGACGCGTCGGGAGCGGAAGTCGCGTCGGGTGCGGCGGGCGCGGGAAGCCGGGCCTGCCGCTTCTCGGCGTAGCGGACCTCCTGCTTCGCAAAGGTCGCGCGCACCTGGGCGGTCGCGAGGCGCACGTGACTGCGCACGGTCTCCTCGCTCACGCGCATCACGGTGCCCGCCTCCTTGTAGGTGAACTCGTGCTCGTGGGCGAGGAGGAACGCCTCGCGGCGCTTGGGCGGGAGCGCGGCGATCGCGAGGTCGAGTACGTCGCCGCGGGGGTCGCCCCTCGTATCGCTGCGCAGCCAACTCTGGCTCGCGCGGAAGGCCTGGAGGTGCAGCTCGGCCTCCGCGTCCGCCAGTCGGACCATCCGTTCGTCCTTCTGCCGGCGCTGCTGGTCGCGGACCTTGTTGCGCACGATGCTGAAGAAGTAGGGCTTGGTCATCGCGCCGGGCCCCCGCCGCATCCACGTGTCCCAGACGTCGATCAGCGCGAGCTGCACGGCGTCCTCTGCGTCGTCCCGACTCGTGAGGCCCTCGGCGAAGTCGCAGGCCGGACCGTGCATCATCTCGAAGAGGGCGTGGAAGAGCTCGGCGAGGCCGGGGGGCACTTCCATGGGGTCGCGCCGGACCTCGCCGGTGATGGCGGTGCCCGAGTGGACCTCCGGTGTCCTCCTCGCGAGTCGCATACGAGCCGCGAGCTACCGCGCTGGGAGTGAGTGATGCGTGGTCACGCTGTTGACCGCTCCGTTCGAAACCAGTGAGTGAAGCGAGTCCCTCTACTAGGTAGTCGTAACGAGTGGGCCAATTCGTGTGAATGCCAGAATGGCGCGTGAAATGTGGCCATTCCGGCATTCACACGAATCGCCCCTCTCAGAACGACTACAGGGTGAGGGGGGCAGAGAATCGAAGATCCGAGGGGCAGGAGCTAGGGGCAAGGAACCGAGCGAACAAGGCGGAGGCGCGGGAGGGGGCTGTGCGGGTCGTGAACGGCCCGGCGACGCGAACGGAAGGCGAGACGAAGGGCGATGGCGGGGCGGCGGAGCTCCTGGGAAGAGCGGCACACCTCGAGGCAGGAGCGACAGAGCTCGTTGCGGGCATGACGGGGATCGAGGTTGTCGTCGCGCACCTCGAGAGAGGCGCGACGGAAGTCGTGGACGGTGCGGCGCACTTCGTTGAAGGCGCAACGCAGCTCGTGGATGGTGCGACGCAACGCGTGAACGGTGCGGCGGACGTCGTGCATGAAGCGACGCGGCGGGTGGTCGGACGGGCGGCGCGTGATGACGGCGCGGCGGAGCGAGGTGACGGGGCGACGGCTCGACGCGATCGCCTGACGGAGCGGGCTGATGACGTGGCGCCGCGAGCCGCCGGTCCCGCGCAGCGAGCTGAGGGAGCGACGGCGCGGTGTGACTGCGTCGCAGCGCGTTGTGACCAGACCGCGGCGCGGTGTGACTGGACCGCAGCGCGGAGTGACTGGACCGCGGCGTGATGTGATCGGACCGCGGCGTGATGTGACGGTGTGGCGAGACCGGTGCGTGGGGTCTCGCGGCAGGGCCATCGATCGAAAGCAGCTTTTCGCCGCCCGTGAAGGACGCACATGGGCGGATTCCCCGGGGCGATTGCGTCCACTACTTCACAAGGAGAGTACGACGATGGATGAGAGACAGAAGGAACGGGTGAACACCTTCGATCGCGTGCGCGCGTTCGCGGGGGAGCATCCGGTCGAGGGGACACCGAACTACGGCAGTGCGGTGGCGACGCTCGACGACGTGGTGCCGCGGATCCGTGCGTACGCGGGCGTGGCGATGGCCGGGCGGCAGCTGCGGCAGGTGGAGTCGCGCCGGCAGGCGGAGATGATCGCGCGGATCCGGACGCAACACCTCCGGGCGATCGTGGTGATCGCGCGGACGCAGCTCGAGCCGGACGCGGAGAAGCGCCTACCGGCGGCGTTCCGCATGCCGGCGGTGGGTATCCGTGCGACGCGGATGCTGCAGGTGTGCGATGCGGTGCTGGAGGCGGCGAAGCCGTTCGAGGCGCAGTTCGTCGCGAACGGGCTCGCGCCGGACTTCCTGGCGCAGCTGCAGGGGGCACGGGACGAACTCGCCGAGGCGTTGCACATGCGCTCGCGCCTGATCGGGACGCACGTGGGGGCGCGGAAGGGCCTCCAGGTGCAGTTCGCGAGGGGGCGCGTCGCGGTCGATCGCCTCGATGCAGTGGTGCGGGCGCGCTTCGCGTCGGACCCGACGGTGCTGGCGAAGTGGCGGTCGGCGAAGCGGGTGCACCGCCTGCGGGGTCCGTCGGACCCGCGGGAGCTGGTGCCGACCGGTCCCGAGATGGCGGTGGCCGCATGAAGCGGGGCGGCGAGGTCCACACGGTCCCGTCCGCGGACAACACCCGCTGGGCGAACACGGTGGATGGGAAGGTACTCTCGCGGCATCGCCTGAAGGCCGAGGCGGTGGCGGCGGGTCGGGAGATCGCCCGCCGGCTCGAGGTGGAGCACACGATCCACAACACGGACGGACAGATCTCGGAGAAGAACTCGTACGGGAACGATCCCTTCCCGCCGCGCGACGGGAAGTAGGGTCGTCACCTATCACCGAAACCCGGAGGTCAGGTGCAGGAATCGAGGAGCGGGAAGGCCGAGGCGGTCGCTCGGCCGAAGGGCGTAAAGGCGCTGCTGGGTGCGGCGATCGCGATCGTGGGCGCGCTGGCCACGGTGCATCCGACGAGCGCGGTGCTCGTGGCGCTGAGCGAGGCGGTGCCGCAGCTGGCAGCCGCCCTGCCGCCGCTGATCACGGCGTGCGGGGCGATCCTGGCGGCGTTGAGCGATCCGCCGGAGATGGGAAGGAAGAAGTAGAGAGGAGCGAGGAACGAAGAGCGAGGATCGAAGAGGGAGAGGGAGGGTCCAAGCTCGAAGACCGAAGGCGGCCAGCGCGAGACGTCGCGCTGGCCGCCATCCTCGTGCGACAGGGATCGAGTGGGAATCCGGACCACCCTGATGGCGCGGCGAGTGTGCCGCGCTGGGAGGTCTATCGACGGTCTCTCAGGGTGCGCACGATCCCGAACGAGGCACGATTCAGCTCTCTCCGCGGTGCCAGATACCGATGAAGGCTCAACTCAAGCCTACTTCGCTCGCCGACCGCTGCGCCGAGATGGAACGCGATGGAGGGTACGAGAGTGAGGGTACCCTCGGGGTCGAGTCGACGAACCCCGCCGGTTCCGTCGTCTTCCTGTAGCGTACCCTCGCCCCACCGGAAGACGTTCGCCCGCAGATCGACAGCGACGGACACACCCCCAAGCGGCGAGTCGACGCCAAAGGGTGAGTAGTAGACTGCCGGACCGACCGCGCCAAGAACGGTGATGCTGCGATTGTCACAGGCAGCCGCTGGCAGCGCACACGCGATCTCTGCGAGATCCGCGATCTTGCCGCTGATCGTTGCATTCAGAAGCGTGCCCACTCGCGTCCGAGCGACCAGTGCGCGGCTGAACGTCAGCCCGAGGTGTGTGCTCGAAACCCCGGTCGAGACGACGACCCCAGCCGCACTCCCATGCCACGAAGCGCGAGGCTGCGCGCCTGCTTCAGTCGACGCGAGCACGATGGGCAGCGTCAGGAGCATTCTTCGCAAGAGCCCATCCGATCTGACTGCGAATCCCATCGCTCCTCCCCTCGACAAGGCTTGCTCGAGACTCTCCGCATTCGCGATGTCCGTTCGCTCGCGTCATGCGCTGGCTGCGAAGCCGCCGGTCCCTCGACCGAGACTACCCGACCATCGTGCCGAACATCACTGGTCGAAACAGGCGGGAGCGGTGGCCGTCACCTCCACGGCGAGTACCGCCAGGGCGTACTCGCCCGAAGGTCGAGGGTGCGCATTCGGCGCGGTTCCTTCGCTACGGACTCCCGAGTGCGATCCCGCCTCGGATACCGGACACTCCCGCGCGGTTGGCAGCGCTGCACGGGCGAACTTAGAATGGAGTGCGGATGTAGTGCGGTTGGATTCTCCGTTGGGATGGTGCACCGACAGGAGGCGACGGGCGACCAATGGCGCCGAACTATCGAGCGATCGCCGTCGATGTAGGCGATGCGATCAAGTGGAGCTCGTCCGTCAATGAGATCAACCGCGCCGGCGGGGCGCTCTTGCGGATCCAGCGGCAGTCGTTTCCGAATGACGCCATCACCTCCGAACGAGCGCAGCTGGTCCGCGACTGGATCCTGAGCCTCGCTCGGGCCGCGCTGACCGCGGAGGACCGAGACGCACGGCTCGTGCAGTTCTGCTTGCGCATCGCCGTGGAAGCGGATCGCGACCATGTCCAACGGATCCTGCGTGACGCTGGCATCGGTAGATCCCTGGTCAACAAGGAGCTGCACGATCTGTTCGGCACCCGGCAGTTCCATCCCACCGTAGTTGAGCACGCTCGCAAGCTGTTCGTCGAAGGCAACTACTTTCACGCCGTCTTCGAGGCCGCCAAGGTCTACAACGTCGAGGTAAAGCGAAAGGCTCAGAGCCCGAGGGATGGTGAGGCGCTCATGCTGGAGGTCTTCTCCGCGGAGAAGGGGGTACTCAGGATCACTCCCGGCCTCACCGAGACGGATCGCAACGTTCAGAACGGCGTGATGTTCCTTTCCGCGGGCATGATGCGCGCGATCCGGAATCCGACTGCGCACGAGCCGGCTCTCGACTGGCCGATCGCCAGGGAGGATGCGCTTGACGTGCTGAGCTTCCTCTCGTTCCTCTTTCGACAGCTGGACCGCGCCACATACTTCAAGACCTAGCCTCGCTGGGCACCACGGCGCGCCCAAGGCGGCTGGTCAGGTCGGCCGACCAGAGTGACTGTCACGGCACGGCGCGCCGACGAGCCCACTCCGGTGCCCAATGCAGTTCAGCAGCACGGCTCCCACAGCCCGGCTTCGGGTAGCATTCGGTATCCCTCGGGTTCGAATGCTCACGGTCGCGTTGCCGGGGTACGGCGGACGTCGTAGTCTCTTCATCTTGATGGACGGCGAACCGAGTTCCCTCGACCCCCGCATTCCCAACCGACCGATCGAGATGACATCGCCGAAGGCAGCTCCTCCGACCGTCGCCGAGGTCTCGTATCCTGATCGACGCGACTTGCCCGTAGCGAATGCCGCGAACTACTTCCACTTCTCGCAGGGCGGATTCGACATCCAGATGTCGGTCGGGCAGATCGACATCACGCGGCTTGCGAGTACACCGCCCACTGCGGGCGGAGCCGTGAAGATCGAGGCGACGGTAACGCACCGATTCATGATGTCCCTCGGCACCTTCGTCCACATGCGGAACCTGATGGACGAGCTCGCGCGGAACATGGCGAAGCAGGGCATCAAGCTCCCCGAGCCCTTCCCTCAGGACACCAAGTGAAGCTTCAACCCGCACTCACCTCGGGAACGCTCGGCGTCCCGTTGTTCGGCGAGAGTATCGCCAAGGGACTCCCGCGCGACACTGGCGAGTGGATCGCGGTGCTGGGCTCACGCACTGCGGCCGCTGCCCAGGTGCTGCCGAACGCGCAGGACGAGCTTGTCGACCGCATTGCCTTCGAGGCGGCCCGTGCCGACATCGAGCAGGGCCTCGCTGCGCTCGTCGACGCTCCCCTCTTGGCATTCGAGGCACGCGCGCGGATGATCCTTGGGGCGAGCTTCGGAGGGATCGAGAGACGCTGCGAGTTCGAGGCAGAATCACGTCAATGCTTGGTGCGCGTCACTGTTCTCGTTTCGGCCGACTCGCCCGCTAACGAGTTGTACGGGCGGTATCGAGAGCTGATCGCGGCGGTGACGGACGCTCGCCAGAGCGCCGGTGTCGACAATCTCGACATCGACATCTCGTTCGTCTGAGATGTTCTCCCCTCACGAGTTCGTCGAGATCGGTGACGCGCTCCGGGAAGGCAAGGCCGACGGGCCCGGCGAGCGTCGCTTCCGAACGGCGATCTCACGCGCGTACTACGCCGTCTATCTCACGCTTCGGCAGGAGATCCGCGACGCGCGGAGCGACTCCGCCTATGATGTGGAGCACGGCGCCCTCGCGAAGTGGCTCGCGGACCACGTGGATCCGATCGTCGGTCGCTTCGGCAACGAGTTTCGTGCCCTCTGGAAGAAGCGCACCGTCTCCGACTACCAACTCCACACCGCCCTCAGCGAACCTGACGAGAGGATCTCTCTCTTGAGTGCCCGCGACCTGATCAGACGCACCGCGGACGTCGTGAAGCGTGTGCCGCCGGCGACGTTCCCCGTGCGTCCGCGCTAGCTGTCGGTTCCGCGGACGCTGTTCACAGCGCATGAGGACGGGAAGCATCGAACTCGAGCTCATGGTCCTGGCGCGGCGCCGCTCTGCGCCAGGCCCGTCGACGGTCGAACGCGCGCCGCAGTCCAGCGATCCACGGATGAGGCCGGGCTGAGGCGCGCCGGGTCTGGCCGGGAGTCTTGTGCGCTCGGCGGGCGCAGTCGCGTCGAGGTGCGGCGGGATCGCAGTCACGTCCTGGGGGTCGACGCGGACGAATGCCGCCTCCCCGTCGCCCGCGACTGGTAGGCGGCGTCGCTACGGCGACACCGCGTCCGCAGGTCGAGTTCCCGGAAGGTCGAGGCGACCCGTAGCTTTCAGGAATGTTGTCACGCACCGTGGACCCGGTCGCCCACCTTTGTCGCCCCGAGCTGGCGTCACTGCGCACATCACTGCGCAGGTGGGGCGCACGCGGCGGACCGTGCGAAGCATGATCCTCGGCTGCGAGCTGGACTCGCCATGAGTCCCTTGCCAGAGCAGCGCGCGCGCCAGGATATCGACGCCGCCCTCGCCGAAGCGGGGTGGGTCGTGCAGGACCGCGAGGGGATGAACCTGGCCGCCGGAATCGGCGTCGCGGTGCGCGAGTTCCCGATGACGCGCGGGCACGGCTTCGCCGACTACCTGCTCTTCGCGAACGGGAAAGCCGTCGGCGTGCTGGAGGCCAAGCCCGCCGGCTACGCGCTCGGCAACGTCGAGCTGCAGGCGGACAAGTACGCCACCGGGCTCCCGTCAGGCTTGAATCCGCCGGTCACGCCGCTGCCCTTCGTGTACATGAGCACCGGCGTCGAGACGCGCTTCATCAACGGACTCGACCCCGACCCGAAGACGCGCGCGATCTCCGCGAACCTGCCGCACATCCACCGCCCGGAGACACTCGCCGAGTGGGTCCAGGCCGAGACGCTGGATGCCTGGGTCAAGCGCCTTCACGCTGAGGACGGCGGCCTGTACACCGCCGCCGACGACACCCGGCCCTCGTCGCTCCGTGGGCGTATCACCACGATGCCGCCGCTGGAGCGGGGGACGCTCTATCCGAACCAGATCGAGGCCGTCACCAACCTGGAGCACTCGCTGAGGCGCAACCGCCCCCGTGCGTTGATCCAGATGGCGACCGGCTCCGGCAAGACCATCGCGGCCGTCACGGCGATCCACCGCCTCATCCGGTACGGCGGCGCGCGCCGCGTGCTCTTCCTCGTGGACCGCAGCAATCTGGCGGAGCAGGCCGAGAAGGAGTTCCAAGGCTACCGCGCGCCGGAGGTGAACAGGAAGTTCACCGAGCTCTACAACGTCCAGCGGCTCTCCTCGAACACGATCATGGACTCGAGCCGGGTGGTCATCTCGACGATCCAGCGCGTGTATTCGATGCTCAAGGGGGAGCCTGCTCTCGATCCCGCCTTGGAGGAGGGATCGCAGTTCGAGGGGGGCGGCGCCGCGTTTCGGGAGCCGCTGCCGGTGGTCTACAACGCCATCTACCCGCCCGAGTTCTTCGACGTGGTGGTGATCGACGAGGTGCACCGCTCGATCTACACGCTGTGGCGACAGGTCGTGGAGTACTTCGACACCTTCCTCGTCGGCCTCACCGCGACGCCCTCGAAGCAGACGCTGGGATTCTTCAACAAGAACCTGGTGATGGAGTACGACCACGAGCGCGCCGTCGCCGACGGCGTGAACGTGGACTTCGAGGTCTACAACATCCGCACGAGGATCACCGCGCACGGCGCCACGGTCGAGGCGCACCCCGACACGATGCTCGGGTACCGCGACCGCCAGACCCGCGCGTTGCGCTGGGAGGCGCCGGACGAGGACCTCAGCTATGATCCGAACGAGTTGGACCGTCGGGTGGTGGCGAAGGACCAGATCCGCACCATCATCCGCACGTTCCGCGACCGTCTGCCGGTCGACATCTTCCCGGGACGCACGGAGGTCCCGAAGACGTTGATCTTCGCCAAGGACGACAGTCACGCCGAGGACATCGTCGAAGTGGTGCGCGACGAGTTCGGTCGCGGCAACTCCTTCTGTCAGAAGATCACCTACAAGGTGACGTCGGCGAACCCGCGCGACCTGATCCAGGCCTTCAGGAATCAGTACGAGCCGCGCATCGCGGTCACCGTGGACATGGTGGCCACCGGGACGGACATCAAGCCGATCGAGATCGTCATGTTCATGCGCGCGGTGAAGAGTCGTGTGCTCTTCGAACAGATGAAGGGGCGCGGCGTGCGAGTCATCGACCCGAACGACCTGCGCGCGGTGAGCGGCGAGGACGCCGTCGCGAAGACGCATTTCGTGATCGTGGACTGTGTCGGGATGACCGAGACCCAGCTCGCCGACACCCAGCCGCTCGACCGCCAGCGGACGGTGAGCCTCAAGGCGCTCCTCGAGCACGTGGCGATGGGTGGCACCGATCCGGGGTTACTCTCGTCGCTCGCGAGCCGCCTCGCGCGGCTGTCGAAGCAGTGCGGCCCGGCGGAACACGCCCGGGTGGTGGAGGCCTCCGGCGGGCCCGGCCTGTCCGACCTCACCCGCGCGATCGTCGACGCGCTCGACCCCGACGAGCAGGAGCCCGAGGCGCGGCGCAAGCGCGCCACTGAGCCGCTCGCCACGAAGCCCGCACTGCGCACCCTGATCGTGGATCTCAAGCGCGAGTTCGAGCAGGTGATCGACGAGGTCAGCGAGGACGAGTTGTTGGAGGCCGGTGCGAGCGAGGAGGCGAGGGCCCGGGCACGGGCGCTGGTGGACGACTTCGAGCGCTTCATCGAGGAACACAAGGACGAGATCGACGCGCTCCGGTTCTTCTTCGCGCAGCCGTACTCGAGGCGGCTCTCGTTCAAGGACATCAAGACGCTCGCGGAGACGATCAAGGCGCCGCCGCGGGCCTGGACGGCGGAGAAGCTCTGGCGGGCGTATGAGACGCTGCGCAAGGACAAGGTGCGGGGCGCGTCGGGGAAGCGACTGCTCACGGACATCGTCTCGCTGGTGCGGTTCGCGACGCACCGGGACGACGAGTTGGTGCCGTTCGGTGAGCAGGTGCGCGCGCGGTTCGAGGTGTGGATGGCGCAGCAGGGCAACCGCGGGAGGGCGTTCACGCCCGAGCAGCGCCGGTGGCTGGAGATGATGCGCGACCATATCGCGACGAGCGTCGAGATGACGGTGGCGGACCTGGACAACGTTCCCTTCGCGGAAGCGGGCGGACGCGGGAGGGCGGCGCAGGTGTTCGGGGCGGAGCTTCCTGGTGTGCTGGATGAGTTGAATGGGGTGCTGGCGGCATGATGCACGGCACCGCGCTGCCGGCATCGTGGACTTGGGTTCGCCTGTCTGAGTTGGTCGATTGCATCACGAGTGGATCGCGGGACTGGTCGAAGTACTACGCCGGCGCGGGTGCCGCTTTTGTTCGGACGCAGGACATCAACACGAACAGGCTGGATCTGCTGCACGTTGCTCGTGTTGCGTTGCCGACCCGTGTTGAAGGCAAGCGCACGCTCCTGCGGCCGGGCGATATTCTTATCACGATTACCGGCGCGAACGTGGGCAAGTGCGCCGTAGTCCCAGACAACATCCCGGAGGCGTACGTTAGCCAATCCGTGGCACTTGTTCGGCTCCGCGTGCCTCGCATGGCTCGGTACGTTCACGCATCGGCTGTGACGGCCTTCCGGGGAGGACGGACTGAGCTGGAGAGGATGGCCTACGGTATCGGCCGGCCGGTGTTGAACCTCGATAACATCAGAGATCTACCAGTCCCCGTCGCTCCGCTCGGCGAGCAGGATCGCAT
Organism: uncultured Gemmatimonas sp.; assembly: GCA_964650715.1. Lineage (GTDB taxonomy): Bacteria > Gemmatimonadota > Gemmatimonadetes > Gemmatimonadales > Gemmatimonadaceae > Pseudogemmatithrix. The sequence goes on along the minus strand of CAZYUL010000006.1, from coordinate 20,223 downwards.
TGTTCTCGCCATCGAGTCCTACCTCACCCGGCTCGATGACGCGGCGGCGACGCTGGAGCGGGTCCAGCACAACCTGACGCGCTATCGCGCGTCGGTGCTCAACGCCGCGGTCGACGGGCGACTGGTCCCGACCGAGGCCGAGCTTGCCCGCGCCGAGGGGCGCGGGTACGAGCCCGCGTCAGTTCTTCTCGATCGGATCCTTGCCGAACGCCGCCGCCGCTGGGAAGAGGCCGAGTTGGCGAAGATGAAGGCCAAGGGCAAGGCCCCGAAGGACGACGAGTGGAAGGCGAAGTACGTGGCGCCGGTCGCGCCGGACGAGAGCGAGCTGCCGGAGCTGCCGGACGGGTGGTGCTGGGCTACGGTGGATGCTCTGAGCTGGAACGGCGGCTACGGCGTATCGCGCAAGTGCCAACCAGATGGAAGCGGCCCTCCTGTCCTGAGAATCCCAAACGTCCAGGACGAGATTCTCACGTTCGACGACCTGAAGTTCGCGACTGGGGAAGAGGGCCTCTCGCCTGATGGCGTTCTCGTCCCCGGAGACTTCGTTTTCGTTCGGAGCAATGGAAGCAAGAGTCTAATCGGTCGTGGCGCGCTGGTGGTGACCTCGCTGGCACGCGACTACCACTTCGCGTCGTACCTCATCCGCCTACGGCTGGCGACAAGCCTGACGACCGCCCGGTGGTTCGCGCTCGCGTGGCACGTCCCCGTCGTCAGGGACCAGATCCTTCGAGATGCTGCGTCGAGCGCGGGGCAGCATAACGTGAGGTTATCTGCAGCGAGGAGGTATGTCGTGCCGCTCCCACCGCATGCAGAGCAGGAACGGCTCTTGGCGGAAGTCGAACGGCTGCTGTCGATCGGCGACTCAGCACGAGGCTTGGTTCGGCCGAGCATTTCAAGATCGGCCCGGGTCCGCCAATCCATCCTCAAGTGGGCTTTCGAGGGCCGCCTCGTGGACCAAGACTCCTCCGACGAGCCGGCGTCCGTCCTACTCGAACGCATCCGCGCCGAACGCGCGGCCGCCACCGACCTACCACCGCGCCGTGCGCGCCGCGAGAACGCGAGAGCCCCGAAGCGATGAGCGACGTCGCCAGCCGCATCGTCCAGAAGCTCTGGTCCTACTGCAACGTCCTGCGCGACGACGGGCTTTCCTACCAGGACTATCTGGAGCAGCTCACCTTCCTGCTCTTCCTCAAGATGGCCGACGAGCGCGCTCGGATCACGGGCGAACCGCAGCCCATACCCGAGGGCTATCGCTGGGCCGACCTCGCAGCGCCGCAGATGGAGGGCGTCGAGCTGGAGCAGCACTACCGCGAGACTTTGCGCGTGCTGGGCCTCGAGGGGGGGATGCTCGGCCTGATCTTCGAGAAGGCACAGAACAAGATCCAGGACCCGGCCAAGCTGCGGCAGCTCGTAGTCGAGCTGATCGGCAAGGAGGATTGGTCGGCGATGTCGGCCGACGTGAAGGGCGACGCTTACGAAGGACTGCTCGAGCGCAACGCGCAGGACGTGAAGGGGGGCGCGGGCCAATACTTCACGCCACGCCCGGTCATCCAGGCGATCGTGGACTGCGTGCGGCCGCAGCCCGGCGAGGTCGTCGCCGACCCCGCCTGCGGCACCGGAGGCTTCCTCCTCGCCGCCCACGAGTACGTGAAGACCCACTCCGAGCTGGACCGCGACCAGAAGCGCCATCTGCGCTTCGAGGCGCTGCGCGGCACTGAGCTGGTGCCCAATGTCGCCCGCCTCTGTGGGATGAACCTCTTCCTGCACGGCATCGGCCCCGACGGCGCGGAGTCCCACGAGCCTCCGATCCGCACCGACGACGCGCTCCGCGACGAGCCGGACGCGCATGCCGACGTGGTCATCACCAACCCGCCCTTCGGCAAGAAGTCGTCGATCACGATCGTGAACGAGGAGGGCGAGTCCGACCGGCACACACTCACCTACAACCGTCCGGACTTCTGGACGACCACGTCCAACAAGCAGCTCAACTTCGTGCAGCACGTGAAGTCGCTGCTCAAGGTGCAGGGGCGGGCGGCGGTCGTCGTGCCCGACAACGTCCTCTTCGAGGGCGGCGCCGGCGAGACGGTGCGGCGGAACCTGCTCAAGGAGTGCGAGGTCCACACACTGCTGCGCCTCCCCACGGGGATCTTCTACGCCCAAGGCGTGAAGGCGAACGTCCTCTTCTTCGACCGCCGACCGGGCGCGAAGGAGCCCTGGACACGATCCGTCTGGGTATACGACCTGCGCACGAACAAGCACTTCACCCTCAAGACGAAGCGGCTGACGCGCGCGGACCTCGACGACTTCGTCGCCTGCTACCGGCCCGAGGATCGCCACCACCGCTCGGCGACCTGGTCCGCGGCGACCCCGGACGGGCGCTGGCGGCCATACAGCTACGAAGAGATCCTCGCACGCGACAAGGTGAGCCTGGACCTCTTCTGGCTGCGGGACGAGAGCCTCGAGGACTCGGCCAGCCTGCCCGAGCCGCACCTGCTGGCGCAGGAGATCGCTGACGACCTTCGGTCGGCACTGGCGCAGATCGAGGATGTGCTCGGCGACCTCGAGCAACGAGTGCGTGCCGCACCGCAAGCGGAGTGAACCGGCGACTGCATCATGGGAACGACCCTCGCCGATTCACCTCGGATCCGCCGCCTCCTGACCTCGATGTGGGATCTCAACAGCGCCGCCTCCTACGCGTCGGTGCTCGTCCACCTCGGGCGCAGGGCGATGCATGAGGGGGTGATGACCGACCTGCATCGCGAGACCGCTTTGACGGCCATGGTCGTCACCTACGCCCGTCCGTTCTCGGGCAACCGATCGGATCCGCTCACCGCGGGGAGCGTCCGACTGAGCACGCTCATCCGGCTTTCGCCTTCTCAGCGTGCCCTCCACGACCGTCTCGTGAGCCTTCGGAATCGCGCGTTCGCTCACGCCGACCCCGACGAGTGGCGCGTGACGCACCGCGTGCAGCCGAACGGCTCACTGCTGCCGATCGTGCGTGACCCTCGCGTTCCGATGAGGCGCGCCGAGTACGCTGCCGTCCGCGACCTCGCCTCGCTCATCTGTGGAGCCATCTCGACGTATCTTGTCAGCCAAGGCATCAGCGGCTACGCGCTCGAGCGCGAGTAGAGGCGTCTCGCAGCGGGGTGCGGTCGGCCGCCTGCCGTGGCGGCGGCGGTCGCAAGCGGACGCACGGGACGTCTGAGGGGGAGGATCGCGATATGCGCAGCGCCAACCGAAGCATGGGTGTGGTGGACGTTCCGTGTCGGATCGAGCGAAAGGATGGGCGCCTCCCGAGGTTCCTCGCCGTGCGGGCTCGCATGATCGACGGCTGGAAGCTCGACCGCACGACCATCGTCGAAGCGTCGATCGATGGGTTCGCCATCGGACGGCGTTCCCTCAAGCAGTTGGACGAGGACCGGTGGTTCATCGAACTGGCACAGCCGATGTGCGAGCGCGCTGGCGTCGACACTGGCGACCGGGTGAAGCTCTCGCTACGCTCGGTGTCGGACGAGTTGCCTGACGAGCTCGCCATGCTGCTCGCGCGCGACCGGTTCGCGCACGCTGCCTGGGCGAAGCTGACGGCGGCGCAGCAGAAGATGCTTCGCGAGGAGGTCATCGCGGCGAAGCGCCCCGAGACGCGCCGCCGCCGCGCCGAGTGCGGACTCGCTCTGGAGCGTAAGAGCGGCTCGCAGTGTAGGGCCGCGGACGGCGACCACCATGCGCACTGACTCTCCGGACCAAGAGGAGTTCGACCTGCCGGCAGGATATCCCGGCTGGCGTCGCGTCCACTTGCTCGCCAGCTGGATCGTCACCGGCGTGGGCGTCGCGCATCTCGCGGTCGCCGCGCTCTCCTACGACGCCTGGACCGCACGCGCGCTCTGGTTCGTCGGCGCCGGCCTCGGCGTGCTCGTCGTCGGAGCCATGAATCTCGCGCATATCGGCCTCGGACCATGTCGCATGCCGACCGTGCGCCTGGTCCGGATCATCAACGGGACCTACGCGGTCTTCGGCGTCGCCGCCCTCATCGCCGTTCCCGAGCCGCAGGCCGTGGTGCTGGCGGTGGCGCTCGGGGCCCAGGTCGTCGCCGGGCGCGCGACCCTGCCGGGGCCTGACGGATGAGGTGCGAACGGGTGCCGGGGTCACGCGGCCCGCCGCGGACTCACGACGTCGCAGTTCCGCCGCGCGAAGCCGTTCCAGATGGCGGCGACGACGAGCGCCGCGGAACCGGCGTAGATCATCTGCATCGCCGGGAACCCGTGCACGACGATCACCCCGGCGGCCAGCGAGACCGCGCCCGTGCCTCCGACCGCCAGTGGTCCCCAGCGCCCGTGCGTGCGCGCTCCCTGCCAGAATCCGGTGACCGCCACGGCGAGCGCGAGCAGCATGATCGGCCAGAGGATGCCGTCGTGGCGAAGGAAGCCGAGGCCGAGCGCAGTCAGGCCTGTGATGATGAACGGCGTACCCGCGCAGCAGAGCGCCGCGAGCACCGCACCGAGGACGCCCGCGGCGTCACGTGTGCCCGGCCTCATCGGTGCGCCCCGGCAAGGGCATCTCGCAACACCGCGGTGCTCGGACCGCCGCCGACGGCGCAGCCGGCCCCGGTCGCGGGAGGCTTGCGTTCCACGTCGACCCCGTTCACGAGCACGGTCGGGGACGAATAGCCACGGAGGTGCGCGGGGGTCGTGGCCGCCCCGGTGTCCCACTCGCTCCACGCAGCGGACGACCCGAGGCTCGCCAGCGCGTCCCGCAGGCGTTGCCGCGCCGATTCGGCGTGCGGACAGCCCTCGAAGTACACCAGATCGATCTGCATCGCTATGTCCTCGCTTCAGGTTCGAGCGCCGCCAGGATGGGACACTCCCCGGTGACGGCTCGTGCGTCGCAGGCACCGATGAGTCTCTCGAGCACCTCGTCCATCCGCTGCAACGCGGTGAGGTGCTCGTGGATCCGCCCGCGAGCCACCTCAGCGGATCGCCTGACCGAATCGCACCGGCGCGGCTCGCGCACGCGAAGCGCGAGGAGCGCACGGATCTCATCGAGCGTGAATCCCATCGCCTGGGCGCGTCGGATGAACACGACGCGGCGGACCGCGTCCGCCGCGTACTCACGATAACCGCTCGCGGAGCGGCGACGCGCCGACAGCAGGCCGCGCCGCTCGTAGTAGCGCAGCGTCTGCACCCCGACACCAGCAGCCGCCGCGACCGCGCCGATGCGCAGTGGGAGTTCCATGCCTGCATCGTACACCCTATACCATGGTATAGGGTCAAGGGCGCCCACTCGCGAACTCGTCTGCCCGCGGTCTACTTGCTCGCGACCTCCCTCACTCGCCGCCGATGATCGCACCCAGTTCCCGCCGAACCCGAGTAGGTGCCGTGGCCGCCGTCGCGATCATCGCCGTGGCGACCGCGGCATGGCTGCGCGTCCGTGCGCCGGAGCCAGCCGCGCCGGCGTCGGCATCGGCCGATCTCTTCACCGCCTCCGACTCCGGCCTCGTCGGTTCGACCGGCCGACCGCAACTCGTCGAGTTCTTCCACCCTGGCTGACTGAGCTGCCGAGCCATGGCGCCCATCGTGCATGGGCTTGAATCGGAGTGGCAGGGTCGAGTCGAGTTCGCCTTCGTCAACGTGGCGGATCCCGCCACGCGCGCGGTGCGCGCGCGGCTCGGCTTCGCGGCGACGCCACACTTCTTCTTCCTGGACTCCGCCGGGACGGTGCAGGCCTCGCTGCAGGGCGCGGTGCCGCGCGAGTCGCTCGAGGTGCGGCTGCGCCACGTGTCGGGGCTGCCGCGGTGAACCTCGCGCGTGACGTCGGCTGGATGTTGCTGGCCGGTGTGACTGAGTTGCTCGGGTGCTACGCGATCTGGCTCTGGATCCGCCAAGGTCGGACGACGTGGCTGGTGCCTCTCGGCATCGGCAGCCTGACTCTCTTCGCCTGGGCGCTGGCGCAGATCCCGATGACCTTCGCCGGACGCACGTTCGCCGCCTATCGCGGCGTGTACGTCGCCACCGCGCTCGGCTGGCTGATCGTGGTCGAACAAGCGACGCCGACCCGATGGGATTGGCTTGGCGTCGCCCTGTGTCTCGCGGGAACGACGGTGCTGCTCGTCGGAAGACGTTGAACCTCGCGCGGCTCGTTCCTTGACTCCCCCGGCGTCGCGTCGCTACACTGCGATAAATGCGCCTCACCCGCCTCGTCCTCGCGCCGCTCTTCGCGCTCTCGCTCATCGTCTCGATCGCCGAGACGATGGCCGAGGACGCGTGCGACCGCGATGCCTCCACCGTCGCGATGCGCGCGACGGATGCGGATGGCGGCGGGGAGAGTCCGCGGAACGCGGACGGCCATCTGGTCCATCTCTGCCACTGCGTGCACGCGCACGTCGGCTCCCCCGCGACGCGGGACGCGCGCGACGGTGTGCCGTCGCTGCGCCTCGAAATCGCGAGCGGTGAGTCCGGGGCGCCGGCATCGGCCGACCGCGCCCCGCCCTTCCGGCCCCCCGCCCGGATCGCCGCCTAACCGTCGCCACGCGACGGAGCTCCCGCGCGTCCACTGACGCGTGACGGGGAGCGGCGGAGCACCAACGCTCCGCGCCTCACCACACAACCAGCGTTCGTCACGTGCCCGGCACTCCCGCGCGCGTGTCGCACGCCCTGAACCTGCCGAGTGCAGAGGCCGACGATGTCCCCGCATCCCGGGGCGGCACGATTCGCGTTCACGCCGCTCCTCTACGTTCTCCTCAGCGCATCCGTCGTGGCGCCGGGCCAGCTCTCCGCCCAGGCGGACTCCGGCGCGGTCTGGCGTACGATCGCCCGGATCGCCGCCCTCGCCCGCGAGGCCGACCCGACCCTGCGGGCGGCGCGGGCCCGCGAACTCGCGGCCGAGCGCCTTGTGGCGAGCGCCGGCTCGGCACCACCGCTCGGCGCGGCGTTGGGGCTCTCCGACGGTCCGCGAGGTGACGTCTTGCGCGGTAACGCCTCGATCGAGGTCGGTCGCGGCCTCTTCCTCGGGTCCCGATTGCTCGCAGCCCGCACCGCCGCGAGTCGCGAGCTCGCGATCGAGGTCCGCGAACGCCGTGTCGCCGAAGAGGTGATCGAGGTTCGGGTGACGGACCTGGTCACGAACGGTGTGGCGGCCGGACGTGCCCTGACGCGGCTCCGGCAGAGCGAGCAGCTCCTCGCCGACGCGGAGGAGGCGCTCGCCGCACGCCTGGCGGCGGGGACCGGGCGCTATGCGGACGTGCTCCGCGTCCGCACCGAACGACTGGCGGTGGGATTCTCGATCCGTGACGAGATCGCGAACCTCGCGAGCGTCCGCCTTCAGCTGCGCGCCACCGCGGGCGCGTCGCTACACGCGGACTCGCTCGACCGGTGGATGGCCGAGGCGGCAACGGCGACGACATCGGCGAGCGCGTGGCGCTCGACGCTTGCGACACTGCCCTCGACGGACTCGCTCGCGGCGCTCTCGGATCCGGTGCGCGACGCGGCGGCGGTGCGCGTGCGCGCCGAGGCGCGTCGGGCCCTGGGGATCGCATCGCGGCGACCGGAGGCGAGTGGCGCGATCGGACTCCAGCGGATCGGCGCGGCGAACGGCGGACCGACGGCGGGTCTACTCGTCGGGATCTCCAGCACGCTGCCGTTCACGGCGCGCCGCGCCAACGATCTCGCCTCTCAGGCCGAGGACGCGGATGTCATCGCCGCCGAGGCCGGAGTCTCGGCCGCGATGGTACGCTCCCGGCCGGGACTGGAAGGCCTGCGCGAACGCCTGACCGTGACCGTCGAACGACTCGAGGCGATCGACGCGGTCGTGCTCGTCGCGGCGGGATCCGAACGGGAGGCCGCGCTCGCGGAGTTCCGCGCCGGATCACTCTCGTTGCTCGAATTGCTCGACTTCGAGCGCTCGCTCCTCCGCGTGGAGCTCGAACGCTCCGACGCCCTCCGCGAGGCCGCTGGCCTCCGCGCTGCCCTCTTCGGCATCACCCCATTCGAATCCGGAGTCCGTCCATGAGGCACCCACTCAGAGCGACCGCGCTGCTCCTCCTGTTCGTCGCCGCGTGCGGCGGCGGTGACGCCCCTGCCACCGACGAGCACGCCGAGGAGGAGGAGGAGGTCCACACCGAGGTCACGCTCACCGCGGAGGCGCGTACGCGCGCCGGCATCGAGGTGGCGCCGGTCACACTCGTGCGCTCGACGCCCGCGTCGCTGGAAGACGCGCTCGAGGTCCCCGGGCACGTCGAAGTGGACCCGCGCCGCGTCGGCGTGGTCTCGGCTCGCTCGGCGGGCCGTCTCGAACGGCTCTTCGCCGTCGAAGGAGATGTCGTCGAGGCGGGCGCGCCGGTCGCGGAGATGTTCAGCCCGAGCTTCCAGGTGGCGCAGGCGGATCTCGTGCAGTCGCTGCGCCGGGCCGAACTGCTCCGTTCGAGCGCGGACTCGCTCGCGGCCGCGCAACTGGCGGTCGCCGCCGCACAACGGCTACGGGTCCTCGGCGCGAGCGAGGACGACATCGCGGCGCTCCGCCGTGGCGATCCTCCGCAGCCGCTCCAGCCGCTCCGCGCTCCGCTCACCGGCAGCGTGATCGCCTCGCAGGCGGTCGCGGGCTCGGCGCTCGAGGCCGGCGCCGCCGTGGTCACCATCGCTGACCTGACCGAGCTGGACGTGGTCGCCGAGATCCCGGAGATCGCGCTGCCGACCGTGCGCGTCGGACAGGTGGCGAGCGTGACCGTCGCCGCCTTCCCCGATCGCCGCTTCCGCGGGACGATCGAGCGCATCCGCGACGTGCTGGACCCCGAGACCCGGACGGTCCGCGCTGTGCTCCATGTCCCGAACCCCGCGCGCGACCTGCGGCCGGGGATGTACGCCTCAGTGCGGATCGGCGTCACGCCGCGGGGCAGCGACGCGACGGCGGGCGCCCTCCGCATCCCGTCCAGCGCGGTGGTCTTCGATGGCACCGAGACCATCGTATTCGTCGAGACCGCCGAGCGGACCTACCAGCGGCGAGTCGTCAACATCGAGGGACTCGCACGACCGGGCTCGCTGAATCCCTCCGTGGATGCGGTGCTGGTGCGGGCCGGACTTCGCGAAGGGGAGCGGATCGTGACGCGCGGCGCCTTCGTTCTCAAGTCGGAGCTCGGCAAGGCCGCGCTCGGGGAGCACTGAGATGACCCCCGACCCGGAAGGACCGGAAAGCGCTCCGGCGACAGAGCACGGACCGACGGTCATCGACGCCCTCATCGCGTGGGGGATCCGCAATCGCGGGATCGTCGTGGCGTTGCTGATCGCCCTCGTCGGGACCGGCCTGTGGGCGGCGGCAACGGTGCGGATGGACGCCTTCCCCGACCTCACCGACGCGCAGGTCTCGGTGCTCGTCGAGGCCCCCGGCCTCTCGCCGGTGGAGGTCGAACGGCTCGTGACCTTCCCGGTCGAGGTCGCGATGAACGGCATCCCGAACGTCGAGCAGGTGCGCTCGGTGAGCAAGTACGCCTTCGCGTCGATCACGATCGTCTTCGCCGACGGGGTGGACCTGCAGCGCGCCCGCACGCTCGTGAACGAACGCCTGCAGTCGGTGCGGGGACAGTTCCCGGCCGGCGCCGACGCCCAGCTCGGACCGTTGGCCTCGGCCAGCTCAGAGATGTTCATGTACATCGTCGAGGCGCCGGGCCGCACGATCATGGAAACGCGCACCTTGCACGACCGTCTCGTGCGACCACGCCTGCGCAGCATTCCCGGAGTGGCCGAGATCAACTCCTTCGGCGGACTCGTGCGGCAGGCGCAGGTGGTGGTGCGCCCGGAGCGGCTCATCAGCTACGGGCTCACGCTCCACGACGTGGTCACCGCAGTGGAGTCGAACAGTGCCATCGCCGCCGGCGGGCATCTCGAGCACCAAGACCAGCAGTACATCCTGCGAGGGCTGGGGCAGGTGGAGTCGCTCGACGACCTGCGGCGCACGGTCATCCGGGCGAGCGCGAGTGGCGTCCCGGTGCTCGTGGGTGACGTCGCCGAGGTGAAGTTCGGGGCGGAGATCCGCCAAGGCGCGGCCTCGATCGACGGGAAGGGTGAGGCCGTGACCGGGATCGTGATGATGATGCGCGGCGAGAACGGACGGGAGGTCGCCTCGCGCGTCCGGGCGCGCCTCGAGGAAATCAACCAATCGCTCCCGGAGGGAGTGCGGGTCGTCAGCTACTACGACCAGACCGACCTGATCGATCGCACGATCGCGACGGTGCGACGGAACCTCGTCGAGGGCGGGATGCTCGTGATCGTGGTCCTCCTGCTTTTCCTTGGCAACGTGCGCGCGGCGCTGCTCGTCGCGGCGACGATCCCCTTGTCGCTCCTCTTCGCCTTCATCGGGATGCGCTGGCTCGGGCTCTCGGCGAACCTGATGAGCCTCGGCGCGATCGACTTCGGGATGATCGTGGACGGTGCGGTCGTGATGGCCGAGCAGTTCGTGCGCACACTCCACGACGACGAGACGGCCGGGCGGTTGCCGACCGACGGTCAGGCGATGCGCAAGCGGCTGATGGGAGCGGCCCACGACGTCGGGCGGCCGATCGCCTTCGGGGTGCTCATCATCATGATCGTGTATGTCCCGATCGTGAGCCTGGAAGGCCTCGAGGCGCGGATGTTCCGGCCGATGGCGCTCACCGTGACGATGGCGCTCCTCGGCAGCCTTCTCCTCGCGCTCGTCGCCGTGCCGGCCGTCGGGACGTGGATCTTCCGGCGCGGCGCCAAGGAGTCGGCGTTCGCCGAGCGATTCGCGCATCGGCTGGAGGGCGCCTACCGCGCGGTGCTCGCGCGGATCACCCCGCACCCGCGGCGCACGGTCGTCGGTGCGCTGGCAGTCTTCGTTGCGGCGATGCTCCTCGTCCCGCGGCTCGGCACCGAGTTCGTGCCGGAGCTCGACGAGGGATCGCTCCTCATCGAGGTCGTGCGTGACCCGGCGATCTCCCTCTCCGCTTCGCTGCGGATGCAGCGCGAGGTGGAGCTGGCCGCGCGAGAGACGCCCGAGGTCCGCATCGCCGTCAGTCGCGTCGGCCGGCCGGAGATCGGGAGCGACGCGATGGGGATCCACCAGGCCGATGTCTTCGTGATGCTGAACCCGATCGATTCCTGGAGACCCGGGATCACGAAGGACAGTCTCGCCGCGGAGATCTCCGCACGGGTCGCCGCGCGCGTGCCCGGTACGGTGCTGGCGATGACGCAGCCCATGAAGATGCGACTGGACGAGCTCGTCTCCGGAGTCCGCTCGGATCTCGCCGTCAAGGTTTTCGGGGATGATCCGGCGACGAACCACGAGACGGCCGAGCGCATCGCGCGCAGCCTGCGTGCCGTCCGCGGCGCCACCGAAGTCCGGGTCGAGGCGACCGAGGGCCAGGGGTACCTGAACGTGCGGCTCGACCGGGCGGCGATGGCGCGCTTCGGCATTCCGGTGGCCGAGGTGCAGGAGGCGTTGGAGACCGCGGTCGGCGGGCGACCGGTGGCGACCCTCGTCGAGGGGAACTACACGGTGGATGTCGCGGTGTACTACCCCGACGAGCTGCGCGCCTCGGCCGATGCGATCGGCGCGATCGTCGTGCCGGCACCGAGTGGGGCACGCGTGCCACTGCGGCAACTCGCGGCGATCCGGCAGGAGCCGGGTCCGGTGCAGGTCAATCGGGAGCGCGCCCAGCGGTTCGTCCCGGTGCAGGCGAACGTGGAGGGACGGGACCTTGGCGGGTTCGTGGCCGACGTGCAGGCCGCGATCGCACGCGACGTGACCATCCCTCCCGGCACCTTCGTCGTGTACGGCGGTCAGTTCGAGAACCAGGCGCGGGCCATGGCACGGCTCCGCGTCGTCGTGCCGGTGGCGATCCTGCTGATCGCGGCGTTGCTCTTCCTCTCGCTGCGCTCCGCGTGGCTCGCGGCCCTGGTGCTCGTGAACCTCCCCTTCGCGGCGGTCGGCGGCATCGTCGCGCTCTGGCTGCGTGGACTGCACCTCTCGGTCCCGAGCGCGATCGGGTTCATCGCGCTGTTCGGCGTCGCCGTGCTGAACGGCCTCGTCTTGCTCTCGACGATCCAGCGACTACGTGCCGAGGGCGCCGAACCGGCAGCGGCCGCGACCGAAGGGGCGCTCCTGCGATTGCGACCGGTGCTGATGACGGCGCTCGTGGCGAGCCTCGGGTTCCTCCCGGTAGCGCTCTCCCACGGGACGGGCGCCGAGGTCCAGCGGCCGCTGGCCACGGTGGTGATCGGGGGACTCGTGACGTCGACCCTGCTGACGCTCCTGGTGCTGCCGACTCTCTACGCGGCGATCGAAGGGTGGCGCTCGCGGCGGGTGGCGCCGTGAGTGTCGCGGTGCCCGTCCCATCCTCCGAACCAGTGAACCCGTGGCGTTCGCTCCACGCGAGGCGGACGTATGTCAGCGGCGCGCTCTGGCTCGTCGCGCTGCTGCTCGAGTCGTACTCCGATCTCGGCACTGCCGGGACCGCGTTCGTCCTCGCCTCTGTGAGTGCGCTCGTGGGCGGCTCGAACTTCTTCCCGGCGGCGTGGCGCGCGCTCCGCTCCGCGCGCCTCGACATGAACGTGCTGATGTCGCTGGCGCTCGTCGCGGCGATCCTGATCGAGGAGGCGGTGGAAGCCGCCACGCTGGCGTTCCTGTTCTCGTTCGCCGAGCTACTCGAACGCGCCGCGGTCCTGCGCACGCGACGCGCGATGTCACGCCTGCACGAACTCGCCCCCGATGTCGTCGAGGTCGTCGGCACGGGCGGGGTGACGGCGGAGCGTAGGAGCGCGGAGCTCGTCGTCGGTGACGTGTATCGCGTGCGGGCGGGTGGACGGCTCGCGGCGGATGGTGTCGTACGGCAGGGGGCATCGAGCGTGGACCAGGCGACGATCACCGGGGAGTCGCTTCCCGTGCCGAAGGGCATCGGAGACGCGGTGCTGGCCGGCACGCTCAACCAGGAGGGCACCCTCGACATCGAGGTGACGCGGCCGGCGGCCGAGAGCGCGCTGGCGCGGATCATCCGTGCGCTCCGGGTCGCGGAGGCGAACCGGGCGCCGATGGAAGGCGCAGTGCAGCGGTTCGCCGCCGTCTATACGCCGGTCGTCACGCTCCTGGCGATGGCCGTCGCCCTCGTTCCGACCGTGATCGGTGCCGAGGACGCGGGAGCGTGGGTGCTCCGTGGGATCACGCTGCTGGTGATCGCCTGCCCCTGCGCGCTCGTGATCGCGACACCGGTCAGCGTGGTCAGCGCGCTCGCCGGTGCCGCCCGTCAGGGACTGCTCGTGCGAGGCGGTGCGCCACTCGAGGCACTTGCGCGGGTGCGAGCGCTCGCGGTGGACAAGACCGGAACGATCACAAGCGGGCAGCTCAGCGTGGAACGAGCGGTCGTCGCACCCCCGGACCATGCGCGTGCCCTGCTCTCGCGACTCGCGGCGCTCGAGGGGCGCACCGAGCATCCCGTCGCCCGTGCGATCACAGAGTATGTCGCCACGCTCGGGATTGACGCTGCGACGAAGGTCGAGGGATTCGCGATGACGCCGGGTCTCGGCGTCGCGGCGACCGTGGACGGAGTGGTGATGCGCGCGGGTCGCGACCGCCACGTGCCAGAAGCCGCTGCGCTGTTCGGGCCCCCTCCCGACGGCCGCGTCCAAGTGCTCGTGGAGGAATCCTCGGGCGCCCGGGCGGTGCTCTTGTTGACCGACACCATCCGCACGGACGCGCCCGGACTCGTGCAGGAGCTCCGCGAGCTCGGGGTGCGACCGGTCGTGATGCTCACCGGCGACTCCGCGGCGACGGCAAGGGCGGTCGCAGCCCACGTGGGGATCGACGATGTCCGCGCGGGACTGCTGCCTGAGGAAAAGGTCGATGCGGTCCGCGGGCTCCGCGAGCGCCATGGGATGCTCGCGATGGTCGGCGACGGCGTCAACGATGCGCCAGCGCTCGCGACAGCCGACGTCGGGATCGTGATGGGGGTCGCGGGCGCGCCGGCGACGATCGAGACCGCGGACGTGGCGCTGATGTCCGATGACCTCGCGGCGCTCCCGCAGGCGATCCGGCTCGCGCGCCGCACAGTGCGGGTCGTCCGGATCAACATCGGCATCGCCCTCGTCACGAAACTGCTGCTCGGCGTCGGTACGCTCCTCGGTGTCGTCTCGCTCTCAGTGGCCGTGCTGCTCGGCGATGTCGGTGCGACGATCATCGTGACAGCGAGCGCCTTGCGGCTCGCCGACTCGCCCCGAGCCCGTTCATGGCGTCCTGACAGCCCGTGACGACCAATGGATGGCGCGGATCCGCCATCCCTCCGGCGTGCGCGACAGCACCATCAACTCGGCGCCGGTGCTGTTCACCTGCCGGTCGCGATAGGTCCCAGTGGTGCGGGAGGTCCCGACGACCCACGCCACGTCGCCGGCGACGGTCACGGTCGGCTCAGCGCGTGTGCTCGGTACCGCCCGCGCGAAGGCGATGTCGCCGGGCAGGTGCCCGCTGCGGTACTCGTCGCGGGTCTCGAGCCCCCCGGACTCCAGGATCCGCACATCGGGCGCGAGGAGCGCCATCGCGGCCGAGGAGTCGCCCCGCTGGAGCGCCTCGTGGAAGGCGCGGACCGTCGCGAGCACGGCGGCGGGGTCGCCCTGCTGCGAGGCCGCGGGACGGGGGGCGAGGGTGCACGCGGCCGCGAGTGCGAGGATGAGGGGAAGGCGCATCGGTCCGGGGTCGTTGGAGGGTGAACGAAGGGTGGGAACGTCGCGCGCGTCGCGCGACGCGGCAAGGCGGCGGGCCCCGGCGTCTGCGTCCTCAGAGCCAGCGAACGAACCACCACTTCTCGAACGCCACCTTCGCCCAGTGCCACCACCGGCTCGGGGCGCGCATCCGCACGGCCGGCGTGGGCTCGGCATAGAAGTCGCCGCCCCCCATCCCGGCGCGTCCGTCGCCGGTCTCGAGGAAGCACTCGCCGCCCCCCGTGAATCGCCGGACGGAGCCGCCCTTGCCCCACGCCACCGCGATGTTGTGCGCGACCACCTCGGCGGCGGCGTGCGCGAACACCCCGGCCTTTGGCAACGGCTTCCCCATCGCGAGCGGCACGATGGTGTTGTCCCCGATCGCGAAGACGCCGGGATGCGCAGTCTCGAACGTGGCGCGGTCCACCTCCACCCAGCCGGAGGCGCCAGCCAGCCCGCTCGCCTTCACGGCGTCGGGGGGCCGGTGCGGAGGGACGTGGACCAGGAGGTCGAATGCCACCGTCGAACCGTCGGCGAAGCTGAGTTCGCGTGAGTCCGGGTCGACGGAAGTGACCTGCCGCCCCGGGTGATAGCCGATCCCCTTCGACTCCACCATCTCACGGACCTGCGCCGAGACCTCCGGTCCGGCGACACCCATCGGGCCGGGCTCGGCGGCGTGGAACTCGACCGACACGCGCCCTCGCACACCGCGTCGTCGGAGCGCACCGTCGATCAGCATCGCCGCCTCATACGGCGCGGCCGGGCACTTGTACGATGGCGCCGCCGTCAGCACCACGACCCGTCCGCGGTCGATCCGCTCGAGTGCGGAGGAGAGTGCGCGTGCGCCATCCACCGAGTACAGGTTGTGGCCCGACTCGGCGAGTCCGGGGATCGCCTCCGGCGCGAGCTCGGCGCCGAGGGCGACGATGACCGCGTCGCCGGTGAGCTCGCCGTCGGACGTCACGACTCGCCGGGACCGCGGATCGATGGACCGGACCTCCGCGATCCGCACCTCGATGCCCTTCCGTCGCAGGCGCACGAGCGGACGCTGGATCGCCCTGGCGCTCCGCCAGCCGACGGCGAGCCAGAGGAGCGAGGGCTGGAAGAGGTGTCGTTCGTCCCGGCTGACGAGCACGACGCGGTCCCCGCGCGGGAGGAGCCGACGCAGCCGGTTCGCAGCCACGACGCCACCCACGCCGCCGCCGAGGATGAGTACGGTACGCGATGGACGCTCCATGGTGCCTCCTAGAAGACGACGACCTTGTCGGCCCAGAGGGTCCAATCGGTGAGCTCCTCCATCGAGCTGCGCCGGGTCCCCTCCTCGAGCTCGGACTCGGCGATCCCGCGCGCGTCCATGCAACTACCGCAGACGCCGACGGGCACACCCTTCGTCGTGACGGCCTTGAGCATGCGGCCGAGGTTGTAGTAGCCGTTCGGGACCTGCTGGCCCCGCTTCGCGCAGGCGGCGGCGTCGGCCATGAGGAAGACGCGGAGCTCCACCCCGTCGCGCTTGGCGAGGGCCCCCGCGAGCCGCAGGCCGTTGTAGGACCGCTCGGTCCCGTACGGTGGGTCGTTGAGCAGGATCAGGTACTTCATCGGACGATGGCCTCCGGGGGGACTGTCAGGGATGCCTCGAAGGGTGCAACTTCAACCGCACTTCAAGTCAAGAGGCGTCTTGCAGGATCCCTCCCAGCCGCTGGGCATCGGCGAGGTCGCCCGGCTCTCGGGGCTCCGGCCCTCCGCCGTTCGCTTCTATGAATCGCGCCGGCTGATCTCGCCGCCGGAGCGCCGGGGCGGTCAGCGTCGCTATCGACCGAGCGTGCTCGACGAGCTCGCCCTCGTGCAGCTCGCGGCCGCGGCGGGTTTCTCGCTCGCCGAGACGGCGCGACTCGTCAGCCGGGTCACGCCGGGGAGCGGCCGGGCCGAGGCCTGGCGCGACCTCGCGACACGCAAGCTCACGGAGATCGACTCCCAGCGGGAGCGGCTCGATCGGATGCGGGCGGTGCTCCGGCGGGCGCTGGCCTCGGACTGCGTGACGCTGGAGGAGTGCGCGCCGATCCTGCGCGGCACCGCCGCCTGCGAGCGGCCCGGGACGCGAGCACGTCGAGCGCGGCGAGCGGATCGGTGACGTCGACGTCCAACGGCAGGATCGTCCTCCCCGAGCGGGTCGCGCTCGTGCTGGGCGGCGGCGGACTCAAGGGGTTCGCGCACATCGGCGTCCTGCGCGCGCTCGAGGAGCGTGGCATCCGCCCGACGGTGCTCGCCGGCACGAGCATCGGGTCGCTGATCGCCGCGGCGTACGCCGGCGGGATGCCCATCGCCGAGATGGAGCGTCGCGCGCTCGACCTCCGCAAGACCGACCTCTTCCGGATCGACCACTTCTCGATGGTGGCGAAGCGGATGCTCTCGCCGTCGCTCTACCTGGCGAAGCCGCTGCAGACGCTGGTGCGGGACATCGTGCCGACCGGGACCTTCCGCGACCTCGACCGGCCGCTGCTGGTGAACACCGTGGACCTCGAGGCCGCGTCGCAGGTGCTCTGGGGGCTGCCCGGACTGCAGGACGTGGAGATCGCGGACGCGGTGTATGCCTCGTGCGCGCTCCCCGGGTTCTTCCCGCCCGGGCGGATCGGCGGGCGCACCTGCGCCGACGGCGGGATCTCGGACAACGTGCCGGCGCTCGCCGCGTCGCACGGCGTGGACGCGGTCATCGCGGTGGACGTCGGGAGCACCAATCTCGCCCGCGCGCGCCGGATCGCCGACAAGGGATTCGCGACGATCTACATGCGCGCCGCGCAGATCATGATGAAGTCGCTGCAGTCGCTGCAGCTGCGCACCTGGAAGGGGCCGCCGCTCCTCCTCGTCCGGCCGGCGGTCTGGAGCTTCGGCCTCTTCAGCTTCGCGCACGTCGGCCGCGTGATCGAGTTGGGCTACGAGGCGGCGGTGGACGCGCTGGACCGCGCCGGCGCCTCGCTGATGCTCGGCGGGGTCTGGCCGCGGCGCGTCGTCGACGTCTCCGTGGACAAGCAGGCCTGCACCGGCTGCACCCTCTGCGTCACGCTCGCGCCCCGCGTGATGACGATGGATTCCGACGGGAAGGCGGAGGTGCTGACGAGCCCGGTGGAATGGTCGCGCGCCGACGGCGACTTCGTGCACCAGTGCCCGGTGAACGCCATCCGCGTGGAGGTCGTCGAGGGCGCCGAGCGCTTCCGCACGCTCGAGATGCCCGTGCTGGAAGAGGGCGCATAGATTTCGGGCATGGCCACCACGAACAGCTTCCGCAGCCGCGACACCCTCACGGTCGACGGCCAGTCGTACGTCTACTACCGCCTCGATGCCGTCGCCGGGATCCCGGGCAGCACAGTCGCGCGGCTCCCCTTCTCGCTCCGCGTCCTCCT
Source organism: uncultured Gemmatimonas sp. (assembly GCA_964650715.1). Taxonomy (GTDB): domain Bacteria; phylum Gemmatimonadota; class Gemmatimonadetes; order Gemmatimonadales; family Gemmatimonadaceae; genus Pseudogemmatithrix. The sequence goes on along the minus strand of CAZYUL010000006.1, from coordinate 2,141 downwards.
GGAGAACCTCCTCCGCAACGAGGACGGCGGCTTCGTCAAGAAGGCGGACATCGAGGCGCTCGCGACCTGGGACGTGAAGAAGCCGGTGGACAAGGAGATCGCGTTCCGAACGGCGCGGGTGCTGCTGCAGGACTTCACCGGCGTCCCCTGCGTGGTGGACCTCGCCGCGATGCGCGACGCGATCTCGGCCCTCGGCGGCGACGCGAAGCGGATCAACCCGCTGCAGCCGGTGGACCTCGTCATCGACCACTCGGTGCAGGTGGACGAGTACGGGATCGAGGCGGCGATGCTGCTCAACACGAAGCTCGAGTACGAGCGGAACGTGGAGCGCTACCAGTTCCTGCGCTGGGGCGGCTCGGCATTGCGCAACTTCCGCGTCGTGCCGCCGGGCACCGGCATCTGCCACCAGGTGAACCTCGAGTACCTCGGGCAGGTCGCGTTCGTCGGCGAGGAAGAGGGCAAGAAGGCGGTCTACTGCGACTCGCTCGTCGGCACCGACTCGCACACGACGATGATCAACGGCCTCGGCGTGCTCGGCTGGGGCGTCGGGGGGATCGAGGCCGAGGCGGCGATGCTCGGCCAGCCGGTCTCGATGCTCATCCCCGAGGTGATCGGGTTCAAGCTCACCGGCAAGCTCCCCGTCGGGGCGACGGCGACGGACCTCGTGCTCACCTGCACCGAGATGCTCCGCAAGAAGAAGGTGGTGGGCAAGTTCGTCGAGTACTACGGCCCCGGCCTCTCGTCGCTCGCGCTGGCCGACCGCGCGACGATCGCGAACATGGCGCCGGAGTACGGCGCGACGATGGGCTTCTTCCCGGTGGACGCGGAGACGCTCAAGTACCTCCGGCTCTCCGGGCGCAGCGAGCACCAGGTGAAGCTCGTCGAGGCCTATTGCCGGGCGCAGGGGCTCTTCCGCACCGACGCGACGGCGGACCCGGTCTTCACCGACACCCTCGAGCTCGACCTCTCGACGGTCGTGCCGTCGCTCGCCGGGCCCAAGCGGCCGCAGGACCGGATCGCGCTCACGAACGTGAAGCAGAACTACGCCGAGTCGTTCAAGGCCGAGCGGGAGCGCCTCGCGGCGGCGGCCGGCGCCAAGGCCGGGGCCGCGGTGAACGCGAAGGCGCCGGGCTCGCCGGCGGCGGCGATGGTGGCCGAGGGGGGCCCCGTCTCGACCGAGCCGACCTGCGTGGACTGCGAGCACCGCGGGGAGAAGTTCCAATTGAAGGACGGCGCGGTGGTGATCGCCGCGATCACGAGCTGCACGAACACGAGCAACCCGAGCGTGATGCTCGCCGCCGGCCTGCTCGCGCAGAAGGCGGTCGCCGCGGGGCTCAAGGTGAAGCCGTGGGTGAAGACGTCGCTCGCCCCGGGCTCGAAGGTCGTGCGCGACTACTTCCAGAAGGCCGGCGTGCAGCCGGCGCTCGACGCGCTCGGCTTCCAGATCGTCGGCTATGGGTGCACGACCTGCATCGGCAACTCGGGACCCCTCCCGGAACCGGTGAGCAAGGCGATCGACGAGGGGAAGCTCACCGTCGCGGCGGTGCTCTCGGGGAACCGGAACTTCGAGGGGCGCGTGAACCCGCAGACGCGCTTCAACTACCTCGCCTCGCCGCCGCTGGTCGTCGCCTACGCGCTCGCGGGGCGGATGGACGTCGACCTCACCTCGGAGCCGATCGGGATCGGGGCGAAGGGACCCGTCTTCCTGCGCGACATCTGGCCCTCGCCGAAGGAGGTCGAGGACATCGTGATGTCGTCGGTGAAGCGGGAGCAGTTCGAGAAGGAGTACGCCGACGTCTTCGGCGGCGACGCCGAGTGGAAGGCGATCAAGGTCCCCACCGGCGACCGCTACCAGTGGGACGCGAAGTCCACCTACGTGAAGCATCCCCCGTACTTCGAGGGGATGACGATGACGCCGCCGGGCGTGAAGGCGATCGCGAACGCGCGGGTGCTCGGGATGTTCGGCGACTCGATCACGACGGACCACATCTCGCCGGCGGGCTCGATCGCCGAGAAGTCGCCGGCGGGCCAGTGGCTCAAGTCGCTCGGCGTCGAGAAGAAGGACTTCAACTCGTACGGCGCGCGGCGCGGGAACCACGAGGTGATGATGCGCGGCACCTTCGCCAACATCCGCCTCAAGA